>NZ_JAVTSC010000003.1:0-470589 GCF_032678725.1 Pedobacter heparinus
CTCTAAACTCATTTAGCCCCTTTTCACCCCTGGCTCTGACAATACTTTCCAAACGTTCCTCAATTTCGGGTATGGTTAGCGTTTTAGATTTCGGCCCTGGTTTACGAGATTCCTGAAGGTTTTCCAGCATCGCCCGCTCAGCTTGTGAAGCCCTCAATTCGGTATTCAAATTATCTCCGTCTATAGGAGCAGGACCTTTCATAATATTCAAAGTAATACCAGGAAATCTCACTTTTCGTTCAGAAGAAGATGTCAAAAACATATCTCCGGTACTAGTTGGCTTAAACTCCAAAGCAGTACGATGGCTTAGCATAATTCCTGGGAACAAATGGCCAATGATTTTGAATAGGTTTCTCCTGATAATGATCTCTGGAGATTCGTCTATCGCCGGCGTATAAACCCTTGGGGCTATCTTTTTGATTTCTCCTGATTTCTCCAATTTAGAAATCGCCCTGCTAATTACAGAATTGCTGGAAGAAAAGATAACATCCTGTAGATGTAAAGGCGTTGATTTATCCATAGTCAAATGTTTATTGCAAAAAATTTAATGCTAATTAATGGTAAACTGCCACTTAAGTCAAAAATCTAATGCTAATATAGCTAAATCTACAAATTTCTAATGCTAATTCAAAATTTGAGAACACCTAAAATTTAATTACCAAATTAACAGAAAACACTCTTTACGTCAAAAAGCTACCTAATTTGAATCCCAAAACCGCAATGCTATTTGACAAATTTTTAATGCTAACTAGACAAAACGCTCATAAAATGTCAAATTTTTAATGTTAACTCATAAATTCCGGCAAATTCTCGACGTTAGCAGACCTCTACTTTTATATTAGATGTGATTTCTATGTCTTTAGTAGACTGGTCAGGACAAATCAGGGCATTAAATCGAGAACTCACCTATAATCTGATCAATTTTTCTTGATCCCATATTTTAGAGAACCTTATAAGGAAAAAAAACCTCAGTAGTTTTCTGTACTACCGAGGTTTTTTGTGGGCCATGATGGGCTCGAACCATCGACCAAAAGATTATGAGTCTTCTACTCTAACCAACTGAGCTAATGGCCCCTGCTAAAATCAATTAGATTTTGCGAGTGCAATGTTACATATTTGTATCCAATTATGGAAACAGTTTTAGCACAAAAAATAAAAAATATTATTTTTGATTACGGCAATGTGATCTTTGAAATTGACTTTAAAAAGGCTCAAGAAGCTCTATTACAACTTGGTATTGACAACAGCCCGGAGTTCTTTGCACACAAAAGCCATCATCAACTTTTTAACGATTTTGAGACGGCAGCAATCTCTCCTTCGGAATTCAGAGCCGGGATACGTAAAGCTGCAAGCAACAATGACCTTACGGATCAGGAAATTGATGATGCATGGAACAGTTTACTGATCGGAGTTCCACCGGGGATTCACGATGTGTTGCTGAAGGTAAAACAAAAATACCGTACATTTTTACTGAGCAACAATAACGAAACACATTACAATTACATTGTAGATTATCTTAAAAAAGAGTTTGGCATGGATGATAACAGCGAACTGTTTGAAAAAGCCTATTATTCTCAGCAAATGTTTTTGCGTAAACCCAATGTGGAGATATTTGAGCAGGTGATTAAAGAGAATGCGCTAGATCCGAACGAAACTTTATTTATTGATGACAGTCCTCAGCACATTGAGGGGGCTAAACTGGCAGGCCTGCATACTTTGCTGATGACCAGGCATCCTAAAGAGCTGGAACAGGTTTTAACTGACCATCACCTCTTATAAGCGAGGTTATATCAGCCTTCTGCGCTGCTTTTCTTTAATGATCAGGCCCAATTCCCTGCTGGTTGCACCAGCAATGGAAGTGTTTTCCTGCGCTCTTCTGAAAAGATAGGGCATAACAGCTTTAATTGGTCCGTAAGGCACATATTTAGTGACATTATAACCGGCGTCAGATAAATTGAAGCTTAAATTGTCACTCATGCCTAACAACTGGGCAAAATAGACATGCGGATGATCGTGCTTAAGCCTATGGGTATCTAACAGCTGTGCCAGGATGCGGCAGCTTTCTTCGTTATGTGTGCCACAAACCAATGCAATGTCATCAATATGAGCTATGCAATAGTTTAATGATTCATTATAATCACGGTCGGCAGCGGCTTTGTCTGGTTGAATAGGCGATGGATAACCCAGCTCTTCAGCCCTTTTGCGTTCTTTTTCCATATAGGCGCCCCGGACCATTTTTACCCCCAGGATAAAACCCTGTGCCCTGGCAATCAGGTGATCGGCTTTTAAATCTGCCAGCTTATCATGGCGGTATAACTGGTAAGTATTGTAAACAATAATGTTTTTCTGATTGAACAAACGCATCATATCGAAGGCAAGCTCATCAATGGTATCCTGTATCCAGCTTTCTTCTGCATCGATCATAATGGGTACATTTTTATCAAAAGCTGTTCTACAGATTTTTTCGCAACGATGTTTCACCTTTTCAAATTCAGCCAGTTCTGCAGTATTGAGTGCTGTTTTTGTATCCA
This sequence comes from Pedobacter heparinus, assembly GCF_032678725.1. Classification (GTDB taxonomy): domain Bacteria; phylum Bacteroidota; class Bacteroidia; order Sphingobacteriales; family Sphingobacteriaceae; genus Pedobacter; species Pedobacter heparinus_A. The sequence continues at coordinate 2,532 of NZ_JAVTSC010000003.1, forward strand.
GCTTTTCCAATAAACCAAACCTGCCTATACCCGTTACTTTAAAAACCGTGATGGGAATCCTCTGGTCTCCCGAAGCCCTTTCAATGGTCCTGATGATCTCTTCGCAGGTAAAATCAAAAACAGCTTCCTCGTCCTCGCCCTCAACAGAATAATCCAGAATGGTGCCTACATGTCCTGATGCCAGTTGTTGAATGGTATGTTCACATTCTGCAATGGTCTCTCCGCCGCAAAAATGTTCAAATATGGTGGCTTTAATGATCCCTTTAATTGGCAATCCAATGTTCAGAAAAAAATTGGTGATGGGCGGACCTATTTTTGTAAGGAAGTTACTGCTGATGATTTTAAACAGCCAGTAAGCCGCATTGAGCTCGCCGTTCGATTTATTGCGAAAAGCAATTTCCGTATCATCAAAATTTAATGATTTATTGGGGGGAGTTTCCATTTAAGAATATCAGTTAGTCGTTTTGCATGCAAAAGTATAAATTCCCTTGCTATTGGTGGTAAAACACTTTATAATTAATTGTAAGTTTGCGTTGCAATGATAAAATTTAAATTAGAAGGCGAGTTTATACCCCTTATTCAACTATTGAAAGCAACTGCTTTGGTGCAAAGTGGTGGAGAAGCACAAACCGTTGTAGAAGATGGTTTGGTGAAATACAATGGAAAGGTTGATTACCGCAAAAGGCTAAAAGTCAGGGTTGGTGATGTAATTGATTTTATGGGACAGAAAATAACAGTAATTTAATGAATAAGTTAGACAGCGCGGGCCATAGCATTTATTTTGAAACACAATTGGCTGCATTAACACAGCTTGTTGAAACTGAAAAATACAGCAAGATCTTCGTTTTTGCGGATACGCATACTTCGGAACTATGCCTCCCCATTTTTCGCGAAATGATGGCTGACTTTAGTGGTTTTGACCTGATAGAAACCGATCCCGGAGAAGAAAACAAAAATATTGATTTCTGCATCGGCATTTGGAAAACCTTACTTGATTTTGGTGCAGATCGCAAATGCTTAATGATTAACCTGGGTGGCGGTGTAATTACAGACATGGGTGGCTTTGTGGCTTCTACTTATAAAAGAGGTATCGATTTCATCAATATCCCAACAACTTTACTGTCCCAGGTAGATGCTTCCGTTGGTGGCAAAACCGGTATTGACGTAGATAATGTTAAAAACATGGTGGGTACATTTACCCTACCCCAATCTGTTTTTATTGAAACGGCTTTCTTAAAAACATTGCCTCCACGAGAATTACTTTCGGGTTTTGCAGAAATGATTAAACATGGCCTGATCGTAGATCGTACGTATTACAACGATTTAAAAAACAGCGATTACCTTCAGGTTTCGGCCCAGGCCATTTACCGTTCTGTTGAAATCAAAAATGAAGTAGTTACGGAAGATCCGCATGAAAAAGGCTTGCGCAAGATCCTGAATTATGGACACACCATAGGACATGCAGTGGAAACCTATTCGTTGATCAACGATGCAAAACCGCTTACTCATGGGGAAGCCATTGCTGTAGGAATGATCTGTGAGGCTTTTCTCTCCTCGAAAAACAACACCCTGACTTCCGAAGAGTTAAATGACATCACGGCATATATCAGCAAGACATATCCGGCTTATTACATTAAAGAAGAGAGTTTTAAGCAGTTGATGGAATTCATGCAGAGCGACAAGAAAAATGAGAACGGACAGATAATGTTTTCCTTATTGAACAGTATTGGCAAATGTGATTACAACTGCAGGGTATCAGAAAATGATATTTTAAGTAGTTTTGCCTACTTTAATAAGGCTTACAATGAACAGGATTCTAAAATTCTGAACTAGACCTGCTTATGGTATGCGGGTAACAAAAAAATATTTTTTTAAATTAGCTATTGACAAATAAAATTTTGTTAGTACATTTGGCAAAACAAAATGAGACCTGCGTATTTCATGCAAGCTTCAAACAAAGAAAACAATGAAAAATAGTATCACTACATATTGGTTTGGTTACTTCTACTATTTTAGTAAGAGCCGGGACTAATATGCACTGATATCAGCAAGATAAATGTATACGAAAGTCCCGGCCCAACGCCGGGACTTTTTTGTTTTAACGCAACCAGAACGATAAAAAGGGAAATTAATCAATGAATAAAGGAACAAGAGTAGCAATTCAAGGAATCAAAGCATCTTTTCACGAAGAAGCGGCCTTTAAATTTTTCGGGAAGGATATTCAGACCGTAGAATGTAATTCTTTTAAACAAACCTGCGAAAGTTTGGAGAAGAAAGAAGCAGACTATGTGATCATGGCCATAGAAAATTCTATTGCCGGTAGCCTTTTACCCAATTACACCTTAATCCGGGAATATAACTTTGCGGTTGTTGGCGAGGTATACCTGCCCATTCAATTGCACCTGATGGCATTGCCCGGAGTTAAATTTGAAGATGTAAAATATGCTACCTCCCACCCTATAGCAATTCGCCAATGTGTAGATTTCTTTTACGATTACCCACATATCCAGGTGATTGAGGGCAATGATACAGCGGCCTGTGCCAAACGCATTAAAGATGAACAACTGACCGATACCGTGGCCATTGCCAATACACTGGCAGCTGAATTGTACGGGCTGAACATCATTGAAAGAAGAATAGAATCCAACAAAAAGAATTTCACCCGTTTTTTGATCCTTAAACTGGACAGAAGTGAAGAGGTAAAAGACATCAACAAAGCTTCCATCTGTTTTCAGCTGGGCAACCATATAGGTGCGCTGTCTAAAGTCCTGAATATTTTTGCAGAGCAGCAGGTGAACTTAACAAAAATACAAAGTATGCCTGTTTTGGGAAAACGCAACGATTATTACTTCTATGTAGACATGGAATGGAACAACATGGAAAATTATGATAAGGCGGTACGCCAGGCATTAAAATATACCGTAAACTTTAACATTATGGGCGAATATCAGAAGAACGATAAAGTATAACCTTCTGTAAAAAGTCTTCATAAAATATAAAAACAAAAATTTAAACCCCAACAAAATGAAACTCAAATTGAACATCCAGCCGTTAAATACCTGGCTCAACATCAACAACGAACCCCTGATCATTTCCGGGCCCTGCAGCGCGGAAACCGAAGAACAACTGTTAACTACTGCACACTTGCTGGCAGCAACAGGAAAAGTATCTGTTTTAAGAGCAGGTATATGGAAACCACGCACCCGTCCGGGAGAATTTGAAGGCATTGGCAGCATTGGACTGGAATGGTTAAAAAAGGCAAAAGCAGAAACAGGATTGCCAACAGCAGTAGAAGTTGCTAATGCCAAACACGTGGAAGAAGCTTTAGCTGCCGGAGTAGATATCTTATGGATCGGCGCCCGTTCAACAGTTAACCCTTTTACCGTTCAGGAAATTGCAGATGCTTTAAAAGGAGTGGACATCCCGGTATTGGTAAAGAACCCGGTAAACCCAGACCTTCAGTTGTGGATCGGTGCTTTGGAGCGTATCAATGGCGCTGGCATCACTAAATTAGGTGCCATTCACCGTGGTTTCTCCTCATTCGAAAAAAGCTCGTTCCGTAACGAACCGATGTGGGAACTTGCGATCCAGTTAAAGACTTTATGCCCTGAATTGCCGATCATCAACGATCCGAGCCATATCTGCGGTAACCGCGAACTGATCCCTTACATTTCTCAAAAAGCGCTTGATTTAGATATGCAAGGCTTAATGATCGAATCTCACGTAGATCCTTCAGTAGCCTGGACAGATGCCAAACAACAAGTTACTCCTGCTGCTTTAGCCGAACTTGCTGACCGCTTAACCGTTCGTGAACCAGAATCTAAAAATGAAACCATTACAGATGAGCTGGCTGAATTCCGCAAGCAAATTGACAAAATCGATGATCTGTTGTTGCAAAAATTAGGCGAACGCATGGCTATTGTTGGTAAAATCGGAGAATACAAACGCGATAACCAGGTAACCATTTTACAGGTAAACCGTTGGGATGCCATCATTAAAAAAGGTGCTTCGTTCGCAAAAGCATTAAAATTAGATTTAAACTTTACAGAGAAATTCCTCGAACTGGTACACGGAGAGTCTATCCGCAAACAAACTGAGATCATGAATGCAGGCAAAGCAGAAAAAGGCATTGCTGCTGAAGCACACACAGAAGTTAAATCTTAACAATGAGTAAAAACGCAATTGTTTCTTTTAAAGGGATTAAAGATATAAATGCTGAAATAGCCTTAACCGGCTCAAAAAGCGAAAGCAACAGGGCGCTGATCATCGGCGCCCTGTCTAAAGGCCTGGTTAAAGTAAATAACTTATCTGATGCTGCTGATACCGTAATCCTGAATAACATTCTTAATCAGGTGAGTGGCCATCAGGATACAGCCAGCTGTCTTACTGTAGATGTTGGTCATGCCGGTACTGCCATGCGTTTTCTTACGGCATATTTATCCATTGCTAACGGACTGTTTAACTTAACAGGTTCTGGACGGATGAAAGAAAGGCCAGTAAAGCTGCTGGTTGAAGCACTACAGCAATTAGGAGCCGGCATTACCTATGCGGGCCAGAGTGGTTACCCTCCTTTGAATATCAGCAATGATTTTAAACAGGCAACCAGGAATATTAAGATCCAGGGAAACATCAGCAGCCAGTATTTATCTGCGCTTTTAATGATCGCACCCTCTTTACCACAGGGTTTATCTTTAGAAATAACCGGCGAACTGACTTCAAGGCCATACCTGGAAATGACATTGAGCATGCTGGAAGAAGCAGGCATCAGGCACCGATGGGAAGGCAATACCATCCATATTGAAAACCAGGATTTTAAAGAAAGTAACCTGATTGTTGAGCCGGATTGGAGTGCTGCCTCTTATTGGTATAGTATTGCGGCCCTGGCCGATCAGGCAACAGTTATCTTGCCTAATTTAAAGGAAAAAAGCCTTCAGGGTGACAGTAAGATCAGGGAAATCATGGTCCCGTTTGGTGTACGTACATCAAGTGTTCCGAACGGTATTACTTTAAAATCAGGCACATCGGTTGCTATACAGGAAGTATTGGATTTAAAGGACTGTCCTGATTTGGCCCAGACCATTATTGTATGTGCAGCCGCAAAAGGATTGAACCTTTCTTTTACCGGGCTGGAAACCCTTAAAATAAAAGAAACCAACAGGATACTTGCCCTGCAACAGGAGCTGGCTAAAATTGGTGTGGTTTTAAAGGAAGAAAATGAGGTCTATACTTTAAACTGCGATCAGCTAAGTTTTCCGGAAAAGATAACCTTTGCTACTTATGATGACCACCGCATGGCCATGGCATTTGCACCGTTAAGCTTGTTTATCAAAGAAATAGAAATGGAAGACTACCAGGTAGTGGAAAAATCATACCCGGATTACTGGAAGGATCTTGAAAAAGCAGGTTTTACAGTAAAAGAAGTTTAGCTGAGTAAACGTTATTCTAAATGGTAAATTTAAAATCATAAATCTAAAATCAATATGGCAGGCAATACATTCGGTCAATTATTTCGCATTACCACTTTTGGTGAATCACATGGAGTAGCCATTGGTGTTATTTTAGATGGTTGCCCGGCCCAGTTACCTATCGACCTGGATTTTATCCAATCAGAATTAGATAAGCGCAGACCGGGACAATCAAAAATTACTACGCAAAGAAAAGAGAGCGACACCGTACAGATCCTTTCCGGAACATTTGAAGGGAAAAGTACAGGTACGCCTATTGCAATGCTGATTCCAAATGAAGACCAGCGGAGCAAAGACTACAGCCACAATACCGATGTTTACCGTCCATCACATGCAGACTATACTTACGATGCCAAGTACGGTATCCGTGACCATCGGGGCGGTGGCCGTTCATCGGCCAGAGAAACAGCGGCCCGTGTAGCAGCAGGTGCAATTGCAAAACTATTGCTGAAACATCATGGCATTGATATTTTCGCGCATGTATCTGCAGTGGGTCAGATCCAGGCTCCCAATTTAGATCAGGATGACATCCCGGCATTACTGGCCATAAGGGAAGATAATATTGCCCGGTGTGCGGATCCGGCTACTGCCCATCAGATGATTGAATTTATTGATGGGATAAGAAAAGACGGAGATACTGTTGGCGGAAAAGTGAGTTGCATCATTAAAAACTGCCCGGTAGGGCTTGGAGAACCAGTTTTTGACAAGCTTCATGCCGACCTGGGCAAAGCAATGCTGAGTATTAATGCTGTACATGGCTTTGAATATGGTTCGGGTTTTAGCGGCAGCGAAATGAGAGGATCAGCACACAATGATATTTTCCTGGCCAATGAAGGACAACCTAAAACATTAACTAATTTTTCGGGTGGAATCCAGGGCGGCATTTCTAATGGGATGGAAATTAATTTTACGGTAGCCTTTAAACCGGTTGCCACCATAATGCATAACCAGCAAACCATTAATGCTGCTGGCGAAGCCGCAGAAATTAAAGGTAAAGGCAGACATGATCCTTGTGTGGTACCAAGAGCAGTAGTTATTGTTGAAGCAATGGCTGCATTGGTACTGGCAGATCATTTGCTGAGAAACAAAACGGTCGGGTTATAACCTGACCGTTTTGTTCTTTTAATATATAGCCGGATATTTAGCCGGATTACTTTCGTTCATCATGCTGTACACAGCTTCTATGACATCGTCAACCGAAGGTTTACTGAAATAATCACCATCCGAACCATACGGCGGACGGTGTGCTTTTGCACTCAGTGTTTTCGGTTGTCCGTCCAAATGGTAATAACCTTTTTGTGCCTCCAGGATTTGCTGTAGCAGAAATGCCGTTCCGCCTCCAGGTACATCTTCATCAACTACCAGCAATTTGTTTGTTTTCGCTAAAGATTGTACACAAACCTGATCGGTATCAAAAGGCAATAAGGTTTGCGGATCAACAATTTCAATAGCAATTCCAAGAGCTGCAAGTTCTTCTGCAGCTTCCTCCACGATTCTTAAAGTAGCACCATAAGAAACAACGGTGACATCAGTACCTGCTTTGATGATCTCGGCCTTGCCTAAGGGAACTGTATATTCGCCAATATTTTCAGGCATTTTTTCTTTTAAGCGATAACCGTTCAGACATTCAATAAGCAAGGCGGGTTCGTCCGATCTGAATAAGGTGTTGTATATCCCTGCTGCCTGGGTCATATTTCTGGGAACGCAGATATGTAAACCCCTTAGTGAGCCCAGGATCATGCCCATTGGAGAACCGGAATGCCATACCCCTTCCAGGCGGTGGCCACGTGTTCTGATGATTACGGGTGCTTTCTGTCCGGCTTTGGTCCGGTAAGACAAGCTTGCAAGGTCATCACTCAGGATATTTAGCGCATACAGCAGATAGTCCAGGTATTGGATTTCAGCAATAGGGCGCAAGCCCCGCAATGCCAGGCCAATACCCTGCCCTACTATAGTCATTTCCCGTATTCCGGTATCGGTTATCCTCAACTCTCCATACTTTGCCTGTAAACCGGCAAAACCCTGATTTACATCTCCAATAGCTCCCAGATCCTCTCCAAAAGCAACCAAACGCGGGTCACGGGCAAAATTAGCATCAAAGCAAGCATTTAACAATTCCCGCCCATCAACCATTTTGCTTTGTTCTTCATATACAGGTTTCAGCTCAGTGATCAGCAGCGGGCTTTCAATCCCATCTGTAAATAATTTCGAATGGTAACGGTCCTCGTTCAGTCCGGCCTGATCATTATACCAGGTCTGTAAATCATTCCTCGCAGCAGAAGATTGGTGAATTGACAAACGCAAGGTCTTTCTTACCGAAGAAATGACTTCTCTTCTCTGGGCATCCGGCGTACCGGCCAGGACACTGGCAATTTTCACCAGTACAGGATCACCATTGGCAACCTTATTTATGGCAGCAACAACAAGGTCTTTTTCCGCCTTTATAGAAGCTAAAAACTCATTCCAGGCTTCCTTTTGAGTTTCACGTACAAATTTTTTGGCGGCATTTTCAAGTTCCAGTATTTCTTCCTCAGAGATAATGGCCGATTCCAGCATCCACTTGCGCATCTGAAGTATGCAATCATATTCTTTCTCCCACTCTAAGCGGTCTTTATCCTTATAACGTTCATGAGAGCCTGAGGTAGAATGTCCCTGAGGTTGGGTAACTTCAGTAACATGGATGAGTACCGGGATGTGTTCGCTCCGGCAAACATCAATTGCACGCTGATAGGTTTCGCAAAGTGCGGGATAATCCCAGCCCCTTACTTTATATATTTCGTAGCCCTCGCCTTTTTCGTCACGCTGGAAGCCTTTTAAAATTTCAGAGATATCTTCTTTGGTGGTCTGGTATTTTGCCGGAACAGAAATGCCATAAGCATCATCCCAGATAGACATGGCCATAGGTATCTGTAAAACACCCGCGGCATTAATGGCTTCAAAAAATACGCCTTCAGAAGTAGAGGCATTGCCTATGGTGCCAAAGGCAACTTCATTACCGTTTACTGAAAAATTCTTTAAATATTCCAGTTCCGGATTCTGTCTGTAGAGTTTTGACGCATAAGCCAGTCCTACCAGCCTGGGCATTTGCCCGCCTGTAGGCGCAATGTCCGAAGAGGAATTTTTAATTTCTGTGAGGTCTTTCCAGCTGCCATCCCCGTTTAAGGAACGGGTAGCAAAATGACAGTTCATCTGTCTGCCTGCCGATGCAGGATCAGCCTCTACACTGGGATTGGCATATAACTGGGCAAAAAACTCTTTAATTGTACAAATACCCGCAGCAAAGGCAAATGTCTGGTCCCTGTAGTAACCCGAACGCCAGTCGCCCTTCTTAAAAGCCTTGGCCATTGCGATCTGCGGAAGTTCTTTACCATCGCCAAAAATTCCAAACTTTGCCTTTCCTGTCAACACTTCCTTTCGGCCTAATAAACTAGCTTGTCTGCTCTCTACAGCTATTTTATAATCATTAATAACAATGGTTTTGAAATCATCAAAACTTAACTCCGAAGCGTCGATAGGGTTTGTGGTAAGTTTACTATTTGGCATCATAAGCAATTCAATTATGCGGCAAAGATACATAAAATCTAAAGTATGACTTAACTGTGTATCGTAATTTATATCATGGAATACTTTTTGTTTTATCAATGAAAACATTAAATTTGTTTTAAAACAACATTAAAATGAAAAAGCTAATTCTGTTATTTACGTTAATCTTAGGTATAAGTGTTGCTACTAAGGCCCAGTCAAAACCTGCCGAATTCAAGTTTGATAAAGAGACTTATGACTTTGGAAAAATCCCGCTTAACAAGCCTGCGACAATAGAATTTAAATTCACTAACATTGGGGATCAACCTTTGATTATCAGCAAAGTTGAAACTACCTGTGGATGTACAGTTCCTGAGTATACGCAAACACCCGTTAAAAAAGGAGACTCAGGTGTAATTAAAGTTACTTACAATCCGACAGGAGCAGCGCTTCCTTTCAGCAAAAGCATTACCATTACTTCAAATGCAAAAACTACTACTAAAGTTTTATACATTAAAGGAGAAACTGTAGCTGCCGCGAGTAAATAGTCTTTCAAAAATATATTTGATTAAAACCTCGTTAATCAACGAGGTTTTTTAATTTTGTGCCTTCTTAAAAAAACTAACTTATTAATCCACCTTTAACAGGGTGACAAATTTTGGACTGAATTTTAATTTGTACAATGCCAGACATCTCAGAAAAAGGGCATGTAATGCCCGCTTCACCCATAAGAAAACTAACCCCTTTTGCTGATAAAGCAAAGAAAGAAGGCAAAAAGGTATACCACTTAAATATTGGACAGCCAGACATTGAAACGCCTGAAGGAATGTTAAATGCCATAAAAAATATAGATTTTAATGTTTGGGCCTATACAGCATCGGAAGGCACGTTGAGTTACAGGACCAAACTTGCAGAATACTATAACAAACTGGGCTATAACATTACACCCGAAGATATACTGGTTACAGTTGGCGGTTCGGAAGCGATCACCATCGCAATGCTTACCTGTGTTGACGAAGGTGATGAGATCATCATTCCTGAACCATTTTATGCAAATTATAATGGTTTTGCCTGCATGAGCAACGTTGTAGTAAAACCAATACTGTCACACATAGAAAATGGCTTTGCACTTCCGCCTATTGCAGATTTTGAAAAACTGATCACTGAAAAAACCAAGGCCATCATTATATGTAACCCAAATAATCCTACCGGATATTTATATTCAAGGGAAGAACTGGAAGCCCTGAAAGCATTGTGTTTAAAATATGACCTGTTTCTTTTTTCTGATGAAGCTTACCGGGAGTTCTGTTACGACGGGCGTGAATTCATTTCTCCTGCACACTTAGCCGGCTTAGACCAGCATGTGGTGGTATTGGATACGGTTTCTAAACGTTACAGTGCCTGCGGCGCCAGACTGGGCTGCCTGATTACTAAAAACAAAGCAGTCATCCAGTCCGGATTAAAGTTTGCACAGGCCAGGTTAAGCCCTGGAATGGTGGAGCAAATTGCAGGAACCGCTGCCGTTGACACACCTGACAGCTACTTTGAGGCGGTAAATAAGGAATATACACTGCGCAGAGATACCCTGGTAAAAAGATTGAATGCCATAGATGGAGTTTTTTGTCCAAATCCGGGGGGGGCTTTTTACGTAGTGGCCAAATTGCCAATTGATGATGCCGACCAGTTCTGCCAATGGATACTGGAATGTTTTGATCATGAAGGTGAAACAGTCATGATGGCACCTGCTACCGGGTTTTATTCTACAGAAGGCTCAGGAAAAAACGAAGTCAGAATGGCTTATGTGCTTAATACTAAAGACCTTAACAAAGCTATGGACTGCCTTGACATGGCTTTAAAGCAGTATCCTGGTAGAAAACTGGCATAATTTTCGTATATTTGTCATCCTGATGGTTGGAAAGGATTAGTTAACCACACACCATCGGGACATACGGGGCCGTTTTGGATTTGACAGGGTGAAGCTAAGTATGTTAGCATGCAGTGCGTTGTACGGAGAGCACTTAAAAGAGAACGTTCACACTTTGATTGGCGAAAATAACTACGCCTTAGCAGCCTAATTTAGAATTAGTTTGCTTTTGTCCCTCTGACTGCTGCGATGTTAGGTTAGAATATGGGGCATCGAAATAACAACGCTGGCAATTGTAAGGTATGATACAGTTGCGAGATAAAGTACCTAAGGTGAACGGTTAGGTCGGTTTCCAGCCCGCCAGATCCCTACAATTAATTGGAAAATAAGCATGTAGAAGGCATAATTTATCACACAACTGGACAAGGGTTCGAACCCCTTCGGCTCCACAAAAAACGGGGAAACTTAGCGTTTCCCCGTTTTTTATTGACAATAATAAACCATTCACTATTTCCTACCTTTCAAATGTTGGTCGGCGAAGCTGATGTATTGCTCCCAATCGTACTTAGTAATATCATGCTTACCTGTTCTTTTATGGTAACCTAGTACTCCTGTCCTTATAGGGGTATCAACTGCCGGTGGATTACTATTTTTAAAAGTATCAAAACCATACAATCTATAAATTTCACCTGCATGAAAAAGTGCTGTATATTCTCCTACCGGATCTGCTCATAAATCTTCTGATGCACTTGCTACATAGAGTGGTCTAGGTGCAATTAAGGCCATCAATTCGTGGAAATCTATCGGCAATGACTCTTCCTTATCATTATATTTTTTAAAATTATCAGCAAACCAATGTGGAAAGGAAGTATTGATTTCTTTAATGGTCTCACCAAATTTCCGCCTGGTAATTGCGGCTCCGCCTTCACCGGAATCGTTAGAAATTACCATTGCAAACCGCTTGTCCTGCGCCCCGGCCCAAAGTGCAGATTTACCTAACCTGGAATGACCAATTACCGCAACTTTTTTGGCATTGACTGAGGGGTCTTTTTCCAAATAATCCAGTGCTCTGCTCAAACCCCAGGCCCAAATTCCGATTGCCCCCCATTGCGAGCTATCTGGTCTGAGTTCTTTTTGAGGATCGTACCATTTGTTAAAATCATCAGGCAGCGAATAAATGTCTTTTCTATCCAGCTGCAAGTCTCCACAATAAGCTGTTGCCACACCATATCCGCGGGATAGAATGAGTTCAACATTCCAGCGCCCTTCAGATCTTGCCCTACTTTTTTCATTGGCTATACCCGCTGAATTAAAGCCAGGTTCATTAGCAAATCTGGTCCAGTATTTAGTAATGGTTATCCCAGTGTCTGCATTCATTTCCTGGTTGCCGGAAAAATTGAGGCCTAAAAACACGGGAACCGGTTCTTTGATCTGATTAGGGGTATATATAATGAGGTTCAATTGCCTCGCACTTTTACCTCTTGAAAGCAAGATCTGTACTTCTTTTCGTGTTGCAATGCCATTTAGTGCCTTTTTGTTTACACTAACTATCCGATAAGGGAGCGCTGCTGAACTGGCCATTGTTTGGCCGTATACTTCTTCTGAAAAAATTTTTAAAAGCTCTGGGCGCCTGCTATTTTCCCATTCATTTATGGTTTTGACCTGCTTATCATTGTTTAGTTTCAGCAATGCCGGAAGCGTATACTTTTCCACTTTGCTTTCGTCCTGAAGATAATCTTTTTTTGTTTGCCCCAGACAAAAAGACACCTGGAAGCAGCTAAGGAATATAATAATTGTGTATTTCATTGCTATAAATTATAAAATTGTTTTTAATGTCCTCGCCAGTGTTTCGGCAAGCCGCATGAAACCCAGATCAGTAAGATGGGTTCCATCAACAGACGATTCATGGTCGTTCCCGTTCAAAGTTTCAGTGGGTAAATAATACAACTGCTTCTCTCCATCTTTAAGCAACCTGTTATAGGCAGTTTTAAATTCCGCATTTTGTTGTTTCACCTTGGCCTGCGACTCTAAATCCCAGAAAGCCCTTTCACGGGTAACGCTTTCCATCATCACAATTGGTGTATTGGGCCTCAATCTACGCAGTTTTTTTACAAATGGATAGGTTCTTTCCTTTATTTCCTGAGGGCTAGGATTTGGCACACAGTCCAGCACGTATACATCTGCCGGAATCCTGGCTACCGCTTCGGCCAGTTCAATTTCGATTTTACCACTTCCATTAAAGCCTAAGTTAATCGTCTCCACCTCGAGCTTTCTAGATAAAATTGAGGTATAAGTCATACCCGGACGGGAAGCAGCTGTGCCCTGTGTGATACTAGATCCATAAATAACTATCCGTTTTTTAGGGATGAAATGCTCATCGGCAGGCTTGATCGAGGCCAGGGGATCAATGCCAATTTCCACCTGGGTAGGCTCCGATCCTATAGGTAAATAAAGCCTGTAGTGCGTCATCTTCCCGGCCATCGCCTTTATAATCACATCGGTATTAGCTTCCGATCTGGGTATTCCGATTCCTACATACTGCCAGTATGTGCCATTCCAGCCATATAAGTCCAGCCCGCAGGACGATACAGCGGTCATGGTTGGTATCGTTCTATACTTAGCAATTTTCCACTTCACCGCAATGCTTTTCGAATTGGTCTGAAACATGATGTTTATGCCCGACGACCAATGCGCCAGGACCTGCACTGTTGCAGGCAGGGACATCCGGCCAACAGTATCCACCCGCTGATAGTCGCTGGTATTTAAAGGCCATTGCCCGTTTTTTGTGAGTGTTTGCGCATCAGTATATACATAAGTCGCTTTCGTCGCCTTTGTCTGTGCGGAAACTGCGCTTACCGCAGCTATGTTGAATAGGATGAGTATAAGGTATAGGAGTATTCTCATAAGGCTATGGATATAAATAGTGCTCACCCCAGGTGATCATCAGCGTGGGAGTTTTAAATTTTTTAATAAGTCTGAAGTGTAACCAGTATGGTCCCCGGTGATCAACGGTATGACCGAGTTCATTCTGGTGACTGCTGATCACGAGCTTTGGACGGATACTTTCATCCACCGTCTGCTGAAAATTATCTATAAAGGAATTCACCAGCAAAACGTCTGTCTTTTGCAACTCATGCACTTTTCGTAACCAGGGCAAGTCCCGCTTGGCGTGCTGGTCGCCGGTATGCATAATCGTATATCCCTCCGGCGTAGTTACTGCATAAAGATTGTTTAAGACCTCTCCCTGGTGTCCAGGGTAAACATTCACTGCCAGCATCCGGCCATTTTTTAATTTCAGCTTCGCGCGCAGCAAGATAGTATCTCTAAGCACTTTGATATAGGGCGACTCTCCCTCCCACAGTCCTGGAGGGGTATAAACAGCTTTTTGTTGTGCAGCAAACAGCTTGGCTACCCGAAGATCGGCATGGTCCGGATGTTGGTGGCTCACAAATAATACATCGCAATGATCTGCAATTTCCTTCATCTGTATAGCGTTTACCACCGCTCCTTCGGGAGTTTTGGCCAATGCCCTGATATTGCGCAGCACCAGGTCAAAACCGATGGTAACAGCAGCCGTTCTGATCACAAAACCATGGTTGTACAACTTAATGATCTGAGCTCCCTTTTTAGGAGCTGGCTTCCGAAGTTCTATCAGCGCCAGTTCATACCGATCTTTTATAAATCCCCTTAGCGCCTTAGTCGAATCCAGCCGCGTATCATGCATTACACCGTCGATAGCATACAGCGCCAGCCTCCTTTCCGATGAAGCTTTATTTATCCTCGGGGGATATTTTTTCAACACCTGTTGGATCATTGCGCTCAAAGAATCGGTCTGTTCTTCCAGCATTCCCGGAATGTTGCCAAAATAATTTTTCGGCGCAGATTGTGAAAACCCCTTTAAGCCAAAAAAAAGCATCAATAGTATAAATCCTGTAATTCGGTTTATCCTCATATTTATTTTTTACATTCTATGTCGGGGTACTCGGGTCCTGGTGGTAGAGATTTCGTAAAAATTTAATAATTATAAATTAACATACCCTGGGTACCTTTGCGTCATACAGCAATTATGCTTAGCCACAAATACAATTCAATTCAGGACAATGGCAATATTAAATGTTATAAATTACTTTGTGCGTTTCAGGGAATTAAGTAAATTCGGGTACGGGCACAATAGAACCATTTAATGAATTTATATAGAAATCTTTCAGATCATGACCTGGTTGAGCTGTTAAAATCAGCTGATGATAATGCCTATGAAGAAATATATAAACGGTACTGGGCTATATTGTTTCGCCATGCCTGCAAAATACTACACAATGAAGATGAAGCCAAAGATGTCATACAGGATCTATTTACTGCGCTTTGGACCAAAAGAAGGCAAATAAACCTCAACAGCTCACTTTCCTCCTACCTCTATTCGGCCACAAGGTATAAAATTTTTGACCTCATCGATAAACATAAGGTACGTAGCCAATACCTGGCTTCACTGGAAAGTTTTATACATGAGGGCCAGTGTTCCTCTGAAGATGGCATCCGGGAAAAACAACTCGCGGTTTTAATTGAAAAAGAAATCGCCGGCTTACCGGTGAAAATGAGAGAGGTCTTTGAACTGAGCCGCAAAAGCAACCTCTCCCATAAAGAAATTGCCAAAAAAATGGGGATTTCTGATCAGACTGTTAAAAAACAGATCTATAACGCCATCAAAATTCTTCGTCCAAAATTCGGCCTACTCCTGCTCATCCTCCGGTTTTTTAGTACCAATTAAAAAAATATTTTTTTCATCTACCACCTATGCCATAGCTAACCTATTTATAGCTATAGCAACAGTGCAAATACAGTAATGTATAGATGGAAAATAAAAACGCAGATAAACTCCTCAAAAAATACCTCGAAGGAACCTGTACGCCCGATGAGAAAGCGATCATAGAGAGCTGGTACGAAAAAGAAATTCAGAACAAAATAGCTGTCCCGGATAACGGGACAGACTACCTGAGCCTGGAAGATGAAATATGGACTGAACTGAAGAAAAGAAATAAGAAACAATCAAGACCTGCATGGTACCGTTATGCCGCAGCAGCCGCTGTGATCAGCCTGATCTTCTCTGTCCTTTATTTTTCAGATTTCGGCAGCATCAGGTCGTCCAAAACTACTTACAGCCAGAACAAAATCATTCCGGGCACTAATAAAGCCGTGCTTGTGCTGGCAGACGGTTCGGAGATCGACCTTAATGATGCTAAATCCGGACTGCTCCGTAAACAGGCCGGTGTAAGCATTACCAAAGCAGCCGGTGGCCAGCTCGTTTATGAGATTCTCCCTGCCGCAGCCGATGCTTCTGCGGGGTCTTACAATACATTGGTCACCCCTAAAGGCGGACAATTTCAGCTGAACCTGCCAGATGGCACCAGGGTCTGGTTAAACGCATCCTCATCCATAAAGTTCCCAACCATATTCAGTCCGGCTGAGCGCCTTGTTGAAGTTACCGGAGAAGCTTATTTTGAAGTATTTAAAAACAGACAGCTCCCTTTTAAAGTACAAACTACCAGTCAGCTCATAGAAGTATTGGGCACGCATTTCAATGTCAATGCCTATACAGACGAAGAAAGTACAAAAACTACCCTGCTGGAAGGTTCCGTAAAAGTAAGCCAACCGGGCGATGCCTCTGGAATTATCCTTAAGCCAGGTCAGCAGTCAATCTTACACAAAGGAACATTCAGCACCGCTTCCGTTCATCAGGAAGAAGCTATCGCCTGGAAAAACGGCTATTTTCAGTTCAGTGGCGAAGACATCGGTATGATCATGCGCAAAATCGCACGCTGGTATAATATAGAAGTAGTTTATCATAAAGATTTTGTCAATCAAAGATTTTCAGGCACAATATCCAGGTTTGAAGAAGTCTCTAAAGTTCTCCGGATGCTCGAGCTTACTGGTTCCGTTCATTTTAAGACCGAAGGAAGGAGGATTGTCGTAATGCCATAGCTATACTTTATTTACCTGTTCCCATAAAAAAGCCGGGAGTGCTTGCAACCACCCACCGGCAAAAGTTTGGGAATAGTCTCCTTGATCTGTTACAACAAAATTAACCAACCAAACAATCCAAATATATGAAATTTTACAAGCTATTGAAGCATATCACACCGTATGCTTCACTTGCAGGTCTGCCCGGGAGTGGCTCTTCTCCCGTTAAATTCAGCCAAGCAAACAAAACAAAATGGGTTATGAGAATTAAACTAACATGCTATTTACTGTTACTCGGGTTGATACAGGTAAGTGCAGCAAGCTTTGCACAGAAAGTAAGTTTATCACTAAAAAACACCACATTAGCCAATGTTTTATCCAGTATAAAACAACAGACAGGTTATAACTTTCTGTACAATATAGACATGCTCAGCAAGCTGCCGCATATAGATATAGAGGTGAAAAACCAAGAGTTAACAGCAGTTCTCGAAAAATGCTTTGCCAATCAGCCCCTCACCTTTCTGATTGAAGAAAACACGGTGATCATAAAACCAAAAACAACAAGCGGCCGGATTTTGGCTGTTGAGATTAAAGGAAGGGTAACAGATACCGGTGGTCAGCCGCTCCCCGGGGTAAGCGTTAAGCTAAAAGGAAGCAGCATAGGAGCAACAACTGGGAATACTGGGAATTACGTCATCAAAGTTCCCGACGCCAATGGTACCCTCCTGTTTTCCTATGTGGGATTTGTGTCCCGCGAGCTGGACATTAACGGAAAAACAGAACTGAACGTCACATTGAAAGAAGAGCAGACCAGATTAGACGAGGTACTGGTGGTAGGTTATGGCGAAGTCAGCCGCAAGGACCTGACAGGCGCTGTGGGTTCCGTCAACATGTCTGACATACAACAAGCACCCGTACGGTCATTTGATGAGGCCCTTGCGGGTCGCGTAGCAGGTGTTCAGGTAAACTCTGTCGATGGTCAGCCTGGTTCAAACATCAACATCGTCATCAGGGGCGCAAACTCTATCACCGGCACCAATGCCCCCCTATATGTTATTGATGGTTTTCCTCTGGAAGATTCGGATAACAATGCCCTCAATCCCGATGATATCGAATCTATCGAGGTATTGAAAGATGCTTCCGCTACTGCCATCTATGGTGCACGCGGTGCCAATGGCGTCATCATTATTACCACTAAAACCGGTAAGGAAGGAAGCTCCTCCATTACTTACAACGGTTACTATGGACAACAGGAGGTATTGGAACGAATGGAACTTTTCGACTCCTACGAATTTGTCAAATACCAGTCCGAACGCTATCCAAATACGGTTGAAGAGTCATATTTTAACAGTGCAAGGCCAAACCTTGAGTCTTACAGATCGGTACCGGCGGTAGACTGGCAAAGTAAATTGTTCAGGGTAGCTCCTATGCAGAACCACAGCCTGGCAGTTTTGGGAGGCACTGCAAAAACAAAGTACTCCATCTCTGGCAATATCCTCAGTCAGGATGGCGTAATGGTCAGTTCCGGCTACAATCGTTACCAGGGACGCTTTCGTCTGGATCAGAAAGTAAGTGATAAGTTGACCGTAAGTGGTAATGTGAACTACAGCGCCCTTAAAAAATTCGGCGGCTCACCAGTCCCGGAAAGCGGCAGCTTCCAGTCCAGCGCACTCATGTACAGCGTTTGGGGCTATCGTCCGGTAGTCGGCAATCCCAACGTCGACATCGAAGAGGAAAGTATAGATCAGGACATTGACCTGGTTAATGATAAACGTTTCAACCCTCTTCAGAATTATCAAAATCAGCTTCGTGAGCAGTACACCAATATCTTAAATGCAAATGCCTATGCCGAATACAAATGGAGCGCCTTTAAATTAAAGATCTCTGGTGGTGTAACGCGCTCAACAAGGCGCTCTGATTCATTTGACAATTCACTCACCGGCTCAGGAAGCCCTTTAACACCCCAGGGAATTGCCAATGGCGTAAATGGCGGAGTATCTTATCTGGAAACCAACAACTACCTGAATGAAAACACCTTAAGCTACAATAAAACTGTTGCAAAGCGCCACAAAGTGTCGGCCGTTGCCGGATTTACCATTCAGGGCAGAAGCTCAAACGGCTTCGGGGCCTATGCAACGCTGGTGCCCAATGAGCTGCTGGGCGTATCCGGACTGGATGAAGGATCGCCAAAAAGTATCGCCTCCAATTCCACTTCCAATACACTGGCCTCTTTCCTTGGAAGGGTAAACTATAGTTATAGCTCCAGATACCTGGCCACCTTCTCTTTCAGGGCTGATGGCTCCTCTAAATTTGCTCCAGGAAATAAATGGGGATATTTCCCTTCAGGGGCTCTCTCCTGGCGCATCAGTGAAGAGGAATTTATGAAGCCTCTTAAATTCATTTCCGACGCCAAATTAAGGGCAAGTATAGGGGCAACCGGAAACAACAGGGTATCCGATTTCGCCTATATGTCTACCCTTAACCTGCCAAATTCGGCTATATATGCATTTAACAACGCATCGGTTAAGGGTTTAATCCCGACCGCATTGGGCAACATCAACCTGATCTGGGAAACCACCGTCCAGAGCGACCTTGGGCTCGATCTGAGCCTGTTCAAAAACAGGGCGATGCTCACTGTCGATCTATATCGGAAAACGACCAGGGACCTGCTGCTCAATGCCAATTTACCGCCTTCACTCGGATTTGCCAGGTCTTATAAAAATGTAGGCAGGGTGCGTAACGATGGATTGGAAGTCAGTCTTGAAACCAGCAACATCTCCAGCAGCAAGTTTACCTGGTCCAGTCAGTTCAACATCTCTTTCAACCGCAATAAGGTACTCGAACTCACAGAGAACCAGGAAGCACTGGTCAGCATGATCAACTGGGAAACCAGCTATAAATCCCTTCCCCCATATATGGCTAAAATCGGTCAGCCTATCGGCATGTTTTACGGACTGATCTGGGAAGGCAACTATCAATACGCAGATTTTGATAAACTTCCATCCGGTAAATATATCCTGAGGTCAGAGATCCCAACCAACGGTAATCCCCGCGAAGACATACAACCGGGCGATATCAAATACAAAGACCTTAATGGCGACGGCGTTGCCGATTTGTCCGACTATACCATTATCGGAAATCCTAACCCCGATTTCAATTTCGGCTTTTCCAATAACTTTGCGTATAAAGGCTTCGATCTCGGTGTTTTTCTGCAGGGAGCCTATGGTGTCGACATCATGAACACCAACAGGTTGGTGTTTGAAGGTTTTGGCCGTGCTTCACAGAACATGTTCGCAACCTATATCAACCGCTGGACACCAGAAAATCAAAACAACACCTATTACAGGACACTGGGATACGGACCTGCAGCTTATTCCAGCAGGGTTGTTGAAGATGGATCATACCTGCGCCTGAAAACAGTATCCCTCGGCTACAAATTCCCTTCAAAATTATTAAACAAGTATAGCATCAAAGGCTTAAGGGTGTACTGCTCCGCTCAGAATATCTATACCTGGACCAGATACCAGGGCTATGACCCCGAAGTTTCCGCCTACGATTCGGCACTCACGCCGGGCTTCGACTGGTCGGTATACCCCCGCGCAAGAACATTAACATTCGGTCTTAACCTTACTTTATAACCTCACGTGATGAAAACAAAATATTTACTATCGCTCATCGCTATCCTTACAACCCTTGCTTCCTGCAAGCGTTACCTGGATGTAAAACCTACAGATTTTACTACACCCGAAACCTATTACAATACGGAAAAAGACCTGGACCAGGCGCTCACCGGCGTTTACAGTGCTTTGAATAACAGAGGTACCTTTAGCCGCAACCTGGTCTACGAATTTGCACATGGCTCAGACGAAGGTTTTTACAAACGTTCTGCTGAAGCAGTAAACCCGAGGGTGTATAACCATGATGCCTCAAATGCACTCGTTGCTGAAACCTGGTCTGCCTTGTATGCCGGTATCAACAATGCCAATCTCCTTCTTGCCAATATCGACCGACCGAAAATGGAAGAAAAAACCCGTGGCCGCATCCGTGGGGAAGCCCTGTTTTTACGCGCTTTCCTTTATTTTCAACTTGTGCACCTCTGGGGTGATGTACCTTTGGTCTTAACGCCTACCCTTTCAGGCGAAAATGTCAATAATCCCCGAACGCCACAAAAAGTAATATATGACCAGATCTTATCAGATATGACCACCGCAGAAGGACTGGTAGGGAATATAAAAGACTTTGGTTTTCCAGGGAGGGTAAGCAAAACAGCAGTTCAGGGTATCTTGGCCAGGGTATGCCTGAAAATGGCCGGTGAACCATTAAAAGATGTAACCAAATTTACGGAGGCGAAAGAATGGGCTGACAAGGTTATCAAATCAGGTGAGCATAAATTAGCTTCCGGTTATGCACAAATCTTCATTAACCATACACAAGACCTGTATGACATTGACGAAAATATTTGGGAAGTTGAGTTTACAGGCAACGGATTGACAGATCCAACGAAAACAGGTGGCTGGTTCGCCAAAAAATTCTCAGTCAGGAATACTACTTCTGAACTCTATGGTTATGGGGAAATTGGTACAACTGCTACCCTATACCTGAAATATGACGACATCCATGATGTCCGTAAAAACCGGAACATTGCCACTTACTATTTCAGGACCAATGGAAGCACTGTGCTGTCTGACACACTACAATACGCTCCAACCGCTATTTATGCCCGGGAAACAGGTAAATGGCGGATCCAGGACGAGATCAGTACACAGCGCAGTCCTGACTTTGGTCCAACAAACTTCCCGCTGTTGCGCTATTCAGACGTGCTGTTGATGTTCGCAGAAGCAGAAAATGAGGTGAACGGCCCCACACAGATTGCACTTGACGCAGTCAATCTGGTAAGAGCAAGAGCCAAGGCTAGAAACTTCCTTTCCACAGATGCCCCTTCCAAAGAAGCCTTAAGGCACATCATTCAGGATGAACGTAGCAGAGAACTGTGCTATGAAGGTCTGCGTAAATTCGACCTGATCAGATGGGGTATCTTCATGGACGTAATGAAAGACGTTGAGGCCGACATACTCAACAATGCGCCAAGCAACATGCAATATAGCGCCTATGGCTACACCAACGTGA
This sequence comes from Pedobacter heparinus, assembly GCF_032678725.1. Taxonomy (GTDB): domain Bacteria; phylum Bacteroidota; class Bacteroidia; order Sphingobacteriales; family Sphingobacteriaceae; genus Pedobacter; species Pedobacter heparinus_A. The sequence continues at coordinate 24,465 of NZ_JAVTSC010000003.1, forward strand.
AGGCGCGGAACCTCCTGCTCCCGATACCATCAATAGAGCTAAGCTTAAACAACAGTATGAGACAAAACCCAGGATTTTAATAATACCGTATCAAATGAAACACAATCAGTTAAAAGGAAAATTAGTACTTCTTTTGGCCTTATTTACGATAAGCTGCAAAAAGAATGAAGTACCGCAACCAACCTTTGATGTAAAGGTTCCAAAAAGCACATATAAAGTTGGTGAACCTGTATCATTTACATTTAATGGGAATCCGGATTTTATCTCTTTTTATTCCGGGCAAGTTGGCAATGACTATGCCTTCAGCAGCGGCAGGATTATGGACATCAAAACCTTCAGTATGTCATTCCAGACACGGCTGCAGGCAGGCGGACAAAACAAACAGCTTTCCGTCCTTATCTCTTCAAATTATAACGGAGAAAAAAACATTGCAGCCATTAAGGCAGCTACCTGGACTGACCTGACCAGTTCATTTTCATTCTCTTTGACCACTCTGGATTACTTCAGTTCTGGAGAAGCAGACCTGTCGTCTGTCGTTAACGATAAAACTAAGCCCCTTTATGTAGCATTTCGTTATGTCACCTTAGCGCAAACCACAGCAAATGGAGTGTATAGAAACACGGCAGTACGTAACTTCTTGTTCCATACGAAAACGGATGCAGGTACCAGTATAGCCATGGATCAACTATCAGCTGGATGGTTCTTGTTAGAAGACGGCCCGATTCTGGAATCGGGTAGAAATTCAGTAAATGCGAGCAGCGGATTGATCACCCTTCGGGGTAACATCACTGCAGCAGGAAAACTCGTCCAAACAGAAATATGGGCCATCAGTAAACCAGTTAATCTGAACGCTATTGACCTGGGCCCCGACAGAGGTACGCCGGTTAAAGGCATATCAGACCCCGTTCCTTCTGTTTATAATTTTACTTATACAACTCCGGGAACTTATAAAGTTGTATTTTCTGCAGCTAATTCAAGACTATACGGAGAGAAATCTATCACTAAAGAAGCAAACATCACCATAGAACCATGAGCTCAAAAAATTCAATCAGAAAGCTGTTATCCACTTTATTTTGCCTGTTCAGTCTCAGCGTCGGCGCACAGTCTTTTCTACCGGCCGGAAGCATTGTTTATCCTTTCCGTGCCTCACCCCTCATTGCACAAACCGGCAGCCAGTTTCACATCCTGTATAACAATCGGGGGGAAAGAATTATTGATTCCATTGTACTCAAAGGTCCTTACAGCCGGATCAAAGTTAAAATCGATTCGGTATTAAAGGGCCGGTTTGAGTACGACTCCTATACCCATATGTATACCAATAACAAGATCTGGGTCAGTATCCCGGTCAACAGTCCGGAAGACATGTATGATCTTTTGGTCTACTCGGCAGGAGAAGTCAATATTTCCAGACGTTCCGTTAAGCTGGTTAAAACCTTCCCTTCAAAGCACAGCTTTATCCATATCTCTGATACACACGTATCGCGCAACTGGGTGGGGTCTGCCAAAGATGGTTATGCCGAAGAACTTCAGTTGCTGGACAAATTTATCACTGTCGCCAACATCATCGCACCCGATTTTGTGATTGTCACCGGTGATCTCATCCACGATTACACCCGGTTCAACAAAGATGCCAGAGGATGGGGTGGCGATACTGTGAAGAGCTACACTAAACTGCCTACCATAGAAGAAAAGTTCAGAAACTATTTTGAAGGTGCCAAAGGATACAGAGGGGTGCAGCACATCAATGCACCGGTATTTTCCGTTCCAGGTAACCATGATTTTTATGGCATGAAAGAAACCGATTATCCGGCAAAAGCCGCGCAATGGAATGCCTTATGCGGCATGCGCGTATTTGGAATGGCCTTTGCCGGCACGCGTTTTCTTTTTATGGACGACTACCTGGGTGACCCTGTTGTTGACATACCAGACAAAAAGCCTTTGTCAGGCCTTCAGGGCAAACAGCTTTTGAAGTTTCTGGCAAGCCATGGAAAAGGTGAGCTCCGGATCATCGCACAACACAAGCAAAACCGTGCGGATACAGCTTTTCTAAACCAACAAAAAGTAAAACTTATCGTCAACGGCCATATCCATACACCACACGTAGATACGTTAGGCAACACCCCAACCATCAGAATGCGCCCTGGTGTGGTTTGCCGCAGCGGTGAGGCACATCGCTGGGAACTCATACTAGGTCTTTTCCGGATTATCCGCATCGATCGTGACTCCTTTACTTTTACAGAGCCCTTGCGGTTCTGTTCAAACCCCATTGAGGCTTACGACAAGATCAAGCTGAATCTGACCCTCAGCTTTAATGGTGACAATACTGGCAAAAGCACATCAAATGAAGCTGTCATAGCTAATAAACTGCCGGAGAACCTCCCTGGCTGCCGGATTCGTTTTGTGATGAAGAAAGGACATTATGCAGTTACAGGGGGCAGGATACGTCAAGCTTTTGACAGTGGTAAATTCTCCATAGTTGATGTGGATACAGATGTAAATGCAGTAACCAGCAAAAAAGTAAGCATCAAACCAGGAAAATAGTTCCAACATCATTGGCTCTATTCCATTGATAATTGGTGCGGAACTTGATTAGCAATAAATGACAATACATGATTACTCTATCCGGAATAATAATGTATTGTCATTTATTGCGCTGAAGAACAAGTTAAACCAGCCGTACTGGTCCAACCATACCCATTGAATACAAGGGCTGTGCTTTGGTCCATTGCTGTGCAGTCACATTATCTTTGAGTGATTTGGCATAATTCCCAAGCGTTGTAGTAACCTTTATTTTTATGGTGTTCTGGCCTGATTTTAATTCTTTTTTTATGTCGTAAATATGTTTTCCATACCACTTGAAACCCAGAGGCTGGCCATTCAGCTCAACTGCTGAAATGCCATGTACTGCACCCAGGTCAAGATAATTGTACTGCCCCGGATTGCTGACCATAAACTGGTTCTCATAATACACAACACCTCCAAAGGACTGAAGACCGGGATCTTCTTTAAAGTCTATGAGTTGCTGCATTTCCAGTTTTCTGGGGCTATCATACACTTTTTCGAGGGTAACTTTCCAGGTACCGGTGATGGCCTGCGGATTTGTATGGATTGCTTTTCTGACCGGGTAAAGCTCGCCATTGGTTTCGTTGTTAAAAACAATGAGCAAGGATTCAGCCGGGTCAAGACTAATTTTTAATTTGTTTTTGGCACCCTGGGTTGGGTACAGGTATTTTTTACCGGTTTGCGGGTCCCATACCCAGGCTGTCTTCCCTGGGATATGGAAAGTAGCAGTGAACTCATGTGCGCTTTTCAGGTTGTAATTGCTGATAAAAAACACATCCCCTTCCTGATGTTTATAATATACCTGGTTCACATGCGAAACAGGTTTGTCGATGTTTACATAGACAGGAATGCGAAGTTTAGCCAGCAATTCTTTATACCAGCTTATCATAGATTGTGTTGGTGCTGGTGCAGGATAAGAAATGATATGATTAGGATAGGCCTTTTTAAGGGACTGGATTTCTATAGCTATCTGCTGATCTTGCTGCTTATGGTTAGCCAGACCAAACGTTTTTACCGGATCTTTGCCGATAAAAATGACGCGCCCTCCAGCAGCAGCAAATTTTTTAAGCGCGGCTGTTGTCTCGGGCGCTATCGATTCCATTTCCAGCATCATCAGTGTCTTGTAACTCCTTGGTCCGTAATGCAGCTGTCCATTGCTGAATTTACCAGTTGCCAGGATCTGCTCATCAATATAGTCGCACCCGCCACCATTTTGATGAATGGCTTCCCACACGTTATTGGCATAATCAGGCTGGATTACCTGCGGCCACTGCTGGTATTGAAGGCCTACTTTAGACCACATATCGGCTGAAGGGAACATAATTGCAATATCCGACTGCATTTCTGAAGCCTGGAAAACAGCCGAAAGCCGGGCTTTGTAATCGATCCAGGTCTTGAGGTAAGGCCACCAGGTATTTCTTTCGTTAAAATATGAGCCGTAGCGTACCCATCCAGGAAAAGGAATTTCCTTAGGGCTGTAATTGAAACCATGCAGGATGGAATGCGTAACACCAGACAGGTTACTTTGATCGCCCGTAATTTTAATGCGCTCCAGTGTGTCGTTAAACACCAGCGAGGTATTGGTAATCTCCTCGCAGCTCACCATGCGTTTACCGGTAAGCCATGCCGCAGAAGCCACAAATTTATTAACCGGCCGATATCCTCTTCCACTGGCAAAAAGTTTTTCTTTCAGATCTGTTCCCACATCTGCCCGAAGCCAGGTTTCGCATTCCGGAATATCCAGTTGCATGGCAGATTTAAGGGTATAGTATTCGCGTCCATATGCCTGGACCCTGGATTTGACTTTGTTTTTTTTGCACCAGTCTACAAAAGTTTTCAGAAAGCGTTCATCAAAAAGTTCGAGACGGGTAATTTCAAAATCGTAGCGCACACGTTCAATATCATCTTGTGCCTGCCCGGAAAATTTAGTAACATCTTCCCCTCCGATCACCTGACCGCCGTTATAAGTGCTGGCCTTGTTTATTTTAAACAGAATATAGGGCAGATATGGAGCAACATCGTATCCCCGTCTTTTTTTAAATTCCTGCAACAAGTCATTGCACCAGTTAGCGCCCCTTAATTCCAGGCTGTCTACAAAAACCGAACGAAAATGATCGCCCATTGGGCCGATTTTTCCGGTTATGGCATCCGACATCCTATTTAAATACCGCTGGACGGCCGCTTTGTTGTAATGGTTAAGTACAGGTCCGGAAGCGCCTGGTGCACCATGGGTAACTGCTGTATAACCGGTCAGTTTTACCAGGTAATGTAAAATATGGTCACCTTCCGGAACATTTACACTAAACTCATTGGTATCGATCTGAAGTGTTGTTCCCGCATCAAAAGATGCCATATATGCTGGAGCCAGCCGCACTTCATACAGTTCTTTAGTGCCTGTTTTGTGCGACAGGAGAAAATCCATATCAGCCAGCAATTCTTCTTTTTTTATGTGGTAATTCTGGTTGCCAGTCAGCTTTCTGGTTCCCAGCGCAAGCAGTTGTATCTGTTCATCTTTTTCCAGGAAATCGCCCCCAAAAGGCCAGCCAGAACCCACAATGATGTCACAGGTAATGCCCCGCTCTTTTGCGGCGGCCAGTGTTTTCTGGAGGATATCCAGCCAGTCATCACCCAGCCAGGTATGCACCTGATGGCCCATTGGCTTATTTCCCGACGGAAATGCAATTGGATTGATCTCTACCCCCGAGATACCCTTTTCTTTGAGCATATCGAGCTCGCGTACCAGTTCCTGTTCATTAATCCTTCCGCCATTCCACCACCAGCGCACAAATGGCCTGGCCTGGGCAGGAGGGTTTAGAAAACTTTGATACAGCGGGCTTTTACCCACAGGTATTTCCATCGCATTTAACAGCCCAGGAAATGGACCAATATAAAATAGGGGTGCCAGGGAACCCAGCTTAACAAACTTTCTTCTGGAGATATTCATAGTCATAAAAATGATTGAAAATTTTGATATCGTTGTCTGAGCAGATCTTTCATGTAAACATTTATTTCCCATTGATCTGCTACTGGTTCATTGCTGAAACATTTATAGCTCATATATGGATGCGGCCCAAATTCGGTGGTAATGCTGCATTCCCTTACCTTATTTTCATATTGTTGTTTAACCCACTGGTCCCAAAATCTTAAATGATGTTGTAAGGCCTCACTATTTTCAGGTGCCCGCGGATCGGTTACCTGCGGGCCTTCTATACTACCTACCCTCGCATGCAGGTGATCTGAATGGGCTATTGCAGTCTGCACCGCTTCAAACTGGTCTTCCAGATAACTTTCAGAAACGCAAACCCAATGGGAAATATCGAGTGCAAGTCTGATTGATGAAAATTGCTGCAAATAACGGTAAACCACATGGGCCGCATAAGACCATTTATTACGGTGCGTTTCATGGATAATTTTGATTCCGGTTTCTTCACTTATCTTATCACAAATGGCAAAACATTGGGCCATTTGATCTTCAGTATAATACTCCCTTCCCGTCTGAGAATTTATAAATTTGGGTTTCAGCCGGCTGGTCTGATATTCGGCCAGGGTATATAGGTTCCTGTTCAGTGCATTCTTGTAAGCCTCAAAATTTTTCCCTTCTGTCAGCTCAGCATGGATCAGCACCATATCTAATCCCTGGTCTTCAATAGCATGCAGCATTTCCGTTTTTTCAGACAAACTTTGCAAAGGGAAAACTTCCACGCCCTGATAGGCATGTTTTACAACAAGGTCTACAAAACTTTTCCAGCCAAGCTGCTCCGAGCCCCACCTGGGTGCATAAAACCTGATATCCATGGCTATCGTTTATATATCAATGGATTTTGAAGATCGTTATTCAGCAGATCACCTACCTTCATGGAATTCACATATTCATCCGGAAGGATATTTGGTTCGCCATTAAACGTATTGCCATCGGGCATATACGCACATGTCATTGCCCTCCTGAAGCCGGGGGTCATATTTGCATGCGCACCATGAACTGTAAGCCCGTTATGAAAGGAACAGCTGCCCGCTTTCATAACAGCAGGAACAGAGTTGAGTGTTTTGAACTGCGGATAAAAATCAAATATTGCGCCCATGTTCTTTCCAATTCCAGGATTCTCGAAAGTTGTTTGCCGATGGGTACCCGGAATAAAAAACAGGCATCCGTTTTCTAATGTGGCATCATCCAAAGCCACCCAGATAGACAAGGCATTCCGGTCTGAAAAGGACCAGAATGGGGTATCCAGATGCCAGGAAGTAGGGTTTGCCCAGGGCTTTTTAATCAGCGCCTGATCGTGCCAGATCCTTATCCCATCAGAACCTGATAAATCGGCTGCCATTTTCCCTATACGTTCATCCAGCATCAGCTTTTTAACCCGGTCATTGGTTTGCCATAGGTTTAATAGCTGGTCAAATACATTATTAAAATAATCTGCATCTTTATTTATACCGTCTGCCTCATCAATTTTAATGGCCTTGCCTGGCATCTTCTGACCGTTTCTTTCTATTAAGGCCGCAGTTACGCTACTGCGCCACTCCTCCAGTTCTGCTGTATTCAAGAAGTCTTCGATAATCACATAACCATTTTCTTTGTAAAAAATGATCTGATCCGGACTGATCACTGATTTCATAATTGTCTAATTTTAAATTATTTGGTTAGTACAATTTAGGCTGATTTTCATTTTTTAACTTGCAATTTCTGATCTATTTTTTGTACTTTTTGACATTCGTAATGACAATCATTTATCACCTGCATCAAAATGGAAAATTTCAATAAATACCTGACCACTTCAGAACTTGAAGAAAAATGGGGATTTTACATAACTACAGCTGGATTTTCCAGAATTGAAAGCAACCAGGCTTATCCCGACAACAGACAGCATCCTACAACACATGCATTTGACTGGGATAATGGAAGAATCCTGAACGGCTATTATCTGATATTTATATCAAAAGGGGAAGGTATTTTTGAAACTGAAGCTGCAAAGCCTTTTCGCATTTCAGAAGGTTCCTGTTTTGTATTGTTTCCCGGAACCTGGCACCGGTATAAGCCAGATCTCAATACAGGATGGGAAGAGTACTGGATAGGTTTCAGGGGTTTTTATGCAGATGAATTGATCAGGCGTTTTTTCGATAAGAAAAAACCCGTCCTATACACCGGTCTGAACGAAGATATGCTGCGCCTGTATCAATCGGTTCTGATGAAAATAAAAGATGCAAAACCAGGATACCACCAGGAAATTGCCGGGATAACACATCAGATGCTGGGCTTGCTGAATGCCATGTCTAACCTTGACCAAACAAACGCCAGCCCAGCAGAGCAACTTGTATTAACTGCAAAGTTTTTATTAAGGGAAAGTCTGCGTGAACCCGATAGGTTAGAAAACATTATAAAGGATTTGCCGGTCAGTTATTCTAAATTCAGAAAAGACTTTAAAAGGATCACCGGACAGTCTCCTAACCAATACCAGCTAAACCTGAGGCTGGAGAAAGTAAAAGAATTGCTTTCAATCACCAGATTAAGCGTAAGTGAAATTGCCTATCAGACCGGATTTGATTCGGTTTCACACTTGTCCAAAACCTTTACAAAAAAATATAGTCTATCGCCCAGGGCTTACCGGTTATAGCAACAGCAGAATTCCAATACGCTCATTGTTAATTGCGAATACAGACTTCAAGCCCTGATTACCGGTCAAATTTTAAGTTCTGGATCTCATTTCTTATGTTCTTCTAAAAAATTTGTTCAATCTGCTAAAAGAATGAAGTGGGAGACAGCCAGAAATATATTATATTTCGTTTACATCAGCAGCGGAAATCCACCCTGAATTGCCATTGGAGAGCTCAATGTTAATCCAGCCATTACTATTTTCTTTAATCGTTACTTTCGTGCCTGCATGGATCACAAATAAAGTTTTTTGTTTCAGGTCCGGCCCGCTTTTTACATCTGCTGCACCACTGAAAACAATGGCCTGCGGATGACCATTCAGATAACCTGACTGCACGCTGACCACTACCAAACTGACCAGACCCAGCGACAGGATAACGATACCTGTATAAAATGCTGCCTTTTTAGGCAATAGATCCCTTAAAAACAGGTAAGCAATGAGCAAAACAAAACCAAGAATAAAACTGATGACAGTAAACACAGACAAAGCATTGGCAGAAAAGAAAAAAACAAAGGCCTTCCACCAGGTGGTTAGAAAAAATTCAGGCACCTCTTCTATGCGGTCTGTTATTTTTAAATTGGCCAGCTTCAGGTTGAGTTTGATGTCTTCATCTCCTGGAGCCAGTTTGGCAGCCTTTTCGTAGTTCAAAATTGCCTGAGGCATATCAGCCAGTTTATAATGAGCATTGGCTGTGTTAAAATATAGCGAAACAGACTCATAACCGGCATCCAATGCCTGCTGATAAGCAGCAAGGGCTTCCTTATACTGCTCTTTTGCATAAGCTGCATTTCCCTTTTTCAGTAATGCTTCCGGCTGTTCATTTGCAAGCGAAAGCAGTGGCATGGCCAAAAATAAAAGCCAAACGCTCCACATATATATTAGATTTTTAGGCATTGGTTTCGATTTCATTGATGGTATTTTTTGCTTTGTCAAACACTTCCTGCTCTGATATTCCTGATACAGGGGCATACCTGGCCATTTCACACAAATCCAGCGTTTCCTCCAGCTGATTGATCAGACTTTCTTTTATGCCCCTGGCAAGCAACTGCATCCGGATGTTGTCTTTATTCAATGCCGCGGTCTCAATGTTAAATTTATCGCCCAGGTATTGATACAAACCCTTGTAAACATCTTGATAAAACAGCTTGGTTTGGCCCCCTATCAATTGTCTTTTGGCACTGGCCAGGTGTTTTGCTGCAATTTTATTGGCATTTCTTCCACGTACTGCCACCTGGTCCCGATTATTTTCCCTGTACCTTTTCCGATAGGCCAGGGCCACAAGAAACAGCAGCGGTCCGCTGAGCAGCAATGCATAATAGGCTGCAGAACCATAAAAAGTATTCCCTTTTTTAGATAGCCCGGTAATATTCGTCTTAATGTACGTAATGTCTTTAGCCAGCATCTTGATGTCCTGCTGATTTGCAGATGAATAAGCCGTAACGTTCGACCCAGGAGCTCCCTTTGCTACCTTCAGGCCAAATGAGCCTGCAGACAGGGTAACATAACGTTGTGTTGAAGGATTAAAGTAAGAGAATTTTAAAGGTTCAATGGTGTAATTACCTTCATGTCTTGGGATCAGTAAATAACCATATTCTCTCGTTCCTGACACCCCGCTCAGGCTTTCCGTCAGGTGATCGGTTATTTTAGGATCATATTTTTCAAGATCTGCCGGAAAATTCACTGTCGGAGCTTTCAACAATTTTAAATTACCCGACCCTGTTATTTTTAAGGTATAATTCAGTGCTTCATTTGCCTTTAACTCAGATTTATCCACTATAGCGGCAATAGAAAAATTACCAACTGCCCCTTCAAAACCTTCAGGTTTGCCGGCTTCCGGGAGTGGTTTTACCTGGATGCTGACCGGCGAACTTTTTATTTTGTATTTGACATCTTTATACGATCCAAAGAACATATCAAAAGGATCATTGCTATCCCCGGACGAAACCTGTTGTCTGACCAAAAAAGTCATGGCCAGAGGGTCAAGCGTGAGTTTACCTGAACGTTCCGGAAACAAAATGATCTCTTTTAAAACAGCTACATTATAGCGGCTCCCCTGAAAGGTTTCTGTTTCCCAGCGCACATTGGGATCATTATTTTTAATTTCCTGACTCCAAAACCCATTAAAATCAGGCAATCTATCCAATGCATTGTCTACCAGCTCAATATTGGTATACAATTTATAGGTTACCGCAAGCGCTTCTCCCTGGTAAACATTGGTTTTATTGGCAACAGCCCTTATAAATAGCCGTTTGGCTATATTACTGGCATTGCCTTCAACCCGCGGCTCCTGTCTGCGGCCTGCGGAATTTCCCTGCGCAGCCTGAGGGGCGGCACTGCCTTTAATGACTTTTATTTTTACGGTATTGGTTCTGTACTGCTTCCCACTTATGACCAGAACGGCAGCACCAATGGTGTACTCTCCCTCCTTAACAGCCATCAGGTCATAGCTTAAAGTCATGCTTGATGATGTTCTTCCGTTTACAGAAGTAAAGCTGGAAGACTGATTAGGACCACCCAACACCTGGAATCCGTTTAGTGAAGGCGGGTTTAAAGATTCGATATTTCCGTTACCACTGATCGAAAAGACGAGCTCAAATTGCTCTCCTGTGGCCACCTGGCTTTTACTAACGGATGCGGTAACTTTAATGTCATCAGCATTTCTTGTTCCGGACGCAAGCACTGTGCCTGTCCAAAATAAAAGTACCAATCCTATATAGCGTTTCATCTTCATTTTTTAAAATACCATTACCAGTCTTTAACAATACGGCCTTTTACCCCTTTTGCTTTTTTGTTTTTCAGCTTGTCCTGGGTATTCTTCTCTTCATTTTTTAAGGCTTCCAGCATCCGCTCTGCATCTTCTTTAGACAGTTGATTGGGCTGAGGTTGCTGCCCCTGCTGATCTTTCTGATCCTGGTCCTTTTTATCCTGGTCCTGCTTGTCCTTATCTTTTTTATCCTGGTCTTTCTGATCCTGCTTATCTTGATCTTTCTGATCCTTGTTTCGCTGATCTTTATTTTTGTCCTGGTTCTTCTTGTCTTTATCCTTGTTCTTATCGTTTTTATCTTGTTGCTGCTGTTGCTTCAGCTTCTCCTGGGCGTAAGCCAGGTTGTATCTGGTCTGATCGTCCTTAGGATTATTGAGCAATGATTTTTTATACGCTTCAATACTTTCCTCCAGTTTTTTGGCTTCCAGTAACGAATTGCCAAGGTTGTGGTAAGCCTGGGCCCTAACTTGCTTATTACCAGATGACGCCGCAATTTCGGTAAACTTCTGTGCAGCGTTGTCAAACTTCTTTTGCTTATACAAAGCATCTCCCAGGTTAAAATTCCCTGCGATAGAGGATTTGGCTTTTTCAACAGAGTTCCGGTAGCTGGCTTCCGCTTCCGCATACTTCCTCTGCTTATACCATTCGTTCCCCTGATGTATATATTTCTTTTCCTGCTGTGCAAAAGCCGCAATCCCGGATAATACCAGATAGGTTGTTATGATCAGCTGCTTCATGACGATCTCGGTTCAAACAAATTCAATTCACTTAATTTTAAATTTTTCCGGTTGGAAATGAAGAATTCCAGTAAAAGCAGCAATAAGGACAATCCCAGAAAAAACTGGAACCTGTCTTCATAGTTTTTAAAGGCTTTGCTTTCATAGGTTTTCTTCTGCATTTTATTCACCTGGTCCATCACAATGCCCAATCCACTGTTGGCATTGCTGGCCCTTACATATACGCCATCGCCGGCTGCTGAAATTTCTTTACACATTTGTTCATTCAGTTTACTCACCACCGTTTTTCCTGCTTCATCGGTATGAAAACTAACTGGTTTACCATTTTTGTAAATGGGTACCGGTGCCCCTGCTTCCGAGCCTACGCCTATAACATGTATGGCCACGTCTTTTGCACTGGCATTTTTTGCAGCCGAAACTGCATCATCTTCATGGTTTTCCCCATCGGTCATTAAAATCATCGCTTTACTTGTTCCATTCACAAAATTAAAAGATTTCATCCCCATGTCAATGGCGGCACCAATAGCCGTACCCTGTGTGGGTACGATATCTGTAGTGATGTTGTTCAGGAAAAGTTTTGCAGCTGAGTAATCCGTTGTAATGGGCAATTGCACATAGGCCTCTCCGGCAAAAATGATGATCCCTATGCGGTCATTATGTAAATTATCGATCAGCTGGGCAATCGCACGTTTGGCATTTTCCAGGCGGTTTGGCGCCAGATCTCCGGCCAGCATACTGTTAGAAACATCCAGCAGGATCATCAGGTCAGAACCACTACGTTTAGCTTCCTCTACCTTGGTACCAATCTGCGGATTTGCAGCACCCACTACCAGTGAAGCATAAGCCAGTAAAAAAAAGACAAATTTTAATCCCGGCCGGCTAAAAGAAACCTCAGGCATCATTTTTTTTACAGTATACGGATCCCCCAGTTTAGCCAGGACTTTTCTTTTCCATCTGTATACCATAAAAAAAACAAGGATCAGCAAAGGGATTAATGCCAGTCCCCATAAATATTCTATATGTTCAAAACGTAACATCTCTTTAAGTTAAGGCTCCTTTAAAAACTGTATTTCTCAATGAAAACTCTAAAAGCAATAATACCAGGGCAATCAAGGCAAAAGGTAAAAAGCGCTCTGTTTTTTTATGGTATTGGGTAACCGCAATCTTAGCTCTTTCTAGTTTATCTATCTGCTGATAAATCTGTTTGAGTTTCTCATTATTGGTGGCACGAAAATATTTACCCCCCGTAACATCCGCAATCTTGGAAAGTACAGCTTCATCAATCGTTACAGGCACTTGCTGGTACTGCGTGCCAAAAGGTGTTTTTACTGGATAAGGTGCATAGCCCTTGGTGCCTACACCAATGGTGTACACCCTGACTTTCATTTGCTTCGCTATTTCAGCCGCAGTTAAAGGCGGGATGGAGCCGGTTGTATTTGATCCGTCAGTAAGCAAAATCACCACTTTACTTTTGGCTTCACTGTCTTTTAAGCGGTTAACTGCGGTAGCCAGGCCCATTCCGATTGCAGTTCCATCCTCTACCATTCCATTGCTGATGTCGCTGAATAAATTGATCAGTACATTATGATCTATCGTCAGCGGACACTGGGTAAAACTCTCCCCGCTAAAGATGACCAGGCCTATCCTATCCTCAGGACGGCCTTTAATGAAATCAATAGCAATGTTCTTTCCAGCCTCCAGGCGGTTTGGCTTGAGGTCTTCGGCAAGCATACTGCCCGAAATATCTGTTGCAATTACAATATCTATCCCTTCCGTTGTCGAGTTTTGCCAGCTAAACGCCGATTGTGGCCTGGCCATTGCTATGATCAGTGTGATTAAAGCCAGTACCCTCAATACGATACCATAATGTCTTAAGGTGGTATATTTGTTTCTTTTTCCCAGTGAAAATCCTTTTACGGCCGACATGCTTAAAGTACCCTGCAGCTTACGGTTTCTCCAGATGTACCAGGCCAGCATTATAGGAATAAGGAGCAAAAGCCAGAAAAACCCCCGGTTGGCGAATTCAATTCCACTAAACATATCCATTGCTCCTATTTTCCGTTTGATCTTCGTTTGAGGAAGGGGCCGCTATCGTGTGCATCACAAAACCAATGGCATTTTCCATACTCTGTTCATGATCTGCAGGCAACGGTTTTTCCTTTGCAAACTTAACCAGATCTGATAAGATCAGCAGTTGCCCTAATCTGTCCATATTTTCAGCTGCAATGTTCAGGTTTCTTAACCCCGAAAGAATCTCAGCTGAGGTTTGTTCCAACGCATGGATGGGGTATCTCTTTTCCAGGTATTCCCTGATAATGTCGCTCAGTTCGCTGTAATATTGTTTAACCTGCCCCTGCTGCCATAGCTTTTTGCCTTTTAGGGCCTGGAGTTTATCCAGGGCAATGGTATGTATGGGGATAAGCGGCTGAACTTCCCGCACCTGAACAGGTTTGTTTTTGTGTTTTTTGATCAGATAATACAACAGGGCCACAAGGATTAAAACACCAAGTACCGGAAACAGTACCCATTGCCAGTGGTCCCTTAACCAATCCATAAAAGAATAAGACACGGCCAGAGGTTCTTTAATGTCGTATATCGCCTTAGTCGTATCCACCTTAACAGCTTTAACTTCCAGAGGAAGTGCCTGCGTACTGAAACCGGCATTTTTGCTATGAAATACATAAGCCGGGATCACGTGCAAACCGGCATCAAAAGAAGTAATGGTATACTGCCTGCTGATGGTCCTGCTCCCCGGATTATTTTTATCTGCTACAGTATCTGTTTTACCCATTTCCACTATTTGGACTTTTGAAGAAATGGTATCCGAAAGGGCAGGGAAATCTATGTGCGCTTTAACCGGCAAATGAACAATCAAATGCAATCTGGTCTGATCGCCAAGTGCGATGATGTTTTGATCCAGTCTGGCTTCTACCCTGATATCCTGCGCGGCTCCCTTAAAAGAAATACCTGCTAAAAACAACAGTAAACACCAGCTGAAATTAAAATACTGCTTCATATTCTTATCTTCTGGCTTCTCTTTTCTTAAATAATGTCATGAGTGGTTTGATGTAAGATTCATGTGTACCGATTTTTGTAAAATCTACTCCCGATCTTCTGAACAGATCTTCCAGCCTTCCCTTTCTTTCCAGTGCTGCCACTTTAAAGGCATGCCTTACTTTCTTATCCCCGGTATTGATCCATTCCACCAGGCCCGTTTCTTCATCCTTAACCGGGATCAAACCTAAATCTGGGAACTCTTCCTCATGGATATCATACAACCTCAGGGCAATCAGGTCGTGTTTCCTGTTGGCGATCTTCAGTTCATTTTCAAAGGGGCTGCTCATAAAATCAGAGATCAGAAAAGCAGTACATCTTTTTTTGATGGCACTGGTAAAATAGCGTAAGCCTTCTGCCACATGGGTACCTTTATTTTGCGGTTTAAAATCGATCAGCTCCCTGATGATCATTAGAATATGGCTCCTGCCCTTTTTAGGCGGAATAAATTTCTCTACTTTATCACTAAAAAAAAGTACGCCCACCTTATCGTTATTCTGTATCGCCGAAAAAGCAATTACAGCACATACCTCTGTGGCCAGTTCCTGTTTCAGCTGCAGCTGTGTCCCAAAGTTTTTAGAACCGCTTACATCAACCAGCAACATCACGGTCATCTCCCGCTCCTCGTCAAATACCTTTACATAAGGATGGTTAAAACGGGCTGTTACGTTCCAGTCAATAGTACGGATCTCATCGCCCACCTGGTATTCCCGAACCTCACTAAAGGCCATACCACGCCCCTTAAACGCCGACTGGTATTCACCAGAAAAGATCTGGTTGCTTAACCCACGGGTTTTGATTTCAATTTTCCTTACTTTTTTTAAGAGATCTTTGGTATCCATAATGGGTCGGAATTATTAGGGCACTTCAATCGCATTCAATATTCCGGTAATGATGGTTTCTGTATTGATGTCTTCCGCTTCAGCTTCATAAGTTAAACCAATACGGTGCCGCAATACATCATGACAAATCGCCCGTACATCTTCCGGAATTACATAACCCCTTCTTTTAATGAAAGCATAGGCTTTGGCCGCCAGTGCCAGGTTAATGCTTGCCCTTGGTGAAGCACCAAAGCTGATCAGATTTTTATAATCAGCAAGTTTATACTGCTCGGGGAAACGGGTTGCAAAAACGATATCGATGATATACTGTTCAATCTTTTCGTCCATATACACCTCCCTTACCACTTTTCTGGCCCTTAAAATTTCATCGGGATGGAGTACTACATTTGGTTTTGGCATACCCTGAGGTGCAATATTGGCCCGCATGATCTTTTTCTCATCTTCTTTATTGGGATAACCGATCACCACCTTCAGCATAAACCTGTCTACCTGCGCTTCAGGCAGCGGATAAGTCCCTTCCTGTTCGATGGGATTCTGGGTAGCCAATACCAGGAAAGGTTTGGGCAGCTCAAAGGTATTGTCGCCAATGGTTACCTGCCGCTCCTGCATGGCCTCCAGTAAAGCACTCTGTACCTTAGCCGGTGCCCTGTTGATCTCATCAGCAAGGATAAAATTAGAAAATAAAGGCCCTTTCCTGACAATAAACTCTTCCTTCTTCTGGTTATAGATCATCGTACCCAGTAAATCTGCCGGAAGCAGGTCGGGCGTAAACTGGACCCTGCTGAATCCTGCGTCAATGGCTTTAGACAGCGTATTGATCGCCAGAGTTTTAGCAAGACCAGGTACACCTTCCAGCAAAATATGCCCATCGGCCAGTAGTCCGATCATCAGGCGCTCTACCATATACCTTTGTCCTACAATCACCTTATCCATTTCCATAAACAGGAGATCGATAAATGCACTTTCCTTTTGTATCATTTCATTCAGTGCACGGATGTCCGTTCCATACGATGAATGTGCAGTAGTATTCGTTACTTCTTCCATTTAATACCCATTTTTTTATTCGCTGCGAAAATTAGACAAAGCTTCATTTTTTCACAAGGCCTCCGAGGAGGTTTAATGTTAAAATATGTTAAAATTTAAAATAAGCTGCCTACATCGTCGGCAAGATATCTAAAAAGAAGGAAGATTAAAGGCTTAATCAATTTTAAAGATAAAGGACGAAGCGGTCATGTATTTGCCACCCTGGGCCGTTCCAAACAGGTAAGCAGGCTTGTTTTTGAGAAACAGCAACTGTGGTCTTTCCAGGCGACCGTATCTTTTCAGCCATTTAGGGGCCGGTGGTTCCGTGATATATTCCGATAATTTCTGATAGGCAATTTCTGGTTCATTCCAGGAAACCCCATCCTTAGAGGTGATATACAGGCCGACATCGTGGTTATACACGCCCATATCCCGGGCCAGCATTTTAAACTGTTTATCCTCATACCAGATAAAGGCATCCTCAAACTGCCTGTTGCCGCCTTTGCCAGAATAATCGATTACCGGGTTGCCGGAATATCTTTTATAAGGCCCTTCCAGTTGATCGGCTATGGCCAGCCCGTACTTTCGATTGCCGCGGATCAGCGGATCCGGCGAATTGTAATAGTCATTGCTGTTCCAGGATTTATAATACAACCAATATTGCCCGTTGGGATGTTTTAAAAATGCGGGATTGGTAGTGCAATGATCATCCCATGCCCCCGTAACACCAGCTTCAAGCAAAGGCCTATCAGGTCTTTGCCATGGCCCGTTTAAGGAATCCGAAATTGCCAGTCCGATGCGCTTGGTATTGGTTTTTCCGTTCGAATTCCCCATATAAAATAAACAGTATTTGCCGTCTGTAAATTTAATATGCGGATTATGGCAGGTTGTGGCATCCCAGTGACCAGGCCCTCTTGGCGACAAAACCGTTTCCTGGTATACAAAGGGCTTTTCCGGACCATCAGCAACCGCATGTGCAATTTCTGAGCTATTGATCCATCCGCCCATCCCTTTGACAGCAGGCCATCTCGAAAAAAACACATGGATCTTTCCATCGGGAGCTTCGATTGGACTATTGCACCATACGTACCAGCCTTCCATTTCCAGCGCCCTGCCAACGGGACTTAACTTCCAGGGAAGCTGATGTGGTTTGGCAGGCTGTGGCCAGGTTGCACCGGCAATTTGGGGCAGGGAAAAGAGTAAAGGTAGCTGGATTATAAAGGTTCTTCTCTTCATGATATGCTGCTTAAGGGTTGATAGCAAATGCGAGATACACCTAATTTTTAAAAGCTGCAACCTATAGCATCCTGTAACAAAGCTGCAAAGGTCCGAAAACGTCTTTGCAGCTTTGAAATTTTAGGCTTTTCCGGTTTCAGGAAGACCGTCTTTTAAATCATTGTCTTTTTTTCCTGAAAGTGCTTTTTTGATCTTTTTCGAATTGCTGTCGGCCACCAGGTACATACAAGGTACCAGTACCAGCGTTAAGAAAGTTGCAAAACTTAAGCCAAAAATAATGGTCCAGGATAAAGGCCCCCAGAAGGCAACATTATCACCCCCAAAATAAAGGTGCGGATGAAGCTCCGTAAACATGGTTACGAAATCGATGTTTAAGCCTACCGCCAGTGGAATCAGTCCAAGCATGGTAGCTGTTGCAGTCAACAGCACCGGGGTCATCCGGGTACGGCCAGCCTCAATCACTGCCTCCCGAACTTCCATACCCTGGCTAATCATTAACTCAGTAAATTCAACCAGAAGAATCCCGTTTCGCACTACAATACCTGCAAGAGCGACAATTCCCAGCCCACTCATTACAATAGACAAATCCATTCCAAAGATTGTAATACCCAACAGCACGCCAATGATACTAAATACAATTTCACTGAGGATGACTATTGGCTTACTGATAGAGTTGAATTGCATGACCAATATAATGAGGATAATAAATAATGCACTAAACAATGCTTTAAGAAGAAAGTTCATCGTTTCCATTTGCTCTTCCTGTTCTCCAGCCATTTTTATTTCAATTCCGGTCGGTGCCTTAAATTCATTTATCTCACTCTGAATGTTGGCAACAACCTCATTTGGATTATATTCTGAAAGTACATTAGAAGATAAAATGATAATCCTTTTCTGCTGTTTACGTTTAATGCCCCCATAAGTATTCACATAATCAATATTGGCAAAAGAAGATATTGGCACCTGACGAATAATACCATTCATTCCCATATCCCGGTACGTCATTTTCATATTCCTTAAGGCTTCGATGCTATTTCGCTGATCTTCTTTGGCCCTTACATTTATCTCATAATCATCGTTTACATCTCTATATTTAGAAACCTCAAAACCATAAAGTGCTGCGCGCAAAGAACTACCTACATCTTGTGTGGAAATGCCTTCACGATTGGCTCGTTCCCTGTCGATATCAAAGATAATTTCCGGCTTATTGTTTTGAAAGTCCGATTTAAGATCTTCAACCCCTGCGATCTGTTTGCTATCCAGATATTTTTTTAGCTTATCAGAAGTTAGGGCAATAGAATCCAGGTTATCGCCGGTAATTTCAATGCTGATTTGTTTAGCTGTTGGAGGTCCGCCTTGTTCCTGGGCAACAGTAATCTGTGCCCCTGGTATTCCCTTCACTGCCTCGCGTACCTTATCGAGATAAGTTGCCGTTCTTTCGCCCGTTCTTTGACCAAAAGGAACAAAAGCTACCGTAACTTTTCCTTTATTCGTATATTCACCCATATCTTCTCCCTGGGGATCTGTAACACCAACTGTCACATTCGAGATAATAGAGGAAACATCATCATTGTTCCTGCCAACTACTTTTGTTACCCTTTTCTCTACATCCTCTACCACCTTATTTGTAAAAGCCTGATCCGTACCGACCGGCAACTCTATATAAACATAAACGAAGTTTGGATCAGCAGATGGAAAAAATACAACTCTTGGAGGTTTTACGCTCACTAAAATCAGTGTAAAAAAGAACAGACCTACCGTGCTCCATATCATGGTACGTGGGCGTTTAAGCGCCCATACCAGCAAAGTATGATACTTATCTATAGCTTTCGGCCAGATGACGGTCTGAAATTTCTTAATAGCTCCTACAAGGAAGAAATGATTTAACAAATAAAGCAAGGCAAGCAACACAATAAAATTACCAAAGCCAAAGTTGATCACATACCCCAATAAAGCCAGACCAAGAAAGATCAGTACCATCCGTCTGACCGCTTTATTAAAAGTTGGCTTTTTGTTTTCATCATCATGATGCGGTTTCATAAAATCAGCTGCAAACACAGGATTGATGATATAAGCCACAATTAAAGATGCAGAAAGGGTTACAATAAGCGTAACAGGAAGAAAATACATAAACTCACCTATAATCCCCGGCCAGAAAAGTAAAGGAACAAATGGGGCGAGCGTGGTTAAAGTCCCTGAGAGCACCGGTAAAAACACTTCTCCTGTAGCCATTTTAGCTGCCTGCACAATGGGTACCTTTCCATTATTAAAAATTCGGTGCGTATTTTCGACCACCACAATGGCATCATCCACCACTATTCCTAAACCTAAAAGAAAAGAGAACAACACCATCATATTCATGGTAAAATTGAAATCGAATATGCCACCTAATGCCGGCATAGCAATAAAAGCAATAAACATCGACAACGGTACAGACATGGCCACGAACAGGGCATTAGTCACTCCCATGAAGAACATCAGGATCAACGTAACCAGGATAAAACCTATGATAATCGTATTGATCAGATCATGAAGGGTAACCCTTGTTTGATCACTCTGGTCTCCGGTAATAGTAATGTTTAGTTTCTCAGGAATTACTGTGCCTTTCATTTCCTTTAACAATGCATTTATTTTATCAGATGCTTCAATCAGGTTCTCCCCACTACGTTTCCTTACATTTAAAGTAATTACATTCTTACCATATAAACGGGCATAACTGTTTTGCTCTTTAAAGGAATCTTTAACTTCAGCAATATCTTTTAAATAAACAGAACCACCTGTCGGAGTCTTGACAACCATACTGCCAAGCTCTTCAGCATTTTTGAACTCTTTTTTAACATTTAAAGTCCGCAACATGCCATCCATCTTTACCGAACCACCGGAAATGGTTTTATTTTCTTTACCAACAGCCGCTGCAATATCATTAAATGAAAGTTCTGCAGCTTCCATTTTGCGGAGGTCAACATTAATCTGGATCTCCGGATCAAGCGCTCCAACAATATCCACTCCGGAAATTTCTTTTAAAGCTTCAACTTTATCTTCTATGTCATCGGCATATTCTTTCAATTTTTTCAAGTCATAGTCTCCAGAGATGTTGATGTACATGATAGGAAGATCGGAAAGGTTGACATCTATTATTACAGGGTCGTCCGGCAAATCAGAAGGCAAATCGGGTTTAGCCTTATCTACAGCGTCTTTTACACGTTGCTTCGCATCTTTAATGTCAACACCTGTATTGAATTCAGCTGTAATGAACGAAAAATCCTGAAAAGAGTTTGAAGTGATCTTCTTTAGACCCTGGGTTCCACGCAGTTCCTTTTCAAGTTGTTTTGTAACCAGGTTTTCCATATTTGCAGGCGAAGTGCCCGGATAAACCGTTTGCACAAATATTTTGGGGATAATTACCTCAGGAAAACTTTCCTTAGGGAGTCCCTGATAGGAGACATATCCCATAAGTACCAATATACATGTGAAAACATATATAGCAGTCCTGTTATCTATAGCCCAGCTAGATGGGCCAAATTCTTTATTAATATCCTTCATCTTACTATTAAGATTATTATGAATTCTTATATTATAACTTTACATTGTCTCCGTCGTTCAGCTCCTGAAAACCAGTAGTGATTACTTTGTCTCCAGCTTTCAGACCCGACAAGACTTCAGCTTTTCCATCCGATATTTTTCCTGTCTTCACATCCACTTTTTTAGCCTTACCATTTACAGCTGTAAAAACATATTCACTGGTTTCCGATTTCTGTATGGCATTAACCGGAACAACCAATGCTTTATCGTTTTTATAATCTACAATTTTTAATATCGCCAGCATGTTTGGACGATAGCTCTTATTGGAAGGTAATTTCACTTCTACATTGAAGCCCCTCGAAACCGGATCAATCACCTTACTTGCAAAAGAAATATGGGCATTCAGGTTAACTGGCACATCGGGTAAAGAAACTGTAACTTCATCACCCTGATTTACCTTTCCGCCATAGTTTTCAGAAACCAGTGCTTTTACCTTAAGCCTGCTGGCATTCACCACCCTGACACCAGTTGGATTGCCCGGAGCTACAGATTGGCCAAGCTTCAGTTCCATCGCATCTACCGTTCCGGAAACCGGACTTTTAACCTTGTTCATCGCAGCCTGTGATTTCAATCCGGCCAATTGTTTTTCCAATCCTTCCTTCTGGCTTTTAGCCGTCAGGTATTGAACTTCCGTTCCGATTTTCTGATCCCAAAGGTTTTTCTGGCGCGTAAAAACCGTAGTGGCCAGATCCAGCTGTGTCTGCATTTGCGCAACACTCTGACGCAGTACTTTATCATCCAGCTGAGCCAGCACCTGACCTTTGTTCACATGTTGCCCTACTTTTACATAAATGGCAGTTACGGTCCCAGGCGATTCCGGCATGATCTCTACATTGTCTTCTGCATCCACCTTTCCCTGTACTTCCACGTAATTCCTGAAATGCGTTTCTGTAAGTTCAGATACAACAACATCTTTGAAATCGGCTTTTGTTTTATTCTGTCCTAGTTCGCCTTCCAATTTTTCTATTTTACCATTCAGTTCGGTCCGCTGCTTTTTAAGCTGCTCCAGTTCTGCTTTTTTGTCTTTTGGCTGATCTGACGAGCAGGAAGCAAAAAGAACTGCCAGTGTAAGGATATATAATGATGTTTTCATTGTTGTGGTTATTTTGAGGTTAATAATTGATTCGTCCTGCTGCTTTGTCGAGATCTACTTTGCTGATCAGCAGGTCATATAAAGCAGTAATGTAATTGTTTTGTGCTTCCTTCAACGAGGTTTCGGCTGTAGTCACTTCCAGACTTGAACCGATCCCCTGCTCATACTTGATCCGGGTTACTCTCAGGATTTCTTTGGCCAGTGTCAAATTACGCTCCTGGTTTTCTATAGAACGTGAGCTGTTTAGATACACTTTCTGACTGGCCGAGATTTCATTCGTTATGCCGTTTTTTAAATTCAGCATATCGTTTTCCGATTTCTTAATCGCAAGTTTCGCATTCCTTACCTGATAAATACGCTGTCCGCCATTGATCAGGTTCCATGAAAGTGTAAAGCCGATCACTGAAGTAGGGAAACTCTGGTCGAAGTGCCTGGAGAATTCATCCGATTGGAAATTCTTAGATGCACTGGCAAAGCCCTTTAACGTTGGTAGAAACAAGCTTTTCTGTCTTTTTAAATCCAGTTCATTCAGCTTTTTCTGTGTTTCCAGCAAAGAATACTCAATTCTCGCTTTGTAAACCGTAGTATCTACTGCCAGTACAGCCACGGGTTCTGCCCTTACATCACTGATTTTATCGGTAAGTACAAGTCTCGCCTGAACAGGCATGCCCATCTGAAATTTCAGCATATCTATATTCATCTGCAATAGGCGGGTTACATTCTCACGCTCTGTTTCCAGGTTATTTTTTAAAACCTGCAGCCTGTCCACATCGATCTTTTCTGAGAAACCGTTTTTAAACATCGCTTCAGTATCATTTAAAGATTTAGTCAGTTGTGCAAGGTTCGCATCAATCAGCCCAAGCTGTTCCCTACTGACCAATACAGCATAGTAAGCCTTGCTCACCGCAACAGCGGTTTCAATTTTGGTACGTTTACTATTCCTGACCGACAACTCTTTATAAGTTTTAGAAGCCTGAAGCCCAACAATATAACTGCCATCAAATATCAGCTGGCTCAGTTCTATGCCTGCCGTAGAATTGTACTTTGTACCAAATTTAACCGGTATAGGTGTACTGGAAGGCGGATCGGCAAATTCTCCTGGCAGCAGGGTTGTTGGTAATTTTAAAAAATCCTGAAAACTGTAACTCGTAGAAACCTGCGGCAAACCAATGCCTACAGTTTGCTTTACCGTGTTCCGGGCTATTTCTTCGTCAACTATAGCGTTTAATACAGCCGACTGATGGGTCAATGCATAATCGATCGCGGCCTTCAGGCTAAATTTATAGTTTAAGGAATCAGTTCCCTGGGCCCTAACCATAGCATTAGCTGTAAGCAGCAGTACGATGATGAGATAAATTTTAGGTTTCATAGGTATATTCATTGCTTTTTCTAAGATATTTTCCTGTTAAAGATTTTGTTTCGTTGACCAGATCAGCAGGGGTTCCGGTAAAGATGATCTCTCCTCCGTTTTTGCCACCTTCCGGCCCCATGTCTATCACCCAATCTGCATTTTTAATGACATCTACATTATGTTCAATTACGATTACTGAGTTACCGCTATCCACCAGCCGGTCCATAATTTCCAGCAGGTGTCCGATGTCGGATAGGTGCAAACCTGTTGTAGGTTCGTCCAGTACATAAATGCTGCCTTCTTTATACAAATTACTGGCAAGCTTAATGCGCTGACACTCTCCTCCGGATAAGGTACTGAGCGGCTGACCAAGCGTAAGGTAGTCCAGTCCCACATCATGTATGGCCTGCAGTTTCTTTTTCAGGTCTCCTTTCTCAAAGAATCCCACAGCTTCTTCAGCGGTCATCTCCAGCACCTCGCTTATAGATTTACCATTGAGCTTATATTCCAGCACTTCTTCCCTGAAGCGCTTGCCACCGCATATTTCACAAACCGTTTTTACCGGCTCCAGAAAGGCCAGGTCTGTCAGGATAAACCCAGTGCCCTGGCAGTTGGGACATGCCCCTTTGGAATTGAAGCTAAATAAAGAAGCACTGACCTTATTGGCCTGGGCAAATAATTTACGGATATCATCCATAATTCCCGTATAAGTAGCCGGATTAGACCTGATGGAAGTGCTCACGGCCGACTGGTCTATAACGATCGCTTCGGGATAACGTTTTACAAAAACACCATTTATGAGTGAACTTTTGCCTGAACCGGCAACACCTGTAACAACCGTAAAAACACCAGCAGGAATAGAAATACTAAGATTCTTTAGGTTATGCAAACTGGCATGCTCAATTCTATAGTAACCTGTTGGCTGCCGGAACCTCTTTTTAAAAGCTAACCGGCGTTCTATAAAACGGCCAGTAAGGGTTTCCGCATAGGGTAGGCCAGCGAAGGTTCCCTGGTAAACAATTTCGCCGCCATGGATACCTGCTTGCGGACCAACATCGACAATATGATCGGCAATCGCCATTACCTCCGGATCATGTTCTACCACAAGTATGGTATTGCCCTTATCACGCAGACGAAGCAGCAACTCATTAAGGCGATGCACATCACGTGGGTGTAAGCCTATACTGGGTTCATCAAAAATATAGATCATATCGGTAAGACTCGAGCCAAGGTGCCGGACCATTTTAATGCGTTGCGACTCTCCGCCCGACAAGCTGCCTGTTTCCCTGTCCAGACTCAGGTAATCCAATCCGATATCCGCCAGGTGCTGCAGCCTTTCGCTAAGCGCTGCGATCATAGGAGCGGCTATTTTATCGTCAATTACCGAAATCACTTTAATCAGCTCGTCAATCTGCATGGCCGACATCTCCGCAATGTTAGCTCCATTTATGCAGCAACTTAGTGCAGCCTGACTAAGCCTGGTACCCTGGCATAGTGAACAATGTTCAAATCTGATAAAACGCTCCAGGGTTGAGCGGAGTGATTCAGACATTACACTGGTATCACGCTGGATGTAGAGCCTGTTGAATTTGTCTACAAGCCCCTCATACTGACCATTAATCGGCATATCATTGTTGTGCTTCATCGGCACTTTCATCTTTTTGCCATGCAGCAGGGTATCCCATTCTTTTTCCGTGTAATCCTTCAGTTTTTTATCGTTATCAAAAAGCCCGGAATAAAGATAGGTGTTGAGGTACCAGCTGCCAACAGCAAATACCGGAAATAGAATTGCACCCTCGTTCAGGGATTTGGATTTGTCAATAAAGTTGTTTAGGTCCAGTCTTACCGTATCGCCGATACCCTTACACTCCGGACACATACCCGAAGGATCATTAAAGGAAAAAGCATTGGAATAACCGATGAAAGGTTTACCGATGCGGGAAAAAAGCAGGCGCAATACCGCGTAGATATCCGTAATTGTACCTACAGTAGAACGTGAATTTCCACCCAAACGCTTCTGGTCTATTACGATAGCCGTCGAAAGATTTTCAATCACATCAGCATCCGGCTGACCATGCTTCGGCAGCCTGTTGCGCACAAAACTTGAAAAAGTTTCGTTCAGTTGCCGCTGCGCCTCTGCCCCGATCGTCTCAAATACAATAGAGGACTTACCTGAACCTGAAACGCCAGTGAAAACTGTTATCCTACGCTTGGGTATGGAAAGTGAAATGTTCTTCAGGTTATTTTCACGAGCTCCTTTTATAACGATATATTCCTGCTTCATTCTGGTGCCGATTATTCATTTAAGTTAGTCATTTTCTGCTCAGTTCAAATTTGAATAAAAATTAAATACGGATACCCCTTCAATACGGAGCAATAACCATGTTAAAAGGATTTATTTCCTGACTATTTCTTTTAAAAAGTAAAATTTTACTAAATTCGTTAATTCGAACTCAAAACCTCATTACAAGATAACCCTATGATCGACAATGAATTGAATTTGATTTTATGCACCGAAATGTCAGAAGTAGATAAAGCTGAATATGCTGACTATTTGGGTAATACGGGCATTATGAACTTCAGTGAGGTAAAAATTAATGGTGCTGACATCTTCTCCGGCAATAGCCGACTGGAGCATGAAATCACCATGCGCGAACAGACAGAAACCCCCACTTTAAACATGTACTTTTCCATACAGGGCATAAGCTCTGCCTGGGAAGCAGACAGCAAAGATAAATATGTATTAAAGGACAACCAGCATGCCGCTACTTTTGCACCTGGTTTTGACGGTTACTACGCTTTAAGCAGCCCCGAGGTACGCAATTTTGGTATTGCACTTTACGAACCCTTCTTCAGCAGGCTCTATTCTACTGACCTGGAATGTTTAAAACGATTCTGGGATAAAGTGAGTGCCGGAAAAATAGCGGATATCTCTGAACATGCCCTACCCATTACCCCCAAGCAGCAATCAGTGATCAACGACATGCACCAATGTGTATATACAGGTAATATGAAGCAGTTGTTCTATGAATCCAAGATCACTGAACTCTTTCTGCTCCAGGCCGAACAAGCCGAGGCCTTAAATGGACTGAAGCCTATAAAAATAGAAAGCCGCAATATTGATAAACTTCATGCGGCAAGACTATACATTCAAAAGCACATGTTTGACCCCCTCAGCTTAAGCGGGATTGCCCGCGATGCCGGGTTGAATGAATTTATACTCAAAAAAGGCTTCAAAGAACTATTCGGCTTAACTGTTTTTGGCTATTTAAATGAGCTGAAAATGAACTATGCACGGCAAATGTTGCTGGAATCGCAATGTACTGTATATGAAGCAGCATATACCATGGGTTATAATGAGCCTTATAATTTTTCAAAGGCATTTAAAAAGCACTTTGGCTACCTGCCTGGTGAGTTGAAAAAGTAGAAAAGTTAATTGGTAAAGGTGTAGAGATAATTGGCAAAAAAATTCCATAGGGAAACGATCACGATCGCACATCCTTTGGCCAGGTAGAAATTCCATTTCAGTTTATCATTGAGCAGGTAAATCAGGATATTGCTTACAGCCAGCCCAACTATGCAAATCATAAAGTACTTTCCAAACTGGGTCATACTTGCAGCATCATGGCTATCAAAGGTCCAATAGCGGTTTAACCGGTAATTGGCGGCCGTGGCAATGGTAAAACCAAGCGAACTGGACAGGTATTTGTGAATTTTTAATTTCTCCTTGCAAAGATAGGTAATGCTAAAGTCTATAGTAAGCCCCACAACCCCTACCAGACCAAACTTTATCAGCTTTAAAAAAAAAGCGTAATTATATTCAATTACGGCAATTGGGGTCATATAAATTTCTTTTAGCAAAATTAGCATAATTATAAGACAACTTCATTTCCTTTCGTTATTTTTACGTCCAAAACCAGAAATTGTTTCATTTATACAACTATAAAACGCATCCGAAGTACGCTGCAGAATTTAAGGAGACCTACAGTTATCAAAACAGTAGGCAAATTAAAATTTTAAGCGGTCTATACCTCTTTATTGCCCTCTCTGTACGTCTCATTTCTTTTTTGAATTATGACGTAATTGCCGCGCTACCCAATTTCATGGAGTACAACATCAACAACTGGGTATCCATTATAGGCTCTACAATTTTCCTGTTTTTAAGTAACAATGCGATGAAACCAGGGCGCTGGACTATCTCAAGGCGTAAGCTGCTTACTACCTCCTTTTGCCTGTTCGCCTTGTTGGTCTCCTTTGCAGTAAGCTACATTTACTCCCTTCATAATCCTAAAAACACCTTAACCGTCTTTCTTATTGGCATTTTATTCGTTAGTATTTTCTTTGCCATTGATTTTAAACAAACCGTAACCGTCTCTTTATTTATCCTGCTCCTGTTCAGCGTTGGGATGATCTTTCCGGCCCTGAATATGCACGAAAAACTGTTTAACATCATTGCGGCAGGTATACTGATCTTTTTCTTTTTTGCCTGTTCCCGTTATAGCTATTATTTTAAATCTGAACAATTTACAAAAGTCAGACAGCTCGAAGAAAAAAATGCAGAGGTGCAACTATTGAATCATCAGAAAAGCGAGATATTAGGCTTTGTGGCACATGACCTTAGAAATCCGCTCAACAATATAGAAGCATTGACCAGAATCCTGCTGGAGGAAGACACGAACCAGAACAGTCCGGAGATGCAACTGATCCTCACTTCTACACGCCAGGCCAAAAACATCATCAATGACCTGATAGAAGTGGCCCAAAATGACCGGAGGCCCTTCCAGCTTCAAACCACAAACATGATTACCTTCATGAATGGAATTTGCGAGAACTGGCAAAAAAACCTGAACAAAGAAAGGCTGATTAATTTTCAAACTGAGCAGGAACTGGCACTTAATGTAGCTGTAAACCCTTCCAAACTTACACGTGTAATAGATAACCTTATTGCAAACGGCCTTAAATTTTCCAGACCCGAAACACCAATCAACATCGGAATTTCCAAATCGTCTGATTTATGTATCATCAAGATCACTGATTTTGGCATTGGCATACCACAACATTTACTGGCCCTGCTTTTCGATCAGTTTTCGAAAGCCGGACGCCCGGGACTCAAAGGAGAAAAGTCTATTGGCCTCGGATTACACATTTCCAAACAAATCATTGAACAGCACGGCGGCACCTTAACAGTAGAAAGCACGGAAAATGAAGGCACTACTTTTCAGATTGCCATTCCTTTGGCAGCCTAATTGAGGTTAAACTTATCGTTACTGATCTTTACCACATTAGAAGTAAATACAATTCCGACTATTAAAATGCCTATAACAACAGCCAGCGCCACCTGGAAAGCAGAATAGATCTTATTGCCCGATACCATAAAAGCAGAATCTTTGATCAGTTCTTCCCCAATCTGCTTCTGAATACTCATTAAGGCAGATAACTTTCCAATGGTTCTTCTGGAAGACTCCCTTCCTTCTGCCTCATAAAGCTTTCTGGCCTCTGCAATCCCTCCGGATGCCGCAGCCGCTAGTATTTTATTTTCAATCCCGATCGTAGTCAAAAGCCCCTTTTTCAATTCCGATAGCTGTTCTTTTTCCTGTTTTACCAGAAATGTTCTTCCGTATTTCGTGATTAAAGAATCTATGGCATTGTTGAGCTTACCTAAAGTATCCTTTAATTCATCTGGATTAAAAAGATGATCGGGTTCATACAAAACCTCTTCAAACAAAGATTTTTTTAAATAGGCATTTTCAGCTACATAGAATAAATCAGTGGCCGGGATCAGCCTGTCGTTGTACATGGATACAAAGGATTCATTCATATCTTTCACACTCTTGTCTTCCAAAAAGCGGATAAGCAGGGTACAGCCCATAATGCAGAACAGCAGCACTGCAATTTTCATTTTTTGTTTAACAGAGTATGCGAACTTCATAGTGTACATCATTTAATTAAAACTGGTCTTCCGCAGGACCGGAAAAAAGGTTTGCTGCAAAATTTACTAAAAATAATTCTCTTTTTGCTCTTGTCACGCCTGTATACAGCCATCTTAAAAAATCCATGTCCACCATTTCATCAGTTAAATAGCCCTGGTCGACAAATACGGCATCCCATTGTCCACCCTGGGCCTTATGACAAGTTACCGCATAGGCAAACTTAATTTGCAGGGCATTGTAATATGGATCTTCTTTGATGGCGTTAAACCGCTCTCTCTTATTTTTAATGTGTTCATAGTCAACATTTAACTCCTCAAACAGCTTATTATTTTGTTCATAGGATAAATTCGGCGCTTCTACAGTCAATGTATCCAGCATCACTTTACAAGTAATTGATCCCAGTTCCGGAAAATCCAGAAATTCAAGCTGCACTTCTGCAAAACGAAAACCATAGCGCTCCTCTATCCGTCTTACCCGCATAATTTTAGCCATATCTCCATTGGCAATAAAAGCTGCAGATTCATTTTCCGGTAACCAGAAATAATTGTTCCTGACCACCATGATCTGATCTCCACCGGTAAGCTCCTCTTCCCGATACAGCAACCTGGCCCTGATCTGCTGGTTATACACATTAGCAGACTTATTTGACCTGCATACCACCAGCGAATTTTCGATACCAAACTTACTATAAGCGTATTCCAGCCCTTCAACCAGTTTAAGGCCAGTCATCCTGAAAATATCTTTATAGTTTTTAGTGATGAATTTAGGCAACAACACATTTCCTTCGTTTTCCACCTCCAGCTCATTGATCAGCTTGCGCAACATGGTGGCATTGGCGAGAATACCTGACCTCTTCTCCTGCCGCACCACTTCCTTAAGTTCAACAGTCTTAAGCAGTTTACCAAAATTTGAGGCCAGGTACATTTGGTTTAAAGCAGGGCTGTCCATGCTGCCAACCGGCGGCAATTGTGCAGTATCACCCACAAAAACCAGTGCACAGTTTTTACCATTGTATACAAATTCCATTAAATCTTTTAAAAATGAGGAACCCGTATGCGTAATCCACTCGTCAGCCACCATAGAGGCCTCATCGACGATAAACAACGTATGTTCTGCCAGGTTTGGTGCAAGCTGAAAGGACAGATCATTGGATACTGAGGAGCGTTTTCTGTATATTTTTTTATGAATGGTAAGTGCTTTTTTCCCGGTATAATTGCTCATTACTTTTGCAGCTCTGCCCGTGGGTGCCAGCAATACCGCACGAAGTTTAAATTGAGGCAAGGCTTTTACCAGGGCAGCTACCGAAGTGGTTTTACCTGTACCCGCGTAGCCCCTTAATACAAAACATTGGTTATCCAGGCCATGTGTTAAAAAGGCGGCCATTTCCTTGCAAAAATCAAGCTGTTCAGCTGTTGGTGTAAAGGTGTACGAACGGGCTATAATTGCTGCTTTATCCATTTAACAAATATGCGATGGTGATGTTATAGAAAAAAGGATTAATTTTGCTAATATGGATAATAAAAACAGCATACTATTGGTTGATCAGGAATTTGACCCCAATACCACGGCGAATTGTGATCTGTTGTTAAAAATAACAGCAGATAGTTTTTCTTATGCGATCATAGATAAAAGCAGCGATCAGTTAAAGGCAGTTTACGATGAGCAGGAGTGTGAAAATGTATCCCAAACCCTGGCTGACAGGTTAAAAAACGACATTTATTTAACGCTGATATTCAAAGAAATAAAGATTGCTGTACATACTGAAAACAACATAAATATCCCAAGTGAGCTGTTTGACCCGCAGCAATTAGCTCAATATGCCAGATTTTTCACCGAAGAACAGTCCGAAAACCTCTATACAAGGCCATTCCCTGCATTCGGCTTTACATCCATTTTTACCCTACAACAATTTACAGAAGAAACACTGAGTGCATCATTAAATAATTACAAATTATACACACAGCATTCCACAGTTCTGGCACTTGCAGCAAAGAGCGACACTGCAACTTTATTACTTGATTTTACCGCAGCTTCCTTCAATGCAGCATATATTATAAATGATAAGCTGATCTTTCAGAACCATTACCAGATAGAAAATGCAGAAGAGTTCAATTATTACCTCCTCCTCATTATCAGTCAGCTTCAGCTGGAGCCCGGCAATACAGAGCTGCAGCTGAGTGGAATTATACACGAAGGGAACAACCATTACCGATGTATTGAAAAATACTTTAAGACCATCTGCTTCAATTTACCGCCGGTAAAGGAAACAGATCACAGCATTCTCGATGATATGCCTGCACATTATTACAGCAGCCTGCTAGCCCTTGATGTATGCGAATAATAGGAGGAAGATTAAAAGGGATCCGCTTTAATGCCCCTGCAAGCCTGCCGGTAAGACCTACAACAGACATGGCTAAAGAAGCGCTGTTCAATATCCTGTACAATACCTACGATTTTGAAAACTGCAGCGTACTTGATCTCTTTTGCGGAACAGGTAACATCAGTATCGAATTTGCCTCAAGGGGTATAAAGCAGGTAAGAGCGGTAGACAAGCATTCGGGATGTATATACTGGGTAAAATCCCTGGTAGAAAAGCACAACCTGCAGGAAATAGAAGTACATAAAGCTGATGTTTTTAAATTTCTGGAACAACAGGGGGAAACTTATCAGATCATTTTTGCAGATCCACCTTATAACATTCCCAACATTCCATTGATTCCGCAGCTGGTGATGAAAAATAACTTACTCAGTGATAACGGTATGTTAATAGTAGAACATCCATCTTTGTTAAAACTAAATGATCAACCCGGTTATACCGAAACCAGGCGTTACGGTAATTCCTCATTTAGTTTTTTTGAAAAAACGAATTAATCCATTTTATGATGAAGATCGCACTTTTTCCCGGCTCTTTTGATCCAATTACCATCGCCCACGTTGACATCCTGAAACGGGCCCTGCCGCTCTTTGATAAAATTGTGGTCGGCATTGGTTTAAACAGCTCAAAACAGAGCTTTTTATCCGCCCAGAAACGCGAAGAAATTGTAAAAACGGTATTTGCTGACATTTCTGCCGTAGATGTACAGTTATACGAAGGTTTAACTGTAGATTTCTGTAAAAAAATAAACGCCAGATACATGGTAAGGGGCATTCGCTCTGTAGGCGATTTTGAGTATGAAAGGGCCATAGCCCAGATTAATCAGACCATGATGCCTGAAATGGAAACTATTTTTATTTTAAGCAAACCAGAATATTCTGCGATCAGCTCTACCATCGTACGTGATATTTTGCGCAACAATGGAGATGTGAGTAAATTTCTACCCCAGGAGGCGATCTCTCACCTATAAAATACGTTGTTCTAAAAGTCTGCCCGCTTCCAGCACGTCCATAATAGAAGGATAAGTGTTGGCTACTATTGGTGCAAGGTCAGCTTTACTTAACCAAATGGCTTTTGTAATGCCTTCTTCCTTTTGAGGGATCAGCTTTGGTTCTCCTTTAACTGTCATGCGGTACCAGTTGGTCTTTTTCAGCACAATTTTGGCACCCAGGGTATACACATGATACGTTTTACAGAGCTTCTCCTCATTGGTATAGATCTTTACCCCACACTCTTCTTCTACTTCACGAAGGGCAGCCTGTTTCATTTTCTCTCCTTTCTCCACTTTTCCCTTAGGCAGATCCCATTTTTTATTCCTGAAAATAAACAGGTAGTTTGATTTGGCGCTGCTAACCAGGCCACCTGCAGCTTTAATAATGAGGCAGCTTTTTTTAATTTTCTGAAACAGGGCCTTGGGGTCTGCGTCCATTAAAAGAAAAGATTTGCCTGATACCTTACTTATTTTTTTATAAAATGACTGAAAATTAAACTCTTGCACTTCCAGTTGCTGAATTTCCGTTGCAAGTTCGGGCGCAGTTGCCGCAATATATAAAGTGTTGTCGTTGATATAGATCCTGTATCTTTTCATAATGAGGTCTCTCTGTTTTTTGCGTATAAGCTCATGATGGTTTCAAAAGTACACAATGACAGGAATTAAAGGTAATGCCGCATCATTTTTATTTCTTTTAAACCCCGCAGCCTGTTCAGTGCTTTACTTTTAGACCGGCGAATGGTCTCCTTACTTAAACCAAGTACATTACTGATGTCGTCATTTTGCAATGGTCTGCTGTTATTCATGCCATAAGCCAGCAAAAGAATATTTCTTTCGCGGGGCGTAAGTACAGTCATCATCCGCCTGATATCCTTTTGAAGCGAGGCGCTTTCCAGGCTTGCATCAGGTGCAGTACCCCTTGCGTATTGCACCATACCGGATATCATTTCCCCTTCCTTGTCTTCCACCGGGGTGTCTAAAGAAAATGGGGTACTGCAAATAAACAGGCTATCATAAAGTACGTCTTCAGGAATATTCATAAATACAGCAAGTTCTTGCCTGGTTGGCATTCGCTGAAGTTCCTGTTCCAGTATCATTTCTGATTTCCCTATTTCACGCAGGCCCTGAATCTGGTTCATCGGCAAATGTATCATGCGTTTGTGCATATTTATACCTTGTAATATCGATTGGCGAATCCACCATACGGCATAGGAAATGAATTTAAATCCCCTTTTTTCGTCAAAACGTTCGGCAGCAGTGATCAGTCCGATATTCCCATCCGAGACCAGATCGGCCAATAACAGTCCTGATGTTTCATATTTCTTAGCCACTGTGACCACAAAGCGTAGGTTACAATTCACCAGTCGCTTAAGGGCCGGCAGATCCCCTGCTTTGATCTTTTTTGCCAGGGCAATTTCCTCAGCCGCAGTCAGTAACGGATATTTTGAGATTTCCTGCAGGTAACGAAGCAGGGATTCCTGATTCCTGTGGGTAATTGATTTTTCAATCTTAATTTGCTTCATCATGAGTTTAGCACATTAGGTGATGCCACAAAGTTCATCAGCAAGAATGAAAAAGCCTAATAATCTGTCAATTACAGCTCGATTCACTAAAAAAACAGCATAAAACAGAATAAAATTTCAAAACAGAGAAATAGGACAAGGTCCAGCCAAATTTAATTACAGTATTCGTTCGGGCGTCATGGCAGGTGTACAGCAACAGAGCTTCCTTGGGTTCAAAACCAGATAAATTCTTTATTACATTGATAATCAGTTTTTTTTGTGATTTTTTAAGGTATGCCCGTCACATAGTTTGCGGTAGAGTTCGCACAAATGTAAAGAATTCCGTATTTTTGAACCATGTATAATAAAAGTGATATTGAATTAAAGGTAGCTGAATTTTTATTACAAATAAAAGCAATAAAGTTACAGCCGGGCAATCCCTTTACCTGGGCGTCTGGTTGGAAATCCCCTATTTATTGTGACAATAGGATCACACTTTCCCACCCATCTGTAAGAACTTACATCAGACAGAAACTTTCTCAATTGATACAGGAAGAGTTTGGCTCTGTAGACCTCATCGCTGGCGTAGCCACTGCAGGTATTCCTCAGGGTGCATTAGTAGCCCAGGAGTTGGGTTTACCATTTGCCTACGTAAGAGCTAAGGCAAAAGAACACGGTACCGGCAGCCTGATAGAAGGCGAGATTGTGGAAGGACAACGTGTTGTAGTAATAGAAGACCTGATCTCTACCGGAAAAAGCAGTTTACAAGCTGTTGATGCCTTAAGAAAGGCAGGATTATCTGTAGCCGGGCTGGTTGCTATATTTACTTACGGTTTTGACCAGGCCGATGAGAACTTTGCCGCTGCAAAATGCCGCTATGCTACCCTTTCCAATTACAATACTTTGATCGAATACGCAGCAGAACATAGCTTTATTGCTCAAAAAGATGTAGATCTTTTAGCCAAATGGCGCAGAAACCCAGCTGAATGGGGAAAAGAATTAGAACAATTAAATAACAGCTAATGACAGTTATCGAAAGCATGGCAGCAATTCATTTGCCTGTAGAAAAAGTGTATGCATTTCTGGCGGACCTGAACAACCATCAGCAATTGATGCCAGAGAACATTTACAACTGGTCTTCCACCGCAGATGAAGCCAGTTTTACCATACAAAACATGGCTAAACTGGCCATAAAAATATCCAATCGTGTAGAAAACCAGGAATTGACAGCAGTTCCTACCGAAAAAGCACCTTTTGACATAGAATTAAAATGGAAAGTAGCTGATGATGGAAAAGGCGGCACCATAGCCACTCATGTCATCAGTGCAGACCTGAATATGATGATGAAAATGCTTGCCGCAGGCCCTTTACAAAAACTGGCCAATCACCAGACAGAAAAATTAGCAGAGCTATTGAAATAGTATTTTTTAATGGTATAAAGAGCGCCAGGTAAATTTACCTGGCGCTCTTTTTATTTATAATAACTGCATCAATGCGGCTCTCGAAAAACCCTTTAACTCGGCATTGCGTTCCTCACGTATTTTCTGAACCCACTTTGAATCTGCCAGCAATGGTCTGCCCACAGCCACCAGGTCAAAATCTCCCCTGTCCATTCTTCTCATCAGCTCTTCCAGCGAACTTGGTTCGGAACTTTCTCCCTTAAATGCGGCCAGAAACTCACCAGACAGTCCCACAGAACCAACAGTTATGGTTGGTTTTCCCGTTATTTTCTTGGCCCAACCTGCAAAATTCAAGTCTGAACCTTCAAATTCGGGTTCCCAGAAGCGACGCTGTGAACAATGAAAAATATCTACACCCGCATCAACCAATGGTTGCAGCCAGGAATCCATATCCTGAGGTGTTTTAGCCAACTGGAAGGTATAATCGGCAGGTTTCCATTGGGACAACCTCAAAATGATGGTAAAATCGGCTCCTACCTGCTTCCGCACTTCTTTAATGACTTCCATAGCAAACCGGGTGCGTTCAGCCAGGGTTTTGCCTCCATAATTATCGGTACGGTTGTTTGTTTCTTGCCAAAAAAACTGGTCTATCAGGTAACCATGCGCGCCATGCACTTCAACACAATCAAAACCGAGTCTTTTTGCCGCAGCTGCAGCTTTTCCATAGGCTTTAATGGCTTCCTCAATATCCGCCGGTGTCATGGCTACCCCGTTTGAAAAACCAGGTCTGTTCAGGTCAGAAGGACCTTCAAATGGCGCCGACGGAAGCCAGCCTGACTGGTGGTTGTCCATGATGCCCATGTGCCAGATCTGCGGTCCCATGCTTCCTCCCGCATGATGAACGCTATTGATCACCTCTTTCCAGCCTGCCAGTGCCTTATCCCCATAAAAATGCGGAATATTCGGGTCATTTGAGGAAGAAACACGGTCTATTACGGTCCCTTCTGAAAGGATCAACCCTACCTCCGCAGCAGCCCTCCTGGAATAATAAGCAGCTACATCAGCTGTAGGAACACCACCCGGTGAAAACGAACGTGTCATTGGTGCCATGACAATTCTGTTTTTTATATTTAAAGATTTCAGACTGAATGGCCTGAATAAATTTGCTGTACTCATATGATAAATTATTAAATTTCTGATCTGATGATTCCACTCAATTCAGCAAAAGCCTGCTCATTTCTTTTATAATAAGTCCACTGGCCCAATCTGGTTGATTCCAGCAAACCGGATTTTTGCAGTATTGACAAATACTCCGACACCGTAGACTGCGTTAAACCCGCCTTTTGCTGTATCTGGCCTACACATACCCCTACCTCTCCAAAATCGGCATGTTCCTGTGCAGGAAAATATTTTTCAGGCGTTTTAAGCCAATACAGAATTTGCAACCTGGTCTTATTAGAAAGTGCTTTAAAAACTTCGAGCTGATCCATGACACAAAGGTATATCGACTTTTCCCGATATACCTATTAATTGAAAATAAATGACCTGGAGCTGATGAATATAAATATTTGTATATTGACAGCAATGAAAACTTTTTTTACAACCCTCTTCTTATTCCTGGGGTTTTATGCAGGGGCACAAAACAAACTGAGCGAAAAACCAGTGCTTCCGGCACATCCCAGGTTATTATTATTAAAAGGTGAAGAAGAAAAGATCAAAAAAACACTGCAATCTAACCCCTTACTGGAGCAATTACAGCTCGGCATACTGGCTAAATGCGATCAGTTTCTGGATGTCGCCCCAGTAGAGCGAATCAAGATCGGAAGGCGCTTGCTCGATAAATCAAGAACATGCCTGCAACGGGTTTTTTACCTCTCCTATGCCTGGAGAATGACCCGTCAGCAAAAATACCTGAAACGGGCCGAAAAAGAAATGCTCGCCGCTGCTGCATTTGAAGACTGGAACTCCGACCATTTTCTGGATGTTGCAGAGATGACCATGGCTCTCGCCATCGGCTATGACTGGCTGTACCAGGACCTGTCTGAACAGTCGAGAAAGCTTATAAAAACAGCCATCATAACCAAAGGCCTTGAGCCTTCCATGCTGAGCGGCACCAATATGTTCTGGATTAAAGCAGCACACAACTGGAACCAGGTTTGCAATGCAGGACTTTCCTTTGGTGCCCTGGCAGTATATGAAGACCAGCCGGATCTTGCCCGCAATATCATCAACCGGGCCATCAATACCATCGAACTTCCCATGAAAATATATGAACCTGACGGGGCATATCCTGAAGGTTACGGCTACTGGAATTATGGCACAACTTTTAATGTCATGCTGATCGATGCTTTTCAAAAGGCTTTTGGAAATGATTTTGGCTTATCAGAAAAGCCGGGTTTCTTAAAAACCGCAGAATTTATGTTGCACATGACAGGCCCTACAACACAGCCTTTCAATTATTTTGATTCCGGTACAAAAGGGGAAAGTAACCCGGCCATGTTCTGGTTTGCCGCAAAACTAAAAAACCCGTCCTTATTATTTAATGAACTGGGCTATCTGTCAAAACCGGGAAAACAGCTTACAGAAGACCGTTTGTTACCTACTATGTTCATTTGGAGTATGGGATTGCATTTAAACCGGATCCCAGTCCCAAAGGAAACTATGTGGGTGGGAAAAGGCATCAATCCGGTAGTGATGATGCGCAGTTCATGGACAGACCCTGATGCCTTATATATTGGCATGAAAGGAGGTTCTCCTGCAATTAATCACGGGCATATGGATGCGGGATCATTTGTGATGGAAGCCGGTGGGATACGCTGGGCCAGCGATTTCGGAATGCAGAGTTACGAATCTTTAGAATCTAAAGGTATTGACCTCTGGAACATGAAGCAAACTTCTCAACGCTGGCAGGTATTAAGATACAACAACTTGTACCACAACACCCTGAGTTTCAATAATGCATTTCAACATGTTGAAGGTAATGCGCCAATCATCAGTTATTCGAACCAGCCTTCCTTTAAAAATGCAGTTATAGACATCAGCTCTGTATACCAGGCGCAGGTTACAAAAGCAATAAGGGGAATCGCCATGGTGAACAATGATTATGTAATTGTCCGGGATGAACTCCAGAGCAACACGACAGAAAGTACGGTACGCTGGGCGATACTGACCTCAGCCAATGTAAAGATAATCAATCCCAGGGAGGCCGAATTGAGTAAAAATGGCAAAAAACTAATTTTAAGGATACAGGAACCGCTTAAAGTTCAGCTTAAAACATGGTCTACTGCTCCAACAACAGCTTATGATGCACCAAATCCAGGTACCCTGATGTTAGGTTTTGAAACAGCGCTGCCTGCAAAATCTTCAACTGTGCTAAACGTATTGTTAATTCCGCAAGGACGGAAAAACAAAGTAATGCCACAAACTAAACCTTCATTTTTTTCATCACCAGTAAAAACCCAAGAGCAGTAAGCAGTAATAACGTTGTGCTGCCGTACCAAAGTGTCTCAAACCCATAAGCAGCAGCAATCCTGGTTCCTACGAATGGAGAGAACACATGCGCCAAAGAAAAAGACAGGGCATTGACACCCATATAGGCGCCCCTGGTTTTTAAAGAGGAACGCTGCAGGGTTACCGTAGCCATAAATGGCATAGCCAGGATCTCCGCAATACAAAGCACAAACATGGCCACATACAATACCCATATGCCATTGGCCAGGTTTAAAACAAAGAAAGACAAACCACAAAGTATGGTCCCAAGCACAATCACTCTCCTGGCCGTCATTCTTTTCTCGGCAATATGCACCAGCAGCATTTCCAACAAAAAAACAACCATTCCACTAAAGGCCAAGATGATGCCGATATCCGCCTCACTCAATTGATATACCGTCCGGTAGTATAGGGGCAGTGTACTCAGGAGCTGAAAAAAACAGACCGCAAATACACAGCTGAGGATACTGAACACGACAAACAATGTGTCTTTATATGGAGAGCCGTTTGCCACATGATGATCAGCAACAGTCTCATCAGCCACTGCTTTTCTTTCATTACCTTTGCGGTTGCGAAAATAAAGAAAGAAAAGCAGCGCAGATAAAAAAGCCGCAACGGCATTTCCATAAAATAAGAAAGTATAAGATACCGCAGCCAAAAAACCACCCAGTGCCGGACCAATAGAAAAGCCAAGATTTACTGCCATCCGGTTTAAAGAAAAAGAACGGATGATGTTATCGGGTTTGGAATAATAGGCAATGGAAACCGAATTTGCCGGTCTGAAGGTTTCTGAAATGATGCTCAGTATAAATACGCCAACGGCAAGTTTTAAAACAGTATTCAACTCTGGCAGCAAAAAAAACATTGGTACAGTCAGTATCAGGCTGCACAGCTGGACTTTAAAATGTCCTACCTTGTCTGTCAACCAGCCACCTAAAAAAGAACCTGACACTGCGCCAATGCCAAAACAGCTGAGCACGGTCCCGGTATCTTCCAGGCTAAAATTTAAATGGTTGATCATGTAAACCCCTAAAAAAGGAATAACCATTGCACCACTCCTGTTGATCAGCATCACCAGCGCCAGCATCCATGCAGGGGTCGAGAGCCCTCTGTAGGCACCCAGGTATAATCTAAAAAATTCTTTCATCTTCTTAATATAGGCTCAGCGCTGTTCCCAGTATCTGCCCGATCTTTTTTACCGGCAAATCCTTTTCCGGATCTATCAATAATATTTTCATCCTCGCCCGCTTTTCTGTCAGGAGGTCCGGATGATCGATCCTCTTCCCTTCCACAATTCCGATATAGGGCTGACGGTATTTTTTATGAATCCAGAGGTAACAGAACATTTTTCCTTTATGGTAAAAAAAAGGAAGCTTATACTTCCACTCTTCCGTCAGGTGCTCGTCTTGCTTTAAAATAAACGCCCTTAATGCCATTAAACAACCTCTAAAGGGCTCTTCCTGGTCTAAATAGAAATTTTCAAGCGGAGTTAACATAGCACAGATAAACAGATGGGGCAAATATATCCATAAAAAATGCGTACAGCAAATGCCGGTAAACCAGGTACAGTGGCTGCTATGTATGCGCATTGTCTAAGAAATGACAAGGCCATGAGTCCGTCTTTTTTCGGTAAAAAGGCGGACTCATGGCGGACTCATTAAAAATTCAGTCCTGCCATTACCTCAATCTAGAACTGGGCGTATTTAAAGGAGTAAAGATTATTAATCCAAACAAGACATTTTTTCCGATTAAAACAATATCATCAGCAATATCGTCATTTAAAGGAGAAAATCACCGACAAAATTTCCGTTCCTGAACAAAAAAACAAGATGGCACCTGCTTTGTTTATTTATCGATATGAATTTCAACAACTTTACCATAAAGGCCCAGGAAGCAATTCAACAGGCTTCTGAAATAGCCACAGGCAATCAGCAGCAGGCTATTGAAACAGCACATATCCTTAAGGGTTTGCTTACTGTTGACGAGAATGTAGTTTCTTATGTGTTGAAGAAACTGAATGTAAATTTAAATGTGCTAAACCAGCAACTGGATGCACAGATTGAAAAATTCCCGAAAGTTACCGGCAGCAACCCTTATCTGACCTCGGGCAGCAATTCCGCTTTGCAAAAAGCCAATTCTTATCTGAAAGAGTTTAAGGATGAATTTGTTTCTGTAGAACATGTATTGCTTGGCTTACTCTCTGTAAACGACGACACAGCCAAACACCTCAAAGATCAGGGTGTTACAGAAAAGGATCTGAAAAAAGCGATCATCGCTTTACGGGGCGACAATCACGTAACCGGGCAAAATGCAGAAGCTACCTATAATGCACTGAACAAATATGCGCGTAACTTAAACGAATATGCAGAATCTGGTAAGCTTGATCCTGTGATCGGTCGTGACGAGGAGATCAGGAGGGTGATCCAGATCCTGTCCAGACGTACAAAAAATAATCCCATCCTGATTGGTGAACCCGGAGTTGGTAAAACTGCTATTGCAGAAGGTATTGCGCATAGGATCATTAAAGGTGACGTGCCTACCAACCTGAAAACAAAAACGGTTTACTCCCTGGATATGGGTGCACTGATAGCAGGCGCAAAATACAAAGGCGAGTTTGAAGAGCGTTTAAAAGCGGTGGTTAAAGAAGTAACCCAAAGTGATGGTGACATCATCCTGTTTATTGATGAGATCCATACCCTGGTTGGTGCAGGTGGAGGTGAAGGGGCGATGGATGCGGCAAATATTTTAAAACCTGCCCTTGCCCGTGGTGAACTCCGCGCCATCGGTGCCACTACCCTGGATGAATACCAGAAATACCTGGAAAAGGATAAAGCACTCGAACGTCGTTTTCAGAAAGTAATGGTGAATGAACCTGACACACAGGATGCCATTTCTATACTACGGGGTTTAAAAGAAAGATACGAGACCCACCATAAGGTCAGGATTAAAGATGAGGCCATTATTGCGGCTGTAGAGCTATCGCAACGCTATATTGCAGATCGTTTTTTACCTGATAAAGCGATAGATTTAATGGATGAGGCCGCTTCTAAGCTGCGTTTGGAGATGGACAGTGTACCAGAAGAAGTGGATGAGCTGAACCGAAAGATCATGCAGCTGGAAATTGAACGTGAGGCCATCAAAAGGGAAAATGATAGTAAAAAAGTGAAGTCCTTGGCGGAAGAAATTGCCAATATATCGGCCGAAAGGGATGAAATAAAAGCCAAATGGCAAGGGGAAAAAGACCTGGTTGACAACATCAACAATGAAATTGAGCAGATAGAAAACTATAAGCTGGAAGCTGACCAGGCGGAACGTGCAGGAGACTATGGTAAAGTAGCGGAAATACGCTA
Organism: Pedobacter heparinus; assembly: GCF_032678725.1. Taxonomy (GTDB): domain Bacteria; phylum Bacteroidota; class Bacteroidia; order Sphingobacteriales; family Sphingobacteriaceae; genus Pedobacter; species Pedobacter heparinus_A. The sequence continues at coordinate 67,393 of NZ_JAVTSC010000003.1, forward strand.
TGGAAAGATCAAAGAGGCCCAGGACAAAGTTGAACAGTTAAAAGCACAGCTGGAAGGCCAGCAGGCTGAAGGCCGGATGCTGAAGGAAGAGGTAACGGCAGATGACATTGCCGGCGTAGTAGGCAGATGGACAGGCATACCGGTAACCAAACTGGTGTCGAGCGAGCGTGAAAAACTATTGAACCTGGAAAATGAATTACACAAACGTGTAGCCGGACAGGATGAAGCTATAGAAGCCATATCTGATGCCATCCGACGCTCAAGAGCAGGCTTGCAGGACAAACGCAAACCCATTGGCTCTTTCATATTTCTGGGTACAACGGGGGTAGGTAAAACGGAGCTGGCCAAAGCACTGGCAGAATTCCTGTTCAACGATGAAAATGCCATGACCCGTATAGACATGAGTGAATACCAGGAACGCCACGCTGTTTCGCGGCTGATCGGTGCCCCTCCGGGATATGTGGGTTATGATGAAGGGGGGCAGTTAACTGAGGCTGTACGCCGCAAGCCTTATTCGGTAGTACTGCTGGATGAGATAGAAAAAGCGCATCCTGATGTATTCAACATTTTATTACAGGTACTGGACGATGGCAGGCTAACAGACAACAAAGGCCGGGTGGTGAATTTTAAGAATACCATCATCATTATGACTTCCAATATTGGTTCTCACCTGATCCAGGATAATTTTAAATCACTGACAGAAGAGAACAGGGATGAAGTAATTGCCAAAACTAAAAATGAGCTGTTTGAATTGTTAAAACAAACCATCAGGCCCGAATTTTTAAACAGGATTGATGAACTGATCATGTTTACACCATTGAACCGCGCTGAGCTGAGAAATATTGTAAGCCTGCAATTTAAACATGTGCAGGATACACTGGCAGAAATGGGTATCGCAATAGAAGCTTCTGAAGATGCTTTGGACTGGCTTGCAGAATTGGGTTATGACCCGCAGTTTGGTGCCCGTCCGTTAAAACGTGTGATTCAGAAACGTATCCTGAATGAGCTGTCTAAAGAGATCCTGGCTGGAAAAGTAGATAAAGATAGTAAGATCAAACTAGACATGTTTGACCATAAATTTGTGTTCCTGAATAATAAATAACATTTATTTCTGGTTTCAGCAGTTTAATTAATTTCTTAAGCCTTAATGAGCTATCGTTAAGGCTTTTTTTATCGATCTGTTGAACAATTTTTATCCGTATTGTCATTTTGTTTAATTTTTAACAATTTTTCATGAATAAAATCAATATAAACAGAACAATTCCGTTTAAAAACTGTTGATATCATTGTAAAGATCTTTTTAGAATTATGAAAATTGCTTATATATCAACTTATCCGCCACGTGAATGTGGTATCGCAACTTTTAACCACAATCTGCTCCGTGCCATCGGCTATAACAAAACCGCTGTTTCTGAAGACAGTTATGTAGTAGCCCTCAATGACTCTGAAGATTTAGATCAGTATGAATATCCAAAAGAAGTTCAATATAAGATCAGACAAGAAAATCAAAAAGACTACATCCGCGCAGCGGATTATATCAATACCAGTTTGGTTGATGCTTGTATAATGGAACATGAATTCGGTATTTATGGTGGCGAAAATGGTGTATATATCCTCCCGCTGATTGCCAGGCTTCAAAAGCCATTGGTTACCATTTTGCATACTATTCTGAAAGATCCCAGTTACATGCAACTGACCATCATCCGGGAAATTGCCAAGTATTCTTCCCGTATCGTGGTGATGAGCCATAGGGCTGTAGGCTTTCTGACCAGCATATATGGAATTCCATTTAATAAAATACAGCTCATAGAACATGGTGTGCCGGATCTGGAAGCGAAAGCAGATAACCCGGTTAAAGAATCACTAGCCTTCAAAGGTAAAAAGGTGCTGTTTACTTTCGGCCTGATCAGTAGAAACAAGGGATTGGAGACTGTAATTGAAGCCCTACCTAAAATTGTAGCTAAAAATCCGGATGTGATGTATGTCATATTGGGCACTACCCATCCAGGAGTAATCCGTAATTCTGGTGAAGAATACCGGGAAAGCCTCAAAAAACTGGCTAAACAACTCCATGTAGAGGATAACCTGACCTTTATCAATAAATTTGTGTCGGAAGAGCAGTTATTTGATTATTTAACTGCCTGCGACATGTACATTACACCTTATCTAAATGAGGCCCAGATCACTAGTGGTACACTTTCTTATGCAGTAGGTGCCGGGGCAGCGGTAATTTCTACCCCCTACTGGCATGCTCAGGAACTTTTGTCAGACAACCGCGGGCGCTTATTTGACTTTAAGGACACTGACACGCTTGCCGATATTGTAAATGAGCTATTTGCAGATGAGAATAAACTTGCTTCATTAAAATCTAATGCCTATGAATATGGCCTTCACCTGCGATGGCCAAATACGGGACAGGTATTTGTTGACGTACTGGATGAGGCTATATACAAATCACTTGCAGAAAAAGAAGACAACAATAAACAGATTATCGATCCTGATGCCATGCCTTCCTTTAGTATGGCACACATTAAACGCTTAACGGATGACACGGGTATTGTACAGCATGCTAAATATGGGATCCCAAACCTTAAAGAGGGCTATTGCCTGGATGACAATTCGAGGGCACTGATTCTGGCAATTCTGGCCTATCAGCAAACAAAAAGTAAAGTTGCCCTGGAACTGCTGCCTATTTACCTCAGCTACATTCAGTATATGCAATGCGATGATGGCAATTTCCGTAACTTTCTGAGCTTTACCAGGGAATACCTGGATGAAGTAGGCACTGAAGACTCTTTCGGGCGCACCATATGGGCTTTGGGTTACCTGATTAACAATGCTCCCAACAACTCTTACCGCGAATTTGCCAGGGAACTTTTCAACAAATCAATCCCCCATTTCAAAGCATTGAAACATTTGCGGGGAATAGCCAATACCATGATCGGTCTGTCTAACTATTTAAAGGCCAACCCTAATGATGAGCATGTAAAACACGAATTCGATACCCTGGCCATACCTTTAAAACAGGCCTATCACAACCATAAGAATGGTCGCTGGCACTGGTTTGAAGAAAAAATGACTTATGACAATGCCCTTTTACCTTTAGCCTTGCTTTGTCATTATCAGGTTAGCAAAGATGCCGAGTCTTTTGATATTGCTTTGGAAAGCATGGAATTCATGAGCCAAAAAACTCTTATACAAGGGTACTTAAACCCTGTAGGAAATAATGGCTGGCTATACGAAGGTGGAGAAATGGCCATTTACGATCAGCAGGCTATAGAAACTATGGCCATGGTGCTGATGTATTTTAAAGCCTACGAAATCACCCACGACCTGGTGTACATTAAACAGATGTACCTTTGCTATCAATGGTTCTTAGGCGAAAATAGCCTGAAGGTCCCATTATATGATCATGAGACTAAAGGTTGTGGTGATGGCCTGCAGCCACATGGCGTAAACCGTAATCAGGGTGCAGAAAGCACCCTGGCCTATTGGATTTCGCATTTAATCGTGCTGAAAGGTCTGGAGTTTGAATATGAATATGTACGCAACAACGACCTGGCTGATGTTAAAAAAGAAATTTTAAACTGACAGCCGCCGTTCTGAGATGAAAATAGCCGTATTATCACCCGTGGCGTGGAGAACCCCTCCACGCCACTATGGTCCATGGGAACAAATGGCAGCTAACCTTACAGAGGGCCTGGTTAATGCGGGATTGGAGGTGACCCTTTTTGCTACCGGGGATTCCCTGACCAGGGCTGCATTAGATGCTGTGGTCGTTAAAGGATATGAGGAAGATAAAAACCAGGATGCCAAGGTTGTAGAATGCCTGCACATCAGCAACCTGATGGAAAAAGCGGACAAGTTTGACCTGATACACAATCATTTTGATTTTTTGCCACTTACTTATTCCCGGTTAATCCAAACGCCGCTGATCACCACCATCCATGGCTTTTCCTCAGAAAAGATTTTAGCCGTATATAAAAAGTATGATGCTTCGGCCCATTATGTTGCGATCAGTGACGCAAACCGGCATCCGGACCTCAGCTACCTCGGCACCGTATATAATGGCTTGCAAACGGAGGATTTTACTTTTACAGCTGTACCGGATGATTACCTGCTTTTTTTTGGGAGGATCCATCCCGATAAGGGAGCAGCTGAAGCGATACAAATTGCACTGACCAGCAATCGCCGCCTTTTAATTGCGGGTATTATACAAGATGAAACCTATTATGCAGAACAGGTTAAGCCACATTTATGTGACCAGATTGTTTTTATGGGTGCTGCCGGCCCCGAACAAAGAAATGAATTGTTAGGAAAAGCAGCGGCTTTGCTCCACCCCATTGGCTTTGCGGAACCATTTGGCTTAAGCGTTGCAGAAGCCATGCTTTGTGGAACTCCGGTTATCGCATACGATAAAGGGGCTATGCCCGAGCTGATCCTGAATGAAAAGACAGGATTTCTGGTCAAGAACATAGCAGAAGCGGTTGAGGCCGTTGGAAATGTCGGATTGCTGAACAGACTGCATTGCAGGGAATGGTCAGCTACCAGGTTCTCCAAAGAAAAAATGGTAGCCGATTACCTCAGCCTTTATCAGCAGATTTTATAATTCCTTCCGGAATACCTTGTGCTTAAACTCCTGTCGAAGAAGCTGCGAAACCCGAATTTTTCAGTTTATTCAGGAGCAGTTCGATTTTAACGGTAGCAAATGAGGAACAATAATCGGAAAGTCCGTATGGGATGACCAGTTCCCCGTCGTGAATGATGGAGCCGCAGGAATACAATACATTTGGCACATAGCCTTCACGTTCATCAGTGTTAGGGATCACCAGGGGCTCATTTAACCTGCCTATTTCTATGGATGGATCATCCAGATCAAATAAACTGGCGCCAAGGCAATAACGGCGCATCGGACCAACACCATGGGTAATCACCAGCCAGCCAGCTTCTGTTTCTATGGGTGAACCGCAATTGCCAATCTGTATAAACTCCCATGGAAATTGCGGGGCCTGCAGTTTTACCGGGTTATCCCAAACGGTGAGTTTATCTGAGTACATCAAATAATTATTCCAGCCATCTATCCGCGACATCATCGCATATTTGCCGTTAATCTTACGCGGAAACAGCGCCAGGTTTTTATTCTGGGCACCAATGCCATGCAGGGGACTGATCTTAAAATCATAAAAATCTGTGGTCTGCAGCAGCTTAGGCATAATCATAGCCCCGTCAAATGCGGTATAAGTAGCGTAGAATACCACATTACCATCATCCTTTACGAAACGTACAAACCTGGCGTCCTCAATACCCTTACGCTCAAATTCCGAGATCGGAAAGATCACCCGGTCAGAAATGTCGGTATCTCTTGAAAAACTGATCTCATGATAGGTGTCCGAAAGCCAGAGTATCTTGTCATACTGCAGTTTTTTCAGGTCATCTTCCTGCAGGTTCTTACTGTCCAGAATGATCTTTCTCAGCGTTGCGTAATCAAATTTATCCTCGAGCTTAAGCCCCACCTCGTCTAAAACTTCGATGTCTATCCTGGAATCTGCGGCTTTTTTCAGGAACAGCTTTTTATTATAAATCGCATTTTTAATGATCTCCGCCTCATCAATATAATTTCCAACTGGTATTACAGTAATGTTATGGTTCCGGTCTATCAAAGCGCGCCTGAACACCACAGAAGAAATGTGCCCCTCGCCTACTGCCCTGAAACTGATGATGAGTCTTTTTTCTCCTTCAACCAGGTCAGACTGGTCTGGGTCTTCTACCACTGAAGGGTTAAAAAACGCAGCTGATTCTATGGAGTATTCGTGCGTAAAATACGACCCCAGCAACAATTTCTGATATTTATCCAGTGCTTCAAAATCATAGCCTGCTATTTCTATACAATGTTTTATCTTTTTACAGTGACGGGTAAGAATCTTAGTAATATTTCTGTGTCTCTTGGAATATTCCTGTAACAATGGAGAAATCAATCCAAACACATCTTTATCAGAAAGTGCCATTACATGCTTAACCACCTCTACCGCTCTTTCATCTCCATTAAAAAAAAATCTTGCTATTACCCGCTTCGAATCGGGGTATACTTTAACCGGTTTTCGTTCTATTAATAATCTCATGATATGTATAACGCTTTAAATGGATACAAAGATTTATGAATTTATAGTTTTTTTGAAGAAAACGTCATGAGCATGGCAGATATTTGTTAACATGTATGCCAAAACCGACAGGACACCAACTGACAATATTACAATAAAAGTCAGTTTGACGAACCGGAACCTCTTCAGATTTGTCATAATTTAAACGCAATTGTCATTGCAAAATAATAATGAAAATGGTTATCAAATCTATTCTCCTATGCAATAAGCACTTACATAAAATGCTTTTTTAGCATAATCAGCGCAACATTTAATTGGCATACACATTGACTATATAACGTAAATGGTCAAAAAATAAAAACAAGAAGGACCAGATTATAAATTAAAATTAAGAAGATGAAAAAATTATTATTATCGTTAGTTGCAGTTGCAGGTTTAGCTTTCAGCACTCAGGCTCAAACAGAAAAAGGAAAATTCATATTAGGTGGTAGTGTTGGTTTGAACAGTACAAAAGTTGACGGTGCGGATAAAGCTGACTTCAGGTTTAACGTAGTTCCTTCTGCAGGTTATTTTGTAAGCGACAATTTTGCTGTAGGTACCGGTGTCGGATACAATTACAACAAACAGGTAAGTGAGGGATCTTTAGTTCAATCATTTGAAGTTGCGCCTTTTGGCCGTTACTATGTAGGTTTATCTGATCAGTTCAAATTCTTCGGACAATTGTCTGTTCCTATGAACTTCGGAAATGTTAAAGATGTAGATGAAACTACTGGCGATGTTGGTGATAAATTAGGTACCACTACCCAAATTGGTGTAAAACTGAGCCCTGGATTTGCCTTCTTCCCAACTAAAAGAATCGGCATTGAAGTTTCGGTTGACGGTTTAGGCTATCAAAATACCACCATTAAAGAAGAAGCAACCGGTGAAAAAGCAAAAGTAAACACATTTGGTTTAGATGCAAGCACCATTACCCCTAAACTGGGTGTGATGTTCCACTTCTAAGCACAAGGTTTATATAAAAAATTATTTTGGTTAGATAAAAGGCCCCTTGCATAAGCAGGGGCTTTTTATTATACCTGTTTTTTTGTTGAAAACTCCTGTTGCTTTAGCTACTTTATTGGATTTGATTTTATAGTTTTGCATCAAATACCTTATATGAAACATCACTTTTTAACATTAATGGCCGCAGCTGTAGTTTTTGCAGCCGGCTGCCAGTCAAAATCACAAACAGCTGCCGCAGGTTCGGATGCAAAAGACAGCATTTCTATTGCTACAGCTGAAACAGCAGCGGATCCTGAAAACGGACAGGCCGTCCAGGTGGACGTTTCTAAAATAAAAGTTGCCGACGCCAAGAGCATCCTTGCCCGGAAACAGGTGCCGATATTGTGTTACCACCAGGTACGGAACTGGAAACCTACAGATGGAAAAGTAGGCAAAGATTATATCGTTGAGATACAAAATTTCAAAGATCAGGTTAAAATGCTGGCCGATAGTGGTTACCATTCCATTTTACCGGACCAGTTGTATGCTTACTTAAATACCGGTGCCCCCTTGCCTTCGAAGCCGATCATGTTCACTTTTGACGATACGGACATGGATCAGTTCACCATTGCAGCCCCTACCTTAAAAAAATATGGCTTTAAAGCGGTATATTTTATCATGACCGTTACAATTGGCAAGAAAGGTAAATTTGTCGATTACATGACGAGCGACCAGATCAAACAACTTTCTGACGCAGGAAACGTGATTGGCAGCCATACTTATGACCATAAGAACTTTAAGAAATACCAGGGTAAAGACTGGGAAGAACAGCTGGATAAACCAACAAAAAAACTGGAAGAGATCACCGGTAAAAAAATGACAGAATTTGCCTATCCTTTTGGGCTATGGAATGCCGAAGGCATCCCGGAACTTAAGAAACGCGGTTTCAGAATGGCTTTTTCCCTGGCAGACAAACGTGACCAGAATGATCCGCTGTTTACCGTAAGAAGGATTATTGCCAGCGGATACTGGAGTCCCAGAACTTTACACAACAGTATTGTGAAGAGCTTTTGATCAGCTCACAATACTTCATTAAGGAGATACTTTTTACCATTAAAGGAAAAGTCATCTCCTTTTTTTTTGCCCAAAAGCAATTTACCAATGGGCGAAACAGCAGAAATGGCAAACACCGGCCCTGCATCTGTATTCAATTGCCCGGCACTGATGCTGATGTAAAATATGCCCTGGCTGGTATAAATTAAACTCCCGGCCCTGGCAGTGTCTGATGGGGGTACATGTGCTATCGCTTCCAGGATCTTCATATTTTCCTGCGCATCTATCAGCAATCGTTTATTGCGGTCTATATCCTGCTGCATCATTTCCCTGCTGGTTTCATATTTATCCCCGGCACTGCTTTTGGTATCGTCGTTACTGGCTTCTCTGGCTTGTGCCAAGGCGGTCTCTGCAGTCTGGATCCTTTGTGCTATGAAATCCAGGCAATGCTGGTATAAATTTCCTTTATCCATTGTTTATGAGGTTACCCATTTAATTTTATCTGCCATAGGTGTACGTTTGGCTTCCCTCGGCATTTCTTCATGATAACCCATATAGAAAAGTCCAAAACATTTTTCCTGCTCACCTAAGTTAAGGTATTCTTTCAAATCTGCAATCATCCCCGGAGAACTCCAGTAAGCACCTACCTGTAAGGCTCCGGCAGTAAGCGCCATGTTTTGCACAGCACAGGCCAATGCAGCCAGCTCTTCCCATTCCGGTACCTTATCGGTATGCAGTTGTACGTTTAAAGTGATCACACAACTGGCCTGTTCTGCTTTCTCCATGATGCTGTCATATTTCTTCTGTAAAAACTGATTGGCTGGAGTACCTGCTTTGTACAGGCGTGCAAGTTCAGCACCTAATTTTAGTTTCCCTTCCTTTCTGAATACAATGAAACGCCAGGGCTCAGTGAGTTTATGTGTTGGTGCATAGTTCGCACTTTCCAATATCTGTTCGATCACTGCTACAGGCACTTCCTGTTTGGTATAACTCACCGGAAAAATGCTTCGCCTTTGTTTGATGATCTTGGTTAAAACTTCATATTCATTATCCATAAAACCAAAAGTATGCTTTTATTTACACTCAAATGTTGAGCGTCTGTAAAATGCTATTTCAACTGTTTTCTAATCTGCTTCACTTTCGCATAGAAAGCCACACTTTCCTTATCCACCAAAAAGTCCATCGTTTGTAATAACTCTTCCCGTATCCAGTTGTGCTTGGTGCTTAAGTTTGCGAGGATATTTAAACAATGTGATTTTATGGCAACAGGCACATTATCATCAATTAACCAGGAAAAAGCGATGTCAACCAACTGTTCAGTTTTATACCCCTCAATAAATTGTTTTACAGCATGGGGCGCACTCTTTTTGGTCATGAGTGCCAGAATTTTTCCATAATGCCGGCGGGCAGAAAGGTTATCCTGCAAATGAAAGCGGTTTAAGAAATAACCTGCATCCGCCAGTAATCTCTCGGAGCTGCGACAATACACATATTCTAAAATCCAGGCTGCCCTGAACGCAACCTGTTCTTCAGCATGAAAAGTCAAATCGATCAGTTCTTTCAGGGAAAAGCTTTCAGCCGATGCGGTTTCGGCCAGCTGTTCTACTTTTGTTTTATGCAGTGGGTTTTTCAGTATATCCAGGAGGTGGTCATGTTGCATATCCAAAAATAAACATTTTATTCAATCCTAAGTCTTTAGCTTTCCAGCCTCAACCTTTTTACCTACCTTTGCGGCTTATTTTTCAGCAATATGATCTCAGTTTCTAATTTATCACTCCGTTACGGAAAAAGAACTTTATTTGAAGATGTCAACTTAAAATTCACACATGGCAACTGCTATGGCGTAATTGGGGCCAATGGTGCAGGTAAATCCACTTTTCTTAAAATTTTATCAGGTGAAGTGAACCAGACCACTGGCAGTGTAGCTTTTACACCCGGGGAACGCATGGCGGTTTTGAAACAAAACCATTATGAGTTCGACGAATTCAGTGTAATTGAAACGGTGATGATGGGCCACAAGGAATTGTATGACATCATGAAAGAAAAGGATGCCATTTACCTGAAAGAGGATTTTACAGACAAGGACGGAGAGCGCGCGGGCGAACTGGAAAACAGATTTGCGGAAATGGATGGCTGGAACATGGAAAGCAATGCAGCTACCATGCTGAGCAACCTGGGCATAAAAGAAGAATACCACTATAAGCAGCTAAAAGAGCTGGATGGTACGCAAAAAGTACGCGTGTTGCTTGCTCAGGCCTTATTTGGCAATCCGGACATCCTGTTGCTGGATGAACCGACCAACGATTTAGATATTGATACCATTGCCTGGTTAGAGAATTTCCTGGCGGATTATCAGAACATTGTATTGGTGGTATCTCACGACAGGCACTTTTTAGATGCAGTTTGTACGCATATTGTTGACATTGATTTCAGCAAAATGAGTACTTATTCGGGTAACTATACCTTCTGGTACGAATCGAGCCAGCTGGCCCTGAAACAACGCAGCGACCAGAACAAAAAACTGGAAGAGAAAGTTAAGGAATTGCAGGAATTTATTCAGCGCTTTAGTGCCAATGCGTCTAAATCCAAACAGGCTACTTCACGTAAAAAAGCGCTGGACAAGATCGACATTTCTGAGATCAAAGCTTCCAGCAGAAAATATCCGGCCATTTTGTTCAATAACCTGGGCAGAGAAGCAGGTGATCAGATCCTGCAGGTAGAAAATTTATCCTGTACCCTAAACGGCGACGTGATGTTTAAGAACGTCAGCTTCATGGTGAACAAGGGAGATAAGATTGCCGTTCTTTCTCAGAACAGTTTAGCTACCACTGCTTTTTACAATGTACTTACCGGGCGTGAAAAGAATTATACCGGGGAATTTAAGTTTGGGGTAACCATCAATGTAGCTGACATTCCTAATGACAACTCTGTTTACTTTGAAAACAAAGACGAGAACCTGGTAGATTGGTTACGTGAGTATTCTGGTACCGATCAGGACGAGCAGTTTGTCCGCAGCTTCCTCGGCAGGATGTTGTTTTCTGGCGAAGAGGTATTGAAAAATGTAAAGGTATTGTCTGGTGGTGAAAAGATGCGCTGCATGTTTTCGCAGATGATGCTGAAACACGCGAACCTGTTGCTGTTTGATGAGCCTACCAATCACCTGGATCTGGAGTCTATTACGGCTTTAAACAATGGATTGAAAGATTTTAAAGGTACTGCATTGTTTACTTCGAGGGATCATGCATTGACGGAATCTGTTGCCACACGTATTATTGAATTGACACCTAAGGGTGTAATTGATAAAATGATGAGTTATGATGAGTACATCAGCAGTCCGGATGTTGCGGAATTGAGGGCAAAAATGTATTCAAAATAGAAGGCAGTAGCGAATACTTTACATGAATAGCATAGGCAATTAATTTGCTTGTGCTATTTTTGTGTACAACCAATTAATTAAGAAACCGAATATGATCGCTATAAACTCCGTTTCTCATCATTATCCAGGAGGACAGGCCATTGCATTTAAAGACTGGCGAATCAATAAAGGTGAGCAATGGCTGTTACTTGGTGAATCCGGCAGTGGAAAAACGACACTATTGCATATATTGACCGGGATACTGAAACCGGAAGCCGGAGAGGTTAACATCAATGAAACTTCCATTTACGGTTTGTCGTCTAAAAAACTGGACCAGTTCAGGGGCAGGAACATCGGTATTATATTTCAGCGTCCACACCTGATTAAAAGCTTGAGTATTTCTGATAACCTGATACTAGCGCAAAGTCTGGCTGGTTTGCCTACTGATCTAAACCGGGTACAGGAAGTTTTAAATTCTTTAGGGATAGCCAATAAACTGCATGCCTATCCTGATCAGCTGAGCCAGGGTCAATTGCAGCGTGTTTCTATTGCCCGTGCGGTAATCAACAAGCCTACCCTGCTGATCGCAGATGAGCCTACTTCCAGTCTGGACGACAAGAATGCAAGGGCAGTATTAGATCTGCTGTTGCAGCAATCCGGTATCAACCAGGCCACCTTAATTGTGGCTACCCACGACAAAAGAGTAAAAGATGTATTTATAAATACCTATCAATTAGCATGAGCCCATTAAAAATCAGCTGGAAAAGCTTATGGTCTAAACCCTTATCTGCAGCACTTAACATAATGCTTGTTGCTTTTGGTACGGGCATTTTAACCATTTTGCTGCTGGCTTCTAAGCAAATTGGTGATAAACTGGAAAACAATGCTAAAGACATTGACCTGGTAGTTGGAGCCAAAGGCAGCCCCCTTCAGTTGATACTCAGCAGCATTTATTACATAGATTTCCCTACCGGAAATATCCCCTTAAAAGAAGCGATGGAACTCGCCCGGAGTCCCTTTGTAAAACGTGCGGTGCCATTGGCATTGGGCGATAATTACAATGGTATAAGGATAGTGGGTACCGACAGCAATTTTGTAAGCCTGTACCACCTCCAAACAAAACAAGGAAAATTCTGGCAGCAGGATTTTGAGGCGACCGTAGGATCCGCCGTTGCCAAAGCTGAAAAGCTGAAAGTTGGTGATACCTTCAATGGTGCCCATGGCTTAACGGGCAGCTCAGATATACATGAAAGCCATCATTACAAGGTTACCGGCATTCTTGAAACTCAGGGAAATGTTACCGATAACCTGATCCTGACCAATATAGCCAGCGTATGGAAAATGCATGATGAACACGAAAATGACATCCCCCGCGAACTTACTTCCCTGTTAATCCAATACCGTTCACCAATGTCTGTCGCAATGTTTCCCAGAATGGTAAATGAAACTACAAATATGCAGGCCGCCTCTCCGGCGCAGGAAAGTACACGTTTGTTTTCACTGATCGGTGTTGGTGTAGACACCCTGCAATGGTTTGCGGTGCTGATTATGCTTATTTCGGCCATCAGCGTGTTCGTAAACCTTTATAATTCATTAAAAGAACGCAATTATGACCTGGCCATTATGCGCACCTTAGGCGCTTCCCGTACAAAGCTTTTCCTGATTGTTATTGCAGAAGGCATGATGCTTACATTAGCCGGCACAATAATTGGGATAACACTGGGGCACCTTGCACTGGAATTTATTGGCAAAAATCAGGAAAGCAGCCAGGCACAGCTAACAGGTTTTGTTTTACTTTATGATGAGATATACCTGTTTTTTACCGGCCTTGCAATTGGTATATTTGCAGCTATACTACCTGCTATACAGGCCTACAGGTCAAACATTTCAAAAATATTAGCTAAAAACTAAAGGAAACAAAGTTTAAAAAGACAGACAATGATGATAAAGCGAATGATATGGATAGCCCTGCTTTTTACAGGTTTTGCAACAAAAGCGCAGCATAATCCTGATGATCAGATCAATTCTGATAACTGGGAAGTCATTGGTGGGGTAGACTTCAAGATTGTTAAAGACACAGAGATGCAGGCCATATTTACGCCGGAAATAAAGAAATATGCCAATAAACCTTTTGAATTGGAAGGTTATATCGTGCCTATTAAGGATGGCATGAAACAAACCAAGTTCATGCTGTCCACCCTGCCAATCAACCAATGCTTTTACTGCGGAAAAAACGGGGTTCCCGTTATGGTATTAGTTGAAATGACGGCACCTATTAAATTTACATATAAAACGGTAGTAGTTAAAGGCACCCTTAAATTAAACACTGGCAATGCGATGGACAATCCGCCAATTTCCATAATAGGCGCCAAAGCCATATAAATACTTATGATGCGAATGGATCCGATAAAGCTGTTGAAAGCACACGATTTAAAACACACCAGACAAAGGGTACGTGTTTTGGAGGAAATCGCTATGGATAACGTCGCTATTTCCCAACCTGAACTGGAGAAAAGGTTAGGGAAAGAAATTGACAGGGTTACCCTTTACCGGATATTGAATACTTATGAAGACAAGGGAATCCTGCATCGGGTGATGGATCTGAACGGTACGGCTAACTATGCCATTTGTTCACCGGCATGTTCTGCACACCACCACCATGATGAGCATGTGCACTTCAATTGCACCAGGTGCTTTAAAATTTATTGTCTGGAGATAGAAGTTCCCGGGATTAAGATGCCCAAAGGATTTACCGCAAATGCCGTAAGCACCATTGCTTACGGCATTTGCGAAAAATGTAACTTTATTTAGTGGCCGGAGTGACCATCAGCGCCATGTGCATGACCGTGGCTTAACTCTTCCTGGGTAGCTTCACGGACACTCAAAATTTCGCCTGCGAAGATCAGGTTCTTACCAGCCATAGGATGGTTTAGATCGACCGCAACAACATCTTCATGAACAGCGGTAACGCCAGCCCTGAAATGGTTTCCCTGATTGTCCTGCAAAGGAATTACATCGCCAACAGCTGGCAGTTCAACATCCTTAAACATATCTTTTGGAAGATCAGCAAAAGCACCCGGATCAATTTCTCCGTAGCCATCGGCTGCAGAAAGCTCAAAACTGTACTCATCGCCAACGTTTAAACCGTTTAAATGCTCTTCAAATTTTGGAAGCATCATTCCTGTACCATATAAAAAAACGAGTGCATTTTCTTTATCCGCTTTTTCTACAAAAACTTGCTGTCCTTCTTCATTAGTCGTATGCAACTCGTACGTTAATGATACTACTGTATTGGGTTTAATACTCATTGTGATTTTTTTAATTTATCAATTTTAATGCTTCATCAACAGTAGCTACTGGCAACTGGCACACTTTATTTCGGCAAATATAGATTTTTGTTTCAATGCTTTGCTTATCTTTTAACAATGGTAGTCCGGATTTTGTTCCTCCCAATGTAATTTTATTTGGTATATAATGTGTATTGAGCTCCATCTTGATTTTATCGACCGTTTTGCCGGTTAAAGCAATTTCATTTAGCCCAAATACTTCATTCAAAAGCTGTATAGCCCAGTTCGAATAAGCAGAACCATAAGTTTTAATCTGGGAATGAACAGCAGCAAGCATACTTTCTGCTTTAAGAATATAAGTATCCTCGTCAAAAAACAGACCGAGTTTATGCAGATTCTGCGCCATAACAGAGTTTGATGCCGGCACTACATTGTCCATAATCTCGTGCTTTCTGGCAATTAAAGGTTCCCCGGTGGCTGAGGTATAGAAAAGCATAGGGCTGTCCGAATCTGCAAAATTTTCCAGTACATAAGCTGTCAAGCGCCTGGCCTCCTGCAGCCAGTGCTCCTCAAAATCAGACTGATAAAGCGCAATTAAAGCCTCAATAAAAAAAGCATAGTCATCCAGAAAGCCCGGAATGCTCGCTTTATTGTTTTTATAATTACGGTACAGGCCTCCATCCGTCATTTTTAAAGTGGAAAGTATAAAGGAAGCGGCATTTCTGCCCATTTCATAATAATGAGCTTGATTAAATATCCCCGCACTTTCTGCGAGACCTTTAATGGCCATGGCATTCCAGGCAGTCAGGCATTTATCGTCTAACCCGGGTCTGATTCTTTTACTTCTTTCCTGCAATAGCCTGGCTTTTGCAGCTTTTATCTTTTTGAGCAATTCTACCACAGAAACCCCTTTTACTTCAGCATAATCTTCTTCTGTAAACTTTCTGAGCAGGATATTGGTCTGTTCCTCTTCCCAGTTTCCATCAGCTGTAATGTTAAAATAATCGGCCAGCAAATGGGCATCATCTCCAAGCAGCGCATCAAATTCGGCTTTATCCCATACATAAAATTTTCCCTCAACCCCTTCACTATCGGCATCCAGGGCTGAGTAAAACAAGCCCTCAGGGGACATCATTTCTCTTTCCAGCCATTGGATGCTTTCCTCAGTCACCTCTTTAAACAGCAATGACCTGGAATACTGATAAGCCTCGGCATACAAACTGATCAGCTGTCCGTTGTCGTAAAGCATTTTTTCAAAATGGGGTACATGCCAGTTTCCATCTACAGAATAACGGGCAAAACCACCACCTACATGATCATAAATCCCTCCCATAGCCATTTTCTCCAGTGTTAGCAAAGCCGATACATGCGTGGCATCATCTTTCATCAGGTGACTGTAGCGCAGCATAAACTGCCAGTTGTTGGGCAATGGAAATTTAGGCGCACGGTTATACCCACCTTCGGTGATGTCAAAATGGCGTTTCCAGGGATCAGTGATTGCGGTTAGATTTGCTTTGGTATAATCATCAACCTTAATGTTGGGGATAATTTTCTCCGCATTGTGAATCCCCTCGGTCAGCCTGTCGGCATAAGCCCGGGCTTTACCTGGCTCCTTAGCCCACATCCCCGCAACACTTTCCAGTACATTGATCCAATCGGCTTTTCTGAAATAGGTGCCACCGTAAATAGGACGCTGATCCGGCAGGCATATGCAATTTAACGGCCAGCCTCCGCTCCCGGTCATCAGCTGTATGGCCAGCATATAGATCTGGTCAATATCCGGACGTTCCTCCCTATCCACTTTTATGCACACAAAATTCCGGTTCATCACTTCAGCAACCTCATGGTTTTCAAAGCTTTCCCGCTCCATTACATGGCACCAATGGCAGGCAGAATAACCAATACTGACCAATATCAGCTTATTTTCTGCTTTGGCTTTTTCTAAAGCCGCTGCGCCCCACTCATACCAGTTAACCGGATTATAGGCATGCTGCAGTAAATATGGCGAAGAAGCATGGATTAAGCTGTTGGGTTCTGTATTCATATGATAAAGGTAAAAAGTTAATTTGTACTTTTACTTAAAGTATACGCTAATGAAGATCACCCATACCGAAATTTACCGCTTCAGCATTCCTATGGAACCCTTTGTGATTGCCACCGGAACGATGCATTTTGCGCAAAACGTACTGATCAGGATATATACCGACGCCAGTATGTATGGCGTAGGTGAATGCTCCGCCTTTCCAATGATCGTTGGCGAAACGCAGGAAACCTGCCTGACCATGGCACAGGATTTTGCAAAGATCCTGATCGGTAAAGATCCATTGGATATACCGGAAAGAATGAATGATCTGCTGGGCTACGCCGCACACAACAGCACCATTAAAAGTGCCTTTGACATGGCCTTGTTTGACATTGCGGCAAAAAACGCCAACCTGCCGCTTTACCAGTTTTTAGGCGGAAAAAAACGCAGCATTGAAACTGACATGACCATTGGCATTGATACGCCAGAAAACATGGCCCTTTCCGCAATAAAATATCAAAACCAGGGATGCCGGATTATCAAAATAAAACTGGGCAAAAAAATACATGAGGATATTGAACGTGTAAAGCAGATCAGGAAAGCAGTCGGTGAAACGATGGTGCTGCGTCTGGATGCCAACCAGGGATGGAGCTTTGACGATGCGCTTTTTGCCCTTGGTGAGCTGGAATCCTTAAACATTGAATTTTGTGAACAACCCATGCGTACCTGGTATGACGACAAGCTCCCCGAACTGAACCTGAACTCGCCGATTAAAATCATGGCTGATGAGAGTTGTTATAACCATCATGATGCCCGCAAACTCATCAACAGCCAGTCTTGCGAATACCTGAACATCAAGTTTTCCAAATCCGGCGGCATCCTGGAAGCACAGAAGATCCATGAAATTGCTTTGCAATCTGGTATTAAATGCATGATCGGCAGTATGCTGGAAAGCCGGATTGCCCTTAGTGCCAATCTGCATTTTGCTTTAGCAAGTGCCAACGTGGTCTTTTTTGATCTGGATACCTGCTTACTTGGGCATCTGGCAGATCCGGTTTTAGGCGGATTAACTTATGATGGTTATTTTCTGGATGTTCCTGATACACCAGGCATAGGCGCTGATGCGGATCCGCATTTTTTATTGAGTTGCGATAAATGGGTGGTTTAGCCCTAAGTACTGTTCAAATTTATTCTATGGTCAAAAGAATTGTTGCAAATATTCATACTGAAAACATCGCTAAAGCCGAAGTCTTTTATAAAACTATATTAGGCCTGGAACTTTTAATGGACCATGGTTGGATTACAACCTATGGAACTGAAAATCAAAAAATGAATGTCCAGATCAGTTTCGCTTCAGAAGGTGGTTCTGGAACCTTAACGCCAGACCTTTCAATTGAGGTAGATAATTTCGAAGAAACTTTAAACCATATAAAGGAAGCTGGATTTGCTATAGAGTACGGCCCCGTAATTGAGCCCTGGGGTGTGAAAAGATTTTACACCCGCGATCCTTTCGGTAAGCTCATTAATATTTTATGTCACACACCATAGCTTAGCTGTATATGGGATAACACTTATAAACACCTTGGGCCGTATGAGCAACCTCCTGTGTATGGATTTCAGCTACGGGGATCACCGGAAACAATCAAGCTCTTACTAAAATATTTTGGCGACTCTTGATATCCTTCCCGCTCATAAAATTTATGTGCACCGGTTCTTTTCAAACTGCTATGCAGCTGTATCCTATCGCATCCTCTTGCCTTGGCTTGTTCCACACAGTAGGCTTCGAGTTCCTTACCTATTCCCTTGCTCCTGATATTTTCATCAACTACCAGGTAACTGATAATAGCAAATTCTCCAGTCAATGCCAATTGTGGCATAAAATGAACCGACATTACAGCTTCCACCTTATTGTCTTCGTAAACCACCAGTAAATGATCAGGATGATGAATCAGCTGACTAATTTTATCGATTAAGAAGTTCTTCCCTGTTTTATAGCCAAGCTGCGTAAGCAACTGGCCAATTATTGTTGCATCCTCTGCTTTCGCAATTCTTATACTCATAATAAATTAATATTATCCTAATTGAAATATATAAAAGCCTCAAAGATCGGTAATTACCATTAATTCTATCCCATTTTACATCCATATTAAAAGTTTGTCCGGTTTGATAATCTTTGTTTTAATGTTCGATCCTTTTAAAACCTTTCCACGATCTGTATGTTTTTGCTATTATCAGTTAAATAATATATCCCTATGTCATGAATACATTAAATGAAAATCAACATGCTGACCACCCGGGAATCACAGCTCAGCATCATGATCAGCAAAACGAAGCACCGGGAGCTTCCAAAACTAAGGATGACCTGCCGCCTGCGGGTCCGGCTATTGGCTCTGCGGGCTTTGAAGACGGATTAAAAAGGGATGGTGTGCCTGGACACGAAGATCAAAATCTGAGTATCCATTCCATTGGAACAAATCCTGGTACCGAATACCTGCCACCACTTAATGACTATGGTGAGCATTTATCTCGTTAACCATAAACTTCCAATTGCTAGTTTTACACCATTACCGGTTTTTACCACCCTTTATAATGATACCACCAATAGGGTTGCCAGGGCTAGCTACGCTGGCTTCAGATTTATGCATCGGGTTGTTTTGTGCCCTACCACTTCCCTGATACAAGGGGTTTTCTGTTTTTGCTTCACCGGAAACTACTGCTGATCCGGCGGCATGCAACCCCTGGTTTACTTTTTCACCAAAGCTTGACCCCTGTGTTTGTTTTGCACTGCTGATTACCGAAGCGCCGGGGATTTCAGCACTTAATAAACCAGCCTCTCGCGGAGTCGTAAAATTTGTTTTAGGCGTGTCTGGCAAAATGGTTTTGCCGGTGGCGGCATAAGATGCTGCTGCGCCAGCCCCTATTCCTGCACGTTTACCGATACCGGACACTTCGTTTGCTTGTCCGAAAGTTATTGAACTGATAAATGATAAGGCGAAAATTAAAGTATAAGTTTTCATGATCTTGCTTTTTTAAAGGTTAAATATTGGTTGGTTATTTATACATCAAGTACAAGGGAAAATTGTTACCCCCCATGGAACGGTACCAGAGCAAACCACGGCAAATGCAGAGGAAAAGCATAGGAAAAGATTATATTAGCTGTACTTATGAATATAAATCTATGAACTGGCTGCTGATTGCGGAGATCGCGTATGTAATTGTCCTGATTTTAGTTTGCCTGCGTATTATCTACGATACCAGGAGTACTACAAAAACACTTGCTTACCTCCTGTTTGCCATATTTGTACCTGTTTTTGGAATGATCTTTTATTTTTCTTTCGGTATCAATTACCGTCACAGAAAGATGTACAGTAAAAAGCTTTATCAAAATGATGACCTGGCTGTTAAATTTCAGCAAAGGATACTTCATTATTCGGAGCAGACTTTCCGGCAAAACCATGCCACGGTAATCAGTAACAAAGAATTGGCATTTATGGTCCTGAAAGATTCTATGAGCCCTCTAACTGCGGATAATGCGGTAAAGCTGCTCATCAACGGGGAACAGAAGTTTCCGGAAGTACTCCTGGCCATTAAGGATGCGAAACATCATATTCATATAGAGTACTATATTTATGAGGATGATGAGGTTGGTAAGGCTATTGAAGCTGCACTGATTGACAAGGCAAGAGCAGGCATAACTGTCCGTTTTATTTATGATGATTTTGGGAGCCGGGATATCCGGAAAAAACTTGTACCACGTCTGAAAGCAAATGGGATATCGGCTTTTCCGTTCCTGAAGGTCCATTTCATGCTTTTTGCCAACAGGCTAAACTACCGCAACCACAGGAAGATCATTGTAATAGACGGGCAAACTGCTTTTGTAGGCGGTATCAATGTGAGCGACAGGTACATTAACAATGGCCGCAATCCTAAACAAGTTTTCTGGCGTGATACCCATTTACGTATTGACGGACCAGGCACGCAATATCTGCAATACCTGTTTTTGTGCGACTGGAATTTCTGTGCCAATGAGGTCTTGCAGCCAGACAGCAACTTTTTCCCGGCAGAGCCCGCACAAACAGGAACAGACAACAAAATTGTGCAGATTGCAGCGAGCGGCCCGGATTCTGAATCGCCCACCATTTTATTCTCCATTCTCCAGGCCATAAATCTTGCCACCAGCGAAATACTCATCACCAGCCCGTATTTTATCCCTGGTGAAAGTCTGCTTGATGCCTTGACTATCGCGTCATTGAGTGGGATTTCTGTAAAGCTGCTGGTTCCCGGACAATCTGATTCTATCCTGGTGAATGCAGCTGCCAGATCGTATTATAATGATCTGCTCAGCGCCGGCGTGGAAATCCATCAGTACCAAAAGGGTTTTGTACACGCCAAAACTATGGTTACCGACAAAAAAGTAGCAATCGTTGGTACTGCAAATATGGATTTCAGAAGCTTTGACCTCAATTTTGAGGTGAATGCCATTGTATACGACACCGCAATTGCAGCGGAACTGAGCTTAGTATTTTACGAAGATCTTAAGGATGCCAGAAAAATTGATCCGGTAAAATGGGCTGAACGTCCTTTGTATAAACATTTACTGGAAAAGGCTGCCCGGCTTTTATCGCCTCTATTATAAACGGATTCAAATGCTTAAATTTGATTTTTGCAAATCCTTTTGATTATGGCAGCAACCTCACTGGAAGAATTTTATCAGCAAACCGCGTTGCTCATCCCTGATGGGATCAACAAGGAAATTGGTCATTTCAATGTATTTAAGCTGGACGAGCTGCTTGCCAGGAAGAAGGATAAAATGGTCATGCCATATAACCGCAGGGCTTATTATAAGATCAGCATGATCAGTGGCCGTAATCAGGCTGAATATGCAGATAAGGTAATTGATATCGAAAAAAACTGTTTGCTGTTTGCTACCCCAAAAATCCCATACAACTGGCTGCCACAGGATGACAATCAATCTGGCAATTTCTGCATCTTCACTCCCGATTTCCTGGTTCAAAACAAAAGTGGTGTGCAGCTGGAGCAACTGCCCATCTTTCAACCCGGAGGTTACCCGGTCTTCCAGCTTTCAGATGAAGAAGCAGAGGACATTACCTTCATTTTTAAGAAAATGCATAAAGAGTTATCTTCAGCTTATGTATATAAATACGACCTGCTCCGGAACTACGTGCTGGAACTGATCCACTACGGGCAAAAACTTCAGCCGGCCACTGCATTATATCCCTCACATACCGCATCAGCAAGGGTTTCCTCATTGTTTATCGAACTCCTGGAAAGGCAGTTCCCAATAGAATCTCCACACCAGAAGATTGGACTGCGTACGGCAAAAGATTATGCGGAAAGACTTGCTGTTCATGTAAACCACCTCAATAAAGTATTAAAAGAGCATACGGGGAAAACTACTACAGACATTATTAGCAGCAGGGTTTTACAGGAAGCTAAGATCCTTTTGAAACAAACCGACTGGAACATTTCAGAAATCGCGTACTGTCTTGGGTTTGAGGAGCTCGCCCATTTTTCAAATTTCTTCAGAAAACAAACCACACTGACACCTGTTGCCTTCAGGTCCTGAGGACGTACGGGCCATTTTATTTTGCTGATGACGGTTTGAATTTTGCAACTATTGGATTGATGCGTGCAAACATACAGCACACAATAGCCCTGATATTTGTCTTACTAATTCAATAAAGAAAATTACAATGACAAATCACACAAAAATAGCCCTGGTAACCGGCGGCAGCCGGGGATTAGGCAAAAACATGGCATTAAACCTGGCTAAAAAGGGTATCAATGTGATCCTGACCTACAACAGCAAACAGGAAGAGGCAATGCGGGTTGTTGCAGAAATTGAAGCCTTGGGGCAGAAAGCTGCAGCACTTCAATTTAATGCAGGCGAGATCAGCAGTTTTGATCAGTTCATGGTACAGGTACAGCAGATCTTAAAAAACACCTTTGATACCAGCCATTTTGACTTTCTGATCAACAATGCAGGAACCGCACTGTATGCTCCCTTTGCTGAAACTACAGAAGAGCAGTTTGACACAGCATTAAACATCCACTATAAAGGCGTATTTTTTCTTACGCAAAAGGCATTAGCTTTTATCAGCGATGGCGGTCGCATCATTAATATTTCTTCAGGGCTTGCGCGTTTTTCTTACCCGGGATCTTCGGCTTATGCTGCTATGAAAGGAGCTGTTGAAGTACTTACCCGCTACCTGGCCAGGGAACTGGGCCCGAGGCGTATTGCCGCAAATGTTGTTGCTCCGGGAGCGATCGCTACAGACTTTGGCGGTGGTCACGTGAGGGATGATGAAGCCACAAATACGAACATAGCCGGTTTGACCCCTTTGGGCCGCGTGGGTTTACCTGATGATATCGGTGGGGTGGTTGCGTTTTTATGTACCGAAGATGCCCGCTGGATAAACGGACAACGCATTGAAGTATCAGGTGGAATACACGTTTAAGACTTATCTTTTTATGATAATGGTACGGCCTGTAACCAGGTTAAAGGTATAGATCTTATACAATCCGTCATCAGAAGTGTCTACACTTTCTACCAGGCCGGTTTTACTGAAGGTATCTGTAACCAGATCGCCTTTCTTTACTTCCTGCAATATTTCTGAAGGGGTTTCATTGTTTAATCTGATCATGGCTAATTCGTTTTTACAATATGCATATCATAATAAAAGCCTGCAAAACTATGTTTTACAGGCTTTTAAGTTTCGATGTGCCCGAAGAGAGACTCGAACTCTCAAGGATTGTACTCCAACGGCTTCTGAGACCGCAACGTTTACCAATTTCGCCATCCGGGCATTGACATACTAAAGAAAAATCCTTACTTGGCGCAAATATAGCATTATTGCTAATTTTTACGAATATCTATTGAATTATTTAATGAGATTTTTTCGAAAGATGTTCTATTTATCTAATCAATAGCCGGTCAAATGCCAGGCTATCTCCATTAAACGCATTAAAATCAACTACATGATTGATGCCTGAGATTTTAGCTTTATCAGAATGCTGCCAGAAATACCATTTTGTTGCGGCGCTGATCTTTAATTTTTGCTGATGGTAATGGGCTATCCATAAAGGATAATCTTCAAAATATCCTTTAAGGTAGTCGGTATAAAAGGAAAGACCTGTATAAATGATCGGTCTTACTTTTGTTTTTCGTTCTATATGGTTTACAAAGTCCTTTAACTGTTTACGCATTTCAGCGGCCGGCACCCCATTTAGCACTTCAATATCCACCACGGGTGGAAGATCACCCGCTTCAAAATTAACCGTCTGCAAAAAAAACTTTGCCTGCCATAAACCCCGTTTATGCGCCCTGAAGAAATGATAGGCCCCGCAAATAAGCCCCGATTTTGGGGCCTCCCGCCAGTTGCGCTGAAAATAGGGATCTACCATAAACAATCCTTCGGTTGCTTTAATAAAGGCAAAATCAACTTTTACTTCATCCTCCTGCATGGCCTTTACCTTTTTCCAGTCAATCTTTCCCTGGTAGTAAGAAACGTCTATGCCATGAATGTCATATCCCCTGGGAATACGGATGTCAAAACTGCTGTAAGTACGATAACTGGGGTCTTCGCCCAGGTCTTTAATCCATCGCCAGGTAGAAGAAAAACCTTTAATGATATAGGCATAGTAGAATGGGGAGAGCAGTATAATCAGCAATATCGCAATCACAAACTTCCACTCCCGGGACAGGCCTTTCTTTTTTCGTTTCGAAGGTTTTCTGGTTACAGTTTTTCTGCGTGGACGGCCAGACGCATCTGATTCATAGATTTGGCGAAAAGTAGGTTTTCTGGAAACGGTTGTTTTTTTAGGTGCTGGCGGCATGATGCTGCAAAAATACAATAATCTCTGAATGCTCCATACAGGTATGCTTCCAAAATAAAAACACCAATGTTCCTGATCGAATTCAGATTCTTCCTCAGAATCCGCGGAGAGAAGGAATATTGGTGTTTTTACAAATTTTAATGTGCTATTTACTCAGTTCTGCAAAGTATTTATGGAACAAAGGCAAAGTCTCTATTCCCTTATAATAGTTAAAAATATCATACTTCTCATTTGGCGAATGCAAAGCATCACTATCCAAACCAAAACCAAAAAGGACCGATTTAATGCCTAATGCACTTTCAAACAGGGCCACAATAGGAATACTTCCACCGCCACGCGTAGGAATAGGCGCTTTACCAAAAGAATCTACTATGGCCCGCTCAGCTGCACGATAAGCTATACTATCAGTTGGCGTAACCACAGGTTCACCACCATGGTGCGTAGTCACCTTAACCTTTACATAATCAGGGGCGATACTTTCAAAATGTTTGGTAAAGATCGCAGAGATCTCTTCAGAACTTTGGTTAGGCACCAGGCGCATCGAAATTTTAGCGTTGGCTTTAGCAGGAAGTACAGTTTTAGCGCCTTCACCAATATAACCGCTCCAAATGCCATTAACCTCTAAAGTTGGCCTGGTTCCGGTACGTTCCAGTGTCGAATACCCTTTTTCTCCCCATTCCACCCGGATATCAAGATCTTCCTTGTATTCTTCTAAATCAAATGGAGCAGCATTTAATGCTTTTTTCTCTGCATCAGTAAGCTCCAGCACTTTATCATAAAACCCTGGAATGGCAACGTGGTTGTTCTCGTCATGCAATGAAGCAATCATTTTACAAAGGATGGTTGCAGGATTAGCCACTGCACCGCCGTAAACCCCTGAATGCAGGTCTCGGTTAGGTCCAACCACTTCCACTTCCATATATGCAAGGCCACGTAAACCCGTTTCAATGGAAGGATTTTCCATACTGATCATAGAGGTATCAGAAATCAGCACCACATCGGCTTTAAGACGATCTACATTTGCATTTACGAAAATACCCAGGTTTGCAGATCCTACTTCTTCCTCGCCTTCGATCATGAATTTCACATTACAAGCCAGTGTATTGGTTTTCATCATCAGTTCAAAAGCCTTCACATGCATGTAAAACTGTCCTTTATCATCACAGGCACCACGCGCATAGATTTTACCGTCGCGGACAGTAGGCTCAAAAGGAGGTGTTTTCCAAAGTTCGAGCGGATCCGCAGGCTGCACATCATAATGTCCGTAAATTAAAACTGTAGGCAATTTTTCATCAATGATCTTTTCGCCATAAACGATGGGATAACCTGCAGTTTTGCAGATCTCCACCTTATCTGCACCCGCGTCTTTCAGTTTCTGCGCTACAAAATCAGCAGTTTTAAGTACATCTGCTTTATATTTCGGATCGGCACTAACCGACGGAAAGCGCAACAATTCAAACAGTTCGTCTAAAAATCGCTGCTTGTTGTCTTCGACATATTTTTTGATCTCTTGCATATCAGGTTATTATTTACCAGGAAAAACTCATCTATTTTATACTGCAAAACTAGGTAAATTATCCTGCTTGGTGGTAACCAGTTACACCTCTTTTTTGTAACTTGGCCCCTATCATTACGTCAAATATATTAAATGCTGGATTTTACAAACGACACACTGGATATTGGCAATTTGCCAAAGTACGAAGAAGTAC
Organism: Pedobacter heparinus; assembly: GCF_032678725.1. Lineage (GTDB taxonomy): Bacteria > Bacteroidota > Bacteroidia > Sphingobacteriales > Sphingobacteriaceae > Pedobacter > Pedobacter heparinus_A. The sequence goes on from NZ_JAVTSC010000003.1 coordinate 93,756, forward strand.
CTTTAAATGCAGTGAGTAAAAAATACTGGAAGGTGGTGGTACTGAACCTGCTTATCTTTCTGCTTTTCCTGGCAGCCGGCTTAATGGCACTATTCTATTTTACTGCAGCATTCAGACCTTATCTATATGTGATAGCCACCGGGTACATCGTTTTAGCAATTATTTTATTCCTGCTCTACAAAACAGATATTAGCCGGAGGGGCTATGTGGTAAGGGAAAAGGATATTTTGTACAGGAGCGGCATCATTGCCATTTCTACTATCATTATCCCCTTTTCAAGGATTCAGCACATTGCTTTGGATGAGGGGCTGTTTTCCAGGATGTACGATTTGGGCCAGTTGAGGATTTTTACTGCTGGTGGCAGCTCCGGCAGTCTGCATATTCCCGGCATTGAGATTGGACAGGCCCGACAGATCAAGGAAATATTGATGAAACAGATCAACCTTGCTGAATAATGAACAAAGAAAATATTACACAGCGTGATTTTTCCATACCTCAAAAGCAATCTGCATCCGGTATCATCGTTCTGTTCGTCAACAACCTTCAAAAAACAATAAGGGCAATTTTTATACCCATCCTGCTGATCATCATCAGATCCAAAGATTCTGGTTATCTGGCTGGCATCATCATTACCGGGTCTATATTGCTGCTGCTTGTTTTAGCTATTGTCACTTATATCAGGTATCAGAAGTTCACATTTTTCCTCGATGAAGAAAAACAGGAATTTGTGATCAATGATGGTGTTTTTAACAAGAGTACACTCAGCATTCAACTCAGTAAAATCCAGCAGGTAAATATCAATCAGTCGCTGTTACAGCAAGTAGTGGGCGTGTACAGCCTGGAAATAGATACCGCCGGAACTGAAAAGAAGGAAGCCAATATTAAGGCTATTGACCAGGTAACGGCAATCGCGTTAAAGCAGAAACTCTTGAATGCAGCGTCAACTCATGAAGGGATTCCACAGGAATTTGAAAGTTCCGGAGGGACGGATCTAGTGACTGCTCCTTTTTTAAACTTAAGTGTCTCTACCCTATTGAAAGTAGGTATAACCACTAATTATGGTGCAAGTTTTGTGTTGCTGGGTGGTTTCGTCCTGGGTTTAATTCAACTTTTTAAAGATTACACCTCAGCGTTTAAAATTGAGAACAGCAGGATTGACCAGGTATTGAGCAGTGGGTTTTCGTTCTTTTCCATAGGTGTACTTATCTTACTTGCCCTGCTCCTGGTTCTGGCTACTAATGTCATCAGAACCCTGATTAAATATTTTAATTTCCAGATAGTCCGGCAAAAAAATGCACTCGCCATTAGTTCCGGCCTTTTTACGCGGAAAAATGTATTGCTCAGGCCAAACAAAGTTCAGCTCAGCGCTTATAGCCAGAACTTTTTTCAGAAAAGATTCAATTTGCTGAACATTAAGATCAAACAGGCAACCTATGAAACAGCCGATAAGGAAGAAAATAAAAAAACAGCAATAGAGATTCCGGGATGCGATGCAAACGAACGTGATGAGATTCTTAGAATGATCTACCATCAGCTTCCTTTAGCAGGCATTAGTTTATTACCCAATTACAGATTTATTTTTCTGCAAATAATGCTTTGGATTGTTATTCCGGCACTGGTTTTCCTTAGCTTAAGTTTAGTTTTTTATCCATCTCTCCGACAGTATCTGACACTCATCATACCATACATTATTGTGGTTTCAACCATGCTTTACTTCGAGTTTAAACGCCATCGCCTTTATGTAAATGAGGATTTCATCATTAAACGAAGTGGAATATGGGATGTGGAACATGAAATCATTGAACCTCATAAAATACAAGCCATCACAGCGAAACAGTATTTCTGGCATAAAAAAGCCGATGTAGGACATCTGATCCTACATACAGCCGCCGGATTAATCCATTTCAAATATGGCAATTACACAAAGATTAACCGTATGGTCAACTTCTGGACCTATAAGATAGAAAGTACCAAAAAGGACTGGAACTAGCCTGATATCCCGGTTCAGTATTTTACCAATATATATATCATTAACAGCGTATAATTTCTTAAATTTGTACTTTAATTAAGCGTATAGCATTCAATAGCATAATATAAACAGCAGAAACGGATTTTGGATTATTTAGCAGGTTTAAACCCCCAACAACGCGCAGCAGTAGAGAACACACAAGGCCCGGCAATGATTGTTGCAGGTGCAGGCTCTGGAAAAACAAGGGTGATCACTTACAGGGTGGCCCATTTGATTGAAAAAGGAGTGGATGCATTTAATATCCTGGTACTTACCTTTACCAATAAGGCCTCCAAAGACATGCGCGAGCGGATCATGAAAGTGGTAGGTACAGAAGCAAAGAACATCTGGATGGGTACATTTCACTCTGTTTTTGCCAAAATATTAAGAGTTGAAGCAGAAAAAATAGGCTATCCTTCCAATTTTACAATTTACGATACCGACGATAGCAAAAGCCTGATCCGGACGATCCTTAGAGAAATGCAGCTGGATGATAAGCTGTACAATGCCAACTTTGTGTACAACAGGATCTCATCGGCCAAGAATAACCTGGTCTCTTACACTGAGTATATGCAAAACCCGGAGATCCAGGCCGAGGATGTAAGCAATAAACGCCCTTTAATTGGGGTGATTTATGAAACTTATACCAAACGTTGTTTTAAGGCCGGAGCAATGGATTTTGACGATTTGTTGTTCAAAACCAATGTTTTGCTTAAAACACATCCTGATGTACTGAATAAATACCAGCAGAAATTTAAATACCTGATGGTGGATGAGTACCAGGATACCAACTTTTCACAATATACCATTGTTAAAAAACTGGCTGCTGCCTATCAGAACATCTGTGTCGTGGGGGATGATGCCCAGAGTATTTATGCCTTCAGGGGTGCAAACATCCAGAACATACTAAACTTTGAGCGGGATTACCCAGACTTACAGGTTTATAAACTGGAACAGAATTACCGTTCTACACAAAATATTGTGGAAGTGGCCAACAGCATTATTGCCAATAATAAAAATCAGCTCGAAAAGAATGTCTTTTCTGATAATGAGGAAGGCGACCGGATTAAAGTACAGCGTGCCTTTACCGATAATGAAGAAGGTAAAATGGTTGCTGAAGCCATTGTACAGGAACGTTCATCAAAAGGTTACGACTACCATGATTTTGCCATCCTTTACCGGACAAATGCCCAGTCACGTGCCATGGAGGAGGCCTTACGGAAATTAAATGTACCTTATAAGATATATGGCGGCCTTTCCTTTTATCAGCGCAAGGAGGTAAAGGATTTAATTGCTTATTTCAGGTTAACCTTTAATCCTGCGGATGAAGAAGCAATAAAAAGGGTGATTAATTATCCGCGCAGGGGATTGGGCGATACTACGGTGGAGAAAATTATGGTTGCCGCCGATCAGCACAACATCACCATGTGGCAGGTGATCTGTAATCCACAACAATATATACCGGGCAGAATTGCCAATCAGCTGAATGATTTTGCAGTAATGGTACAAAGTTTTGCTGTAGAAGCGAAGAAACTGGATGCTTATGAAACAGCCTTATATATTGCCCAGCATTCGGGAATTCTGAAAGAATTGCATACTGACCAGTCGGAAGAAGGGCGTGGCAGACATGAAAATATACAGGAATTGTTAAACGGTATTAAGGAGTTTGGAGAGCGGGAAGATATTGAAGACCGCAGTCTGGCTGTTTTTATGCAGGATATTGCATTGCTGACCAACGACGATAAGGCCGATGACAAGAATAAAGATACAGTTTCTTTAATGACCATTCATTCTTCCAAAGGTCTGGAGTTTAAAAATGTTTTTGTAGTTGGCCTGGAAGAGAACCTGTTCCCATCGCAGATGTCCTTAAACTCGCGCAATGATCTGGAAGAGGAACGCAGGCTGTTCTATGTAGCTGTGACCCGTGCTGAAAAGAAACTGACCCTTACCTATTCCACCTCGCGCTACCGTTGGGGAACGCTGACCAATTGCGAGCCCAGCCGGTTCATTGACGAGATCAACGCCCGTTTTCTGGAAATTGAAGTTGTAAAGCCTGCCAAAAGCAGCCTTGGAGAGAACAGCTTCGGGGAGGAAAGACGCAGCTGGACACAGCAACGCGATACTTTCAGCAAATCCAAACCAGCTTCAGGCAGCACCGGAACGGTAAGTGCAGCTGCACAAAGGCCAAAAACAACATCAATGTTGCCCAAAGCACACGTACCGAGCCCGGGTTTTGCACCTGATGCGGCCAGCGCCTTTCAGAATGGCATGGATGTAGAACATGAAAAGTTTGGTTTTGGAAAAATCATCAGCCTTGAGGGAACTTTGCCTGATGTAAAAGCAACTGTGTTTTTTCAAGGTCTGGGCAATAAACAATTGTTACTAAAATTTGCTAAGTTGCGAATTGTGAAATAAGCCTTATATTTACAACCATAAAGGAAAGCACCACGCTTCCCGAACAAATAAAAAAACTGAGCATACGCTGACGTAAATGGGCCGATGAACAACATACTGGCGCATACTAATCTAAAAATGAAACGTATATAAATGAATTTCGAATATAATACCACAAGAAACGAGTTGATATTAGCCGAATATGGCCGTAATGTGCAAAACATGGTGAAGTACATTATAGAACTTGAGGATCTTGAAGAACGCAATAAGTACGCCCAGGCAGTAATTGATTTAATGGGCTTTCTGAACCCGCATTTACGTGATGTGGCCGACTTTAAGCACAAACTATGGGACCATTTGCACATCATTTCGGGCTATAAAATTGACGTAGACAGCCCCTATCCTAAGCCAACTCCTGAAGCTGCCCTGGTAAAACCGCAGCATATCGGCTATCCTCAACAAAAAATTACCTATAAACATTATGGTAAAACTGTGGAGATGATGATTGAAAAAGCCAAAGCAGTTGATGAACCGGAACGCAGGGCTGCTATGGTGCAGGGTATCGCCAATTTCATGAAAATGGCCTACGTTACCTGGAACAAAGATAGTGTTGCTGATGAAACGATTTTAAAGAACCTGCGGGAACTATCTGGAGGGCTACTGCAACTGGATGAGAATGTCAACTTAAATAAAGTTGAATTTAAACCTCCTGTTGTAACCAGACCGTCCAACAACAACCGTGGAAGAAATAATGGTAAGGGCAGACAAAACAATAACAACAACAACCGTCCGCAACGCAACAACAACGCCAAGCAGCGACACTAATTTTATCCGTTTACCATACATCTTACGAATAACATGAACGCATTTGAAATAATTGGCGGAAAGAAATTAAAGGGTGAAATTCAACCCCAGGGGGCAAAAAACGAAGCCTTACAAATCATCTCTGCTGTTTTATTGACAGATCAGAAAATAACCATCAGCAACATACCCGATATTAAAGATGTAAATAAACTGATTGAATTGCTGGGTGATATGGGTGTTGCCATTGAGCGCCTGAATAAAGACATTTATACTTTTGAAGCCAAACACATTAACCTGGATTTTTTCCAGTCGGATGTTTTTAAAACAAAAGGTGGAGGTTTAAGAGGTTCAATTATGATTGTTGGTCCTTTGCTTGGCCGCTTTGGTAAAGCCGCAATACCTAAACCCGGAGGTGACAAAATTGGCCGCAGAAGGTTGGACACACATTTTATCGGTTTTGAGAAACTGGGCGCTAAATTTGTATACAACGCTAAAAAAGAGTTCTTTAACGTTGATGCAACGAATTTAAGGGGAGCTTATATCCTGCTAGACGAAGCCTCTGTAACGGGTACTGCCAACATTGTGATGGCAGCCGTGCTGGCCAAAGGAACAACCACCATTTATAATGCGGCCTGTGAACCCTATTTACAGCAGTTGTGTAAAATGTTAAACCGTATGGGTGCCAGGATATCGGGCGTTGGCTCTAACTTGTTAACGATAGAGGGTGTGAAAAAACTGGGTGGCACAGAACACCGCATGTTACCGGACATGATAGAAATCGGCTCCTTTATTGGTCTGGCTGCCATGACAGAATCAGAAATCACCATAAAAAATGTATGCTATTCTGAACTGGGTGTAATACCGGATGTTTTTAAAAAGCTGGGGATCAGGTTTGAACTGAAAGGAGATGACATTTACATTCCTTCGCAAAAGCATTATGTAATTGAATCGTTTATAGACGGCTCCATGCTGACTATCGCCGATGCACCATGGCCTGGTTTTACACCAGATTTGTTGAGTATTATTTTAGTGGTAGCCACGCAAGCCCGCGGAAATGTACTGATCCACCAGAAAATGTTTGAAAGCAGGTTATTTTTTGTGGATAAACTGATCGATATGGGTGCGCAGATCATCCTTTGTGATCCGCACAGGGCATCAGTAAATGGTATCGACAAAAAGTATAAATTAAGGGGGATCAGCATGACTTCTCCGGATATCCGTGCCGGCGTTTCCCTGCTGATCGCCGCGTTATCAGCGGAAGGAAAATCGACCATCTTTAATATAGAACAAATTGAGCGCGGCTACCAGGATATTGATACCCGTTTGCGTGCCCTGGGTGCACAGATCAAACGTGTAGAAGCTTCGGCACCGACACATTAACACTTATTTAATACTTAGGATTACAAAAAAGCCCCAATTAGGGGCTTTTTTGTTGGGTGTTGTTTTTTGTTTTTGTCTCGGTATATTTTAATGTCCTATCCTGAAATTGCATTGATGATATCGTACTGTGTGATGATCTCAATTTTACCCTGCTCGTCTTCAACCAGAACCGCACTGTTTTCCTTATTGATCAGGGAGGAGATGCGATCTATCGATGTGTTCAGATCTACAAAAGGGAAACCTGTTGACATGATCTGCTGAACAGGCGCAGATTTCAGGGACGGATTTTCTAAAAGCGCTTTCAATATATCACCTTCTGCCAGTTTGCCTACCACCATACCTTTCTGCGTAACAGGTATTTGCGAAATATTAAGCGTATTCATGTTGTTGATAGCCTCAAGGATTGTTTTCTCACAGTCTATCGTGATAATTTCTGCATTTTCTTTCTTTTTTATGATAGATCTGGCAGTAAGTTTTTCATCTTTAAGGAAACCTCGCTCCCTTAACCAGTCTTCATTATACATTTTACCCATATAGCGACTGCCATGGTCATGAAATATAACAACCACAACATCTTCAGGCTTTAGTTTATCTTTTAATTGCAACAAGCCCGCAATGGCAGAACCAGCAGAATTACCTACAAATATGCCCTCTTTGCGCGCAATCTCACGCGTCATCAAGGCTGCATCTTTATCTGTTACTTTTTCAAAAAGGTCTATGATATCAAAATCTACATTTTTGGGAAGAAAATCTTCCCCTATGCCTTCTGTGATATATGGATAGATCTCATTTTTATCCAGAATACCAGTTTCCTTATATTTCTTAAATACTGAACCATAAGTATCTATACCCCAAACCTTAATATCCGGGTTCTGCTCTTTCAGATATTTTCCCGTACCGGAAATGGTACCACCAGTGCCTACTCCTACTACCAGGTGGGTAATCTTACCCTCCGTCTGCGCCCAGATTTCAGGACCGGTCTGCTCATAATGAGCCTGTGTATTGGATAAATTATCATATTGGTTTGGCTTCCACGAATTGGGAACCTCGCGTTCCAAACGTGAGGATACAGAATAATAAGAACGGGGATCTTCAGGTTCTACATTGGTTGGACAAACAATCACCTCAGCTCCAAAAGCACGCAAGGCATCTACTTTTTCTTTAGACTGCTTGTCTGTGGTTGTAAAAATACATTTGTAGCCTTTAATGATGGCGGCCATAGCCAGCCCCATGCCCGTATTGCCAGACGTCCCTTCAATGATCGTGCCTCCTGGTTTTAGTTTTCCGCTTTTTTCCGCATCCTCGATCATCTTTACTGCCATACGGTCTTTGATCGAATTTCCAGGATTTGTAGTTTCGATCTTTGCCAATACGGTTGCAGGGATATCCTTAGTAATGTTATTCAATTTTACCAATGGCGTATTGCCAATGGTTTCCAAAATATTATTGTACCACATGATACAAAAATACAGATTGAAGATTGGAATTTTACGTACAAATAAAAATTCACAATATAATATTACTTAAATAAAATAAACAGAATTATATTTTACCCTAGTATTCCAATAGATTTACAAACAGATGATAATAAGGGCAAATGGAATATAATTAAAAACCGATAAAAAATATCTCAGCTCAACCTGTAAATTTTACCGGGTAAAGCCTGTAAAACACCTTGCATTTCCAGGTTGAGCAAGTGCATAGCCAACTGGCTCTGGTTAAAACCCGTTCTCACCCTAAGCTCATCAATCCCCATAACTGTATCTTTTAACAGATACAATACCTCTTGTTCCTCCTTAGACAGGGCTAGTGGAAATTCTAGCTGTGAACTGCTTTTATCTACAGCGACTTCATCCCAGCCGAGGAAGTAAGTCAGGTCTTTGGCATGACTGATCAGGGAGGCCCTATTGGTTTTTATCAAAAAATTGCATCCGGCAGAATATTGGTCAGTTGTTCGTCCGGGATAGGCATATACATCTTTGTTGTACGAGTTTGCGATATCAGCTGTAATCAGGGCACCCCCTTTTGCTGCAGCTTCCACAACTACGATCGCATCGGCTATACCTGCAATAATGCGGTTCCGCTTTGGAAAATTCTCTTTATCTGGAATGGTATCCGGTAAAAACTCGGTTAATAAACCACCATTCAGCAGCATTTTTTGAGCTATTGGCTTATGTAAGGCCGGATAAATACGATCCAGACCATGTGCCAGCACCCCTACTGTGGGTATTTGATGCTCCAGGCTTTCCTGATGTGACGCTGCATCTATGCCATAAGCCAGTCCGCTCACAATAATTACCCCATAAGGTACCAGGTGTGCTATCAACTCGCGGCATAGCCTGCGTCCATATTCTGTAGCCCTTCTGCTGCCTACAACACTGATGATACGGGGGTGATTTAGATCTGCATTGCCCTTATAATAGAGTAAAACGGGTGCGTCGTGGCAGTTCTTCAATCGCCAGGGATAATTTTTATCGGTATAAAAAAGAACCTGTATGCGATGTTTCCGGATAAATCCAAGTTGCTTTTCGGCAATTCCAAATACATGATGATTTAAAATTTGCCCGGCGATGACATCGCCTATGCCGGAAATCTCCATCAACTGCTGTTTATCTGCTTTAAAGATAGCCTCTGCACTACCAAAATGATCCAGCAAATTTCTTGCGGTCACATCTCCTACACTTTTAAGCAGTGTAAGGCCTATTTTGTGGATTAAACTCATAGGCTAAGCTAGATAGTTTAGCCGTAACAAACCACACGGTTAAAAATAAATATCTAATTAACAGACACTTAAAATAAAAACAGGATAAACTTTAAAATATCTTACTGCGGAATGTAAACCACGTACTTTGTTTCGAAGAAGGCTTCCTTAAAGTAAGCGGAAAGCGGATATAGTTCCGCTTTCAGGCCTGATTCAGCAATCTCTTCAGCCAGGTCCCCTCCTTTTAAGTATAGAATACCATTTGGTATCGCATTTTTGGATTCCTTATTGAACTTTCCTTTAATCCATGGATAAAAATCAATCAGCCGCGTTACTGCCCTCGAAACCACAAAATCATATTTATCAGTAACCTGCTCAGCCCGCAGATGACTGGCCTTCACGTTCTCCAGACCCAAAGCTGAAGCCACTTCCGTGACTACTTTGATCTTTTTCCCTATAGAATCTACCAGGTGAAACTGCGTTTCAGGAAATAAAACCGCCAGTGGAATTCCTGGAAAACCACCCCCTGTACCTACATCAAGTACTTTTTCGCCAGGTTTAAAGGTACAGAACTTAGCAATTCCCAAAGAATGTAAAATGTGGCGTTCATAAAGTTCCTCTATATCTTTTCTTGAAATTACATTGATCTGCGCATTCCAAAAACTATATAAACTATACAACAGATCAAACTGAGCAATTTGCTTTTCAGTGAGATCTTTAAAGTATTCCTGTATTAACGTCGATTTTATTTCCACTGTACTTTTTTAACAAATATAGACAGAATGCCATTAAAGACTAAAAAAATGAATAATAGTATGTCCAGAATCGGAAACCACCAGCTTAAATCGCCATAACTAAGCCGCTTCAATAGCTTGGGATAGATAAAGCACCGGATCAAAATGCTCAAAACAAATAGGATCATTGCCGGGCATAGGGTTGCTTTGAAGCACAGGAGCACGGCAAACAGTACATAAAAAAGGAATTGTATCACAATCTGGGCCGATAAGATGAACTTGTGCCTGGATTTATACAGTTTACCTGCACCAAAATGACGTTTTTTTTGCCGTAAATAAGCACTGAAACTGGTGTTTGGCTCGCTCCAGACTTGTGTATCTTTATTGATCCTTATAGCTGTATTCTTGTGGTTGGCATGTGCATTTACAAAAAGATCATCATCTCCCGAAGGGATATGCATATGTGCTGCAAAGCCTTTATTGTTAAAGAAAAGTGACTTTTTATAGGCCATGTTCCGACCTACGCCCATATAAGGCATTCCCTTTAAGGCAAAAGATAAGTAGTTAACGGCGGTAAAAAAAGTTTCAAAACGAATCAGCGCATTTAAAAGTCCCTTTTTTTTCAAATAAGGAGAAAAACCCAAAAGGATCTCTGTCTGATCTTTATCAGGTTGCTGCATGCCCAGCAGCCAATTTGACGAGGCAGGCACACAGTCTGCATCAGTAAATACCAGCCATTCGTTGGAAGCCGCCTTAATGCCCATAGTTACTGCAAACTTTTTACCCGCAATAAATTTACTTCCCTCGTTAACCGTAACAATCTTTAAATGATTATACTGTTTTGCAAATTCTTCAAGTAGTTCTTTTGTCCCGTCCCAGGAGCGGTCATTCACAACAACAACCTCGTAATCAGTAAAATTCTGGTTCAGCACTACCGGAAGATATTGCTTTAAGTTCTCCACTTCATTGCGTGCGCAGATGACCACACTTAAAGGTTTTACAGCTTTATCCGGAATTTCATCCACTTTTGCGAGCCCCAGTTTAAGGTGAACAAACAGGCTAAAATATAGCTGTATCAGCAAACAAAAAAATAATATGCCGAGCAGACAGGTCTCGGGGCTCATTGATAAGGTTAATTCCACGATATACTTTTGAAAGGGTCAAATTTCTGGTTTTTAATCTGTAATGTTCCTTTATGTTGATAAAAAATTTAACCTTTTTATAGCTTGTTTTTTGCTATTTTTGCCGGGATTTTAATTGGCGGTTGAAAAATCAAAAAAACGGACAACTTTTGCCGGTAAACCAATTAAAGGTCTAAATACTCATCAATGAAATTCAATTTAGCAGCAAAAGATATACATTCGAAAGCAAGAGCAGGCACCATTACCACAGATCATGGCGAAATACAGACACCTATTTTCATGCCCGTTGGTACTGCCGGAACGGTTAAATCAATTAACCAGCAACAACTTAAAACTGATATCGACGCTAAAATCATCTTAGGAAACACTTACCACCTATACTTAAGACCCGGCCTGGATATTCTGGAACGGGCAGGAGGTCTACATCAGTTTATTGGCTGGGACAGGCCGATCCTTACAGATAGTGGCGGCTATCAGGTATATTCTTTAAGCAAGGTACGGAAGATAAAAGAAGAAGGTGTAACCTTTCGCTCGCATATTGATGGCTCCAAACACTTGTTTACGCCGGAATATGCCATGGATATCCAGCGTACCATCGGTGCCGATATCATCATGGCCTTTGATGAATGTACACCTTATCCTTGTGATTACAAATATGCAGCAAATTCCATCAACATGACCCACAGGTGGTTAAAACGCTGCTGCACGCGATTTGACACCACAACTCCGAAATATGGTTTTAACCAGACGCTGTTTCCTATTGTCCAGGGCTCCGTATACAAAGACCTGCGGGTAAAATCTGCTGAGTTTATTGCTTCAATGGACCGGGAAGGAAACGCCATAGGCGGACTCTCCGTGGGAGAGCCTGCTGAAGAAATGTACGGCATGACCGAAGTAGTATGCGATATACTGCCTTACGAAAAACCGCGTTATTTAATGGGTGTTGGCACTCCTGTTAATATATTGGAAAATATTGCATTGGGAGTAGACATGTTTGACTGCGTAATGCCAACCAGAAATGCCAGAAACGGCATGCTTTTTACTAAAAATGGCATCATCAACATCAGCAATAAAAAGTGGGCCGATGATTTTTCTGCCATAGAAGCAGATAGCGATCTGATTGCAGACCAGGTATACTCTAAAGCTTATTTAAGACACCTCATGCATTCGAAAGAAATGCTGGGTGCTCAAATTGCCACTTTACACAACCTGCACTTTTACCTATGGCTGGTTAAAACTGCCCGTGAGAAAATTATGTCCGGCGAATTTTACGCATGGAAAAACAAAATGGTTACTATCTTAGGGAATAAATTGTAAATGGATTTTATCAAAGACAGGGTCAAAATTCTCGATTGGTACATCATCAGCAAATACCTAGGCACGTTTTTATATACGCTTACGTTATTTGTGGTGATCATCATTATTTTTGATCTGTCGGAGAAACTGGATGATTTTTTAAGTGCCAATCTTACCTTCTGGCAAGTGATATCGCTTTATTACGCTGGTTCCATCCCCTATTATGTGAACATGTTATCGCCGCTCATCAATTTTATTGCGGTTATATTTTTTACTGCAAAAATGGCCGACCAGACAGAAATTGTGCCTATTTTAAGTGGAGGAGTGAGTTTTAACCGATTCCTTGTCCCCTATTTTATTTCTGCCTTTGTTATATTTTCGCTTAACCTGGCCTCCAATTTATACATCCTTCCCTATACCAATCAGCTCAAAAACAGCTTTGAGAACACTTATGTAAAGAAAAATGACCCATCCAGCAAAAGTAACATCCATATGAAGCTGGACGACAATACCTATATTTTTATGGATAATTTTGACAACAAAAGCAAAACGGGCACACGATTCTCTTTAGACAACTTCAAAGGAGATGTAATGACCAAGAAGCTGGTTGCTGACGAAATCAAATGGGACTCTTTAAAACGCTCCTGGAAGCTAACCAACTATTCGATAAGATATGTAAACGGCCTGAAGGAAACCTTTGTAAGTGGTACATCCATGACCAAAGATACTGTACTGGACATGCGGCCTGATGATTTCTCTGCTTATGACAATATTTTCGAGAACTTAACCAATAAAGAGCTGTCTGAAAAAATCAGAAAAGAGAAGATAAGGGGTTCAGGGATATGGAATGACCTTCTGTTTGAGCAATACAAACGCTATTTACATCCCTTGTCTGCTTTTGTTTTAACACTTATAGGTGTTGCCTTATCTTCCAGGAAGGTACGTGGGGGTGTTGGACTACCTTTAGGTATCGGTATTTTGCTAAGTTTTGCTTATATCGTATTTAACCAATTCGCAAAAATGTTTTCGCTAAAAGGAGGCATGCCCCCCCTACTGGCAGTAATAGCTCCTACTTTATTTTTTGGTTTACTGGGCTATTATTTGCTCAGAAAAGCACCTAAATAATGCCGGGAAAAATAGAAAATTCCAATAAAAACCTTTTGATCTTACACTTTACCGTATTCGTCTGGGGTTTTACAGGAATACTGGGCAACTTAATTTCAGTTAGTGCCGTGCACATGGTCTGGTACCGGGTACTCATCGCCAGCATCACCCTTTTTGCCTATTTCAAACTCAGTAAAACCAGTTTACGGGTTACAAAAAAACAGTTTTTACAATTCTTTTTTATAGGCAGCATTGTTGCGCTCCATTGGATCCTTTTCTTCCAGGCCATCAAGATTTCTACCGTATCGGTTACCCTGGTGTGCCTGTCCTCAATTACGCTTTTTACCGCCATATTAGAGCCGCTGATCAAGAAACAAAGCATACAGATGGCCGATATTGTGATTGGTCTGGTCATCATTTCAGGTATTTATCTCATCTTTAAATTTGAATCCAGATATACCATAGGCATCATTTTTGGTCTCTCAGCAGCCCTTACCGCAAGCCTTTTCAGTACCCTGAATTCCACGCTGGTGCAAAAAAGCAACCCCGTAATCATTGGTTTTTATGAGATCTCCGGTGCCTTTTTCTGGGTCACTGTATACCGTCTGGCTGATGGTACACTGCTCCTGGAGCGCTTCAGTTTAAACGTTCAGGACTGGCTATACCTGCTCTTTCTGGGTACTGTCTGTACAGCTCTGGCCTACATTGCAGCAGTAGCTGTCATGCGCACCTTGTCGGCTTTCCGGGTAGCCCTGGTTACCAATCTGGAACCTATATATGGCAGTCTTCTGGCCTTCATTCTCTTCGGCACAAAGGAGACCATGTCGCCCGGATTTTACCTTGGCGCCAGCCTGATCCTGGCAGCTGTATTCGGGTATCCGGTTTACAAAAAATACAAGAGCCGCAACTGAAAACCCCTGAGCATTTTCATTGACTAAGCCAGGATTTCGCGATAGGGCAGGGTAGAAAAACACCCGCACAGGGAAGTACCTTACAGCAATAAAAATACAGCTAAAAATGGCGCAAAATGTAAGCCTTTGCGGCCCGGAAAATCATGGATTTCTCCTCACAAATCTTCCGGAAGAAATCTCCATTTTACATACAAAATGAAAAAATACCTCGCAAATTTAATTTTATTTCTCGGCTAAATAGTGTACCTTAATTGCAAAATCTGAGTTGAGATAACAACGCATAGGCAAATGCAAAAAAACAGGGATAAACACCAAAAAACAAACAAACAAAACAACCTAACTACACAAATACAAAAAAATTTAACAAACTGAATATCAATAAAATAATAATATCAATTAAAATAATAGACAAGGTAAAAAGAGCCCTAAAAATTTTAAAATACTAATAATTTTAGCATACACCCTAAATGAAGCAAATTAAACATAATAAACACTTGATAATCAGTTTAAAAATAACAATCATATTAAGTTTTATTTCACATTACTCTTTTTCGCAGATTTTTAACCAGGAACAAAACCCACTTAGTGTAAAATGGCGTCAGATCAACGCGGCCGGTTTTAAAGTGATCTATCCTGAAGAACTGGAAAAAGAAGCCCAGCGGATGGCCAATACGCTACCCTATATTTATCCTTATGTCGGGGGCAGTCTGGGCCAGCAAAAAACAAGCATTCCGGTACTCCTTCAAAACCGTGGAGTCATATCGAACGGCTTCGTTCAGTTGGGCCCTAAAAAGTCAGAATTTTACACCACTCCCCCGCAGCAGTTCGACAGTCAGGACTGGCTCAACAACCTGGCTGTTCATGAACTCAGACACGTAGCTCAATTTGACAAACTAACCGGAGGAAAGGCCCGGCCTTTTCCAGAAGAAGTTCACCTGGCCTGGTTTGGTGCGAGCATCCCGATCTGGTTTTTTGAAGGTGATGCAGTGAGCATAGAAACTGCACTGACCAAGGCCGGCCGGGGAAGGCAGCCTTCATGGGTCATGCCCTATCGGGCGGCGTTGCTTGAAGGAAAAAACTTCTCTTACAGCAAAGCCAGTTTCGGTTCCGACAAAGACATCACCCCTGGTTATTACCAGCTTGGCTATCTCCTGGCATCCAACATCCGGCAAGAACAAGGCAAAGGAATTTTCGATAGCGTGCTTACCGATATCCGCCGTCGCCCATTTCGCCCCTATCCTTTCTCCAATACCCTAAAAAAATTTACGGGCAAAGGCAGCCACAAATGGTTTAAGCAGACCAACAGCATGCTGAAAGAAAAATGGACAGCGCAGGCCGGAGCATCTCCGGCAGCAGACTACACCGCTTTAACCAGACGGGTCAGTTATGCAAGCAACTATTTTCTTCCGGTAAGATTAACGGAAAACACCATATTAACTTTAAAGCAAAGCAAAGCAGATGTGCCTCATTTTGCCATTATTGATAAAGAGCAGAATGAAACTTCGCTACTGAACATAGGCCCCCAGGACCAACCCTGGTTCAGTTATGCAAACGGACTTATTGTCTGGGATGAGGTCCGTTATGATCCAAGATACCGTCAGCGCAGCTACAACGTGATCTGCAGCTATAACATTAAAAATAAGCGTGTAAAAAAATTAAGCAGTAAAAGCAGGCTCTTCTCGCCTTCCCTCTCTGCCGATGGAAAAAAAATCATAGCAGTAAGGTTCGACCTCAGTAATCAGTGTAACCTTGTTGAACTGGATGCGACAAATGGGAAGATCATTTACACTTACCCAAATCCCGAAAATCTGATCCTGCAAACGCCTGCCTTTAATGAAGAAGGAAATACCATAGCCTACGTCAGTGTTAGCGAGCAGGGAAAAGCAATGTGGATCAGCAACAGGTCCGGTCAAAGCCGGCAGATCATCAGCCCGTCACAACAGCAGATCACAAGACCCATATTCATTAACCAGCAAATCGCATTTAACGCGCATTACAGCGGAGTTGACAATATTTACAGCGTCGACATCAACTCCAAAAAAATAAGCGCGCTAAGCGACGCAAAATATGGCGCTTTTAATCCATCAGTTCAAAAAGGATCACCAGTCATCACCTTTAACAATTATATGCCTTCCGGTTATGAAATCGCAGAAATCCCTTTTAAAGCCCATCAGCCGGAAAACAACAGTTTTGTCTATTTTGGTGAAGCCGCACAAAAACAGGAAAATACAGGAAATGTGTTTTCAAAGATCCCGGACAGTATTTACAAGTCCAGGCCTTTTGCTGCTTTAGGAAATTTGCTCAATGTCCACAGCATTATCCCCATCATTGAAGATGAATACCAGTTTGGGCTGCAGCTCAACTCCAACAACCTGCTCAATACCTTCAGTGCTTTTGCAGGAGCTGAATACCATAGAGATCTCGACCGCTTTGAATACAATGCGGGTTTTAGCCTGAAAAGCTTTTACCCTATCCTTAGTGCGACTTACCGCAACAGGCCCAGAAGAACATTTTACAGCACCAATAAAGGCATCTATCAGGGTGACTGGCGCGAAAACAACATCCAGTTGCAGGCTTTGTTACCGATCAGCCTGAACGCCCTTGGTGACACTTACAGCTTTTCATTAAAAACAGCCACCAGTTATACCCAGCGCTATGCTGCACAGAACATGCCTGCCAATTACATTTCCATCCTCAGGTTCCCTATGGAATATGGATTTACTTTCAGCCACTCGATACGCCAGGCTGAGCGCGACATCGCCCCTAAATGGGCACAGATTTT
Source organism: Pedobacter heparinus (assembly GCF_032678725.1). GTDB lineage: Bacteria > Bacteroidota > Bacteroidia > Sphingobacteriales > Sphingobacteriaceae > Pedobacter > Pedobacter heparinus_A. The sequence continues at coordinate 111,012 of NZ_JAVTSC010000003.1, forward strand.
AAGGTTTACTTACCAGCACCAGCCATTTGACAAACAGCTGGACGGTCGTTTATTTGCTGTCGAAAGTTTCCTTTATTTTCCGGGCTTCTTTAAAAACCATTCCTTTCTGGCTAATTTCAATTACCAGACAGCTACCGGGGTAAGAAAGTACGACAGGGAAATTAACGCTGTATACGGCTACAACAACATCCGGGCAGTCAGTATGCTCAAAAACACTTTATTATTAAACTACAGGCTCCCTATTGCCTTTCCTGATGCAGAATTAGGACCACTGGCCTATATCCGGAATTTTAGGGGTGGCTTATTTTGTCATTATGAGAATATTGGGACCGGCACTACATTAGCCCAACCCAAAACCTATGGTTTTGAATTGCATACCAGTATGAATGTACTGCGCTATCAGCCGATTATTGATTTAGGCGCCAGATTTGTATTCGTAAACAAAATTTATCATCAAAACCCTATATTAGAGTTAATTTTAAACTATAGCTTTTAGATTATGCGCACTAAGACCGTCTTTATCATCATTTTCACCGCTCTGATTACCATTTTTTTAATGATCAATACCGATGCGGTAGAATTTAATTTCATTTTTTTAAAGAGAGACATTTCTAAACTCCTGGTTGTGGGCGTATGCACTTTTGTGGGTTTTGTACTTGGTTTTTGGGCAGGGCGGCCTAAAACTACGGTAAGCACCTATGACAGGGAAATTGATGATAAGGGTAGTAAGGGTGGTCTGAGTGATGAGGACCGGGATTACATCCAATAAAATAATAAAAAGCCCCGTATCAAGAAGATACGGGGCTTTTTATTATTTTAAAATCAGGAATTATGCCAAAGCCTTTGCGATATCGCCAATGATGTCATCGATGTGTTCTAAACCGATAGACAGCCGAATGGTCCCCTGCTCAATGCCCACCTGCAAACGTTCCGCTTCTGTCAATTTGGAGTGCGTACTGGTTGCTGGATGTGTGGCGATAGAACGTGTATCACCAAGATTAGCCGAGATGGAGAACATTTTTAATTTGTTCATAAACCGGCTTGCGGCTTCCACGCCTCCTTCTATTACCAAAGTAACAATGCCGCCCCCCTGTTTCATCTGTTTTTTAGCAATTTCATACTGAGGGTGCGAAGGTAAAAACGGATACATCACCTTTTTAATGCCGCTGTGTGCTTCTAAAAATTCTGCCACCTTCATTGCATTTTCACAATGCCTGTCCATCCGTACTGCCAGTGTTTCTAAACTTTTAGAAAGCAGCCAGGCATTGAATGGTGACATAGCCGGACCACTGTGTCTTGCAAAACCTTCAATCTCTTTCATGTGTTTTGCAGAGCCAAGGATAATTCCACCAAGGGTACGCCCCTGTCCGTCAATGAACTTTGTTGCGGAATGGATAGATACATCAGCACCCAATTTTATAGGCTGCTGTAAATAAGGCGTAGCAAAACAGTTGTCTACCACCAGCATGATGTTATTTTTCTTTGCCAGGCTAGCAAGCCATTCCAGGTCAATGATGTCAATTCCCGGATTGGAAGGTGTTTCTACGAAGATCATTTTCGTATTTGGCTTGATGCCTTTTTCCCACTCTTCCAGTTTATCCAGATCGGCATAAGTATAACTGATGCCCCATTTTGGGAAAATATTATTTAAAAGCTGATGCGTAGAACCAAAAACAGAACGGCTGGACAACACATGATCACCCGATTGCAAAAAAGTTAAAAAAGTAGTAAATATTGCGGCCATACCACTTGCAGTAGCCCAACCTGCTTCCGATCCTTCCAGTACGGCCATTTTCTGGATCAGCTCGTCTGTATTTGGGTTTGCATAGCGGCTGTATACATTCCCTTCCTTCTCATTGGCAAAAAGGGCACGCATGTCTTCTGCATCGTCAAATTTATAACTTGAAGTAAGGTACAAGGGTACCGAATGTTCTTTAAATTGGGTTCTTTCGGCTTGTAAACGTATGGCCAGTGTTTCGAAATTATCTTCTTGCATTTTATGTTATTGATGAATGGTAAATCTGTTGTTTTTAAAAGGAATTAAACGTAATAATACACTGTATTCCCCTTTTCCAGTTCCGGTAAACTGACCTGCTGTTCAAAAATTGCAAAAACACTGGCCCCACTTCCGCTCATTAAAGAAAAGAGGGCCCCCGATTGGTACAGTTTAGTTTTGACCTGTTCAATTTCCGGATATTTTAAAAACACAGTTGATTCAAAATCATTTTGAAGATGTTCCCTCCATGTTTTCAATGGCAAATGTATTAAATCTTTTACCGATCTGCTAGGAATAACAGGCTTTATTCCAGCATAAGCAACTGTTGTAGAGCTATGAACAGGGGGTTTTACTACAACCATATAATAATTTGACAAATCTATTGCGATCGGCTGGAACTCATCGCCCTTACCGAAGGCATACACAGGTTGGTTTTCGATAAAGAAAGCGCAATCAGCCCCCAATTGCCTGGCATAGTTTTGCATCTTTAACGCAGAAAGCCCAAGTTTAAATTTATCATTCACCAGTTTGATCACCTGAGCGGCATCAGATGAGCCTCCACCTAAACCCGCTCCTACAGGTATATTTTTCAGCAAGGTGATTTGCTGCGCCGGAAGGTCAAAATCCTTCTTCAGCATATTAAATGCCTTTAAACAAAGGTTATCCTGCAGGTTTCCCGGCACATCAATCCCTGTTACAATACAGACTGTCTTTTCAGCATCAGTAATCTCGACAACATCATTCAGTTTTACAGGATAAAAAACCGTTTCAATATCGTGATAACCATCGGCTCTTTTTCGGGTAACGTTTAAACCAAGATTTATTTTAGCATTGGCAAATGCAAGCATCAGCGATTCTTTTTTTGTTCAGGCCGTAAACTTACAAAAAAAGACAAACAGCTTAACCTGTATTAATGCCATTGGTTGCGCAAAGTCATTCGCATGTGCTGCTGAAACATGCGTTCTCTGTATTTTCGCTGTGCAGTTTTTTTTGCATACCTGGACATGTTCCATAAAAACAGGCTCAATGTAAGTGTAGCCCCCGCGGCATAAGCTGGTAGCGGATTGTCCATTGTAGTGCCGGCAAAGTATGATCCGGTTAGGAGTACGGCCATAAGAATTACGTAAAATCCGATCTTCATGGACGAAAACTACAAAGAACTTCAGATTAGAAAAATAAAGGTTATCAACTTATCCACATTTCCCCTTTTTTATATCTACACATTAATATGTATTTTTGCATGGCACGTATCCCGTAAATAAGTAAATGAAACAATATTTAGAGCTGATGCAGCATGTGCTGGATCATGGCACACAAAAACACGACCGTACCGGAACCGGAACCATCAGCGTATTTGGCTACCAGATGCGCTTTAACCTGCAGGAAGGTTTTCCTATGGTGACCACTAAAAAACTACACCTGAAATCGATCATCCATGAACTGATCTGGTTTTTAAGTGGTGATACTAATATCAGGTACCTGAAAGATAATGGCGTGCGCATCTGGGACGAATGGGCGGATGAAAATGGCGACCTGGGACCTGTCTATGGTTCGCAATGGCGTTCCTGGCCTAAACCCGATGGTGGACATATTGACCAGATTGCCCAAATTATAAACAGTATTAAAAGTAATCCGGATTCCAGAAGGATTATTGTTTCGGCATGGAATGTTGCGGAAGTTGAAAATATGGCCCTTCCACCTTGTCATGCATTTTTTCAATTTTATGTAGCCGATGGCAAACTGAGCTGTCAGCTGTATCAGCGCAGCGCAGATATATTTTTAGGTGTTCCTTTCAACATTGCATCTTATGCCTTATTAACGATGATGGTGGCCCAGGTATGCGGATTGCAATACGGAGATTTCATCCATACACTGGGTGATGCCCATTTGTACAATAACCATATTGAACAAACCAGGTTACAATTGAGCCGTGAACCAAAAAAATTACCGGTAATGGAAATCAATCCGGAGGTAAAGGATATATTCAGCTTTAAATATGAAGATTTTACCCTGAAAGGCTACGATCCTCATCCACACATTAAAGGAGCAGTAGCCGTATGACCGTATCTATAGTAGTGGCCATTGCCGAAAACAATGCCATTGGTAAAAACAACGAATTATTATGGTACCTGCCTACTGATCTGAAACATTTTAAGCAACTCACCAGCGGACGCACCATTATCATGGGCCGTAAAACCTTTGATTCCATTGGCAAGCCACTTCCAAACAGGCGTAACATTGTGATTACCCGATCAGCCGGGATGGAAATACCAGGTACCGAAGTAGTCAACACCTTAGACCAGGCTTTAGCCCTGTGCATAGCCGAAGAGGAGGTCTTTATCGTTGGCGGCGCGGAGATATACAGGCAGGCTATAGACAAAACTGATAAGATTTACCTGACCAGGGTACATGCACAGTATGCCGCCGATGCTTTTTTCCCTGAAATTGATCAAAAAAACTGGGACGAAGTTGATACTGAGCCACATCAGCCCGATGAAAAAAACAACCTTGCCTACACATTTTCAACACTATTACGCAAATAGCTGAGCACCTATAATAAAAAATCAATAAGGTGGTCTATTAATTAAAAAAATAATTAGATTTGCCGACTTGTTAAAAAAATATATAGCATATATAGACTAATAATTACAAACAAATGCAGGGTAAAGGTTTAATTAAATTTTTGGCAATACTTTTAGGTATTGTCTGTGTGTATTATCTCTCGTTCAACTTCGTTACAGCTAAAGTTGAAAAAGACGCAAAAGCTTACGCTAAAGGGGACGGAGAAAAAGAAAAGGCATATCTAGACTCCATGGCCACCGTGCCTGTTTATCCCCTTTTTGGATTTAATTATCAGTTCTGCAAATCAAAAGAAATTAAACTGGGGCTGGATCTTAAGGGCGGTATGAATGTAACGATGGAGATATCATTAGGTGAACTGGTGAAATCGTTAGCCAGCAATACAGATGATGTTAATTTTAACAAAGCACTTTCCAATGCCCAGCAACAATTGAATGCCGGTGGAAAAGATTTCATCAGCTTGTTTGTTAATGAATATGAAAAACTGGCACCAGGTAAAAACCTGGTAGATTTTTTCTCTAATCAGGACAATGCCAAACTGTTAAAGCCCAATGCAAGCAATAATGAAGTAAAAAGCTTTTTATCTAAAGAAGCGACCAGCGCTATTGACCGCTCGTTCATTATCATCAGAAGCCGTATTGATGGTTTCGGTGTAGTGAGCCCGAACATGCAGAAACAAGAAGGTACCAACCGTATCCTGATTGAAATGCCGGGTGTGCAGGACAAAGAACGTGTCCATAAATTGTTACAGGGTTCTGCCGAACTCCAGTTCTGGCAGGTTTACCAGAACGAGGAAGTATATCCCGTACTGGAAAACATCAACAAAACACTGGCCCTTACGCTAAAAGACACGACAACTACTGCAGGTGTGGCTAAAGATACTACTGCAAAAAGCGGAAGTAAGCTTGCAGGCTTAGCTAAAACAGCAGATGCTAAAGATTCTTTAAGCTTAAAAACCAACGAAGCCGCAAAATCTAATCCACTATTTGCCATATTAACCCCTCCTACCTACCAGGCAGAAAACGGCCAGCCGGCATTACGTCCCGGACCAGTTGTAGGCTGGACTGCGCAAAAAGATACAGCTAAAGTAAACGCGTTCTTTAAAAGACCGGAAATTGCTGCGATCATTCCACAGACCTATAAGTTGATATGGAGTGCCAAACCTGCTGATCTGGGTGTGGCCAATACCAATAAAATATTTGAACTGTATGCCATCAAAGTTACTTCACTGGATGGCAAACCAGATCTTGGTGGTGAGGCCATCAGCGATGCCCGTCATGATTATGACCAGAAAGGCAAACCTGAAGTAACCATGTACATGACTGGTGATGGTGCTGCCAAATGGAAAAAGATCACTGCAGAAGCTTCATCAGACCCTAACAATAAAAAAGCAATCGCTATTGTACTGGACAATACGGTTTATTCTGCGCCAACTGTACAAAATGAAATCCCTAATGGTATTTCTTCCATTACCGGTAACTTTACGGTAAACGACACCCAGGATTTAGCCAACATCTTAAAAGCAGGTAAACTACCTGCACCGGCAAGAATTGTTGGGGAGTTCGTTGTAGGTCCTTCTCTTGGTGAAGTTGCCATACACAATGGCTTACTGTCATTTGTTCTGGCCTTTGTGGTAATCCTGATCTTTATGGCTTTGTATTATAACAAAGCAGGATGGGTAGCTAATCTGGCCCTGGTGATCAACCTGTTCTTCATCATGGGTATTCTGGTTTCGCTGGGTGCGGTATTAACGTTACCTGGTATTGCCGGTATCGTATTGGTAATCGGTTTATCGGTGGATGCGAACATCCTGATCTTTGAGCGTGTAAGGGAAGAATTGACTTTAGGCAAATCTACTCCGGTAGCCATCAAAGAAGGTTTTAAACATGCCATGTCGTCTATCATCGATTCAAACGTAACTGTATTGGTACTGGGCGTCATCCTTTATGTATTCGGTAGCGGCCCGGTTCAGGGTTTTGCCACTACACTGTGTATTGGTATCCTCTCTTCTTTATTCTGCGCGGTACTGATCTCCCGTTTGATCTTCGATACTTTGCTGGATAAAAAAGCCAACATTACTTTTGGCAACAAATACACCATCCATGCATTTAAAAATATAGCTTTCAACTTTGTCGGACACAGAAAGCTTTATTATACCATATCTTCAATAATCATTGTTTTAGGTTTTATCTTCTATTTTAAACATGGCGGTTTAAACCTGGGTATCGACTTTAAGGGGGGCAGAACTTATATCGTTCACTTCGATAAAGGCATGCACACGGAAGATGTGAAAGCACAACTGGCCGGCGTTTTCCCTGAATCGGAAACCATCGTTAAAACTGCAGGTGCAGACAATGAATTAAAGATCACCACTACTTTCCACATCACCGATTCTGATATTCAGGCGGATAAAATTGTAGAAAATGCCTTAAAAGCTGGTTTGGCTAAAACCGGTGTCAGGTACACTATTGAAAGTAACGAAAAGGTAGGTCCGATCATTGCGAGCGACATTGTATATAGTGCTTATGGTGCGATCCTGTTCTCTTGCCTGGTGATGTTCATTTATATCGTAGTCAGGTTTAAGAAACTGAACTATGGTTTAGGTGCGGTAATCGCATTGTTCCACGATGTGTTACTGGTACTTTCTTTTTATACCATATTAGACGGTGTGTTGCCATTCTCTCTGGAAATTGGTCAGGACTTTATTGCTGCTATTCTGACAGTTATGGGTTATACCATGACAGAAACAGTAGTGGTATTTGACAGGATCCGTGAGAAACTCGCTGAAGCAGGTAAAGACGACCTTCATGGAAAAGAAAAAGAAACACTGATCAACTTTGCACTGAACAGCACACTGAGCCGTACTATTTTGACTTCATTAACTGTATTCTTCGTATTGCTGGTGATCTTTATCTTCGGTGGTGCAAGTATACGCGGCTTTATATTCGCCCTGCTAATTGGTCGTATTATCGGTACCTATTCTTCATTATGCATCTCTACACCAATTGTATTGGATTTAGGTGAAGTTAACGTGAAAAAACAGAAATAAGTAAATTACATCAACATGATAATTAAAGGCATCCTTTTTGGGATGCCTTTTGTTGTTATATTAGTTATTTAAGTATTATGTATATTTACTGAAACCAAGATTATGGAGCAACATTTTCCAAAAGGCAGCAAACCAAGAATTGTTATTGTGGGTGGTGGATTTGGAGGCATTGAACTGGCTAAAAAACTGCGCAATAAAGACGTAGATGTGATGATGCTGGATAAGCACAATTACCATACCTTCCAGCCACTGCTGTACCAGGTAGCGACAGGTGGTTTAGAAGCAGACTCGATTGCATTTCCATTGCGAAAAATATTTAAAGGGCAGAAAAATCTGACCTTCAGGGTAACTGAGGTGCAGCAGGTCAATGCTGCTGAAAACACCATTGAAACTTCAATCGGCATTATTGAATATGACCATCTGGTACTTGCTACAGGATCAACCAGTAATTTTTTCGGACAGGCAGAGATTGAGCACAATGCCATGCCCATGAAATCCATTCCTGAAGCATTGAACCTGCGAAGCCTAATTTTACAGAACCTGGAAGCTGCACAAATAGCCGCAGACCCGCTGCTACGCGCGCAGCTGCTGAATTTTGTGGTGGTTGGCGGTGGTCCTACAGGTGTTGAAACTGCCGGGGCACTCGCCGAGCTAAAAAAACACGTACTTAAAAATGATTATCCTGACCTTAATATCGATGATGTAAATATTTATCTGATTGAAGGTTCGCCGGAATTACTTGGCGCCATGTCTGTACAGGCACAGCAAAAATCTGCAGCATTTCTTGAAGAACTTGGTGTCACTATTATGAACAACGCCCGTGTTTCTGCTTACGATGGCGGAATGCTTAGCCTGATGGACGGACAACACATCCCATCTTCAACGGTGATCTGGTCGGCAGGTGTTAAAGGTGTGGTATTGCCAGGGTTAGACGCCGAAAAAATAGTAAGGGGAAACCGTCTGAAGGTTAACGAAATTAATTTGGTTGAAGGTTACCCAAATATTTACGCGGTTGGGGATGTGGCAGCAATGATTACGGATGAATTCCCCAATGGCCATCCCGGTGTTGCTCCTGCTGCGATACAGCAGGGGAAACTGCTGGCTAAAAACCTGCTCAACATTATTGAAAAAAAACCGGTAGAGAAATTTAAATATTTTGACAAAGGTGCAATGGCTACTGTGGGCAGAAACAGAGCCGTGGTAGACCTCCACAAGATCAGGTTTCAAGGCGTATTTGCCTGGTTTACCTGGATGTTCGTACATTTGATGACCTTAGTCGGCTTTAGAAATAAGCTCGTGGTATTTGTAAACTGGGTATGGAGCTATTTTAGTTACGACAGGGGTACAAGGCTAATCATCCGCCCCTTTTTTAAAGAAAAAAGTATAACCGAGGAATTAACTGTACCAAATGAAACAAAAACCAGTTAAACTGATTGAATGTCCGAGAGATGCCATGCAGGGCATACATGATTTTATAGATACCGACATTAAAGCTGCCTACATCAACCTGCTGCTGCAGGTTGGCTTTGACACCATAGATTTCGGTAGTTTTGTATCGCCGAAAGCTATTCCTCAATTGCGAGATACCGCTGAAGTTTTAGCAAAACTTGAACTGCATACCACAAGCACAAAACTATTGGCCATAATTGCCAATTTAAGGGGCGCTGAAGCTGCAGCTTCACATACAGAGATCAGTTACCTTGGTTTTCCTTTTTCTATCTCTGAGACTTTCCAGCAACGCAATACCAATTCCAGCACTGCACAAGCGGTAACTACCGTTAAACAAATGCTCGAACTGTGTGACAAAGCGCAAAAAACAGCTGTGATTTATTTATCGATGGGTTTCGGTAATCCGTATGGGGACGAATGGAACCTGGAAATCGTGGAAAAATGGGCAGATGAACTGGTCAGCCATGGCGCAAAGATCCTGGCGTTATCCGATACTACAGGCGTCTCATCGCCAGAAAAGATCAATGCAATAGTACCAGGCCTGATCGCACGCTATCCTGATGTGGAAATTGGCTTGCATTTGCACAGTACGCCAAACACCCGTTATGAAAAGATCCAGGCTGCATATGAGAGTGGTTGCAGACGCTTTGACAGCGCCTTAAAAGGTTTTGGAGGCTGTCCGATGGCTGCTGATGATTTAACAGGTAACATGGCCACCGAAGAACTGATCAGTTATTTGCTGGCCAAAGATGAACCGCTGAAACTGGATATGGAGAAATGGCAGGAAGCCCTTCACTTTTCTGGCAAGGTATTTTTGTGAAATTACGCCTTTTTTACCATTTTAAAATGGGGTATACCTGCTTCTTCAAATTGTTCACCTTCGGCCATAAAACCAAATCTTGAATACAGCCGCATGGCATTCAGTTGCGCATGGAGGTAAATGTAATGTGCACTTTCCGGCAAATCGGCCAGCGCAGCTGCTACCAGGGCCTGCCCTATTCTTTTGCCCCTGAACTCTTTTAAAACAGCAAAACGTTCCAGTTTATAGCCCGCATCTGTTTTACGCCAGCGGCAGGCCCCGCAGGCTTCTCCGTTGATCTCAGCGAGAAAGTGAGTAGACTCTTCTTCATGCTCCCACTCCAGTTCTGGTGGACAGTGCTGCTCCTCAACAAATACTTTTTTCCGTACCACAAATGCTTTTTCCAGTTCTTCTTTATTCCTGATCTTGTTTACCAGCAGCGCTTCCATGTTTTCTATTTTTTGATTTTATCATTTTCTTAATTTCATTCAGCTCCACTGCAGCGTCTATAGAATGTGAGGAATGAATGTCTATTTCTTTCTTTGCCAGGGCAGAAAGCGTAACATAGAATTTGTGCAGCTGATCGAGCTCGGTTTCGGTCAGGTCTTCAATATCCACCATCCGGTTACTTGCCCGCTCATGAGCTGCAATCAGTTCATTTAATTTCAACTGTATTGCCTTTCCATCCTTATTCTGTGCCTTCTGTATTAAAAAAACCATTAGAAAAGTGACGATGGTTGTTCCCGTGTTGATCACCAGCTGCCAGGTTTCAGAATAATTGAAAAGCGGACCTGTTAAGGCCCATACCAGCACAATGGCCGTGGCCATCAAAAAGGCCGGAGAGCTGCCTGTAAATTTAGTTGCCCCGTTGGCAAAACGTTCAAATAAACTGCTGTTATTTCCTTTTTTCTTATTCATCAGTATATTTTATTTTCTATTGGTTGATTTATCCAGATTTATCTTATAAGAGTTGACAACATTAAAAAAACAAGCCTGCATATTAAAACTACAAAAAAAGCGCCATAAGGTTTGACCTCCTGGCGCTTTAAATCGCTTATAATGATACTTATAATTTATCGCTTGCGTCTTTACAGTTCAGATCTTCAAAAGCCTGCGTTAAGCGGGCCACAAATTGCTCTTCACCTTTACGTAACCAAACACGCGGATCATAATATTTTTTATTCGGTTTATCCTCGCCGTCCGGATTACCGATCTGACCTTGTAGATAAGCTTCATTGGCTTTATAATAATCCAGTATACCTTCCCAGAATGCCCATTGCATATCGGTGTCAATATTCATTTTAATGGCGCCATAAGAAATGGCTTCCCTGATTTCCTCCTGAGAGGAACCAGAACCACCATGGAATACAAAATTGATCGGTTTTTCAGCAGTCAGGCCAAATTTCTCTTTGATGTAATCCTGTGAGTTTTTAAGGATAACGGGTTGTAACTTAACATTACCTGGTTTGTATACGCCATGAACGTTACCAAATGCAGCAGCTACCGTAAATTTATCGCTTACTTTGCTCAGTTCTTCATAAGCATAAGCTACTTCAGAAGGTTGCGTATATAGTTTAGAGCTATCTACATCACTGTTGTCTACCCCATCTTCTTCACCACCGGTAACCCCAAGCTCAATTTCAATGGTCATACCCATTTTAGCCATACGCGCTAAATATTTGGCAGAGATTTCCATATTTTCTTCTATTGACTCTTCTGAAAGGTCAAGCATGTGTGAAGAAAACAATGGCTTACCATGTTCTGCAAAGAATTTTTCGCCATGATCAAGCAATCCGTCTATCCATGGCAATAACTTTTTAGCCGCATGATCGGTATGCAATACAACTGCCACACCATAGTGTTCAGCCAATAAATGAACATGTTTAGCTGCAGATACTGCGCCCAATACACAGGCCTTTAAGTTATCGTTGTTTAATGTTTTTCCTGCATAAAACTGCGCTCCACCGTTAGAAAGTTGGATCATAACCGGCGAATTGACCGCCTTTGCAGTTTCCATTACAGCGTTGATGGTATTTGTTCCGGTAACATTAACAGCTGGCAATGCAAACTGATGTTTTTTAGCCTGTTCAAACAATTCCTGAACGGCATCTCCGTAAATTACGCCTTTATAGCCTTTTAAACTCATTATTTTTAATTTTTAGATACGCCGAAGTTATGAAAAATATAGCTATGGGCAAATTAATTTATGCTAAACTAGCTGGGCGTGTTCTAATTTTTTTTTGTTTCTTTGTACTCGCATTTTTCAACAAATAACATGGCTTGGTTTAAGAGAGAAAAAAAAGGTATCAGTACATCAACAGAAGAAAAGAAAGAAGCACCGGATGGTTTATGGAACAAGTGCCCGAATTGTAAAAAGGCCTTGCATAGTGCTGACCTGCTAGAGAATAAATATGTTTGCCAATACTGCAATTACCATTTGCGCGTTGGTTCTAAAGAATATTTTCAGGTATTATTTGACAACAATCATTTTACAGAATTATTCCCCAACCTCACCTCGGGCGACCCTTTAAATTTCACGGACAGCAAACCCTATACAGAAAGACTGGTGGAAAGCATGACTAAAACCGGCTTAAAAGATGCCATAAGAGCAGCTCACGGTAAAATAGAAGGCGAAGACCTGGTAGTGGCCTGCATGGACTTTAATTTCATTGGCGGATCGATGGGATCAGTGGTAGGTGAAAAAATTGCCCGTTCTATCGATTACAGCATTAAACACAAAATTCCTTTTTTGATGATTTCCAAATCGGGAGGTGCCAGGATGATGGAAGCCGCATTTTCATTGATGCAAATGGCAAAAACATCCGCCAAGCTGGCCCTGTTAAGCCAGGCTAAAATTCCCTATATCTCTTTATTAACCGATCCTACAACTGGTGGTGTAACCGCCTCCTATGCCATGTTGGGCGACATCAATATCGCCGAACCAGGTGCTCTAATTGGTTTCGCAGGTCCAAGAGTAATTAAAGAAACCATTAAAAAAGATTTACCAAAAGGCTTTCAAACAGCCGAATTTGTATTGGAGCACGGCTTCCTGGACTTTATAGTAGACCGCAGGGCCATGAAAGCCAAACTTGCAGCTTTCCTAAAAATGATGAAGAACTAAATCCATAAAAAAGGCCTTGAACAATTCAAGGCCTTTTCATTAATATCAGGTTATTTTAAACCACAACGTTTTTATCTACAATTTCTTTTACTTTTTCTACCACAAAGTCCAATTCAGCTTTGGTATTGTATTTACTGAAAGAAAAACGTACCGAAGGGCGGCCAGGATCAGCCTGGATCCCCGTAAGCACATGCGAACCAATATTTGAACCCGAAGAGCAGGCACTTCCACCCGATGCGGAAATGCCGTTGATATCCAGGTTAAACAACAGCATATCAGCCATGTCCGTTGCTGGAAAGGAAGCACTCAATATGGTGTACAAACTTTTATCGGCATCGGTTTCCCCATTAAAATAAACATCAGGAATCTCTTTCAATTTAAGCATCAGGTAATCCTTCAAATCCTGGATATATTGCTGATGGCTTTCCATCTTGGCATAAGCAATTTCGAGGGCTTTTGCCAGCCCCACAATTCCGTAAACATTTTCTGTACCTCCACGCATGTTCCGTTCCTGGGCACCACCAAAGATCATGGGGCTGATTTTGATGTTATGGTTCACAAACAAGAAACCTGCTCCTTTAGGGCCATGCAGCTTATGAGCAGCACACACGATAAAATGGGCTTTTAATCTTCTTACATCGTGGATGTAATGCCCCATGGTTTGAACAGTATCACAATGATAAATGGCATCATACCGCTCACAGATATTCCCTACCCTTTCTATATCTGTTAACGTGCCCAGCTCATTGTTCGCATGCATTAACGATACAAATGAACGCTCATTGTTTTGCAGCAATTCTTCCAGGTGCGCATAGTTCACATTGCCCTTTCCATCTATATCAACAAAACTCAGCTTATCAATTACTCCTTGTTTTAATAACATATTTAAGGTGTGCTCTACCGCATGATGCTCTATTTTAGAAGTAATGACATGTTTAATCTGATAAGCAGCAATGCCACAACGGATGGCGGTATTGTCTGCCTCCGTACCACCAGAAGTAAAAAATATCTCGGCAGGGGTAGCATTTAACAAACCGGCAACCGTTTTACGCGCCTTTTCAATCAAGGTGCGCACCTCACGTCCCTGCGCATGAATTGAAGATGGGTTTCCGTAATAATTGCTCATCACGTTTACCATCTCCGTCATCACTTCCTTGTCTAAAGGTGTGGTGGCGGCATTGTCTAAATAAACCCGTTCCATGATAATATTCTTTTTCTGTTAATTCAGTTTTAAAATTTCTTTGATGTCTGAAATGATCTTTGCCGCAAGGCCCTCCGCTACCGTTTCGGTACCAGCCTCACTGTAAATGCGGATGATTGGTTCAGTGTTAGACCTGCGCAGGTGTACCCATTCCTTATCAAATTCAATCTTTAATCCATCTATCGTGCTGTTGGGCTGATCCTTATATTTCTCCTGTACTTTGATCAATAAAGCATCGATGTCCATCTCCGGTGTAAGCGTGATTTTATTTTTAGAGATATGGTATTCAGGGTAGCTGCTGCGCAGTAAAGAAATAGACTTACCAAATTTTGCAAGGTGGGTAAGAAACAACGCGATACCTACCAAAGCATCCCGGCCATAGTGCAATTCAGGATAGATAATTCCCCCATTCCCTTCACCACCAATGATGGCATTTGTCGCCTTCATCTGGTTCACTACATTTACTTCACCTACAGCAGAAGCATGGTATTGTCCACCCGATGCTTCCGTTACATCCCTTAAGGCCCTCGTAGAGGACAAATTTGATACCGTATTGCCTGGTTTATTTTTAAGGATATAATCTGCTACTGCAACCAGGGTATATTCTTCCCCAAACATTTCCCCATCTTCACAAACAAAACAAAGGCGGTCAACATCAGGATCAACTACAATTCCCAGATCTGCTTTTTTACTTTGCACCACCTTAGCGATTTCAGTTAAATTCTCAGGCAACGGTTCCGGATTATGTGGAAAATGTCCATCTGGCTCACAGTATAATTCGTAAACTGTTTCCACGCCAAGCGCTTTCAATAAGGCCGGAACAAAAATGCCACCTGTAGAGTTTACACAGTCAATTGCTATTTTAAAGTTTGCTTTTTTAATCGCGTCCACATCAACCAGTGGCAATGCCAGGATAATGCCAATGTGCTTTTGCAGGTAAGTATCATCACTAAGCACTTTGCCCAGATTGTCTACATCGGCAAATTCAAATGCTGCCTTTTCCGCAATATCCAACACTTCTTTTCCATCTGCATCACTGATAAATTCACCTTTGTCATTTAATAATTTCAACGCGTTCCATTGTTTCGGATTGTGGCTTGCCGTCAGGATGATCCCGCCGCCTGCCTTTTCCATAGGAACTGCAATTTCAACAGTTGGTGTTGTGGACAGCCCAAGGTCTATCACTTCAATGCCCAATCCTTGTAACGTCCCGATGACCAGATTGTTCAGCATTTCACCCGAGATCCTGGCGTCGCGGCCAAGAACAATTTTTTTAATGTTGGTTCTGTTGATTACCCAGGAGCCATAAGCTGCTGTAAATTTTACGATGTCTATAGGGGTTAGACCATTGCCGGCAATGCCGCCAATCGTGCCCCTGATGCCGGAGATTGATTTTATAAGTGTCAAGTTATTCAGTTTTCTCCAAAAATAAGAAAAAAACAGGGAACCAATTATTTTAGTTGGGTCATAAATAAGCAAATGCTTTAAATTGGCATTTGCTGTTTAAATAAACTTAGCTGTTGCAGACCAAAACACTATATTTGTACTTTTTAAAGGTTAACTATGCAGCGCAAGTGGTTTCAATACTGGTTTAATTCCCCTTATTATCATATCCTTTACAGTCAACGTAATGATGCTGAGGCGGAATTTTTAATCGACAACCTCTCCGCCTATTTAAAACCAGCAGCTGAATCACGCATCCTTGACATCGCCTGCGGAAGGGGCCGGCATGCCATTTATCTCCATAAAAAAGGATACGATGTAACCGGCATAGACCTTTCTGAACAAAGCATTAAATATGCACAGCAATTTGAGCAAAAGCACCTTCATTTTTTTGTGCACGACATGCGGAAGTTGTGTTTCATCAACTATTTCGACATTGCCCTCAATCTTTTTACCAGCTTTGGCTATTTCGAAACTGAAAAAGAGCATGTCAATGCCTTAAAATCTTTCCGGAAGAGCCTTAAAACAGATGGCATACTGGTTATTGATTACTTTAATACTCAAAAGATTATCAAGAACCTTACCCATAAAGAAACCAAAACGGTTGAAGGCATAGAATTTCACCTGAGCAAATTTGTGACGAATGGCAAAATCATTAAGCACATCAATTTCGAACACCGCGACAAACCCTTTGCATTTGAAGAGCGTGTACAAGCTTTTGAACTTAGTGATTTTGAAAGGATGTTTCAAAAAAGCGGCTTACAGATCAGCGCAGTATTCGGCAGTTATGCGCTGGAAGCCTATGACGAGAACAAATCAGAGCGTTTGATCTTAATCTGTAAAAAAGCATGATAGAAAGTTTGCAGCAATTTGATGTAGAGCTGTTTTTAAAGATACACAGGGGCCTTGCCAATCCTTTTTTTGACTGGCTGCTGCCTTTAATGCGCAACAGGTATTTCTGGGCGCCGCTTTACCTCTTTATCGTTGTCTTTTCCTTTGTAGAATACAAAAAAAGAGCAGGATATATCATTGGCATGCTGCTGGTTACTTTTGCCATGGGCGACATGATTGCCTCCCGGCTGATCAAGCCCTTTGTCGCAAGAGTAAGACCCTGTAACGAACAGACGTTAGTGGATCAGATCCTCCACAGGGTACCTTGCGGAAGCGGCTATAGCTTTCCATCTGCCCATGCAACCAATCATTTTGCTATCGCCATATTTCTGATTTTTGTTTTTTATCACAAATGGAAACCCGTATTGCCCATCGGCCTTTCATGGGCTTTTATCATTTCTTTTTCTCAGATCTATGTAGGCGTACATTACCCCATTGATACCATGGCAGGTGCTTTGCTGGGCACTGCAATCGGTTTTTGTACAGCCAAAATTTACAAAAAAATACAACCGCAATTATAATGGAAATCTGGAAATTACTCATTCTATTTCTCAGTGCATTTTTAGGAGGCATAGCCATTTTTTTGGTTAAAAGTGACAAATCTCAATTACTGAAATTAATTCTTTCCTTCAGTGGGGCCTATTTATTTGCCATCACGGTATTGCATTTAATACCAGATGCTTACAACGGACCTGACCATGAAGAAATCGGAATATTCATTTTAATAGGCTTCTTGTTACAGATTCTACTTGAACAGTTTTCAGAAGGCGTTGAACATGGTCATATCCATAAGCATAACGACCACCAGGTATTCCCTTACGGAATAATGATCAGCCTTTGTCTGCATGCTTTTTTAGAAGGTATGCCTTTGGCAAAAGATCAGCACAATGCGCTCATTTATGGCATATCCCTGCACCATATCCCTGCAGCCTTTGCCCTGGCCAGTATTCTTTTACAAAGTAAATTCAACAGGAACAACATCATATTTTACATCAGTGTATTTGCCATTATGGCGCCATTGGGTTTTTATGTAAGCTATGGCATCAGCAACGGAAGTATCGGCGGTGTAGAAGCTTATTTTAACAAAATCATGGGTATTGTGATCGGCATATTCCTGCACATCTCTACCACCATTCTGTTTGAATCAAGCGTTGACCATAAGGTAAGCAGGCGTAAAATGATTGCCGTACTCTGTGGTGTAGCCATTGCCCTGATCGGTTTTTATACCAGCGGGCATAGTCATCACGCCCACTAGCCCCTCATTTTGTCCAGCAGGTCATTCAGCTGCCGCGCTTCCGCTTCGCTTAAGTTAGAGGAGATCAGTACCGATAAACTCACGTCTTTATCCATTTCTTTCAGCAGGGCCAGTCCCTTATCACTGATCAGGATATCTACAGCTCTTTTGTCCTCGGTATTGGAAGCCTTGATCACCAGGCCTTTCTGTACCAGGCGGTCTATGATTCTGGATACATCGCACATTTTATCCAGCATTCTTGTTTTCAGGAAATTGACAGTACAGGCACTGGGATACTGACCCCTTAAAATCCTGAGTATGTTAAATTGTTGGGTAGTTACTTCAAAAGGCAATATGGCCTGCTTCAATTTTTCATTGCACCAGTTCCCTGTATGAAGTACATTTACAATCACCTGGTGATGTATACTCTCAAATCGGGTAGTCAGCGTTTCTTTCTGCAACTGCATTTTTTATTCCTTTATTTATCTGCGTCCGGCCTGCTCTTTAATTTGGATTTACCAAAACCCCATGGGCAGTGTTTACATTTATTCTTACAACAGTACCCACGTTTAAGGTGGTATGCAGCAGTAAATACCATCAAACCATTTTCGTTAAAATAGTAGTCTGCCCCTTCTTTCATCAGTTAAGCAATTTAACGACCAAACTTGTTTCAAAATGGCTTTTCAATTGAATTCCGCTTCCGTGATTGGTCCATATCTGACTAGGGTTTACTTTTCCTACCGTAAAAAGAATGTCGTTCCAGTCTGCATGATCAGAGATGTACAGCTGAATTTCGTGGTTATTTTGCAGGTGTTTCCAACCCGTAGCAAATACCCTGATCACATTAATTGCCTTAAAATAACTCCTAAACACCATTGGAGGCACCAGGTATACCATATTGGCAGGGCTATTTTTCATCACCTTACGATCGTAAGCCTCATACCTTCCGAGGTTTATTCCCATCTGCTCATATATTTTAACAAAGGGGAGCATACTGTGGTGTACCAATATCCTTTTTTCTATACAATGGTCATTCATTAAACTAATCAGTCGCTGGCATTTCCCCAGCGAATAAGCACCCAGCATGATGTTATTCTGCGTAGCATTTAACTTCAGGATTTCTTCTTCTGCCACAGGATGCTGGGTACCCGGATCGGCAAAAGTAGTTTCCGTGATCAATACATCCGCCTCAACAAACTCCATAGGTTCACAGGTTTTATCAGGCTGCAGCTTATAATCTCCTGTATAAAGATATTTTACGCCTTTATACTCCATTAAAACCTGGGCCGAGCCCAATATATGCCCCGCAGGAATAAAACTGATCCTGACCCCGTTCAGGTCAAAGGAAGAATAATATGTTTTAAGATAGAACTCCCCGGCTGCAAACTTTTTATAGCGGTGTTTCATAAACAATGCGGTTGCTGCTGTGCAATAAACAGCAAGGTTACCACCAATGGCATGGTCGCCATGGGCATGAGAGATCACCGCCTGTTTAACTATTTCTTTAGGGTCCAGGTAAAAATCCCCATACTTACAAAACAAGCCTGTTTTGGTAACTACTATAAAATCATCCAGTATCATTAAGGTCTATTTAAAAACAGTTCGTGCAATTTGTTCACCTGGATGATCAGTGAATCTGTTTCATTGTTATGAATGGAATAATCGGCCAGTTTGATCTTTTCTTCATCCGGCAATTGTTTATCCATCCGGGCTTTCACCTGTTCCGCACTCAACCCATCCCGCTCCATTACCCGCTGCAGCCTAACCTCTGCCGGTGCAAGCACTAAAATATTCTGGTCACACATTTTATACGATCCGCTTTCAAATAACAAGGCGGCTTCTTTAAGCACATAGGGAACAGTTGCGGGTATTTGTTTTACCCATTTATCAAAGGCCCGGAACACAGCGGGATGTATCAATGCATTTAATTTAGCCAGCTCATCCGCATGGTTAAATACAATACCGGCAATATATTTATTGTTTAACAGTCCCCCGGCAGTATAGCTTTCTGCTCCAAAAGTATTTTTAACACCTGCGATCAACAACTCATCGGTCAGCATAATTTGCCTGGCCACGGTATCTGCATAAAAAACAGGAATACCCATCGTTTCAAACACCTTACAGACGGTTGTTTTTCCGCTACCTATTCCTCCTGTAATCCCTATCTTCAACATTACTTTTCAATAATAAAATCTACTTTTCCCGGCACAACCTGGATCAACCTGCAATAATCCGGAAAGCGCACAATCTTCACCCTTAACCGGCCATGGTGCAAATTTTTCCATTCATCCATATCCACAACTGCCTCTATAAAATCTTCGTTCACCTGGCTATATTTAGATAAGGCCACCATAAAGGTCACCTTTACTTTTTTAGGGTACAGTTTTATGCTGTAATAAGCACTGTTGTTGATGATTTTCAGCGGCACTTCCAGTATCTTTTCTGTAAACTCATCAACAGGTACTTTTACCTCAACACTGGCGGGAAAAATACTCACGTTTTTTAATCTGCTTTGCCTCATCGCCACTACTTTTTTAGTGGTATACTGTATATCATCAAGATTCAGCGAATCCGTTTTCCATTCCTTAATCCTGGCCAGCTCCTGTTCAGGACCAGAGATGGTTACATAATCAGGCGTAATTTCAATAGGATTTGAAACCCCATACTGTTTTACAAAAGTAAACTTTGAGGTTAGCTTAACCGGAACCCGCTTTACCGTTTTTTCAGAAAAATCAAAATACAGGGTATCCGGTTTTACAGAGATGATCTTCTGTGAGGTTTCCAGTTGCCTGTTCACGTTATACAATTGCTCAGAAAACAGGATAAAATTTCTGTTGTTTAATTTTTCCAGGCTGATGGAGATGGACTGGGGGTTAACCCTTAGCCGGGCAAAAAGCAGTTGCCAGCCTGTACCCTCTACCTGTAAATCTACTGTATCAGGCTGTAAGGGATGAAAAGCTTTTTTCTGAGGGATGCTGCTATACTTTAAGACCGTTTTGGCCGTATACACATATTTATTGTTCAATGCCATAAACAACCACGCTGCGATTGCGATTAACAAACAGGTGATTAAAACAAGGAAGCGTTTTCGCTCTATTTTTGTGAGTTTGATAAAGGGCATTTCGTAACAAATATACTCAAATGCAAAAGCCGCACCAAACAAGGATGCGGCTTTTGCATTTATAGCTTGAAAACTTATGCTTTTGGTGCTTCCTCAGCTTTCGGAGCGACAGCTTTGGTTGCATCTAAAGAGACAGCAGTTTTATCAAAACGGATTTTGGTACCACCTTCCACTTCAATTAAAAAAGTAGTTTCGTTCATATCGGCAATGCGACCGTGTATACCTGCAGTGGTTACAATTTTATCGCCCTTTTTTAAAGCTTCAACCATTTTTTTAAGGTCTTTTGCTTTTTTAACCTGTGGCCTGATCATGAAGAAGTAAAATACGACCATGATTAAAACCATAGGTATTAAGGTGCTTAACATATTGTTTCCCTGGGCCTGCAAAATTACTGTTGATATCATATTCTTATTGTATAAATGTATATTAATTCGATTTTTCCTTAATTTCTCCTGTCAGGTGTAAACTGGCAATATTGGGCTGGGCATTAGAAGTAACGGTAATTACTTTATCCTGCATACCAGATTTTCCATTGCTGTCAAAAACGACCTTTATCTCCCCATCCGCACCCGGTTTAATAGGTTCCTTTGGCACTTCCGGTACGGTGCAGCCACAGGTAGCGGTAGCATCTAAAATGATCAAAGGGCTTTTACCTGCATTTTTGAATTTGTAGCTGTAATAAACTTTTTCACCTTGAGTGATCTTTCCGAAATCATATTTATCATTCTCAAATTGCATTACTGCTGCATCAGCAGTTGCAGGTGCAGCAGCCGTGACACCTGTTTCCGCAGGCAAAGTTGTGCTGTTTTTTGCAGTGTTTTGGCAGGAGGCAAACGATATGGCAGCCAATGCCAGTATAAAGATCTGTTTCATCATATTATTCTTCTATTAGTCCGCGACCAATTTTATGTATGTTGTTTGTTCTTTTCAGATCACCTAAAATTTTATCCAAGATACCGTTAATAAACGAATTACTTTTCGGTGTACTGTAATCTTTTGACAGATCTAAGTACTCATTAATCGTCACCTTAACAGGGATAGAAGGAAAATTCATCAATTCACATATCGCCATTTTCATCAGAATGGTATCCATTAGCGCAATACGTTCCGACTCCCAGTTCTTGGTTCTTTCGGCTATCATACCCTGATACTCCTTATCACTCTTCAGCGTATGTACAAACAGGTCTTCTACAAACTTGCTGTCTTCTGCCCAATCCTGGCTTATCGGTGTGAGTTTATTTTTAAACGGATCTTCCGAAGTAAAGTTCTTGATGGTTTTAGCCACCATTCCCTGCATCACCTCCTTGTCTACTGACCAGTTGATAAATTTGTCTTCAAAAGCCTGGATGATGTTATGGCTTTTCAGAATGATCTTCCTGAAAATAAATTTGATGATTGTTTTTGATTCCTCCAGATCGTTATTTGCGTCAGCCAGGTAGGCCGCATACTCGGGGCTCACTTTCAAGGTGTTGAAAATCGCTTTTACAATCTCCGGATCGGCCATCCAGTTGATCCTGTACTTATGTACCGCAGCACTAAAATCAGGATTCTGTTTCAACGTTACTGCAAACTTATTGTGCAGCAGTTTTAAATTTGGATTCAGGTCATCTGCCGTAGGCAAATGCTTATTGGCACGCTCAGTAGCGTCTATGCCTGTATACTCTGTCACCTCTACCAATAACGAAAGCATCCAGATGTACATTTCATATACATTATCAATACTTTGCATTAACGCCTTCTTTGAGGAAGCCAGATCCTTTTTGTCTGTCATGTGCCAAGCAAAAATGTTTTGCAGAGCTTTAATTCTTAAGTGCCTTCTATTTAACATGAATGTAAGAACGAGTGGTAAATTACCTGTTTATTAAAATGATGATTTTATTTTTTTGATGTCAATTATTCTTTGTTCAGCAATACGGTTAGCTGCAATTATCGTTGGAATGTTATCTGCTTTAGACATTTTTATTACGTCCCTTGTGGCATTGTAAATATTTTCTGTAAGCTGCATGGTCCGTTTTTTTCCGAAGCCGGTTAATTCAGAATAACAGCTGATCAGCCCACCCGCATTGATCAGGTAATCCGGGGCAAACAAAATGCCTTTTTCCAGCAGCAGTTGCCCATGTATATTTTCATCTGCCAGCTGGTTGTTCGCTGAACCTGCTATAATGGCAAATTTCATTTTATGAATGGTCTTGTCGTTCACCGTAGCCCCCAATGCGCAGGGTGCATAAATATCGGCATCCAGACCAAAGATCTTATCTGCGCCGATCGGTTTAGCTTTATAAGTACGGGCTACATGCTGCAGGCGTTCTTCATTGATGTCACTGATGTAAACCTCTACATTTTCTGCTCTCAATAATGCCACCAGGTGCTCACCCACATTTCCTATACCCTGTACCACTACTGAACGTCCGGCAAGCATATCCGTTCCAAAAACTTCTTTTACACAGGCTTTTATCCCCAAAAACACACCTTTCGCTGTGGTTGGCGCCGGGTTACCTGCCCCCCCCAATGATTCCGGAACACCGGTAACATGAGTGGTTTCCATACGGATATATTCCATATCCTTAGTAGTAGTACCTACATCTTCAGCGGTAATAAATTCTCCGTTCAGGTTTTTAATGAATCTGCCGTAACTGCGCATCATCGCCTCAGACTTTCCTTTTCTGGAATCGCCGATGATCACAGCCTTGCCCCCACCTAAATTAAGACCGGTAATTGCAGCTTTATAAGTCATGGCACTCGATAGTCTGAGTACATCTTCCAGGGCCTCTGATTCTGTAGCATAGCTCCACATGCGGGTACCTCCTAATGCAGGACCTAAAGTGGTATCGTGAATGGCAATAATTGCTTTTAATCCGGTATCGGGATCATTACAATAAACTACTTTCTTGTGCCCCGATGCACTTAATTGATCTAAAACTGAATTCACAATAGAACTATTACCAGACATATAATTTTATTTATCAGATATCTCGCAAAACTAGCATAAAAAAACATTATTTACATTGTTTTAACCAAAGAGTTTAAAAAAACACCTCCATTTGGATATCTTTACATCCTGATGAAGCACCTGCGTTTTTTAAACAAATACTTCTATAAATATAAATGGTGGATTATCCCAGGGATTTTCTTTGTGATCATCTCCAATATTTTTGGCGTAATCCCTGCCCAGGTGATTGGCCATGCTTTTAACCTGATCACCGAAAACATTCAGATCTATAGGTTATTTGACGGCTTTGAGCGTGCAACAGTCATTTACGATATATTTAGCTACAGCTTATTCTATTTTGGTATGCTGGTACTGGTACTGTACCTGCTCAGGGGGCTTTTCCTCTTTTTTATGCGGCAAACCATCATCCTGATGTCCAGACATATCGAATTCGATATGAAGAATGAGATCTATGCACACTACCAGAAACTAAGCCTGGGATTTTACCGGCGCAATAATACCGGCGATCTGATGAACCGGGCTACCGAAGATGTGAACAGGGTACGCATGTATGTAGGTCCTGCCATTATGTATACCATTAATACTGCTGTGCTGTTTATCCTGGTGATTTACGCCATGTTCTCTGTAAACGCAACACTGGCCCTTTGGTGTTTAATGCCCTTGCCGGTACTGGTACTGATCATTTATTTTGTGAACACGCTCATCAACCAGAAGAGTGAACAGATCCAGGAACAGCTGTCTAAACTATCCAGTTTTGTACAGGAAAGATTTTCCGGTATCCGGGTCATCAAATCCTATGTCAGGGAAGATTATACCCAGGAAGTATTTGCTGCCGAAAGCCAGGGTTATAAGGACAATGCCATGGGACTGGTCAAGGTACAGGCCCTCTTTTATCCTACTATGCTGTTATTGGTTGGTTTAAGCACCATCCTTACTGTCCATATTGGAGGTAAGCAAGTAATAGAAGGAGCCATCACACCAGGCAATATTGCCGAATTTATTGTATATGTAAACCAGCTTACTTTCCCTGTTACGATGCTGGGCTGGGTTACCACTTTAATTCAGCGTGCTTCTGCTTCCCAAAAGCGCATCAATGAGTTTTTACAGCTCAACCCGGACATTACCTCAGCAAATCTGCAAACACCCCCGCTAAAAGGTAACCTTAAGTTTGAGCAGGTTAATTTTACCTATCCAGATACAGGTATTCAGGCTTTAAAAGATGTGTGCTTCGAAATTGAACAAGGGCAGTTTGTAGCTATAATCGGCCGTACAGGTTCAGGAAAATCGACCCTGGCCAACCTGATCATGCGCATGTATGATATAGACAGCGGAATGATCTCTGTTGACGGACAGCCACTGAAAGGCCTCAATTTAAACAACTACCGCAGCCAGATCGGCTTTGTACCCCAGGAAGTTTTTCTTTTTTCAGACACCATTAAAAACAACATCGCTTTTGGTTTAGACCAGGTTACCGACGAAGCAGTGAGCAATGCGGCAAAAAACGCGGCAGTGTACCACAATATTATCGATTTTGAGCAGAAATTTGAAACCATGCTGGGCGAAAGGGGAATTACTTTGTCAGGCGGACAAAAACAGCGGGTATCTATTGCCAGGGCCCTGATCAAGGAGCCGGGTATGTTGATATTTGACGACTGTCTTTCTGCAGTGGACACCCGTACAGAAGAAGAAATTTTAAGAAATCTGAGCAAAATAATGAAAGATAAGACAAGTATTTTGATCGCGCACCGAATTTCTACCATAAAAAATGCAGATAAGATTATTGTGCTGGACAGCGGAAAAATCATTGAACAAGGCAATCATGAGCAATTATTGAGGTTAAATGGGGCTTATTCAGAAATGTACCAGAACCAATTGCTGGAAGAAGAAAGCCAATCCTTGTAATTTCTATTTTGAACTTTAGTAATTATTACTTTATATTTACCCGAACCAAAACCAAGATCAATACCAACCATGGGAGAATTTGACAACAAAGAGAGAGAAGAGGTTTTTTCGAAGAAAGTAAGGGCCGGTAAAAGAACTTATTTTTTCGACGTAAAAGCGACCAGATCAGGAGATTACTACCTAACCCTAACAGAAAGCAAGAAAAGGCTGGAAGATGGTGTTTTTGTAAAACACAAAATCTTTTTATACAAAGAAGATTTTGAGAAGTTTACAGAGGGACTAAATGAAACGGTTGACTACATTAAGAACCATCAGGATGTGGTAGAAAAACGCTACGAATATTCTGAGAACCACGAAGGAGTAGCAAGAGTAAAAGACGATGACTTTTCCTTCTAAAAAAATATAAGCATTAAAAAAAGCCCCTAATAACTTAGGGGCTTTTTTAATGCAATCCTGCTGAGGAATAGCCGATTACATAAAGCTTCCGTCACCCCTGCGCATCATGCCTCTGCCGCCCCGGCCCTGGGCACCCGTCCATTTTTGTAAACGCATGCTCAGACGCAGCATAAAGTACCGGCTCAGCGCATTGGATTTGGTATCGGTATACCCTCCATCCTCACTGTTGTCCCGGCTTACAAAATTGTTCTGGTTCAAAATATCGAATGCCTGGAAAGTAACCCTTCCCCTGCGGTTAAACAGTTCTTTCTCTATATAGGCATTTACCACAAAAGGATTGCTGGTTACATTGGCATCAATTCCGTTTACATAGTTTTTGCTGGCGCTGTAACCAAAAAGCCAGGTGTTCAGGAAATACATTCTTCCGTCCACATTAAGCGCAAGCGTATTGGTCTTGGTATCCCGGAAGCCAGGTAAGGTATTGGTCGATTTCGTATAGTTATAAGATATGTTCGGGTTAATCTCGAACCAGTCGTTCGGATTGATCCTCGGGCCAAACCGCTCAATGAAAGTCATTACTGTATTCACGTTCTTTTGCGATGCACTCATAGAAATGCGGTGGTCATAACTGGCTGATCCGCTAAGGGCCAGGTTATACCTGCGGTTACTCAGTTGTTTACTGATGGAATAGTTTCCATTCACTTTATACGCCCCATTTGTATTTAAAAAACGGGTCTCTGTAATGTAAATGGTATCTTTTCTGCTCGTAACAGGATCTGTCAGTACCTGATCAATGATCTGCACATTATTCCTGATCACCGAATTATCTGTTAATGATCCATTCAGGTTAAACGAGTAATTCAGCTTAGAATTGGCAATGTAATTGTCATATCCTGCTCTGACTGTGTGCTGAAAAGACGCATTTAAGTTTGGGTTACCTACAATAGGATTTTGTGGATTGGTAACATCGCGTACCGGCTGGATCTGGTCGAAAGTCGGTTCTACTGCATTTCCCGAATAATTGATCGACATCTTATGCTGCCTTGACCATAAATATTCAAAACGGGCAATGGGTACCAGGTTAAAACTGCTCCTGTTGGTAGTGGTACCCAAACTTACCTTGGTACCCGACAGTAAAGATGGAATTGCCGTTACACCCAACGAAAAACGTACTTTAGACATATTACTTAAGCCATAACGGTAATTTAATGCAATACGCCCCTGTGTAAAGGAATAGTCGTAAATATTGCTCAAAGAATCGATCACCCCTGATGGGTTTCCATTGATAATATTTTGAGTGGTAGCTGTATTGTCGTATCCGTTGTAATTTACCTGGGCATTTAATTCCAATTGTGTATTAAGCGTCAAAGGTTCTGCAAACGTAAAACTCCCCCGGTAATTGCTCTGCAGATTTTTCCTGGCAACAATCCGGTTTACAGCCGAATCCCTTTGCTCTGTTTCTGCCTCGTTTAAAAAGTAAATGATCTTCACATCCTGTTCCTGCTCCTGGTCCAGGTTATTGCTGTTTGCATCCACCTGTAAGGATAGATTCCTTCGGGGTTTCTCAAAAAGATGCTGATAAAAAACAGAAGCACCCAATTGGGGCCTGGTATTTTTACTGATATTCGTTCCTTCACGGTTCTGGTGATAAAACCCGGTTTGCTGTATGTTTGAAAACCGGGTATTATTGGCCGAACTATAGCGCAAGGTAGGGACCACGCGTAAAAAATTACTGCTGTCCAGGTCCATTTCTATTTCTGCCCTAAAATTATGGCTTTTATTCATGTTGTCTCCCTGGCTAAGGCTGTTCGCAAAGGTATAGTAAGTAGTATCTCTCATTACCGGAACGCCATTTTTAATTACCTGGATCCGCTGACGGGTCGGACTAACCGAATAGCTGTCATTTAATGACTTCACATTGGTATTGCTAAAATCATAGTTCAGGTTAATTTCAACTTTTTTACCTATTTTATCACGAATGCTAAATGAGGCCCGGCTCGAAGTAGTGGTACCACCACTGCCACTATTGCCAGAGCTCTGGTTGCTGTTGTTGTTTTGGTTACCTTGTCCGCCACGGCCACCGCCTCCGCCACTGCTGCTATTATCACTGCCAGCTACTCCGTTTACGGTATTGTTGATCCTTGCATTTATACCAATCGTTTGATTTTTATTTATACGTGTTCCAAATATTCCCGCTTCATAACGGTCATTATTTCCGGCACCTGCAAAAATGTTAGCCATATTTCCCACAGATTTATCTTCCCGGGTAGTAATGTTCAGTACTTTTTCAGGATCACCATCTTTAATCCCTGTACGCGCGGCCTGATCCCCATAGTCGTCCACGATCTGGATTTTGTCTACAATTTCCGCGGGAAGGTTTTTAATGGCAGTTGCAATGTCACCTCCCTGGTATTCTTTACCATTTAATTTTGCCTTGGTAACATTCTGGCCCTGATGCACCAATGTACCATCGTTGCCAACCTCCATACCCTCCATTTTTTTAAGCAGCTCATCTACGGTCGAATTGGCCCTTACAATATAATCGCTGGCCTTGTACTCTACGGTATCCGTTTTATAGGTAATGGACGGCGTCCCATTGATCACCACTTCATTTAAAGTGTTCTTTTGCTCTTTAAGCACAATCGGATCCATCACAATGCGGGGTATCGCATCATTTTGTTTGTACCGGGCGGGTTTGGAGGAGCTATAGCCTATACTTTGTACCAAAAGGATATAAGTGGCCGATTTTACATTTTTAAATACAAATATACCATCTGAATTGGTACTTGTTTTTAAAGTATCCTTGTCAGAAGTTAAACTCACTGTTGCCCCAATTACACCCAGATCGGTACTGTCTTTTACAATACCACTGATTTCCCTTACAGGAAGTGGTGGAGGGGGGCTTTGTGCATTCGAATTTTGTGCAAAAATTTTCAGCCCGCTGAACAGCAACAAAAAAAACAGGATGCTGGCCCGGAGCATTAAACTAAGGTAGCGGACATAAGGAGAATTAAAGTGCAAGTGCACAGCGTTAACCTGGTTGTAATATTTCATTCGTGTGTTTGTGTCTAGTTGGATTGTGTTTGTAAGGAATAGGAAGAAATATTATTTTTTAACCAAGATATATTTGCCCCAGAAATCTGTCGGGCTCATCATGTCCTGGAAGTTGATGCTGCTGCGCATGCCACCGCCTCCACCACCGCCGCCGATTCTCATACCGCCGCCGCCACCTCCAAAGTTTCCCCGGCCGCCACCACCGCCACCGCCAAATCCACCATCCAGACCTGGCAACTGCAAGCCGTTTACTTTAATATTATAAGCGAACTCAGCAGCCGAATCAGCGGAGATACCTAAGGCCTCCAAAGGAATACCTATTTCATAAAAAAAAGAATTGTCCTTTTCTATGTTTGCAAAAGCTTTAATACCAAATTCATTGTAAATAGAAACGAGGGTGTCTGTTGTATTTTTAAAGCCTTTTATCTTAATTTCCTTCGCCTGTGCCAGCTGTGTTTTCTGCATGGCGGCCATCATAGAATCTCTTTGTTTGGTATTGGGCTGTCCGCCACCACCAGCAGCCATTCCCATAGTTCTGAACTGTCCTCTGCCACCGCCCTGTCCGCCCCTGCTGGCCCTGTGGATGATGGGATAAGTAAGCGTGATGCTTTCTTTTTCTTTTTTCTTCCCATCAGGATTTACAGATAAGGTGATGCCACCTGCAAGTATTTTCATATTGTTGGGTACATCCGTAGATTTGATCACGAGATAAAGGTTCTTATCATCGTTGCTCATGATATAAGCAAGATTGGTCCGCTTATTTACCGAAAAATTGGCATCCTGCCATTCAAAATTTTTACCATCAATTTTAACGGCATGTGGAGCCTTCACACTAACTTCTTGAAGTTCAGTAATTTTTTGCGCATTCACTACCGTACTAAAGCCTGTAAGCAGGAAAATCTGGAATAGCGCTTTGAAATATCCTTGTTTCATATCTGGTGTTCTACTAAGTTGCAATCTAATTAAGACCTGATAAAATGATTTTGGTTTAATGCTTTTTTCTATTTTAATAACAACATGCCTTACTCATGATAAAAAGACTGCGAATTAAGCACAAAAACAATTTATTTAACTCTTTTTAACCTAATTTGTTACACAAAAACACTGTTAAACGATCTGGTCAATCCTTAGCCAGGCCATTCCGGCAGATTTGGCGGCTTCCACTCCTGGCAGCCCGTCTTCAAACACCAGACACCTGCCGGGTTCAACATGTAACAATGCTGCTGCTTTTAAAAAAGGATCGGGAAAAGGCTTTCCTTTCAGCGTATCACCGGCACAGATCAGCACCTCTACCAGATCGTCCACACCCAATACCTTCAATGTTTTTTCAATGGCTTCCCTGTCGCCACCCGAAACCACTCCAATGCGCACTTTACCAGCACTGGCTTTGAGGTGCTGTAACACAAAATCTATGGGTACAATCTTTTCCATATATTCCGCAGCATACAACTCCGCCTTCCTGGCCCTGAATGCTATCGGGTCAATGTTGCTTTGATAACGGATGTTCATTTCCGTAACCACATCAGCTATCGGCCAGCCGGCCAGTTCATTGATCATCGCCGGATCAATGCTGACCCCGTACTCATTTGCAGTAGCGATGTAAGTAGCGGTATGCGCAGGCATGTTATCGGCAAGCGTACCGTCGCAATCGTATAAAAATGCCTGATAATCGCCTTCAGAAAGTTGTCTGAGTTTTAAAAATCTGGATAGCTCCATAGTAATGGCAATTGAATGAATTAATGATCAGTAGCTATTTCTTTTCTTTTTTGGAAGCTATAAATGAGATAAACCAGTGCGGGCAGGATAAATATACTGCCGATAAGCAGGGCATAACCCAATGAGGCTATTGTTTTGGCCTGGCCCTGGTGCGTTAACAGGGAAAGATTTTCACCGTTTTTAAGCAACACGATATCCGGGAAATGGCTGTAAGTAGCTGCAAATAAAATCATGGTCACCTGGAAACCGGCGAGCAGGCGCAGCAAAATTGGTTGATCCTTGTTCAGTGCATAAAACAGCATGACCAATGAAATACTGGCCGCAATAATTGCAATTAAACCAGGAGTATCACCAAAAATCCATTCCGCTAACGGAATACCCTCAGCATATGCTGCCAGGAACACCAAAGCGCCACAAAACATTACAATAAAAATCGTCCTACGGGCTTTGCCGACAAAATGTTCCCTATCTCCACCATTATCTGTTTGACCGATGATGAAAATGGTAGCCAAAAAACCACAGATGCTGACCGTAAAAATGCCCACCGCTACCGAAAACCAATTGAGCCAGCTAAATACATAGGCCGATAAAAAGTTATTCGCTTCCGGATCTATTTGCCCGGATACCGAACTGGCGGCAATAATGCCTAAAAAAAACGGGGTGATCAGGCTCGAATACACAAATATGGGCGTATACACCTTTTGCATGTCATCTTTTACCGCATCATAATTTCTGAACACAAAAGCCGTACCCCGGGCAATGATGCCCAAAAGCATGCAAACCAGCGGAATGTGCAGGTAAACAGAAATGGTTGTGTATATTTTAGGGAAACCTACAAACAGGATCACAACTGCAATGATGAGCCACATGTGGTTGGCTTCCCATATCGGCCCTATAGCCTTATACATCGTTTTTCGGGTTTTCGCTTTATTGGATTTTGCCGTCATCAGCTCTATGATCCCGGCGCCAAAATCAGCCCCGCCAAGCAAGATATACAACAAAATGGCCGTCCACAGGAAAACAATAACTACATATATCATAAAGCTAGTTTTTAGATTGAACTGATTCGGAATCGTATAATTTGCCCACCATACTGATCTGGCGATACAGCAATAAACATACAATGATGGCAAGCGAAATGTACACCGCCGTAAACAAGTAAAAGGAGTATTTAATACCCGGCATAGGTGTTACCGCGTCGGCAGTACGCATCACTCCGCGGATGATCCAGGGCTGTCGTCCCACCTCTGTTACTGTCCAGCCTGCTTCCAAAGCAATAAAGCCCAATGGTGTTGCCCCAATAAACAGTTTCAGCAGCCATTTGCTGTTCAACCAATGCTTTTTCTTCCACAAAGCGATGAAGTATAAAATGGAAATCAATACCATGGCCATACCCAGGCCAACCATGATCTGGAATGCATAATGGGTAATGGCAACAGGCGGCTGGTCTGCTTTAGGTACCTGATCCAGCCCTTTTACTTCCCCATTAAAATCGCCGGTTGCCATAAAGCTAAGCAAGCCAGGAATCCGAAGGGCATAATCCACTTTTTTATTCGCTGTATCGGGTATGCCACCGATAATGAGCGGGGCAAACTTTTCGGTATGGAAATGCGCTTCCATGGCCGCCAGTTTTTCAGGTTGTCTTTTGGCTACATCTTTAGCCGATATATCGCCACTTATGGGCTGCAAACAGGCAGCCACGGTACCAAATACCGCAGCAATTTTAAAAGCCTTCCTATGGAAAACCACATTTTTCCCTTTAAGGATCATGAGTGCATGAACACCAGCAACCGCAAAACCCGTGGAAACAAAAGCAGCTACACTCATGTGCAGTGCCTGTGAAAACCAGGCCTCATTGAACATCGCTTTTATCGGATCGATGTTTAGATATTGTCCGTCGATATAATCAAATCCGGCCGGACTGTTCATCCAGGCATTTGCCGCAACCACAAGGATACCCGACAGCAGTCCGCTGATCCCAACAACCACACCGGTAGCCCAGTGAAACCAGGGGTTGATCTTGTTCCAGCCATATAAATAAAAGCCAAGGGCTATGGCTTCTATAAAAAATGCCGTTCCCTCTAAAGAAAACGGCATTCCAAATATAGGTCCGGCATGCTCCATAAATTTGGGCCAAAGCAGACCAAGTTCAAAGGAGAGTACCGTACCAGACACCGCACCCGTAGCGAAAAAAATGGCTACTCCCTTGCTCCAGGCCTTGGTCACATCGCGGTAAACCACATTTTTGGTTTTGAGCCAGTAAAAATGCGCTACCGACATAAAGAAAGGCATAACCATGCCAATACAAGCGAAAACAATGTGAAAACCAAGAGAGAAGGCCATTTGCAGGCGGGCAGCTAAAAAATCGTCCATAATTTCATTCCATAAACGTTAATGCTAAAAGAAATCGTTTACAAAAGTACGGCTTATCTGCTTTGAAAGGGTCTTTTCTGCCAAATTATTATCACTGTTTTCACATATTTTACCAGTTGTCTTGCCCGGCCACATTTAAACTGAACATCCGGGTCAAAACTTCATCCATAACCTTCGCTTCTTTTTTTAAAAAAGAGGGTTTCATTTCATACTGGTTAGATTTGAAGGCCAGATCATCGTAGCTGAATTTCACGTTTTGTTCTGCGTAATAATTCTTGATCATGATCTTTTTAACAGTCACCCTGTATTTTCCTGTTTTAAAGTCTATTACCGCGAAAGCAGCAAACAGCGTATTCCTGGTATAGGGCGTCAATATCGTTGAGAGCTCAGCCCCTTTTGCATTAAAATAAGAAAGAAAGCCCCTCAATTCATTGGTACCGGCATCAATCTGCTTAAAAATGCCTGAGCGTCTAAAATAGCGTTCTATCTGTTCCGGCTGCATACGGGTATCAAATACCTTTTGCCAGACGAGTTCGTAATTTTCAATTTTAAACCCGGTCTCCTGATCAGAATCTGTGCTTTTTAATGGAGCAAAGCGCTCCCGGTTCTCGGGTACAGACGCAGGATAAACGTCGTCTTTTTTCTCCTTTTGCTGCGCAGTGGCTGATAGTACGGAACTAAAAGCCAAAGCGGTTAATAAAACTACTGCTTTCATTGGTGTAAATGTTTATTTGTGTGTAATCAAATATACTCTGCTTAATGCTAAATTTTGAAGTATATAGCAAAATGTTGCATAAAACCCAAAAAACATTTTATTTCACACAAAGAAATAATTACAATATTTATTAGATAAATAATTTTATATTAAAGATAATTATAAATAGATTTACAACAACTAACAGCAGTATTCATCTTAAACCCAATCATCATGGATCGTTTTAAAAAATACCAAAGCGTTTTGATACTTTTAACCACATTGCTCCTGCCAGCCTGTAAAAAAAATAAAGCTGCATCAGAAAACCCTGCTCCGGAAGAAAAGCGGGCTGATCAACTATTTGTACCTGTCAAACTGGAAACTACCGGCCTGGCAATCACCTTAAAATATAAAGAAAATACAGCGCTGCTTAACGGAATAGAAGACACTGAGGGAAATAAAATAGCCTTGGCTTACAACAATAAGTTGCAGCTTTCGAAGCTGGAAAAATACAGGAATAATAAATTGTATTATGCAGCCTACTATGAATACAAGGAAGAAAAGCTGGCCCAGCGGGTCAACCAGTTTGAGCATGATCCAACATTTGACAGCTTTACGCCTATAGGTTTCTATACCCTGGCCTATAACGATTACCGGCAATTTACCGAGCTTAAGTACTACAACAGCAACAGCACAGACAACCTTACTAAAGCCTGCACCAGGTCTTATGGCCCTTCCCAAAACCTGTCCGCACATACCTCAACCATTTACCCGAACCAGACCAATCTGCTGAGCTACAATTTCGACAATAAAAAAGGAATGGCAAGCCACATTGCTGAAAGTCAGTATCTTGCCCTGGAAATGGAATATCCCTTCCTGCTTTCTTCAGTCAACAACATTTTAAGCTATTCCAATCAGCAAATGCCGGCCGAAAACTCCAGCTTTACTTACGAATACAGTGCCGAGGGCTATCCCTCAAAAATGACCATCAGCAGCAATAAAAAAACACAGACCTTTAAAATAACCTATAAGGTATTGCTGGACCAGCGTTAATTTAAACAGGTTTTTCTAATTTATTCGTCATTTTGCCCCTACACCTCAGATTTAATATAGAATACGCAATCATAAATGTAATTTAGCGTCCAACAAAACTTATAATCCAATGAGAACAATGTTTAAAACAATGCTGGTGCTGGCAATTGCAGCGACACTGACTACCGATCTTCAGGCGCAAGGCTTAAAAATGCCCCAGCCTAGCAGCAGTCAAACCATTACGCAGGAGTTTGGTTTGGGCAAGATCACACTTAGCTATTCACGCCCTAATGTTAAAGGGCGTAAAATTTTTGGGGAACTGGAGCCCTATGGAAGCGTATGGCGTACCGGCGCAAATTCTGCAACGGTAATTACGTTTACTGAATCTGTAAAAATCGGGGATAAAGAACTGACTGCCGGAGATTATGGCTTGTTTACCATTCCCGGTAAAGAGGAATGGACGGTAATTTTCAACAAAGGTGCAAAACAATGGGGCGCCTATGAGTACAAAGCATCCGACGATGTACTGAGGATTAAGGTTAAGCCTGTTAAACTAAAAGATAAAGTTGAAACTTTTACCATACAGTTTACCAATGTATTTCCTACTTCAGCACAATTACAGTTAATGTGGGAAAATACAGCTCTGAATTTAGATTTAACAACTGAAGTTGATGCAACAGTAATGGCAAGCATTGACGAAGCCATGAAGGGCGAGAAGAAACCTTATTTCCAGGCTGCTCAATACTACTATGCCAATGACAAAGACCTGAACAAAGCACTGGAATGGGCTACTACAGCAGATGCCGGCAATACCAAAGCGCCATGGATAAAATTATTAAAAGGACGTATCCAATTAAAAAAGGGTGATAAAGCTGCTGCTGTCAAAACTGCGACGGAAGGTTTGCAAATTGCTACGGAAATCAAAAACCCGGAATATATCCGTTTACATACCGCATTATTGAACGAGGCAAAGAAATAGGCCTTCGAATGCTGACAAAAGCCTGATGTTTTGAGCCTGCTCCTAACATCAGGCTTTTTTGTGCACCCGATATCAAAGGCTCAATCTGACAATTTAAACCACCAAGGGCAACTTGGCCTAAGCTGTCGGCTTGCCCTTACGCATGAATTGCTGAATGAGCAGGGAAATCAATACCACCAATACACAGCCAATCACGTTTAACCACAGGTAAGCAACAACATCCTGGCTACCCAGCAGGACGATAATGGCCTCAGTTAGCAATGCTGCAATAAATACAGCCCTTCCGTTTACCTGTTTTACATAAAAAGCAACCAGAAAAACACCCAGTATCGTACCATAAATATAAGAGCCCAATATGTTTACCGCTTCCAGCAAATTACCAATTTTACTGGCATACAAAGCCATCACAATACATACTATTCCCCAAAAAACGGTTGCCAGCCGCGATGCCTGTAAGTATTCATGATCTGAAGCGTCTTTTTTGATCAGTCTTTTGTAAATGTCTATTACGGTCGTAGAAGCCAGGGAGTTCAATGCGCTTGCTGTTGAACCCATGGATGCCAGGAAAATAATGGCAATTAACAATCCGATCAGTCCCTTTGGCAAATACTGCGTTACAAAACTCAAAAAGATATAATTGTTATCTTTAATATTCGCATGCTCGTCGTTCTTTACCATCAGGTCTGTCACCTGTTTACGGATGGCTTTCTCCTGTTCATCAGCGGCCTGCAAAGCCTTTCGCTGCATGTCGATCAGTACTTTATCATCCGTCTCAAGCGCAGCATTCATCTGGTTTACCTGGGTTTGCTTCCTTTCAAAAGCCAGGTTATAGTCTGCCTTAATCTTATCCAGTTCGGGCGCATAGCTGCTCTTTTCCAGTTTATTCAGCTCAAAGCTGTTGAAGAAAATCGGTGGACGGTTGTACTGGTAAAAAGTAAACACCAAAACCCCTATCAGCAGGATCAGGAACTGCATGGGTATTTTCACCAATCCATTCATCAGCAATCCCAGGCGGCTCTGACTAACCGAGGCACCCGACAAATACCTGCCCACCTGGCTTTGATCAGTTCCAAAATAGGAAAGCTGCAAAAAGAAACCGCCTATTAGCCCGGTCCATACCGTATATTGATTATTGAGATCCAGCTTAAAATCTATGGCATTTGTACGGCCCATTTTTCCGGCAATGCTGATGGCCCTGCTGAAACCAATATCGCCGGGAAGCAGGTGCACCACCATAATACCCGCAGCAAACAAACCGCAAAATATGATACTCATCTGCAGCATTTGTGTATAAGAAACTGCCTTTGTGCCGCCATAAACGGTGTAAAAGATCACCAGACTGCCAATAAATAAAGTAGTATAGGTGGTATTGATATCCAATATAGTCGATAAAATAATAGACGGCGCATAAATGGTGATCCCTGTGGATAGCCCCCGCTGAATTAAAAATAGGAAAGCAGTTAAAGCCCTTGTTTTCAAGTCAAAACGCTGCTCCAGGTATTCATAGGCCGTGTAAACTTTTAAGCGGTGAAAAATGGGCACAAAAGTGATACACAGGACAATCATGGCTAATGGCAGGCCCAGGTAAAATTGCACAAAGCTCATCCCGGATGAATAGGCCAGCCCTGGGGCAGATAAAAAAGTAATGGCACTGGCTTGTGTAGCCATAACGGAAAGACATACATGGTACCAGGGTAAGCTCTGGTTACCGAGTAGATAACCCTGAATATTTTGTGCACCACGGCTCTTATAAATGCCATAAGCAACAATTACAACAAGCGTCAGGATCAATACGGACCAGTCTGTAACACTCATTCGAAATACTTGGTAAAGGCGTAAAATATTAAGATCAGGAATACCAGCCAGCCAATCAGCAAGCGGTAAAACTGTTTCCAGGTTTTAACAAAAGGAGGAAGTTCCTGCTCTTGCTGATCTGTTGGTGGTTCTTCTGCTTTCATAGCTCAAATGATGGTTATTTTTTTCCGGACAACAGGTTCACAAACAAGCGGTACGCACCAGGCACACCTGCCGGCAATTGTCTGAAAAATGAAAGACCGGTATATACAAACCTGCCTTTGCCATAATCAGCAACAATTAAAGACCCTGTTTTAGCACTTTCCCCGGTATCGTTCATGCCCAATACAGCAGTATATTTTTCATCTGCATTGCTAACAAAATACAATCCCCGTTCCTGTATCCAGCCTTCGAAATCTCTGTCAGTAATCTTATTCGGGTAATTTAAAACCGGGTTTGCTGGGCTGAGGATCTTGACTTTTGCATCTTCTTCTGTAACCCTGTCTCTGGATAAGCTAAAAGGATAAGGCCCGATATTTTCCAGTTTCAGCGGATTGTTTACATTATATTGCACCAGTAAGGTGCCCCCGTTTTCTACGTATTTCATCAGTCTGGGCTGCATGCTCCGGATCTGATCGTTCACATTGTACAACCTGACTCCGGTTACAATGGCGTCAAAACCAGACAGATCTGCATTGATCACCTGGTTCTCGCTGAGGTTGACGACTTCATATCCAATCTGTTTCAGCGATTCAGGCACCAGGTCGCCGGCGCCATTGATATAGCCGATACGTTTTCCTGTCAATTTCAGTTCCACTTTATCTACCCTGGCTTCTGCAGGCGGAAAAAGCGTTTGTACCGGAATATGTTCATAACTGATCACCCGCAAGCCTTTGTCATAAATTTTGCCATCTATGTTCAGCTGAAGGCTTAAGTTACCTCCGGAAATATTGCCTGCAGGTGTAACAGTAAATTCCAGTACCTGCTCCTCTCCTTTTCTGGTTAAGGTAAAACCGGCCTTTTCCGGGCTTAGCTTCCATCCTGCCGGAACCTTTGGTTGCAGTGTACCGGTCAAATTGCTTTTAAAGCTCTTTAATTGTACCGTGATCTTTTTAGCCTCATTGCCATTAAAAACAAATGCCTTTTCGGCAAGTGTAGCGGTAGCTGGTGGCGCAATCACCAATGGCTGATAAACCTCGCCGCGAACCTGATCGGTATATTTATAAACTACCGGGCATTTTTTTTCAATGACCTGCTCCCCGATCCTGATCTTAAACAATGCCATCAGACCAGGCAGGTTTTCGGCCATACCGATCTTAACAAGGGAATCCACTACAAATGAACCCAGCGGATGGGCCTTTTCGAGCCAATAGGGTTGGCTAAGGCCAATATTTTTTGTAGCGACGGTCTTATCTTCCGATAGGAATTTATTGGGTACTAAACTAAAAGCAGCTCCACTCTTGCTTTCTTCAAGGCTAATGGCCAGCGGAAACCCTGGTTTTACCCTTGCAATTCCCTGTACCTTGACATCGACAGGCTCATTTAATGCATAAGCAGCATTTACTGCAGCACTTTCAACCCAGATGCCTGCACTGGCCAGGATCAGGTTATCCAGCAATTCATGTTTAAATGGCTTGTCTTTTACCAATTGTCTTAATTTTAAGAGCTTAATTATCGATGCCGATGGATCGGCTACGTTGTAACCTGCATTGATCTCGTCCAACAACTGCTGTACGGCAGTAGTGCCAGATATCCTGTTCAGGGAAAAATCTATGCCTTCAAATAGGTCTCGGGATGCCTTCTCTCCGGCTATAAGCGTAAAAAATTCTGTAGAGGAACCGCGCTGCCTGGCCGAACCAAAGCCCTGACTCCGGTGATTAGACCTGCTTTCAGCAGCGATTTCCCCGTAACTTTTGCCAATCAAGGCATTATACTGACCAATATCCAGCTTTAGCTGATCATCTGAGGTGGTATTATTGCCTCCAAAATTAAAGGTGTTCCATAACAGGCGCTTAGCCTGCCATGGCTTTACGAAAGCCAATTGTTCCGGAAATTGTTTTGGATCAGCTGCTGCTGCAAAGGCCTCATGTGCCAGGATTGCAGAACCGGAATGGTGACCATGTCCTGCACGCCCGTCTTCAGGGAAACGGGTAATGATCACATCTGGCTGAAACTTCCTGATCACCCATACCACATCGGCCAGTATTTTAGCCTTATCCCAGATCTTAAAACTCTCTTCCGGGTTCTTAGAAAAACCAAAATCATTGGCCCGGGTAAAAAATTGTTCTGCCCCATCGGTACGCCTGGCAGCCAGTAATTCCTGGGTGCGGATGAGCCCCAGCAACTCTGCCTGCTCATTTCCGATCAGATTTTGTCCGCCATCTCCACGGGTTAGCGATAAATAACCGGTCCTTACTTTTTTATCTTTTGCCAGGTAAGCGAGTAGCCGGGTATTTTCATCATCCGGATGCGCCGCAATATACAAGACGCTTCCGGTGACGTTCAAAGCTTCCAGTCCTTGTTTAATTTCAGCAGCATTGAGCTGCTGCATATTTTGCGCTTTGGTAAAAAAAGGGATGACTGCGCTGAACAGCAGCAGGTATAAACGAAATTTCATATACAGATTTTAATTACAGGAGCTCATAAATAACCGGCAATGCTCCGAAATTAATTAAAAATCATCAATCTGCAGTTCAAATTCAAAACTAAAACCGTAACAATACTGCAAATATACTACGCTTTTTATAGGAGAATTTTGCTGCTGATTTCTTTGTCAACAGTAATGAAACCCGGGTATTTAACCAGGGTATTGCCTACTTTAATGCTCGGTCTGATTTTAAGCGTGAGTATACCTTTTTTTTCAGGGCCGCCTTTGCTACTTTTAAGGAAATCACTGATCTCGCCCATAACTTTACTATTAGAAACAAAAGGATAAACATTTACCTCCATATCAACGGGAACAGTAGAAGATTGTCCTGCTGCCACATTCAATGCCTGGTTTACAAAACCAGTAGCCAGTTCCTGTCTGTTGATGAGGATCTTATATTCAAATTCATTAATGGCCGCATCACTGCCCGTTGGGTTTTTCACTTCAAGATTTAAACGAGCCCTTAAAGGAACATCCTTTCTGAGTAAACCTAAAGCCAGTCCTGGTAAACTGCCCAGGTTGATGTCGCCGTTACTGAGCATTTTTTTCACATCAGCTCCGCCAATGGTAACCTGATCGGCAGAAGTAATCCGGTATGTACACTTTTCGAGTGCTTTGATCTGAGCGGCCTGTTGGTTGATACCGCAGCTGGATATCACCAGGGCAGTAATGCACAATAAGAAGATTTTTTTCATTTTTTGGTGTGTTTAGGTAATGAGTATCAAAATTGATGCCCGTTTACCTTCTGCGTCCACTGAGGTTTCTGCTGATCAGGTTATCAACGCTATATTTTCCCGCTCCGGCAACCAGCAAAAACAGGTATGCCACTAAATAATGTAATCCCATTTCCTTTTTATCAAAACCATCCGGTCCGTGTACAATACATATGGCAACCAGCATGGTAACGATCAGTGGGATCAGGGCAAACCTTGTGGCCAGACCCAGGATCAGCAAAATAGAACAGACAAATTCGGCAAAAACAGCTAAATAAAGAGAAAGGACCGGACCTACACCTATAGGATCTCCAAATTGTATTTCACCACCTGCCAGCAGCCAGCCCAGTTTTTGATAGCCATGAACAAGCATAAAAATACCGACAGCTACACGTAAAACAAGCAGCATAAAGTGTACACTTTCATTGTTAAAATTGGTATTGAATAATCTTTTCATAAAATAGTATTGAGTCTGTAAAATTAAATATAAACGAAATTTATGGATTTGATCAGGCAATGAGGGATTTAATAAAGCCGGACACCGCATCCTGTAATATCCTCCGGTTTTCCTCAGCAGGTTTTCCATCCTTTTCAATCATCTGTATAGATACCAGGCCATGCAGAATAGAAAAATAGGTATGATATTTCAGGTAAAGTTCTGCCTCTTTATGAGTACTGGCGGCGATGGCTTCCTCAATGCCGGAAATCATAATGCTGGTCATATGCTTCATTTCTGCAACCTGGTTTACCCTGTCACAGGCAGGAATCCCAAGCCCAAACATCAGCTGATAAAATTCTTTATGGTCAAAAGCAAAGTCCCAGTAAGCATTGGCCATAGCTTCCAGCTGCATTGCAGGATCTTTATGCTGGACTTTAACCAGCTGAAGCACATCTGCAAGTTTCTGGAAACCTTCTTTGGTAAATTCCAGCAATATGGCTTCCTTATTTTCAAAGTGGTTATAGATTACAGGAATGCTGTATTCGATGGCATCGGCTATTTTACGGATAGACAGAGATTGCCAGCCATCTGTTAATACCTGCAGCCATGCAGCTTCCAGGATACTTGCCCTGAATTCTTCTTTCTGCCTGAGTTTTCGTTCTGCAATCCCCATACGGTGCAATTTTAATTAACGGTGTTAGCAAATATAATACCTTAAATATATTTACAAAACTATCGCTGTTTTTCTGACTTAAATCCAACAATATCATTTAACCAGGCGGAAAGTCAAATTGATCCTGGGTCCTACAGGCTTTACGGTTTTAGGCAACCTGTGTTCCCACAAATGCTGGGTTTCGGCTTTCATGATCAATAAACTGCCATGACTGAGTTCGACTGAAATGATGGGTAATTTATTTACATAATGGCGGAATTGAAATATCCTGGATGCGCCAAAGCTTACGGCTGCAATGAAGGGATATTTCCCAAGTTTTTTTTCATTGTCGCGGTGCCAGCCCATGCTATCTGTTCCATCTCTATA
Organism: Pedobacter heparinus; assembly: GCF_032678725.1. Lineage (GTDB taxonomy): Bacteria > Bacteroidota > Bacteroidia > Sphingobacteriales > Sphingobacteriaceae > Pedobacter > Pedobacter heparinus_A. Next base: position 153,624 of record NZ_JAVTSC010000003.1, read on the forward strand.
GTGGTTGAGCAGACAGGTATTAAATTGCGTATCAAATTTAGCGGCTATATTTTCTTTGATCTGACTTACGGCAGTAATCCAGGGCATGGCCGCCATGGTAATTCCCGAATAACTGTAACTGGTTCCTTTGTCTCCATAAAATGCAGTAAACCTCGGCTGCAGAATTGTTTTACCAAATACTTGTATCGACTCTTGTTTCCAGGCCACCTGATGGCTTAAATCAACAAAATACTGATCACTTTCTTCTTTTGTAAAAAAATCCGGGTAAAAAAATGCTTCGCCGGGAATAGGCAGGAGATTTAGATGATCCAGATACAGCGATTTGTCCATGCTGTAAATATATCAGATATATTCCATCATATATGCCCTGGGTTGTTCTGATCTTAATGTTTTTAGTGCTTTATCTTTAATCTGTCTTACCCGTTCCTTGCCGAGATTCATCTTGCCTCCAATCTCATCCAGGCCAATGGCAGGACAGCCCCCCAGGCCATAAAACATAGACAATATCTCTTTTTCCCTTTCCGGCAACCTTCGCATCAGGCGTTTTACATCAACCGAGACAGAGTTTTTCAGTACAGGCATATCGGCTTCCTCCACATTGGGATCTGCTATGGTTTCAGCCAGTGTAAAACCAGATTCTTCTGCAATTACCGCATCCAGAGAAGCGGTCATCGGTGCATGATGAAGAAAGTCGACCACCTTTTCTTCCGGCAGCTCAATGAATTCACAGACTTCTTCCAAACTCGGAACCCGTTCCAGCTTCTGTTCCAGATCGCCCATGGCTTTGTTGATCTTCATGATGCCACCAATCTGATTTGCAGGCAGGCGCACCATGCGTTTCTGCTCCGCAATGGCAATCATAATGCTTTGACGGATCCACCAAACCGCAAAAGAGATGAATTTAAAGCCCTTGGTTTCATCAAAGCGCTGGGCTGCTTTAATCAGACCCAGATTACCTTCTGCGATCAGATCTGCGAGGCGCATACCCTGGTTCTGGTATTTTTTGGCTACAGACACTACAAAACGCAGGTTAGCCTTTACCAGCCGGTCAAGTGCCGATTGATCTCCTTTCCTGATCTTTTGTGCCAGCGCGATCTCTTCTTCAACGCTCAGTAAGTCAATTCTTGCAATGTCATACAAATATTTTTCTATCGAGTCCGCATCCCGGTTGGTAATGGACTGCTCTATCTTTAATTGTCTCATCGTGGGCAAGGTCAGAAGAAATGACATTTAGGTCAATGGATACCTTTTATTTCCGATTATTTTATGGAAAAACGATCTATTTTTTTTACTTTTTACGGAAAATTAAGTTTTAACGTTTATTTTTTTATTAATTTCGAAATCTCGGTGTACCAGGTACACTTTCATCTAACAAACTGGTAATGAATACGGCAGACCTGGACAAAACAGATATTGGCATTTTAAGGCTTTTACAGCAGGATGCCCTGTTGAGCAACAAACAACTGGCACTGGAGCTCAACAAATCAACAGCCACCATTCACGAAAGGGTAAGAAGGTTAAAGACAGAGGGTTACATCAAACGCTCCGTAGCCATTCTGGACGGCAAAAAGATTGGCAAAAGCCTGATCGCTTATTCTCAGGTACAATTAAAGGAACATACGGATAGTGCCTTAAGTGGTTTTGAAAAAGAGGTGGTGAAATTCCCGGAAGTAATGGAATGCTACCACATGACCGGAGCCTTTGATTTCATACTGAGGATTGTGATTTCTGATATGGATGCCTATCACCATTTTTTAAGAAGCAAACTGGCACAGCTTAGCAATATCGGCACAGTGCAGAGCTTTTTTGTCATGTCGGAGATCAAGACGGAAACTGCCTATCCGCTTTAAGCCATCACGGGATTATCTGCTATCGGCAGTTTGGCAAAGCGGAATACTTCCAGGCTCGGGAAACCAAAATCTTCCACCACCTTTCCCAATATCAGGTAACATCCTGTACCCTTAAAAGGATAAACCGGACTACTCACAGAAAAATGCGTCGTATCAAAAAAATCCCCGTTCACATCCAGAAAAGTCCCAAACCACATTTTCTTATTGTTTTTGGTACGCACCGTTTTTTCACAGACATACAGGCCCATCATTTTCACAACCTGCCCCACATGTCCTATCAGGTCCTTTGCGAGCAAATCCCCGCGATAATCCGTTTTCAGCAGATCAAACATGGACATACTCAGCGGAAAATCCAGCAGTTCAAGTTCGTGATAAGCATCCTCAAGCTGCGTATTCACTAATTCCGGAAGCACATAACGTTTGCGTTCCGTATGAAAAAGTTCCGCATGGTTTACAGGCTTCACTTTATTGCCCAGCAACATATGCACTTCCCAGAGTAGTGCCTTCTTATTTTTACCGGTAAACCGCAGCGCACCCGTTCTGATCAGCATAACGACCTGTTCCAAAACAATCCCCGTTCGCTTTACAAAATCCTCCAGATCAACAAACACCCCGTTCCGCCTTACCTCATCAGGGATTAGTGTAAAAAATTTTCCATCCAGACCCCGAATGCCATTAAAGCCCAGAAACACATCGTTACCCTTTATCGAAACCACGTCCGAACTGCGGTTCACACAAGGAAGATGGACAACAGCACCAGTTTTTTTTAGCTGGTGCACATATAAAGCCCTGTTGTAAAACCCACCATAATTGTTTAGCACCGCTACCATAAACTCCTTTGGGTAATAAGTCTTTAAAAACAAGCTCTGATAGCTCTCCACCGCAAAACTCGCCGAATGTGCCTTACTGAAACTATAACCGGCAAAAGAAGAAACCTGCCGCCATACCTCCCGGGTCACATCCTCCGGTCGGCCTAAAACCTTCGCTCCTTCATGAAATTTATTGACCAGACTGTCAAACTCAATTCTTGACCAGTATTTACCACTCATTCCGCGCCTCAAAATATCCGCATCCATCCCATCCATACCCGCATAGTGGATACAGACCTTGATCACATCCTCCTGGTATACCATCACCCCAAAAGTCTCCTCCAGCTGCTCCTTCATCACCGGATGCAGGTATTGCACATTTTCCGGATTGTGGTAATTTTGGATATACATCTTCATCATCCCAGACTGCGCCACACCCGGTCTGATGATGCTGCTGGCAGCCACGAGGGTCAGGTAATTCTCGCAACCCAGCTTGCAGAGCAGCTGCCGCATAGCCGGCGATTCAATGTAAAAACAGCCAATACTATTCCCCGTCCTCAGCCGGTCATTCAGTTTCGGATCCTCCATAAATACCTTAGCCTGGTGAATGTCTATCTTACGCTGCTGGTTCTGCGCTATCAGCCTCACCGCTTCTTTGATATGCCCTATGCCCCGCTGGCTCAGTATATCATATTTATCGTAGCCAATGGCCTCCGCCTCGTACATGTCCCACTGCACCGTGGGCATCCCCTTTGGCGGCAGGTCCAGCGCCGTATAATACGTGATCGGCTCCTCGGAGATCAGCACACCCCCCGCATGGATACTGCGCTGATTGGGCATAGAAGCCATCATTTCCTGTATGGCCATTATCTTTTTAAAAGTCACATTGTCCCGGTTCTCCGCAACCTTTGCAGGATCGGTAAAGCTGTCGATCTCCGCCTTCGGCAAACCCATCACTTTACCGATCTCCCGGATTACCGAGCGGTCTTTGAAGGTAGACATGGTACCCAGCAATGCCGTATGTTCCCTGCCATAGCGTTTAAAGACATATTGCTGAACATCCTCCCGCTCATCCCAGGAATAATCAATATCGAAATCAGGCGGAGAACTACGCTCTGCATTTAAAAACCGCTCAAAATAAAGATCCAGCTCCATAGGGTCAACATCAGTTATCCGCAGACAAAAAGCCACCGTACTGTTGGCACCCGAACCCCTGCCCAAATGATAATATCCTTTAGACATCGAATACCTGATGATGTCCCAGGTAATGAGGAAATAAGCACAAAAATCCAGGTCCCAGATCACCTTTAATTCATCCTTTACCTTTTTCAGCGCCTTTTTATTGTGCTTACCATAGCGGTACACTACACCCGCCAGGGCCAGTTTTTCCAGCAGTACCTTATCATCCTCCCTGCTTCCCGTAAATGTCTTGCGGTTCAGCCGGACCTTTCCCTGCACATAGTCCATCACACAGTCATCCATCAGTTTACGGGTATTGTCCAGTATAAAAGCATATTTGGAAAACCTGGCTTCCAGCTCTCCTGCCGGCAGAAACCTATCTGTATTGCTGCATTTGTCTTCCTTGTCTACCATCGTCAGCAGCGTATTGAGGTCTATTCCGCGTAAATATTCATGCAAACGGTATTCAATCCGGTCAGCCACAAACACAGGCTGCAGTACAACCAACTTGTTTTTCAACAGACCGATACCTTTCCCGTGCAGGACATGCAGTTCATCAAAACGGATGCCCAGGAATTCATTTTCACGAAGACTTAGGTTCTTATCATCAGAAATCACCTGATCATGGGCAATAAAAGGAAAGATCACCACAGCATTTGTGAAATCTGAAGGCCGGTCCGGAAGTTCCCTCTGATTTAAATTGTGCCAGGTCAGGAAATCATTCAGTTCCTTCATGCCTTCTTTATTTTTGGCAATGCCTATATACAGCAGTTTTTTGTCCCTTCTGAATTCAATGCCACCGATCGGCTTAATGCCCTGTTTGTTACATTCTCGCATAAACGCCATCACACCCGTAGTGTTGTTGATGTCTGTAAGCGCCATTTGAGCTATACCACACTGCAATGCTTCCTGTACAAGTTTTTCGACCGGCATAGTGCCATAACGCAGGCTGTAACTGGAGTGGACATTGAGGTACATAGGCTTAGATCTCCAGATTCAAAACAGAGGCCCTCGTGATCGACTTTTCACCATATTTCTTTTTAATCCTGTCCATCGCTTGTACCAGACTATATTGTTCCGCTGATTCACTATACAGGTCGATCTGCTCAAAACCACTGACCAGGCCCGATAAACGAACCCCTACCAGCCTGAGCAGCATGCGCCTGGTATAAACCTGTTTAAACAGGTCCTTAGTTTTTTGGATGAGTGTACTGTCCAGCGAAGTATAGGGAATAACGGCCTGCCTGGTCACATCTTCAAAATTGGAATACCTGATCGTCACCGTGATACAAGATGCCAGCTTATTTTTATCCCTGAGCTGGAAGGCAAGATCCATCACCATGGAGGTCAGCAGGTTGTTGATCGTATTGATATCAATTGTATCGGCTTTAAAAGTACATTGTGTGCCAATACTCTTTTGCTCCGTATAAGGCACAACCGGAGAATAATCTATGCCCTTCGCTTTCCGAAGCAGGAAAAGACCGCTTTTTCCCATCAGCGCATTCATGTGACCGGGATGAATCTGGGCCAGGGTAAAGATCTTTTTAATGCCCATGTCGCTTAGCCTGATAAAACTCTTTTCACCCAGTCCGGGAATTTTCCGGATAGAAAGCGGGTTTAAAAAAGACTGGACGTCGGCAGCCTCTACATCCAGCTCGCCATTGGGTTTACACTCGTTGGTAGCCATTTTAGAAACCGTTTTATTGACCGAAAGCCCAAATGAAATGGGCAGGTGCAGTTCTTTTATAATGTTATCCCGCAATTCACGGGCAAATTTCATACTGCCATAAAACCTGTCCATTCCCGTCATGTCGATATAATGCTCATCAATGCTTGCTTTTTCAAAAAGCGGGACCTTTTCTTTGATGATGGCCGTAATTTCATGGGAGGCTTTGGAATAAGCATCCATATTGCCTTTGATGAATACGGCATGCGGACACAGCTGCCTGGCCATACGCGACGGCATGGCCGAATGGACGCCAAACTTCCGGGCTTCATAGCTGCATGAAGTCACCACCCCACGATCGGATGTACCCCCAATGATGACAGGCTTGCCGACCAGGGCACTGTTTTTTCGCACCTCTACTGATACAAAAAACGCATCCTGATCCATATGGATAATCTGCTGATCTGAAGACATAACATTAAACTTTAGCACAACAAATTTATACTAAAATATTTAGCATTTCAAAATAAAATACCAATTTTGTTAGTTCAGCACTGCTTTAAGAATCTACTTTTGCGTAGGTATTGTTGGCATTCAGCAAAATGAGGTCTGCATAGGACTGCAGGTAAAGTCCGGACTGTCCATTTTTAATGGCCTGACTTAACAGGGCGGCAAGTTCATTCAATTCCTTCTTCAGCGGTTCGGTTAAAGGTATAGTAGCGTAAACAGGTCCCTTTTCCAGCAATAAACTGTGGTTGTAGTGCTCTGGATAACGTTGCAAAAAATCCTGTAAGAAAAGCTCATTAAACGATAGAATCCAACCCTCTTCAGAAAATTGCTGAGGGTCCAGGTCAATGCCGGAATGAATAAAAACCAGTTGCCTACCCTTATCCAGCCATACCAGGCGACTCCAGATCCCGGTTTGAAATCTTAAATTCCGATAATAATCATCAAGGCGTTTAATATCCAACAAAAAACTTGTGTCCATAAGGCAATGAAATTATGTCATGCTATACAAAAAACAGGAGCGGGATGCAAATATCTGGAGCGACATTCAAATAACATTGGACTACAGGGAATACCGAAAGTTTAATCAAAACAGGAAATAAATTCAAAATAGTATTTGCTAAAAAACAACAAAACAGAGTCTATACCAAATTATATACCCTACCCGTTCCTCTGTTTTGTTCCGGTATTTAGTTCAGGCGGTAATCTTTAAAAGACTTTAGCATGGGGCTGTAATAAACCCTGTAGGTATGTCTTTTCTGGCAATCCTCACATCCGCAATCGTCTGCAGGACTTGTACAATAACACTCTTTTCCACAGCCATTGGGATAGCGGTCAAAAAGCACGCTGATTTCCCAATCAAATTGATTATACTTCTTCATTTTCCTTTTTCCTCCTTCGATAACAGCTCTTCTTTAGCATTGGTCATTAAATGTACAGGGATAAATTAAAACCAGTAATGGAGGATCGGTATAAAGGCAGATCGGATCGTTGAAATCTGGCTTTAGCGCGGCAGCCAGGTTCTGGCATGAAAGTAGCACAGTTCTTATTAAATTTAAATAAGATGAACTTACCTTCCTGGAAGCAGATTAACTTTAAGAAAATCAGAAAAGATGTCAGGAATGGCTTTACCAGCCTTGCTGAAGGTGGCTTTAAGCAGATATTTAACCAGATTGACCAGTTGGGGATCAAGAAAGGGGTTGATACCATGGGTGTTGATAAATTTATCAATCAATGTGCCTTACTGGCCGCCGGTTCGGGTGCCATCACTGGTGTAGGTGGCATTGGCACCATGCTGATTGGGACGCCCCTGGATGTGATCAACCTGATTACCCAGCAATTCCGGGTAACGATGGCCATTTCATACCATAACACAGGTAAATATGAGATCCGTTTTGAAGATTTCTTCAAGATCGTAGCTTCCTCTGTTAAAGCCGACACCAAACTGGCCATCAGTAAAAACATCATGGAAGAAGTTGCAGAAAAGATCGTCATGAGTTTAGGTTCCAAAGCCAGCCGACGTTTGGTGCCGGTTGTGGGTGGTATCATTGGCGGCACCGTAAATTACCTGTTCATTAAAGGAATTGCCAAAGAACTGAGGGAAAAATAGCGGATCAAAGCATCATTCCTTTTGCTTAACATCAGGTTAATTCTAACGACATTTTACGTCCTTCATCTGCTGATTAAAATTTACGTTTCATTTGATAAGCAATAGCCACCAGCACCAGCAAAAACCCACTAAATCCCAGTGCCAGTGGTAAAGAATAACGATGCGCAATAAAGCCAAGTATGGCCGGCCCCGCAAGCTGACCTGCATAACCGATGGTAGTAATGGCAGGGATAGCTGCCGAAGCAGGCACATTTTTCAACCGTCCCCCTTCACTGATAAACACCGGAACAATATTGGCGGCACCCAATCCCAGTAATATAAAACCCAATAGCGCCGTAAGCAGCCAGGGTGTAAGTATGGCTAAAAACATACCTGCCGCAGCAATCAGGCTCCCACCGATGACCACCTTCCTGCTGTCCAGATGGGCCAGCAGTTTATCGCCCAACAAACGCATCACTGCCATGGCTATGGAGAAGGCAGCGTAACCGACACCAGCCAGTTCTTCATCAGTTTTCCTGTTCTCTGTAAGAAAAACAGCGCTCCAGTCCAGCATGGATCCTTCTGCAAGGAAGACAGCAAAACACATACAGCCAAGGAAAAGAACACCAGCTGTTAGCCAGGAGAATGACCGGGTTTTATCGCTTTGATGGTCAAAAGCGAATTCCTTAATAATTGCCTTTTCTGTCTGCACATCCAGTAATGTGCTATATTTCCAGGAAAGAATGCCAATGAGTAAGAGGGCAATGCCGATTGCAGCGGTAACCGGATCCAGGCCCAGCTTCATCAGAAACCCCAAACCCAAGGCTCCCAGCAATCCACCCACACTAAAAAGCCCGTGAAGGGAAGACATGATGGGTTTACCATATTTGTTTTGTACCTGTACCCCATGTGAATTCATTGCCACATCTATCGTACCAACGGCAGAACCGAATACAAACAGCACCAGGCCCATCCATAACGGATTACTCATGATCAAAAGTAAAGGAAGCATAAGGGCCATAACCAGCCCGGAACAAAGCATGACGATCCTGCTGCCATATTTATTGGCCAGCAGGCCACTTAGGGGCATCATACAAATGGCCCCTGTACCCAGTAACAAAAGCAACAGCCCTAAACTTGCATCATTGAGCCGGAGCCTTTCCTTTGCATATGGAACCATAGGTGCCCAGCTGGATATGCCCAGGCCGCAAACTAAAAATATGGCCTTTGTGGCACGTCTCGCTTTTATTATTTTTTCAATCCCTTGCATTGAAGGCAAAGATATTGCAACTAAATGCAATTTCTATTTAGCATCAATAATATTATTGTGATCTTTACCATATGCAAGATTACCTGTTTGAAATTGAACTGAAAGTAAGAGATTACGAATGCGATATCCAGGGCATTGTAAATAATGCCATATACCAGTCTTATTTGGAGCATGCGCGCCATGAATACCTCCTTTCCAAAGCAATCTCCTTTAAAGAGCTAACGTCGAAAGGCATCCTGGTTATGGTTTCCCGAATAGAGATGGACTTTAAAAGGTCACTGACCAGTGGAGATACCTTTGCAGTAAAACTCCGGACAGAAAGAGACGGCCTAAAACTCCTGTTTTATCAGGACATATACCGCCTTTCAAACCATGCCCTCTGCTTAAATGCAAAAGTCGAAGTCATTGCACAGATCAATGGCCGGCTGAACAGGGGCGCTATCTTTGATACTTTAGGCTTTTAATGTTTGCATCATAAATGGAAAAATGACCGTTCTTCTCTGAGGCATGGCACGGGTTTTTCTTCCCGACATCTGATTTTGTAGGCAATTTTACCGTACATTTCCAACTGCGAACGCAGTGCGAGAACTCTATGCTTCTTCTTCAATCACCTATACTGGCCGCATCAGGGTCATATCTCCTTCGGCTGCAGCCGAAGCAATGCCCTACATGAACCGAACATGAACCGAGCGTGAACCGACCAAACTCCAACCTTGCAGGCCAATGGCAGGAGTACAACAGCAGCGCAGCAGGATAGTGTGTTATACGGCTATAGCTTTGTTGTTTGATAGCCGACTCATTGTAGTGTTAGAAAGAAAATTTACCTTCTCTGAAGAGGCTTAGCGTCTTTTCAGTTTTTCTGTTAAAGAAAAACTGAAATTATGCAGCCTTAGAAGAGAACGGTTAATTTTCCACCTCAGAGAAGAACGGTCATTTTTTCACTTTCATTCCCCGTTCTATCCACTGCGCTTACCGCAACTTTGTTCAGCTTCAGTCCGCCTTCCATTGTAGGCTTCACCAAAAACCTGTCCTGACGGTTCAATATCACATAACTCCAGGTATTTCCGTACTGATAGTACACTACCCATCTGAACACATCTTTCGCATCAGCATGGTTCCAGCTAACCTTTAACTGTCCCTGCTGCAAAGCAGTACTCAGTACCGGTGCTACCGGCGCTTTATCATCCAGCCAGGAACTTGGGGGCACAAGCGCTTGTTTTTTGTACGGGCCTTCTAAAATCCCCTTGATCACTTTTTCGTGTTTGGTCAGTCCGGCAATACTCCAGTGTACCGCTCCCATGCTATTCGGCAACATTCCGCGGGTAATCATAATCTGGTTAATTACCTCATCTACATTTTTATCGTCGCCACCTAAACCTACATTCATACCGGGCCACAGGTGCCTGTTCATGGTATTCTCGCTGGCCCACCAACCGAGTAATACCGGAAAACTCTGCTTTATCGTATTTACTCCCCAGTACAACTGTGGGGTAAAATAATCAATCCAGCCTTTATTTAACCAAAGTTTAGCATCAGCATACAATTTATTGTACTGATCCATCCCTTCGATGGATGCAGGATAACCAGGCTTCCAGATACCAAAAGGGCTCAGGCCAAATTTTACATATTTCTTTTCAGCCTTGATCTCTTTGTACACCCGCTCAATGAACTGGTTTACACTCTGCCTGCGCCAATCGCCACGGTTAAGCTTGCCGCCAATTTTTTGATAAGTACTCCAGCTGCCTTCGTCAGGAAAATCTGCACCACCATTGTAAGACTCGTAAGGATAGAAATAATCGTCGAAATGTACCCCATCAATGTCGTATCGCTTAACAATATCTTTAACTACAGCAGCAGCGTGGTCTTGCGTTCCTTTGTTGGAGGGATCCATCCAGTATTGTCCATCTTTCAGTTTCACCACCAGGTCGGGCCGCTTTTTAACGATAGACTGCTCGCTCATGTCTTTGGCAGACAGGTGATGGGCACGGTAAGGGTTCAGCCAAACATGCAATTCCAGACCGCGATCATGCGCTGCCTCAACCCAGAACTGCAAAGGATCATAATAAGGATCAGGAGCCTGTCCCTGCTTACCGGTCAAAAACGCGGACCAGGGCTCCAGGCCACTTTTATAAAGTGCATCTGCCTGAGGCCTTACCTGGAATATAACTGCATTAAAATTGTTTTTTTTCAGAAAGTCGAGCAAAAAAATGGCTTCTTTTTGTTGCTCAGCGGTGCTTAAACCTGGTTTGGAAGGCCAGTTGATGTTGGCTACGGAGGCCACCCAAGCCGCCCTGAATTCTTTGGCTGCCTGAGGGTTAGCCGACTGGATTTTAGGATCCGCAGCAGAAACTACTTTCTTGCTGGTACCACAGGAATAAAATAAAAACAGGCCGCTGCAGCAAAGTGCAAGCAAGCCTTTTTCAAAGAAGTTAACAAGCGTTTTCAATATTTGTTGGTTTTTATAGCTACAGCAAAGCTAAAAAAATATTGACCCTAACCTATATTAAAATATTCTCTATCGAATTTAAGCCGTTTGCAGCTTCGCTATATTCCTGTAGGGGAAAGCAGGAAAAATATGACGACGTGCAAATCTGCCCGGGGAATCCGCATTTACCAGTTTCACATAAATAGCCTTAGGTACGCCAAAATATTCGTAAGCACTGCCATCAAGGAATTGTACCGTAAGTACCAGGCCAGCCCAGTTGAAATCCGCAATACCACAATTTGTAATGGTCTGCGTATATTCTTCTATCGACAGTTCCAGCGTTTCGGGAGCAATGCTCACCAGGAAATGATAAGCTTCTATGATCTCCTTGCTTTTGGTTTCCGCTTCCAGTTTAGCGGCTTCGCTGTCCTGAAATTTATCAGGGTGCCAGTCTTTCATTAAATTCCGGTATATGGTTTTTAATTCTTTCAATTCGGCATCCTTTTGTACACCCAATAGTTTTCTGTAATCAGTGATTTTCTTCATAAAATTTGCGCAAAGGTAAGGTATTTTATTTACCTTAGAAAGCATGAAACAATCACGCCGCAGTTTTTTAACTCAACTTAGCCTCTTATCTGCCAGCCCATTGCTTGCAAGCGCTGATCTGTTTGCTACAACCCTGCCCGTTTCAGCAATCCAATATGGCTATGCAGCAATTACCTGGGGCAATGACATTAAACAATCTATTCTCGATATATCTGCCCTTGGCTTTAAGGGCATACAGCTCAGAGCCAATGCCTTTACCGAGTTTGGCCAGAAACCAGAAGAGCTGATCCGGTTGCTAAAAGCAGCAAAACTGGAGCTGGCCATGTATTCGAGCGGAAATGCCAATATCAACACTGGAAATGATGAGGCAGAAATTACCAAACACGTGGAAAGCGCGCGGTTTGTAAAAATCCTGGGCGGTACCAGCATCCAGCTTACCAATTCATCAAGACCTAAAACTGGTGAGGTAAGCAATGAAGATCTGGTTAAATATGCTGCCCTGCTAAATGAGATTGGTAAACGTACCGCTGCCATAGGCATAAAAACAACTTACCACAACCATATGGGCCAGCTTGGGCAAACACCGGAAGAAGTAGAGGTGATCCTGAAAAACACAGACCCAAAATATGTAAAGCTCTTATTAGATGTGGCGCACTATCAGCAAGGTGGCGGAGATCCGGTGACGGCAATAAAAAAATATAAAGACCGCCTGGAGTGCCTGCACATTAAGGATGTAAAGCATACCGACGATGCCAAAGGCTATATATTTGTAGAACTTGGACAGGGACGGGTTGACCTGTCTGCAGTATTTGCGGCATTAAAAGCAATTAATTACCATAAATACGCTATTGTTGAACTGGATGCCGTTCCTGTAAAAGGACGGACACCATTGCAAAGCGGTCAGATCACCAAAGATTATTTAACCAGCAAACTCAAGATCAGGATTTAAACCCTCCTTTCTACCGGACAGACTGGGAATTTAGCGAGGTTTTCCGGGGGCTTTTACGGGCTGGAGACCCCTTTACCCCGTAAAAGCCCCAAGATCCCCCGAAGTAATCCTTAAGATGGACTGGCCTCGTTAAAACCGGCTGGCGAAAGAAATGCCTAAGGCCTTGTCCTGATACACAGGCACAAGGGAAAAATCATTGGTCCTATTACCGCTGACCAGTTTTTTCAGGTGTGGATAGGCCAGGTAGCTCAATTTTGTAGACAGGATGCCAAAACCCGCTCCGGCAACCACATCGCTTACCCAATGTCTGTTGTTGTACAGTCGGAAAATCCCAGTTGCACCTGCTACGGCATAACCGGCATAGCCAATCCATGGAGAAACATCCTTATATTCCTGTTTTAAAAATTCGGCGGCGGCGAATGATGTTGCCGTATGACCGGAAGGAAAAGAATCATTGCTGCTCCCGTCGGGGCGCATACGCCCGGTTGCCGACTTAACGATAAGGGTGGAAGCTTTCATTAATCCGTAAGAAATGGCATATATGCCTGTTGCATCAACCAGGCTATGCTTTCCTTTTACGCCCGATAGATTTAAAGCATAAACCGCTGCTGCCGGGGCGTATTGCATAAAATTGTCTGCATGTACAGAAAACAAAGGATGATCTTCCTGTAATTCGTCCCTGGTTGTAACATCAAGATCATGTACGAAATTATTCCCCCCACCCATTGCTCCATAGCCCAGAAAAATGGCAGGGATAATAAAAGGGGCTATTTTAAAGGCTGGCTTCTTAGTCAGGGTATCCGCGCTGGATTGCTGGGCTATAGTAAATAAGGGAAAGCACAGCACAAGCAGCAGGGCACATTTCAATTTCATCATTTTCAAAACAAATCATTTCAAAGCTAATATACAATTTTGAAGGAAATCTGTTTCTTTTTAAACTCCTGAAAACTATTTAAAAATAAAGGGGATTCTTTCCGCTTTATAATTTAAGGCGTTTGTGGTACCGGCGGTTACATCTATAGTAACCCCTGTTATTTTTCCTGACAGATCTGAAGCAAGAAATACAGCTACGTTAGCGATGTCATTCATCATGGGCAGCTTTTTAAGCATCGTGTCGTTTTCCAGCTTTTTGATAAAGTCAGCTACTTCTGCTCCACCGCTGGCAAGCGCTTCCCTGAATGGTCTTGAATCCGGTGAACCGGCCGATCTGATGTTCACTACCCGCACACCGTAGGGCCCAAGCTCTGCAGCCAGGTCTCTGGAAAAGCCTTCAAGCGCACAGCAGGCAGGGCCAAAGCCACCAACCAATGGGTAGGCTGTCCCTCCAGGTGTCGCTGTAAGAGAAAGGATCACCCCTGAACCCTGTTTCATCATTAGCCTGGCCGCAGCCGTTGTGGTTAAAAAGTGGGTTTCCATAGCGATATTGATGGGACGTGTAAAATCATCCAGTGACATCTCTGTCAGGGGAATATCCTGGGTATCCTGGGTGTTGATCAGGTTAAAGGAAAGATCGATACTACCCGCAGTACGGGCCACGCTAAGGATATGATCATGGACCGCTGTCGGATCCAGGGCATTTACTTCAGCTATTTCTGTCTGTCCGCCAAAGCCCTTGATCTTTTCTGCCACCTTTTGAAGAGACGCCAGCCGGTGCCCTGTAAGAAACACCTTTGCTCCTGCAGCGGCCAGCGCAGTGGAAACAGCTCCTCCTATTGATCCTCCCGCACCATAAATTACTGCATTTTTGTTGTGAAGTGTCATGTATTACGCTTTATATGTCTTACAAATTTAGGTGCAAACCTCGTTGCCCATGCGGTCTCAGCATGACAAATAAGAGGGGGATTCGCGACAATTAACAGAATTTTACACAAAAAATAACAAAACACAATATTTTTTAACACCAAAAAAAGCTAGTATTGCAGCAGATTATCACACGCACAATGTAACCGTCATGTTTAAAATGAAACTTTTAATTTCCTTTATCTTCTGTATTTTAACGTATTGCACTCACGGACAATCGAAGCCAGAGTGGCATGCGCATCGTGGTTTCAGAGGCCTGATGGCAGAGAGTACCATTCCGGCTATGAAAAATGCCATGGATCTTAAAGCAGATGTACTGGAATTCGACATTACATTTACCAAAGACAAGCAGGCAGTAGTTTCTCATGATCCAAAGCTCGACTACCTCATCACATTAGACAAGGACGGCAAAGAAATTTCCAAAACAGCAAACCTGGCAATTTATCAAATGAGCTATAAAGAGCTTAAAACTTATGACATTGGGACTAAGCAACATCCGGACTTTCCGCTGCAAAAGAATTATAAGGCCCATATGCCCCTGTTAAAAGAATTATTGGATTCGGTTGAACGCTATGCCACAGAAAAAGGCTATAAAAAACCGGTTTACAATATAGAAACCAAAACTTCCAGGGCCAGAGATGGCATCTATCAGCCTGCACCAGAAGAATTTGTAAAACGTCTGATGAAAGTGATTTATCAAGCTAAGGTACAGGATCGGGTAATCATCCAATCTTTCGACCCCCGGACATTGGAAATCGTAAAAAGGGATCATCCGAAAATTCCGGTTATGCTCATTACGGTGAAGGGTAATTTAACAGATAATATGAAAAAACTGAGCTTTCTTCCTGATTATTATGCACCATCACCAAACCTGATCAACAAGGAAGTAATTGATTTTTGTAAGCAAAAAGGAATAAAATTGCTCTGCGGAAATACAAACAGTAAAAAAGTGATAGATGCAATGTTGAAACTGGGCGTAACCAGGGTTTGCAGTGATTATCCTTATCCGCTTATTCCGGCTGAATAAGTACAAAGTGAACCAGTTGAAACTCTTTTTTTATGCTTTCGCGAATGCGTTCTATGGCCCCAGTGATCTCCTCCGTATCCAGATGGTCTTCAAAGTCTATAATGAGCATTAACACGATTTCCTCGGGCGATTGATAAGTAGAAAGTATATTTTTTACTTTCAGTACTGCAGCATCTTTTTCTGCCAGCTGTGCGATCTTCTGCCTCGTTTCAGGAGCTATCCCTTCTCCCATGAGCAAACTTCTGCTTTCCCTTGCCAGGATAAAAGAAACAAAAACCAGCAACAAACCTACGATTACTGATGCCAATCCATCCAGCTCCGGAATTTGCAGCTCATGGCTGATGCCCATCAGTATCATTACAATAATCAAACCTGCTACAGCTGCGCCATCTTCGAAAACAACGAGAAAACTGGAGGGGTCCTTGCTTTTTATAATGGCGTCCCACCAGCCCACTCCATTACGGGTTTTATTAAATTCTTTTACTGCAATGAACAACGAAGTTCCTTCAAAAATAAGCGAAAGTATCAGGACAACATAGTTCCAGCCAGGGTCTTTCATCAATTCCGGCTCCCTGATGTGCGCAATTCCCTGATAAATAGATAAAGCACCGCCCAGACCAAAGATGAGAATAGAAACCACAAAAGACCAGAAATAAAGCTCCTTTCCATAGCCGAAGGGGTGGTATTGATCTGCTGGCTTCTTACTTCTTTTTAATCCGTATAACAGCAACAACTGATTGGTGGTATCTACTGTAGAATGGATCCCTTCAGAAATCATAGAGGAACTGTTGGTAAATGCCCCGGCAATAAACTTTGTTATTGCAATCAGCAGATTAGCAGCGAGCGCACTATAAATTGATTTTTGATTGTTGGCCATCGGTTATTATGGCTATTAAACAGGTGCCTGGCAAAATTGTTTGGATAAAAAACCACCTACAATAAATCCATATTAAAAGGTCTCAAACTGGGTTTGGAATGCAGTTTCGTAAAGGACATTTTCTTTAACCGCTGTCTTGGCCAGCAACTTTACAATGCTTCCTGATTGCACCATATCGACTACAGTTTGCATCATTTCGTACATGATCTGGTCCTGCTCCAGGTGAGCAACTTTTGACCGCACAAAACCATGTACGGCCTCAATCAGTTTGCCTGACCTCAGGGGCGCGAGATAATCCAGCGCCTGCGCGGCACAGAAAAGCTCTATTCCTAATATTTTCTCCACATTCTCTATCACCTGCAAAGCTTTACGGCCGCTGATGGAGCCCATACTGACATGGTCTTCCTGCCCCAGCGAAGTGGGGATGCTATCGGCACTTGCAGGAAAACAAAGCCCCTTATTTTCACTTGCCAACGCAGCCGAAGTATACTGCAAGATCATAAATCCGGAGTTCAGCCCGGTTTCCCGCATCAGCAGTTTAGGCACACCTGCAGTATTCCCTTCCAGGGAAAGATAAATCCGGCGATCGGAAATGTTTCCAATCTCTGAAGCTGCTAAACAAACATAATCCAGCGGCATGGCAATGGGTTGTCCATGAAAATTACCACCACTTATGGTTAGCTCTTCACTGAAGATAACCGGGTTGTCCGTTACCGAATTGATCTCTGTTTCCAATGTCTCTTTCAGGTGCAGCCAGGCATTCCTTGAAGCCCCATGTACCTGCGGGATACAGCGCAGTGAGTAGGGGTCCTGCACTTTTGCACAATCCTGATGGGAACTTAAGCGCTCAGAACCTGCCAGCAGATTACGGATATTTGCCGCAACATGCTGGTTTCCTTTATATGGCCTCAATAAGTGCAACTGCTCATCAAAAGGTTTTGCCGAACCCAGTAAGCTTTCCAGCATCATAGCCCGGTGAGATCTGCCGTAGCCAGCACATTGTAAAAACGCGCTACTACCTTTACCGCGTGCGCAGCAATAAACTGGGTACCGTTGATCAATGCCAGACCTTCCTTTGCAGCCAAAGCTATGGGTTTCATGCCATGGTCGTTTAACAGTTTTTCAGTGGAAATGATGTGGCCTTTATAATGCACTTTTCCCAGCCCGATTAACGGAAGAAAAAGATGGGCTAAAGGTGCCAGATCACCGGAAGCACCCACAGATCCCTGTTTGGGCACCAGGGGTATGGCACCAGTTTCCAGGTGCCATATCATCCGGTCAAGTGTAGCTTCCTGAATACCGGAGTATCCTTTGGCAAGGGCCTGTAACTTAAGCACGAGCATTAATCCCGAGATCTCCTCAGCTATGGGCTCACCAATACCCACCGCATGACTTTTTAATATGTTCTCCTGAAGTTTACGGGTATCTTCGGCAGAGATCATGGTAGTGCATAATGGCCCGAAGCCTGTATTAATACCATAGACCGCTTTGTCTGCAAGGGCAATTTTTTCCACTACTGTACTGCTTTGCCGCACTTTCAGCCGGGTATCGGCATTCAATATACCTTTCAGCGTTCCGCTGCTGATCGCCAGGGCCTTGCTGGCCGTAAGAAAATCTGCTCCGTAATTAAAAACCTGTTCAACACTCATATCGACAATCTTTAACGCAAATATAACGCCTATACCTGATCCGGTGGTAAGACCAGTTACACCATCCATCAACACCTCATTTAACCACACTGCTATAAGTACCCTGCTTTGAAAGAAAAATTACCTTCTCCGACGAGGCATCGCGTCTTTTTAGTTTTTTCAAAAGAAAAAACTAAAATTTTTCGGAAGCTCTTATTGATTTTGGACCTCAAGAGCGCTGACGCGGTTATGCAGACTCGGAAGAGAACGGTCATTTTTCGCTTGGTATGGTAAAATAAAAGGTAGTACCGGCCCCCTCTTCACTTTCTGCCCACAATGTTCCGCCGTGCTTGGCCACAAAATCATAACAAAGGCTCAAGCCAAGACCAGTTCCTTTCTCTCCCAATGTACCATAAGTGGTGTAATTCGAATTTTTATTGAAAAGCTCAGCGATTTTATCCTTAGGAATCCCAAGCCCGTTATCTTTTACTGAAAAAAGTATTCCATTGTCATTGCCCCTGGCCCTTATCATCACTAATCCTCCTATATTGGTAAACTTAACAGCATTAGACAAGAGGTTACGGATAATCGTTTCCAGCATTCTGATATCTGCATGAAAAAACAGCTCACCGGTTAAAGAAGGAATAATTTCTATATTTTTTTTAACCGCCATCGGCGAAACCGTCTGAATGCATTTATCAACAAGGCCAGCCAGGTTGATGATTTCAACCGGGTTAAAACTAACTGCGTCGAACTGCGATTTAGCCCAGGTAAGCAGGTCTTCCAGCAATACATTGGCATTAGACAATTCCGTTTTCATCATAGAAAGATAGGTATGTACTTCATCTGCCGAACTGGATTCAAAATCCTTAAGTGTCATATCCAGCAATTGCAGGCTTCCCGATATGGGATTTCTCAGGTCATGACCAATAATCGAAAACAATTTATTTTTCTGTTCGTTAGAAGCTGTAAGTTCGGTGTTTAAGGCCTGCAGGGCATTTTCATGGAATTTCCTGGTGGTCACATCTCTCATGCTGCCTTCAGTACCGGTAATCACACCATTTTCAACAATTAATCTGGCATTCACCGAGGCGTACCGCAGCTCTTCATCTTTCGTTTTCAGCCGTACCTCAAAATCAATTACCGCTCCGCTGATGCGCAGCTGCTCTACGATACGTTCGCGGTCCTGTGTATAATAATAAAAATGATCTACCGGCATTCCAATGATCTCTGTCCGGGAATAGCCGGAATGCTGTGCTATTGAAGGACTGATCTCCGTAACAATGCCTTCCTGATTGGTTTGATAAAATACATCCTGTACGTTTTCAAAAATCGTACGGTATTTTTTCTCGCTCAGCACCAGGTCATTCTCGATCTCCTTTCTCCTGGTAATGTCTTCAATCTGCGACACGTAATGCAAAGGTTGGCCATTGCTATCGTAAAGCATGGTGGCCGCGATAACTACCCATATGGCTGATCCGTTCTTATGAACATATCTTTTTTCATATTTCACTTCTTCAATCTCACCTTTGGCCAGGTCATTTAGAACAGCAAGACTGCCTTTTAAATCTTCGGGATAAGTAATGTCCTGAATCGTCAGCGCTTTCATTTCAGCTTCTGTATATCCCAAAATCTGGCACAGGCTTTTATTTACCTTTTCCCAGCGACCTTCAGGACTGATGAGTGCCATGCCGATTAAAGAATGTTCAAAGGCCTGCTTAAACTGGGCCTCACTCTGGTACAGTTCTTCTTCCAGTTTAACACGCTTGGTTACATTAAATGCCACTGCACCAACCAGATTACCCTCTCCTCCTGCGTCCTGAAACGGGAATTTATAGGTTTTATAATACTGGGCATGCCCATTGTGGTCCCTCAACATCTGATGAAATTCTTTGTTTGCCCCGGATTGCAGCACATCATGATTGTTCTTATGGGCATTCCGGGCGATATCCTGGCCAAAAATTTCTTCCAGCTTTCTGCCAACTACGTCCATCGGCAAATGCAAAGTATCAAAAAAACACTTATTGGCATACCGCAGCACATTCTGATCATCGGTAATCCAACAGAGTCCTGGCAATTCGTCCATAAAGGCATAAAATCTCCGCTCATTCATGGCAAAACCAATCTTTCCGGCATTATTGGTAATATTGGAGATCACGTCATCCAGTTCTGCAGCAGATTTCGAAAGATACTCATGCAATACATCCTGGTCCATATCCGAACAATGGTTCTTCAACAGATCAACAAGGGACATGATACGGGATAGTGGCGCCCTGACCTGGTGCGAATGCATCCAGGCAATATCCGTAAGTTTTTTATTTTTGCCCTCAATTTCTTTGATGTAGTTCCTGTTTTCGGTAATGTCTCGTTGAATAGAGACCCAGTGTGTTACAGTTCCGGTATGATCGGTAACAGGACAAATATTGATGCTGACATCATAAGGCCTACCATTTTTGGTGTAATTGACCAGTTCCAGGTTACAAGGTAATTTATGCTTTAAGGCGTATTCAATTTTTTGTAAACCTTCCTGCAACAGGTCATGTCCATGAAAAATACTTGGTTCAACTCCTATCAGCTCCTGCCTCGAATAGCCAGACATCCTGACCAGGGCATCGTTTACATAAATGATATTTGGACCAGGATTAAAACTGGCATCTGTAATCAGCACCCCGTCCGTAGTATTGATCACCACTGACTCCAGCAGTTTCGACCAATGCTCCTCTTCAATTTGTTCCTTATGATGTGCTTTTTTCATTTCTTCTCCTGTCTTTCGCTTCTTGATAACGAAATGTAGTACTATTAACGTTAAAAACACATAGCTGGTGATATTGATTTAATATGCTTCAATTAGATTAAAATATAAGCAACTCAGCCAAAGAGAGTTGTATTTTTGATAGGTTTAATATTTTTTGTCACCTGTCCGACCATAGCAATTGCCTGTCTGATGACCTCCTCATAGCTGACCAACATGCTGATCACCTTCCTGGAGAAAGATTTACCTGACAACAAAAAAGCAGGGTAGTCCCACGCCTGGCCACCCTGCCTGAAGGAAAAATTACCTTCTCTGAAACGGCCTCGCGTTTGTTTAGATTTTTCGTTAAGAAAAATCTGAATTAATGCAGCCGATGAAGAGAACGGTAATTTTTCACCATTATGCAGCCTCCGAAGAGAACGGTCATTTTTTAATCTGATAACTCCCCGCAACAATCCCGGTTGATTTAACGATCCGGTTCCAGGAATTGATCTGGGCAATGGCAACCGTAAGGTTCGCAATTTCTGCTTTGTTAAAATACTTTAGCAACTCGTTATGCAGCGGATCAATATCCACCCCTTCCCCCATTATGGTCAGCAGTTCTGCAAACTCAAGTACCACACGCTCCTGCGGTGTATAATAAGGTGCCTCTCTCCAGGCCGAAACCGAAATCAAACGCTGAACCGTTTCTCCGGCATGCAAGGCCTCTTTAGAATGCATATCCAGGCAATATGCACAGCCATTGAGCTGCGAAACACGAACATCCATCAATCTCAGCAGACCGTGATCAAGACCGCAATGATCTATATAATCCTGAACACCTCTTAATGCCGCCATCAGGCTTTGCGGAACATCACTGTTTTTAATTCTTTCCATAATGATATTTTTTATTCCTTACAGACAAAAAAACAATATCCGATGTGACAGTTTAGTGAAATCGATTCAAATCCCGCAGCTTATCCGGATTTCTGATGATGAACGTACGGCTGATCAGCCCCGCAGTAAAAGCAAAGGTGATACAGGTAACCAATCTGCCTGCTACATAATAAAATAAAGCTGGCTCCTGGTTAATATAGCCTTCTTTAACTACAGATGTTTCATAGAACTTAGCATAAAGCCCCAATAAAAGTGCAGCTACAGACTTTTTGCCGTACACCGGTTTAATGGCTGCTTTAGCTTTACCACCACCATCTGAAACAGAAACAATATCTTCATTCAGCAAGTTCTCCAAACGTTGCATGTCTCCGGATTGGAGCACGTTTAAGTACTGGTTTAAAAAAGATGCCGGCACAGGGCTACCCTGCAACTGCTTCGGATCGCCTATATTTTTCTTAGCCCTGGTTAACAGCTGCCTGGAAAGCTCAGGTTTAATCGCCAAAAGATCTGCAATTTCAGTATGCTCATAATCAAATGCTTCTTTTAAAATAAAAACTGCACGCTGCCTGGGGTTTAATTTTTCCAGAAGCACCATCATCGAATAGGAAAGCAGCTCTCTCCGGTTAATCCCGGTATCCGCTCTTTCCGTAGCCACAGGTTCAGGAAGCCACTCTCCCTGGTAGTTCAATGCCGCTTTCTTTAATTTTTTCTTTTGATTGATGGCATGATTGATCACCATCCTGATCAGGTAAGCCTTAACATTAGCTATATTTCGCTGATCCAGTTCCAGAAACTTCAGCAATACATCCTGTACCACATCTTCCGCCTCTGCCAAAGAGCCGCAAATGTTATAGGCATAGGTTTTTAAAGTTGGCCTGAGTTGATCAAGCAATGCGGCAAGCATCATATAAGAAGACTAAAAGCTCAGTTTCATAACAGGAAAACTACCCTGCAAAGCTAATAAAATTGGGGGAAGTAATCATCTTAAAACCCCTGCCTGACAGAAAAATTACCTTCTCAGACGATGCCTAGCGTCTTTTCCTTTTTTCTATTAAAGAAAAAAGGAAATTTTTCGGAAGCTCCTATTGATTTTGGACCTCAAGAGCGCTGACGCGGTTATGCAGCAATCGGAAGAAAATGGTCATTTTTCATCATCGGAAGAGAACGATCATTTTTAATACTAAGCGTATTGATGAACGCACAAACGCGCCTGAAACTCCAGCAACTCTCTTTTACGTTTAACCAGATCCGTTTCCCGGGCTTTACTCACATCGTAACCGATCGCCTCAAACTGTTTCAGAGTGTGTTCCAGTTCATAAAAATCACGGTACTTCATTTTCAACTCATCCAGCACATGACGCTGGGCTGCAATAAAATGGAAATATTTAAAGATATGCTTGTCGCGTTCCAGCAAAGCTGCATTTAAAACCTCCACCTCATCCTTATACTCAGGATTTCCCGCTATTTCACACAGTCTGTAGATCGATGACATTGCCTGAACGTTAAACAACTGGTCAATGTGGTAAATAGGGATGACTACAGGATTTTGGTAAATGTTTTCCAGGTTTTCGGTAAAGGGATCTCTGTAATTGAAATATCCCATGTAAACATCCGGATAGTTTTTATCATATGCCATAGAAATGATCAATTTATTTGGTTGTTCGATGTAACAAATTAAAAAAACAAAACATAATTATCCTACAATTTGTTCTCCTATCAACACTGTACCCTGATCTGTAATTATTGGATAACGTACGCAATATGTTGAAAATTTACCACAATGAAAAGAACAAATTTACAACAAGCTGATTTTGAAATCACTATTCAGTTGAATGGGGCAAAAAAAACCCTAAAAATAAGCATTAAAGAGACTACCGATGGTGTAGAATACTTCAATTGTAACATAAATAATAAAAACATCACCCAGGTAAGGAAGGAAAAAGATGGCAACTGGGAACAAATATGGGGAAATCTTACCCCACAAGAAGTAAATACAGTTGGCGCAGCCATTACTGCCAAAATCGAGGTGTAATTACGGATAATAACCAAAATATAATGAGCATACATCAAACCAATCTAAAACTCCGCTCCGGTAAATTCTCTATTGAAAAACACCATTATGAAAATATTGGCTTAAACGAGCGCATGGTATCTATGTTTTTGGGAGGAATACTCATCAGCAAAGGGATCACAAGACCATTCAGGGCACCATTTCTATACGGTGCATACCTGGCTTACCGCGCTTTTACAGGAAGGTGCCTGCTATATGAGCAACTGGGGATTGATGCCAGCAAGCCGCACGCGATAAATATAAGGGGAGAATTTGTGATCGACCGGCCCGCAAATGAAGTTTATACCTATTGGCGTAACCTGAAGAACCTTCCCGGCAGCATTAAACACCTGCTCAATGTCGAAATGGTTGATGAAAATCTTTCCCGCTGGAAATCGAATGTAATGGGTAATGTATTTTCAATCGATTGGGAAGCAGAGATCGTTAAAGATGAACCTGGCCGTCTGATAGGATGGCGCTCAGCACCGGGCACCATGATACATCATGTAGGCAGGGTTGAATTTGAAGCCACACCAGATCAACAGGGCACCCTGCTAAAGGTAGTACTCTCCTATCACCCTCCTGCAGGTGGAATAGGCTTGGGCCTGGCAAAACTGCTGAACCCATATTTTGAAAGCCTGCTCAAAAAAGAAATCAAAAGCTTTAAACATGTCATTGAGCGTAAACCTGTCGCTATAAACGGAACCGCAAATTATTAAGCTGTTCCTACTTTAGCAATCACTGCCAGCAAAATGCTGATCATATTGATAGCCAATACAACGATGGTAACGATGCCCCAGAACTTAAATACAGATTTCATCTTCTTCATGGCAACCGTAAAATTCTCCTGATCGGCATACAATACGGCAGTATTTGCTGCATTGGAATATTTGAATAATAAAAAGCTGGGATAAAACAACATCAGCGAGATACAGAGGAAATATACTGTTAAAAATGCTGTTCCGAGTTGTACCAGCGGACTACCTGGTGCAACAGCAGTCATTGTTTCCATAAGCCCGTTTGCACTCAGCGCCATCAGGGCCAAAAAAGCAGCAAAAACTAAACCTACAATAGAAAGAAACCTGGTCCATTTTGACGTTTCATAAATATAACTCCTGATCTCTTCAGTTACCTGTAAACTCTCCTGCTCCTGGCCTGCTTCTTCAACCGGCGTTGTATCTTCAAAATTATCCATAGTTTAATCCTTAATTGTTCAATAGGGTTTATTACCCTAAACATAAAAAATATTTTTAAAAAATTGATACCTTTGCGCCAAATCAAGAAATAAAATCATTCATGGCATTACAATGTGGTATCGTTGGTTTACCAAATGTTGGAAAATCTACATTATTTAACTGTTTATCTAACGCAAAAGCTCAGGCTGCTAATTTCCCTTTCTGTACTATCGAGCCCAATATAGGTGTAATTACCGTACCGGACGAAAGGTTAACAAAATTAGCCGAACTGGTTAAGCCCAACCGCATCGTTCCAAATACCATTGAAATTGTAGATATTGCCGGCCTGGTAAAGGGCGCTTCCAAAGGCGAGGGCCTGGGTAACCAGTTTCTGGGCAATATCAGGGCCACCAATGCAATTATTCACGTATTGCGTTGTTTTGATGACGGGAATGTGATCCACGTGGATGGTTCTGTTGATCCCATTCGCGATAAAGAGATCATCGATACGGAATTACAGCTGAAAGACCTGGATACGGTTGTTAAACGTATTCAAAAGGTAGAAAAAATGGCCAAAACCGATAAGGATGCCAAAAGAACTTTCGACATCTTAAGTGTAGTCAAAACACATCTGGAAAGCGGGAAATCGGTACGTTCTGCAGCAATTTCTGCGGAAGATTTTGAATACATCGAAGACCTGGGCCTGCTGACACAAAAACCGGTAATGTATGTATGTAACGTAGATGAAGGTTCTGTAATTGACGGCAATGCATATGTAGACCGGGTTAAGGAAGCGGTAAAGGATGAAAATGCGGAAGTACTGGTGATCTCTGCTAAAATAGAATCGGAGATTGCGGAACTGGAAAGCTATGAAGAACGTCAGGAGTTTTTAGCAGACCTTGGTTTGACCGAATCAGGGGTTAACAAGCTTATTGTTGCTGCTTATCGTTTACTCGATCTGTATACTTATTTTACTGCCGGCGTACAGGAAGTAAGGGCCTGGACAATTACCAAAGGCTTTACTGCACCTCAGGCTGCCGGTGTGATCCATACCGATTTTGAGAAAGGATTTATCCGGGCCGAAGTGATTAAATACAATGACTTTGTAACTTTGGGTTCTGAAAATGCTTGTAAGGATGCCGGGAAATTGGGTGTTGAGGGGAAGACTTATGTAGTAGAGGATGGGGATATCATGCATTTCAGGTTTAATGTTTAGTCATTCCCGCTGCCATTTGCAGGGCATTATAGGCATTTACAATGCCACCTGTAGTACAAAGTTCGGTCATGGCTACCTTCTGGCCCTTTGATTTCGGCCTGATCACCGGGAAATCAATTTTGGTTACGGATTGTTCAATGATGAATTTAATGCGTTTTGCTGAAAGTTCAGGATAATAGCTTTTGATCAGCGCTGCTATTCCAGCTACCACTGGCGTGGCCATACTGGTACCTGACAAAGCCTTGTATTTGTTATCCGGTAAAGTTGAATAAACTCCTACGCCAGGTGCAAATACATCAACCGTCTGATCTCCGTAGTTACTGAAAGGAGCAATCAATGCGGCGGCTGTTGCACCGCTGGCACCTACGGTGATCATATTGGAAAATTTTTTGTTGCCCTTGATATAAAAAGGAGTTGGATAATGTGGCAGGCTATCTACATCTACCCCATCATTTCCGGCTGCATTGATCAGCAGCACGCCCTTCTTTTCAGCATATTTAATGGCATCTTCTACCATTTTACGCTCTGGTGAAAGCTTTTTACCAAAGCTCATGTTGATGATCTGAGCCCCATTATCCACTGCATACCTGATGCCCAGCGCCACATCCTTATCGTATTCATCTCCATTGGGTACTACGCGGATTCCCATTAGCTCTACGGCATCAGCGATGCCATCCATTCCTTTATCATTTCCGCGGACGGCACCTATGATACCTGCCACATGTGTACCATGAAAATAAGGATCACCCATTAAGTTAGAATTGCCATAAAAACGGTCTTTGATATTCAGGTAATCGTCTTTCACCTGGAGGGCCCGGTAATTTACCGGTGCAATGCTGTCTTTTTTGGTCAGCAAACTCTTGCTCTTTAACCATATCTGGTAAAGCTGCCTGTCTTTCTTTTTTAACCCGTGTTCATTTTGCACCTTTTCGAACAAGGATTTGTATTTAAAATAAATACGTTGCTGCTCTGTGGCTTCCGCAGTAACCTGTCCGGTAGCTCCGCCCAAAAAATTCCAGCCCAGCACATCACCTTTATACCCATTACCATCCACATCCAGTTCACCGGGCTGTTCCTTTACATTTCTCCATAAATTCGCCTTCAGGTCTTCATGCAGGGTATCTATGCCCCCGTCCAGAACAGCTACCACTACTTTTTTGGGCGTTTTACCTTTTAGCAGTTCTGCATAGGCTTTTATTACACCAGTACCATAAATTTTATCTTCAGCTATAGATTTTAAATGCCAGTCTTGTGCTTGCGGCTGTTGTTGCGCAAAACTTAAAAATGGCAGGAGCAGGCAAGCCATTAAGCCTATCGTCTTCTTCATATAATTTTTCAGTTAGTTGGCTGCAACTTACAAATATTCTGCTATATCTACTAGTACTACAGGCTTATCTATCCATAAAATGACAGACGGCCGGGAAGAAAACCCATTGAAATAGGAAGAAAAACTGTTAAAGCAAGACTCCTGTCAGGAACAGTACCGCGACAGAGAAATAGATGATCAATCCGGTCACATCAACCAAGGTTGCCACAAAAGGAGCTGAAGAAGTTGCAGGGTCAGCACCTAATTTCTTCAATAATAAAGGCAACATTGATCCGGCCAGAGAGCCCCATAACACCACACCTACCAGTGCCACACCAACTGTTATGCCGATCAATGCCCAGTGAGGGCCGTACATATCGGTAAAAAAAGTCCACACAAATATCCTTAAAAAACCTATGGAGCCCAATACGATCCCCAGCATCAGACCCGAAATCAGCTCTCTTCTCATTACCCGCCACCAGTCTCCAATCGTGATCTCGCCAAGCGCCATGGCCTGAATGATCAATGTGGAGGCCTGAGAGCCGCTATTACCACCGCTTGATATAATTAAGGGCACAAACATAGCCAGTATAACGGCTTTTGCAATGTCGGCTTCAAAGTGTGCCATTGCCGTAGCTGTAAGCATCTCTCCGAGGAATAAAACCACCAGCCAGCCAATCCTTCTTCTAAATAAGCCAAAGATGGGCATATCCAGATAAGGTTCGTCCAATGCCTGGGTACCCCCGATTTTATGCATATCCTCGGTATATTCCTCATTCGCAATCCAAAGGATATCATCCACGGTTACAATACCCAGCAGCACATTGTGGTCATCTACAACCGGTAAAGCTACCCTGTTGTTCATCCGGAAAACATTGATGGCTTCTTCCTGTGGATCGTTTACCTTTAAAGCGATCAGGCGGTGATCGGTCAGTTCTCCGATCTTGGCATCAGGATCTGCCAGCAGGACCTCCCTGATCCTGATATCATCCAGCAATACCCCGTCTTTGTCAATTACATAAACCACATCAATCGTTTCCGAGTTTTTGCCATAGCGCCTGATGTGCGACAGGACCCGGCTAACCGTCCAGTCTTTTTTTACCGCCACATAATCCGGTGTCATCAAACGGCCAACACTATCCTCTTTGTAACCCAGCAAGGAAAGTGCCTCAATCCTGTCCTTTGCAGGTAACAGGATGATGAGTTTTTTAACCGCATCACCTTTCAGTTCGCTAAAAAGCGCAGTACGGTCATCTGGAGGCAGTAGGTTAATCAGCTCAGCCAGTTTATTTCCGGGAAGTTTTTTAATGATCCTTTCCTGGGTCGGGAAATCCAGGATCCTGAATACATTTACTGCCCTTTTTACAGAAAGTGTATCGATGATCCTTACCGCATGCTGAGGAAGCTCATCTATCAGGTGCTCAACATCCGAAATGTTTAAGTCATCCAGGTAAACTTTTAATTGTGCATCGTCATCCTGTTCTATCAGTTTAACGATTTCGTCAACAACTTCCTCTTCCATAAATATGCGTTCAGTTTTTACATCATCATCCCATTGATTTTCAGTTTTGCAAAAGTGCCTTTTATTTTTCAAAATAATGCTTTTTTATGCGATTAATTGACATTCCATTATCCATACTTTCGGCACCATTGTATACACTACATGAACCCATATAAAATGGAACAGGCAAAAACTGAGCGCATTGTTAAACATTTATCTCCCGGCAATGTTGTTATATAAAAAACCATGAAAAACCTATCCCTGCCTCTCTTGTCATTACTGTGTCTGCTGAGCAGTTTTAACCTGTGCATTGCCCAGCAGACGAGCGGCCGGCCAGACAAATTCTATACCATGAGTGGTGCCGGTTTTTCCTTCCCTGTTGGCGAAAACAGCGATTTCATGCGGCCAAAATTCTCTACCACACTAGGCGCAAACCTGGGCTTAGGTCAGGGTGGCCTGTTTCTTTACCCTAAAGTAAGTCTGCACGTTTTTGGATACGATAAAATCGATACCGAACCGGGATATCCCTCAGCTTTAAAAACAGGAAGGTCTACCACTTACCTTTTAAATATTGCCTTAGGCTATCGAAAAATCGTCAACAAGTTTGCATTTTATGGATTTCTTGGTGGCGGTGGCGGTTTCATCCTTAGCCCAAGAGTAGTGATAGACCCGGTTAATAACCAGGCCACCTTAAGTAATAAAACCAATTACCTGGGCATTATCGAACCTGGCCTGGGCATTGAGTACAATATTGGCGGGGCAAACCTCTTTCTGGAAAGCAGTTACATGAATGGCTTAGGAAAAATTCAGAACAGACATTTTGCAGCTGTTCCAATTTCGATCGGCATCAAGCCTAACCTGAGCAAGCTTTTTAAATGACGAATAAGCCTCCTGCAGTCCTGTACTTTACAATTTTTTCTCCAAGACCTACAATTGACTTTATAAGGAGTAAGCCAGGCCTGCTGATCTTTTTTATTTCCTATCATATTCCTATGATACGCCTATGAAATTCCTAAAATTTATACTGCCTGGTGCGAAGGCATTTTCAATACCATACTACTTCTTAAACTTGCTGTTGATTTCTTTCTGCTATTGATTTTACAAATATCATCTTAAGGCTATACCAAAGCCCTTTTCTTTCTTTTTTCTCCTTAAATTTCGTAACTTTAAACCACCAAATAGAAAACCTTATCTTGCTTTAACCAGAGAAAAAATGCGCAATACCCTGATCGGGATTTTCCTGACCTTTCTAGCTTTAACCACCAACGCCACCCTTGCACAAGAGCTTAGTTTTAAACGGCTTACCATAAACGAAGGCCTGTCGCAAAATACCGCCTTCTGCATTTTGCAGGACAAGACCGGTTTTATATGGATTGGTACAGAAGATGGTTTAAACAAATATGATGGTTACGATTTCACGATTTACAAGCACGAAAACAACAATAAAAACAGCCTGAGCAATAGCCAGGTAAATGCACTTTGCGAAGACCCTAAAGAAAATCTTTGGGTGGGTACCTCAAAAGGCCTGAACTTGTTTGACCGCGATAAGGCAAGTTTTAACCTTCAATCTAATGACTTTGTCACTACCCTGTTGTACGACAGCAGGGGCAATTTATGGATAGGCACTTTTGACGGGCTTAAACGCTATGATTATGCCACAAAAAAAATAGTGACCTACAAACTATCCGGAAACAATGCCAATGGCGGAAACAGGGTGCAAACCATTTTTGAAGACCAGCACAAAATGCTCTGGATCAGCATGGGCAATGACCTGAAATGTTTTGATCCGGCCGGAAAAAAGTTTTTACCCCTGCCGGAAGGCATACAACAGAATATGGCACTCCGCAAAAGCAATGTACGGGTAATTAAACAGGATGCCTATGGCAATTACTGGTTTGGAACAGAATCATCCGGGCTGTACAAATTCAGCCCTGCCAACAGCAGTGTAATCAATTACCGGCACAATACCAGTGAGGAAAACAGCTTGCCTGTAAATGTGGTAAGGTCGCTGTTTGCTTATGCCAAAGACCAGCTTTGGATAGGTACCCGAGACGGGCTGAGCGTATTAAACCTGCAAACCAACCGCTTTACCAATTATCGTTATGACCCCTACGATCCGAAAACCCTGAGCCACAATTCTATCAGGGATATCGTCCGGGACCGCGCAGGGAACATGTGGGTTGGCACCTATGCCGGGGGCTTAAACCTATTCAGTTCCAGCAGTAACAATTTCTCCTACATCGGAGAACAGGCGGGCAAAAAACCAGGACTGAGCCATCGGGTGGTGAGCTCTATCCTTAAAGCCGAGAATGGCGCATTATGGATTGGCACTGAGGGTGGAGGCCTGAATTATGTAGACCGTAAAAAAGGTATTTACAACAGCTATGTGATCAACAGCAGGCAACAGAACATTGTTAAATCGCTGGCCGGCGACGGGAAAGGAAACCTGTGGATTGGTAATTATGATGGCCTGAGTTACCTGAACACCAGCACCGGACAATTTAGCAGTTATGAGATTACGGAAAATGATGCCAAACCTGAAAACAAGCAGGTATACGCCCTGGCCCTGGATAACAATGGCCTGTGGCTGGGCACCGATGGGCGGGGACTAAAATTCAGGGATGCAAACGGCAGGATCACTACTTACGTAAACAATCCTAAAAATAAGCAAAGCGTTAGCGGGAATATCATCATTGCCCTGCAGAAAGCACCGGGAGGCAACCTTTGGATTGGAACAGAAACTGGCTTAAGTTATTTTGACAAAAGCAAGAATACCTTCAGGCAGTTTTTAAACCAGCCCGATAACCCGAACAGTTTAAGCCATAACACCATTCTGGCCCTATTTACAGATCGTCAGCAAAGATTATGGATAGGTACCGAAGGTGGAGGGCTAAACCTTTTCGACAAAGCTTCTGGGAAATTTTACGCCATCAGCAATAAAAACGGGTTGGCCAATTCAGTGATCCATGGCATTCGTGAGGATCAGTCTGGAGCCATCTGGGTAAGTACCAATAAAGGCTTGTCCAAAATCATCCTCAAAAACCTGAAGTTACCCATAGCGCCTGAAATGATACAGGTGATGAATTATACAGTCGCAGATGGGTTACAAAGCAACCAGTTTGCTTCCGGTGCTGCCGAAACCGGTGACAACGGAGAATTGTTGTTCGGTGGGATCAACGGGTTAACTACTTTTTTTCCCGATAAGATCATCAGGAACAGCTTTAAGCCTAAGGTAGTGATCACTGATTTCCTGATCAAGAATAACCCGGTTGCCATTGACGAAGATCATTCCCCGCTGAAAAAGGCTATCGGCGAAACAGACAAAATCACCCTGACGCACGATCAGGCTTTTATCACCTTTAAATTTGCCGCACTTAACTTTGTAAACCCGGAGAAAAACCAGTATGCCTACAAGCTGGATGGTTTTTACGATGACGACTGGCACTTTGTAGGCAACCAGCGTACGGCTACCTATACCAACCTGGATGCAGGAAAATACACCTTTATGATTAAGGCGGCCAACAATGATGGGATATGGAACAATGAGGTAAAAACCCTGCAGATCACTGTTTTGCCGCCATGGTGGGAAACCTGGTGGGCCTACCTGATCTACGCTTCCATTATCGGGCTGCTGCTGTATGCCTTTTATTATTATTCGGTAAAAACGGGCAAGCTGAAAAACGACCTCGCCTTTGAGCACCAGAGCCATGAAAAAGACCAGGAACTGGCCCAGCGCAAACTGAGCTTTTTTACCAATATCTCGCATGAGATCAAAACCCCGCTTACGCTGATCCTGGCACCTATTGATAAATTACTGGGTTTAAACGAAGGCAACAACAAGATCCAGAACCAGCTGATGCTGATGCAGCGCAATGGCGAACGCCTGCTGCGCCTGATTAACCAGCTGCTGGATTTCCGCAAGTTTGAATCGGGTAGCATGCAGCTCCAATCGGCCGAGGGCAATGTGGTCCGTTTTATGAAAGAGATCCTGATTGCTTTTGAATCTTATGCCAGCCACCGCCGCATCCGTTTAAAACTGGTTACCGGGCAGCAAAGTATCAGGGCCTGGTTTGACCGCGATAAGCTGGAAAAGGTAATGTACAACCTGTTATCCAATTCTTTAAAATTTACAGCCGAAGGTGGGCAGGTAACTGTAAGCCTGAAAAAAACGGAAGCGGATAACGGACGCCTGATGATTGAAGTCGAAGACAACGGGATCGGGATTTCTCCTCAGCATATTGACAAGATATTTGAACAGTTTAACCACTTTGACGACAGCAATGCCAATATCAATGGCACCGGAATTGGCCTGGCTTTCTCTAAGGGCCTTATAGAACTGCACCATGGCAAAATCACTGTGCAAAGCACTGTGGCCACACCGCAACAGCAGGGTTTGACCATATTTACCATTTCGCTGCCACTGGGCAATGCACACCTGAGCGAAGAAGAAATGATTGCCAATTACAAGGACAGCGAAAATATTGATGGCTATAAGGATACCGAGATTTCGGCCATTGCCAAACAGACCATTGAAAAGCGGAAGCAGCATGTATTGACGGCTATGGATAAGGAACGGCTGATCTTGCTGATTGTGGAGGACAACCTGGATGTACGCCAGTTTATTGCGTCGCATTTTGAGGCTGAGTTCGAGATCCACCAGGCCGAAAATGGATTGAAAGGGCTGGAACTGGCCACTGAACTTATCCCGGATATCATCATCAGTGACGTAATGATGCCGGAAATGGATGGCATCACTTTGTGCAGCAAGATTAAATCGGATACACGCAGCAGCCATATTCCGGTGATTTTACTAACCGCACGTACGCCTCTGGTGTATAAAATTGAAGGTTATGAAACAGGCGCGGACGATTACATTACCAAACCTTTTAACTTAAACATGCTGGAAGCCAGGGTATGGAACCTGCTGGATTCACGCTTAAAACTGCGCGAGCGTTACCGCAAAGAGATCAGTTTACAACCTAAAAATGTGGCCATTACCTCGCCGGATGAGAAATTCCTGGAACGGGCCATGGCCTATATCGAACAGAACATCAGCGAGGCTTCGTTAAGCGTAGAGGAACTGGGCAAAGAAGTAGGTATGAGCCGGGTTACGCTATACCGGAAAATCAAGGCTTTAACAGACCAGACCGCCATTGAATTTATCCGGAGTGTACGCCTGAAACGTGCGGCACAATTGCTGGAACAGAACAAGCTCAATGTGAACGAGGTGGCTTATATGGTGGGTTTCCAGGATATCGATTATTTCAGGCGCTGTTTTAAGGAGCAGTTCGGTTATACACCAAAAGAATATGCCAGCAATGCAGGTGAGAGAAATAGTTAATTTATGCTATTCAACAGGTCCTGTATATCATTTTGGATGCTATCTATGCCAAAGTTCTTTTCCGGCAGCGACCAGCTGGAAAAACGCCCATGATTAACCTCTGCTTTTGTTGCTTTTAAGGTTACCAGGGCCTTCAGCGTGTTTTGAACATTTAACTTTGCTTTGTCTGTTTTACCCAGATGTTTGGCTTTATAACCTGTTACCAGATGAGCTAAAGCCTGGTTTGCAGCGGCCATAAAACGGATGGGTACATACAGATCATCGTTAAAAAAAGCCTTTTTAGCTGCCGGTAACAGGTGGTAAAGGGAATCGGCGTTCAGCGCAAGGGCCTTAAAATTTCTTTCAGAATTTTGCAGGCCGCTAATGGCGGCATCTACCTGGTTATTGCTGCTGTTATCGGCAGGCACAATGCTAAACTGCCGGCCTTCTGTGGCCATGGCTCCTCCTATGCCTTTATTTTTATCGTTAAAAGGGTTTTCCAGGTAAGGCCTGTTCCATAGTGTGTAAATCTGTGTCAGGCCCCGGGCATAGCGCAGGTCCTGAAAAACGTACTGGCGATCGAAACCGGGAATATCACTTTTTCGGGGTTGCCAATAGGCATTATAATAGTTTCGGTACAGGTTAACCAGCTGTAGATCCTGGCCTTTTCCGTAATAGGTATTGCAATAGTTTTTTAAGTATTCGTCCGTTTGATAGGTCTTGAAATCCTGCATCATGGCAGCATTGGCGCTGAGCTCTAAAATATGTTCGCGCACATTGCCGGTATTTACCACCGAAAATGTGGGTACCTTTCCAATTTTTTTGGCCAGGTAACGAAAGTTCTGTTCCATTTTCCAGGGGCCCTCTCCTGCTACCAGGTGCGAGCCTGTACCGGTAAACTGGAAATTTAAATAATAACCTATGGGTCTTGCGGCCAGTTCCGGCTTAAATTGCTGCAATTCCCGGGGTGGGTAATGGTCTCCCCTTACATTGGAGTAGTTGAGGATCAGGTTGGGTTCATCGGGCAATACCAGCAAGCCTTTAGCTAAAAAATCGGAGGCTTCATTGTAAATGGTGATTTTCATTAAGGGCTGGCTTTCACCGGTTTCTTCTTTTAACAGGGCTACCTGCAGGGCCAGCATAGAATTAATGATGGCAGCGCGGTCTTTATCTTCCTTCGGTTCATCTTTGGCATCGGCAAATGTACGGCGCCAGAAAGGTTTGTCCCCCAGGCCCCTGAAACCGATCTGCCAGATGACATCCAGTCTTTCTCTTTTAATGGTTTCGATATGGTAAGTCCAGAATTCTTTTAAACCGTTTACGTTTTTGAGCAGCAGGGGCATTTTCTGATGCCTGATGTTTTTCCAGTACCTTTCCCAGTTGGTAAAGGTGGCCCCGAAAGGTGCGGTATGGGTAAAGCTGAGTTTCAGGCCCCGGTCGCGGGCATACCGAGCCTCCTTACTGGCCTGGTAAGGGTTTGTCCAGCCTGCCGAATCGATTAAATAACCTTCGCGGGTATTGAGCTTCAGCCTGAGCATGGTCTCAAAAACGGCATCGTAATTTTCGGCGTTTTTTGCCTGCCATGGAGTTAACAGGTCTTTGTCATTGGGAAACCAGGCCCTGTATTTGACCATGGCCGGCGGAAAATACAGACGGGTATTTGCAGGCAATTGGACCAGCTGCTTTTTAACAGGTTCAAAAGAGGTCCAGATCCATAAGGGCGGGATTTCCAGAAACTTTTCTGAAAAGGTGTATACAGCATAAATGGTGCCCCTGGTATCGGCGCCCTGTAACAGGACGGCTTTGTGCCCGGCATATTGTGCAGTGGTTAAAAGGTGGGCTTCAAAATCTGTAATGCCCTGTTCCCGGAAAGCCTTTGTAGTTGTTCCTTTGCAGCTCACCACGATCAGGTTTTCGTTTTTAGCTGCTGCTGCAAGGGACGAGATAATTTTTGGCGCAGTACCCAATACTTTTTTCATATCCCGCTGCAGGTCTGCGACGGCACGTTTTATGGCGATATTTTCGGTTTGGTCCAGTAAAATTACGGTACTGTTGTTTATTGTTACGGCTGGTCTGTCCTGTTCTGAAACCGTTGCTATCGCTGCTGTTAACAAAGAAATGTTTAAACAACAAAGTATCATTATCAAGGTAAATCTCTTTATCATCAATGCTGCGAATTTAAAGATTGATCTGTTCATACAAAGACCTGCGGATGCCCAGTTCCAGCCCCCTTAATTCTGCCAGGCCTTTCATCCGGCCGATTACGGAATATCCCGGATAGGTATTCCGGTGTACATCATCCAGTATTTTATGCCCATGATCTGGCCGCATCGGAATGGCGATATCTGTACGTCCGGCATGTTCACGTCTTTTTTGTTCTTTGATGATTTGCTGCATCACAGCAAACATATCGGTACTTCCATCCAGATGCTCCGCTTCGTAAAAGCTGCCATCAGCTTCTCTCTGTACATTTCTGAGGTGAATGAAATGGATGTCTGGTCCCAGGCGCTCCAGCATGGCAGGCAGGTTGTTTTCAGGATTGGCTCCCAGTGAACCGGTACAGAAGGTAATACCGTTGCTTGCTGAAGGGATGAAATTGACCACATCCAGCAGGTCTTCTTCGGTGGATACCACACGTGGCAGCCCCAGGATCGGAAAGGGTGGATCGTCTGGATGAATACACATTTTGATGCCCAGTGTTTCTGCCACAGGGATGATGGCCCTTAAAAAATAGGCCAGGTTTTCTTTTAGCTGTGCCGGGCCTACCTGTTCATAACGCTGTAAGTGCTGACGAAATTCTGCTACGCTGAACACTTCATCTGTTCCGGGAAGCCCGGCCATTATGGTATTGCTGAGCAGGCCCTTTTCGGCTTCCGTAATGCCGTCAAAGTATTGCCTGGCAGCCTCCTGCTGTTCGGCACTGTATTCGTTAAATGCTTCCTGTCGCTGTAAAATGAACAGTTCAAAAGCGGCGAGTGCGGGGGCACTGTAGCGCAGCGCACTGGCATTGTCCGGCAGTCTGAAATCCAGGTGTGTACGTGTCCAGTCCAGGACGGGCATAAAGTTATAGCATACTATTTTTAAGCCACAGGTGGCCAGGTTTTGCAGGGAACGTTTATACAGTTCAATGTAATGGTCTCGTTCCGGTTCCCCGGTTTTAATGCTTTCGTGGATGTTCACACTTTCTACTACTTCCCAGCTTAGCCCGGAACTGGCAATCAGGTCTTTTCTATGGCTGATCTCCTCCACACTCCATTCTTCGCCGCATGGGATATGATGCAGGGCAGTAACAATTCCGGTAGCACCGGTTTGCCGGATATCGGCTAAGGTAACTTCATCGTTTGGGCCAAACCACCTAAAGGTTTGCATTAATTTCTTCATCAAAGGTTTTATTTGGTTGTAATTTCAATACAGCAAGATAGACAGTTCCCCAGTATTGCAGCCATGATAGATGTTTCATATAGCCATGTTACAATAGGCCTGCACATTTGTACGATGTCCCTGTTTAATACAAACCAGCAAACTTTAACTTAGCTTTCCTGAACCAACCAAATAAAACCAGGTATGAATTTTAAAAGTTTACTTTTTTATATCCTTATGCTGGCGGCGGTCCCCGCTGCTGCGGCCAATTATTACATCAACAGCAATAGCGGCAGCGATACAAATGCGGGCAATAGTAAAGCGCAGGCCTGGAAAACGCTCGTTAACCTGGGTAAAAACAAATTTATACCCGGTGACAGCATTTTGTTTGCCAGGGGCTCAGCTTATATCGGCGGGGTGATATTTACCAGCTCGGGCAGTGCCACACAACCAATTGTCATTTCTCATTATAGTGTGGGTGCCGATGTGATCAAAAGTACACCCAGAACAGAGCTAAGTCCTATATTTGAAAAATACGGGGCAGGCCCTGCTCCTGCTTTCAGCAATCCGGACTGGAATGTACTGAACGGAAATATATTCCGGATAGCAGGTAGCTACGTGGTAATAGACGGACTTTATTTCCACGACAACACCAATCCCCCAGGCAGCGACAAGACCACCAAAAATGTACAGAAGCTGGGTGCAGTTTACCTGGCTTTAGGCACGCATCACCAGGTGGTGAAAAACTGCGAGTTTTTCCATACACCGGTGGGCATTAAAGTTAAAAGCACGCATAGCCTGATCAGCCGGAATTACCTGCACGATGCATCGGCCATGATGGCTTATTCCTGGGGCCCAATTGCCATTATGGTGGTTTCCAGCAACAACGAGATCTCGCACAACAGAGTTGAAAACTATGGCGCATACGGCGGGCCCTATGGTTCTGATGGCGGCGTGATAGAACTGGATGGAGTGGACGATAATTTTAAGGCGAACAACATCCACATCCACCACAATACCTCGATAAACAACCATGGTTTCCTGGAAATTGCAGCCCGGAACGTAGACAGCGTTACGGTGGCTTATAACTTAAGTGATGACCGTAACCAGTTTATTGGCGGCGGAGGTTATAAAGTGAATGTATTTAACAATACCGTAGTGCGGACGCGGGAACCAAATGTGGATCGTTATGTGTTCTGGACCTTTAATCCGGAGCTTACTTTTTTTAATGTACGCAACAATATCTTTTATATTGCTTCAGACCTGGGCGTATTTGGCCCGGTAAAAAAAGTGACCGGTCATGTGCGGGTGGCCGTTGGCGAACAGCCAAGGGAGCAAAACCTGTATTATTCGCCCGGCAATGCAAATCCGATAGGGATAACTGCTGCCAAGGGGGATTTGATAGCCGATCCCTTGTTTATTGATGTAGCAAACAGAAATTTCAGGCCAAGTGCCAAAAGCCCTGCGCTGGGCAAAGGAACAAAAACCGGCTACAACTACGACCTGGATGGTTATCCGGTTAAAGTAACAAAACCGGCCTTAGGTGCTTACGAATTTTAATTCAGGAAATATATGAAGTATCCTATCTCCCGTAAAAATTTTATAAGAAGCTTTTCCGCCACACTCGGCTTAATGGCTGCTGGTTTAGACAATTTAAAAGCGGCTGGTCACGGTAGCAAACCTTCCTTTTACAAAGGACAGGCACAGAAACAGGACGGAGCAGCTGTATTAAGGGGTTCCTGGGTAAGAAGGGGTACGGCTCAAAAAGGAGATGTTGCCTTACAGAAAAGTACAATTATAGTGGCCAAAAATGAACATTCAGCGGTACATCAGGCAGCCTTGTTCCTGGCTGCCGATATTGAAAAGATCAGTGGCTACCGCCCGCCCATACAGGAAACTGTCGCAAAGGACAATGTAAATATTGTTTTGCTGACCACCGGAAATGGCCCTGCACCAAAAGCAGCACTAAACCGTCTGAAAAATAAGCGCGAAGCTTTTACTGTACTGACAGCGGAAAATACAGTTTGGTTGCTTGGTTCGGATTTCCGCGGAACGGCTTATGCAGCATATACCCTTTCTGAACGTCTTGGCATAGACCCGCTTTATTTATGGACGGGTTATCAGCCCCTGCGCAACACTACTTTAATCATGAAGCAGACAGATTTCTTTGCCGGCTCACCCACTGTAAAATACCGGGGCTTTTTTCATGACGATGAAGATGTGCTGCCAAGGCCTTTTGACAAATACGGCTTCCCTTTGCGGATAGGTGATGTATCTTTGGTATGGTACCAACGGTATTTTGAAACTGCCCTGCGCCTGAAAATGAACATGACGGCACCTTATGTACGTGTACACAGACGTTATGAGGTGCAGAAGTGTGCTAGCGACTGGGGGCTGTATTATACCTCGCATCATTATGACATTTTACTGTCTAACCCTTTTGGCATTGAACGTTTTCACCTGGCCGATAAAAGAGGGGTAAGTACGGAATGGGATTGGTTTAAGCACAAAGAAAACATGGTTAAATACTGGCGCGGCGGGATTGAAGATAACAAAGGGGTAAATGCCATATGGCCTGTAGGCTTGCGTGGAACAGATGACCACGCCTATGAATTTCCAAAAGATACACCGGAAAAGGAACAGGCAAAAGTATTCAGGGATGCGATTGATGCCCAGGTAAAAATGGTGAAGGAATTAAGTCCTGACAAGGAGAATCCTGCTTTTCATTTTACGTTGTATACCGAAATGCTCGAAAAATATAGAAAACACCCGGAGGATTTTAATGTGCCGGAAGATGTAATCCTGGTATGGCCGGACAACAATGATGGCACTATGCGCGATCTGCCCAATGGGCCCGACAAATGGAAGCATGGGGTATATTATCACCTGGCTTATTTTGGCGGCGCACCTACCAAACAGGGAACGCATGTGATTACACCTGCCCGTGTTGCCGAACAGTTTAAGGCCATTGTGGCCGCCGGGGCGACTGAGTTTATGCTGGTGAATGTATCTGAAATGCGGGAACATGTCATGGAAGCGAGGATGATTGCGGACATTTGCTGGGATGCACCTGCACTACTAAATCAGAAGAACGCGGCTGAAAACTACCTGCAATGGTGGGCCCGGGAATATTTTGGGGTTGCAAATGCAACTGCGGTGACGCGTGCTTACCAGGATTATTATGCCCTGATTGACAGTTCTGAGAAAACTTATTTTGCGGCTACACAGTTTGAACTGATTCTGGACCAGCTGTACAGGAGATTTACAAAAAAGAAAGCGGGTGTTTTAGAGCCCGCTAAAATTAAGGAACTGAAAAGTAGGGATGAGCAATATGAGAATGTTTTTAAGCGGATTGATTTACTGCTCCCCCAATTGGACAGGGAACAAAAACAATTCTTTTTTGAACATGTTGAACTGGGTTTAAGAATAGACCAGCGGCCCGGCCAATCGGCGCTGCTCTTGTTAAAAGCATTGGCAGAGCCTGATGAAGCCAGGGCCTGGGACCTGGTTGCCGAAGCAATGACACCACTTGAAAAACTGGAAGTGGACATCCTCAGGGCAGAACGCCCACCTTTTGACAAATGGTATATCCCAACCTGGATCAGGACGCCAGTAGCCCCATTCAACATCCACAGGTCTTATACGCAGTTGCGGGAATTCATTACCAATAACGGAGCTGAAACACCCATCAAGCCCCGAATGACCTTTGGGCACAACATTGAGGGTGCCCGCTTATGGAGTGATTTTATAGAGGAATCAACCAGGATAAAATCCACCTATTGATCTATAATATGAGTTTACTGAGCAGATAATTATCCCGTTTCCTCTCGAAAGAAATAGAGTTCTATCTCTTCACCAATGGCATCAACAGCGGTTTCGTTGAGTATCAGTTCCAGTCTTTCGCCATTTAGATCCGGCTCATAAAAAGGTAAATCGCCAGGCTCCACGTCTTCCTTTTCTATCAGGTCCCATTCATCGCCATTATAACATACGGCCCCCATCACACCTCCATAATAAATTACCTTATAATAATTTTCTTTTACCGGCAAAATGGTCAGCGTGACCTCTTTTTTGCCATAGCCAATTCTGATGTTAAATGCTCCGTCCATTTGCTTTTAGCGTTTAATAATAATAGATAAGTACCTGACATGCAATAACAAGCATGAACAGAAAATGTTTTGTTTATTATTTATTAAAATTTTCTAAACAAAAACACAAGCCATAGGTTTATTACTCGCTACTAACAATTCACATCTATTAAAAACTACATTATGGCAACAACAAAAACCGGCGGCGCAAAGACAGCTGCTAAAACCTCAAGTGTTTCTATCAAAACCGGAAAAATGGAAGACTCGGAGTTCCACGAATTCTTTGTAGATGAGCTGAAAGACATTTACTGGGCAGAAAAACACCTCGTAAAAGCTTTGCCTAAAATGAAAAAGGCAGCAACAAGCCCGGAACTGGCAGCAGCTTTTGAAAAACACACCGAAGAAACCAATACCCACATTGCCACTTTGGAGCAGGTGTTTACTTTACTGGAGGAAAAACCACAGGCAAAAAAATGTGATGCCATGGCTGGTCTGCTCGAAGAAGCTACCGGAATTATTGAAGATACCGATTCCGGTACGATGATCCGTGATGCAGGATTGATCCTGGCTGCACAAAAAGTAGAGCATTATGAAATTGCTACCTATGGCACATTGGTGGTATTTGCACAGAATATGGGCCATACCGATGTGGCAGAATTACTGCAATTTACCCTTGACAATGAAAAGGCGACGGATGTAGCTTTAACCGAAATTGCGGTAAGTTTCATTAACGAACAGGCGGCGGCTGAATAACACGTTGCTCCTAAAAACAGCTTCTCTGATGAGCCCTGTGTTTCATCAGAGAAGCTGTCAGCTTTTTTTCAACAATGTTAAAAAAGCTCGTGATATTCATGCATATTTATGGCTCGTACAAACCAATATAATGACAGCCAATTTTGAATGCCTTTACTTTCTGGATAGTGATATGTTCTGTATTGTCGAAATAAAACGAACAGAATTACCCATTTACGCGCTAAAAAAAGACAGGTTCAAATGGCTGATGATCAACAAAAAAACAGCGGTTATCAAAGAGCTGCGTTTCCAA
The DNA here is from genome assembly GCF_032678725.1 of Pedobacter heparinus. Lineage (GTDB taxonomy): Bacteria > Bacteroidota > Bacteroidia > Sphingobacteriales > Sphingobacteriaceae > Pedobacter > Pedobacter heparinus_A. Next base: position 196,434 of record NZ_JAVTSC010000003.1, read on the forward strand.
TCAATGGATTCTTCACATGCAATTGAAGAACGTTTCTTCGACCTGGGTTACTTGAAGTTTGATTCAGAAAAAGGCATATTTATTTCTAAAGAGACACAGGCACAGCACCATCTTGAAAATACAGCAGGTAACGAAATACCATCAGAAATTGTCACACTTATAGTAAAGCATCTAAACAGTTATGAAAATGTTGTCTCTGATATGCAATAACTCTGCTGCGATTATCATATTTAGAACGAAAGAATTCGGTTTCTATTTAACTTTCTCGTAAATATATAATTCATGGATTTCTTCTGTATAGCCTTCAGCTGTTAGCGGGCCCTGGGACATGCCAAGAATAATTTGCGTACCCCGATTGTTCAAAACAACCAGATCATTATTAACAGGATCTATAGAAAGGCCTTCTATTTCTCCAGTACGTCGAAAATCGGCCATTTCACGAAACAGGGTCAAACGGCCGGCAATAGCTCCGGCGGCAATCTTGCCTGGTGTTTTGACCAGTTGATGATCTACCATCGCCATATGTTCACCGTCCTTCAAACCAGAACACGGAACTTCGGATAGATCTGCGATATAAATATTGTCGGCAATCTGGTACGTAGCTTCACCATCATCGGCAGCAAAAAGCATCTTTCCATCTGTGATGAATATCCCCTGGCACCAAAAAGGTGCAGGACGGCATTGCATCTTGGTGCAATACTTGCCAGTTGCAAGACTGTAGCCATATACATAGCGACTATCGACCCAGTCGGACATCCAAACCATTTTTTTTTCACGGTCAATTGCAATCCCTGATACTTCAACCTGTCCAGAACCTGGTTCCCAGTTGATGTCTCGTTTCCAACCTAATGTTTTTGCATCGTAAACCGAAACGGCTATGTTTTGACCACGCCCATACTCAAACTTTTCAATGCCGCAATAGATTTCACCGTTAAAGATATCAATATCGCCAAAATGGTTTGCTATTTCCGGATGCTGGAAAGGTTGGAGATTCTTCATCACCATATTACCTCCTTTATCGTATTTGTAAAGTGCCCTGGTGTCTGAGACGTAATAATACTCCTTATCAATTGCAATTCCCTGGCGTCCCGATACCGGCATCACTTTTTTTAAGCGATACGAATTACCTAAATGCTGCGCGTTTGCTGCTAATCCGACAATTATTACAACAAATAATAAAAGTACTTTTTTCAACTAAAACCTCCTTTCCCATCTTTAGAATTGCCATTATCAAATATAATCGGATCATCCTAAAAATATAAAAATGTCTAAAACCATAGCCCAAATATGCTATCAATAAAGATATAATTTATCATTTTATAATTTTACTTATATTTAAACTGATGCATACACTTCTACCCTTTCTGCTGGCTATGATAGCCGCAATTGTATTACTGAATATGTGGGCCGTCAAACTCAAAATTGCCTACCCTATTCTATTGGTTGTTGCCGGATTGCTGATCAGCTTTATCCCCGGATTACCGGTCGTAAAAATTGATCCTGACCTGATCTTTTTTCTGTTTCTTCCACCATTGTTGTTTGAAGCGGCCTGGTCTATCTCTTTTAAAGAAATGAAAAAATGGTGGCGCATCATTGGCAGTTTTGCTTTCCTGGTGGTGTTTTTCACCGCACTATCTGTGGCATTGGTCTCTAATCATTTCATTCCCGGATTTACCATTGCTTTAGGTTTTTTATTGGGAGGCATAGTATCACCCCCAGATGCGGTCAGTACTGGCGCCATTACCAAATTTGTGAAAATTCCAAGGTCTACTTCAGCCATCCTGGAAGGAGAAAGCCTGCTGAATGATGCTTCTTCGCTGATCATTTTTCGCTTTGCCCTGGTTGCAGTAGGCACAGGGCAGTTTATCTGGCAGGAAGCGACCCTGAATTTTCTATGGATGGTAGGTGGTGGAGCAGGTATTGGCTTGTTGTTGGCCTGGCTATTTGTGCAGGCACACAAACGCTTGCCTACCGATGCGCCTTCTGATATAGCGCTGACACTTATAGAACCGTATTTTATGTATTGGATAGCGGAACAGCTGCATAGTTCCGGGGTTCTGGCAGTGGTAAGCGGTGGGTTATTTATGTCGGCAAAGCGGCTGATCTTTTTAAACAGTACCAGCCGGATTAAAGGCTACAGTGTATGGGAGAGTTTTGTATTTATACTAAACGGCATTGTATTTCTAATCATTGGCCTTCAGCTTCCGGAAATTGTAGCAGGATTACGTTCTGAAGGTATACCTCTGTCCACGGCTATTGGCTACGGCTTACTCGTAACAGGTGTTTTGATAGCAGCCAGAATGATCAGCGCTTACGCTGCCTTAATTGCAACGCTGATTTTTCGGCCAATTGCTACGCCTCATGCTTCATCGAAAAGAAGGCGATGGCTGATGCCGCTGCTTCTTGGCTGGACGGGAATGCGTGGTGTAGTTTCGCTGGCTGCTGCACTGGCTATTCCGGTTAGCTTGAGTGGACAAGCGTTTCCGCACCGGGATCTGATATTGTTCATCACTTTTGTTGTGATATTGCTTACGCTTCTGGTGCAAGGGCTTACCCTCCCGTATTTAATCCAACGTACACATTTTTTTGATGATATATTTAGTGAAAAAAAAGAAGAACTAGCCAGGAAAAGTATAAAGCATGGTTTAAAACAACATGTGTACAAGACCCTTAAAAATAAATACGACAATGAACTGAACGGTCATGCAGTTATGGAAAAGTTTCTGAAGCATTGGGAAGAAAGAACAGATGCCTCGGATGACAGCTGGATGAATGAAAAGACAAAGTCAATTTTTATTGAACTGCTGGAAAGCCAGCGGAAATATCTTTCGGAACTGAATAAAGATCCAGCAATTGATGAAGAATTAATTCGTCACCAATTGTATCAGATCGACCTTGAAGAGGAGCGATTGAAGATCATGTAAGTGCCTGGTTTGGCTGGATAAAAACAGATAAGTATATTTGAGCATCATCACCAGGCTGGCGACCGTTGACATTTTGCCTGAATTTTTCTATGGGAAAGACAAAAAATACCATTCCATATTATACAGACATCAATGCTTTCCTGGCATCCATCCCTGCAACAGGCAACACCACAAATCCATTTTTCTATTGTAACCGGTTAAAGAAGCTGGAACATCCGGCGGAGATTTATAAACCTCCTTTTAAAAGGTCCTTTTATTTTTTCGCATTATTCTTCAGTCCCGGCAGGGTTCAAGTCGATTATGACGACAAAACCATCAGAGATCCGGAATCTTATCTGGTTTTCCATTCACCGGATTTAGTCTACAGCTTTTCTCATGATGAAACCCTGGAAGGATATGTGATCTACTTTAAACCCGAGTGTTTTTCGTTTTTCAAACCGGATTTTCATGAAGAATTCCCATTCTTTAGCCGCTTACATACCAACCTCTTTAAACTAGACCGGGCAACTTTTAAACAGCTTGCGCCACAATTCGGGGAGGTCGTAATGGCCTATGAAAGATCCGCCAGGGAACATCACATGGAGGCCCGCGCCAGACTACTTACTCTTCTTTATTACATGAAAACATTTGTCAATGAAAGAAAGAAAATCACCAGGTTTGCCACACCTCAGCAAATGCTGCTAAGCAAATACATACGTTTGGTTAACAACCACTATATAGATAAAAGAACAGTAACAGCATATGCAGCTATGCTTTCGGTAACTCCCAACCATCTTTCACAATCGGTTAAATCCGTCTCTGGTCAGAATGCACTTTCCTACATATCAGCGCGGCTGCTTACCGAAGCAAAGTCTTTATTACTTTATACGGATATCGATATCGCAGAAATCGCGTATCAGCTTGGTTTTTCCGATCCGGCTAATTTTGGCAACTTTTTCAAGAAGCAAGAACAAATAACTCCTTTAGCTTTCAGGAAAACCAGAAGGAACTAAAATTCACCATTACATCCAATTTTTTAACCAGTCAGATTGTTTCCGATCGCTTTTCTTTGTATCAGTAATCAATCATTAATCGTTTAAAAAGAAAACAATGGCAACAAAAATTTTTGTAAATCTTCCCGTAAAGGACCTTAACCGTTCAAAAGCATTTTTTGAAGGTCTCGGCTTCAGCTTTAATCCTCAGTTCAGCGATGAAAATGCAGCTTGCATGATCATTAGCGAGACGATCTATGCGATGCTGTTAACAGAATCTTATTTCAGCACGTTTACCAATAAAAAAATTTGCGACGCACATACAAGTACGGAAGTACTGATCGCTCTTGATGCCACATCCAGGGAAGAGGTCCAGCAACTGGTAGCAAAAGCAAAAGAACTGGGCGCTGTCATTTATAAAGAACCAGCAGATCATGGATGGATGTACCAGCACAGTTTTGCAGATCTGGACGGACATCAATGGGAATTGGCCTACATGGATGTTACCCAGTTTCCGGCTTCGTAAACATCTATATTCTTCATCGCATAATTACTTCACGCTATTGAATCACGAATTGAAATTCATTGCTCAATTTAAGATTAAATTAACACAGCTAATGTAAATTTGTATATGATTATTTTTAAGTCCTTAAATACGCTACTGTTGATCTGTGCAATTTCCCTTTCTGCATTTTCCCAACATACGATACCTGTCAAGGGAGTTACAGCACACAGAGGTTTTTCAGCAGCATACCCTGAAAACACCTTAACTGCATTCCAGGCCGGCATTGACGCTGGTGCAGATTGGGTGGAACTTGATATCCATAAAACAAAGGACGGAAAAATAGTAGTGAGTCACGATGCATCAACTGGCAGAGTGGCAGACAAAAGCCTGATCATAGCCCAGGCAAGCTACCAGGAACTTCAAAAACTGGATGTCGCCACAGCATTTCGTAAATCCAGGGGGCTCTCGCAAAAAGAATGTCCGGCCGAAAAAATGCCCTTATTAGAAGAAGCAGTAAAGCTGATCTTAAAGCAAAAAGCAACAAAGCTGTCTATCCAGCCAAAGGCCGATTGTGTAGCTGAGGCAATTGGTATCGTCAGGAAATTGGGTGCAGAAAATAGGGTCGGATTCAATGATGCCAGCCTTAAGTATATGTCGCAGGTTAAACAATTCGCGCCCAGAATTCCGGTTTTTTGGGATCGAGGACCAGAGACAGCCATCAATGAGGATATCTTAACCGCCAAAGCAATGGGATTCGAAACGCTCGTGATCAACTTTAAAGGAATCACACCCGAAAAAGTACGCTTGGTAAAGGCAGCCGGCCTTCAGGTGGGTACCTGGACGGTAAGTGATAAAGATACCTTACTAAAGATGATAAAACTCGGGCTTGACAGAATTTATACCGACGATCCGGCGCTGCTGATCCTTCTTTATAAGGAATCCCTCTAATTCCGTCTACCCGGGAACTCACCGTACCCAACTAAGGTAAATATTGATCCGCAAACGGAGAATTACCGTAATGGCAGGATTAATAGCGGGGTTTGATCAAGATGATGAATGAAGCATCGTCGGTATGGCTGACCAAGATAAGCCACTACACTACTTATTGTTTAAAAATAGATATTTAAAGCCTTAAAAATATCCTTATCATAAAATTCTTGTGCAATAACAGCCATTTCAAGTTGCTCCGGCGACCGTCCTCCTACCAGCACATATTTAACCTCTGATTGATGCAAAGCCCATGACATCGCAAGAAACCCCATACTATAACCGGTAAGATGAGAAACTTTTCTAAGCCATTCACATTTTTTTAAAGCCTGATCAGTGAAATAGATATCCTGATGCCCGGTAACTACACTGAAACGGGAGTCTTCAGGTACACCATTCGTGTATTTCCCGGTAAGAAAACCCGCGCCAAGTGGACTGTACGTAACAATCTCAATTTGATTTATGCTACAAATATTGATTAACTTTGTAGTTATGTCGCTAACGGCAAAATTATGATTATTCTGAATATATTTAAATGACATCAGCCCATTTAATTGCTGTAATTGAATGACTTCTTCCAGCTGATCAGCAGTAAAATTACTGGCACCAAGCGCAATTGCTTTCCCTTGTTTTACACAGCGGTCAAGTGTTCTTAACACCTCCAAATTTTTAGCAGAGTCATCCCAGGAATGCAGATAAAATATGTCGAGTGTATCTCTTCCTAAACGCTTGAGGCTTTCGTCTATTGACCCGATAATACTTTCAGAAGAATAAGGTGGAGAAACTTTCGTAGCTACCAGTACCTGACTTTGAGCTGGCTGCCGCGATGCCAGCCAGCTTCCTATAATAGATTCAGATGCCCCATGATGATAAGCTGAAGCGGTATCAAAAAGTTTAATGTCACAACTCAGTGCATAATCCATCATACTAAAAGCACACTGCTGATCAATCTCCCGGCCAAATGTTACACACCCTAATCCGATAGCAACTTTTTTATCCTCAATCATCCTTCAAAAGTCAGCACTGTATTTCCTTAAGTACTCTCCGGGCTTTACTCAACGCAAATTCTATATCCGCTTCCAGATGAACTGCGCTGATATACCATAGTCCACGGCCAATAATTCTTACTCCTTCATCATGCATACCCGAAATGAATTTTCCTAATTTTACGCGGTCAGATTGAAGTGTATCCCGATAATCCTTTATCTGATCCAATTGCGTAAAGGCTATGCTAAACATAGGTCCGGGCCCCTGGACAAGTAAGGGATGGCCCGTATCATCTGCCACTTTACGCAAGCCTTGCATTAATTTCTGCCCTAAAAAAAACATATTTTCGTATGGATTTTCCCGTTCCAGTACCTGGATTGTAGCTAAGGCAGCGGCTACAGGGGCATTGCCCGAGTTCATGGTGCCGGCATGTATTACACGCGATTCGGCAACCAATCCCATCCACTCGCTTTTTCCCGCCACCACACTAATGGGATAACCGCTACCCATTGCTTTGGCAAAAATAGACAGGTCCGGGCTGATGTTAAAATAACGCTGCGCCCCACCTAATGACAACCGAAAGCCAGTGATTACTTCATCAAAAATAAGCGCAAGGCCAAACTTGTCACATAGGTCCCGCATACCCTGTAAAAACCCATCATCTGCAACGATGCAACCATTATTACACATTACCGGTTCTGTGATGATTGCAGCCAGTTCATGCTGATGCTCCTCTACAGTTGCTGTCAATAATTCAAGATCGTTCCAGGGGATGATCAAAAAATCTTCCCGGCTGCGGGCTGGCAAGCCTTCAGTCCAGGGATATACCTCTGGGTTTTCCCTACTGCCTAAAAATCCATCAGGACCGGCAGATATACCCCAGCTTACATTATCCAGCCAGCCATGGTAATGTCCCTCAAATCGCAAAAATTTTTGTTTACCTGTTTTGGCCCTGGCCACACGAAAAGCGGTCTGAACTGCTTCCGAACCATCCAGACAAAACCTCATCAACTCGGCCGAAGGTATCAGCTCCTGGATTTTTTCAGCCAGTTCTAATTCACGGATATGCTGACCCGCGAAAAGCTGCCCTTGCTCCGAATAATCATTTATTGCATGCAGTACCTCCGGATGGGAATGACCTAAAATAAGTGGCCCCTGGCTTAAGGTAAAATCAAGATACTCGTTCCCATCTGCATCATAAACCTTTGTCCCCTTTCCATGGGTATAAAATAAAGCATGTGGATGATTGTACTTTCTGAATTCTGAGGAAACTCCTCCGGCCAAAACCTTTTTTGCCCTCGCTAATAATGCGCCAGATTCGCTATACTTTTTATTTTCCATTGAGTTAAAATTTCAAATTATCTGATCAGGTATTTAATTATTTTCGCTTGAATTTATCTGCTTTGGCCTTGCCATAAATAAAAGACCTGCGCATACCAGCATCGTTAACGCAGCAAATTGATACACAGAGCTCAGGTTTACATCCGAATCGCGTAAGGCACCTCCGGCAAACAAGCCTATACCGCCAACAATACAGCTAAACATATTAAAGATACCGTAGCCTGTTGCGCGGTAGCGGTCATCTACAACCATACAAAGTATCGGCATCATATTGGTATCGCAAAATGCCCTGGTTAACGCATAAAACACGAAGAATAAAATCGCAAGTGACAACACCGTAGTACTGCTTGCAAAAAAGATACAAGGCGCAGATATGCAGAGACCAATAAGCGGCACATAAATTCGTGCGCGGGGATTTACCCTGCCCCATTTGTCTGCAAGGTAGCCACCAAGCAATACACCTACCAGAGAAGCAGGGTACAAATAACCAGTGGCATAAAGACCTGCAACCGCCTGCGACAAGTTAAAATGTTCCTTATAATAAGTAGGAAGCCAGCCCATAACGCTCCAGCTAACCACACCCAGCAAACTCCAGTAAGCCAGCAGAATATTAAATGCTCTACCCGCAAATAAAGCCTTGATTCCCTTAAAGAAATTAACATTTGTATTTATCACTGCCAGCGGCTTTGGCATCACCGCGCTTTCCTTTGGCACATCTCTTAATATAAATAACAAGACAAACGTGTATACGATCCCGGCGCCCCCTAAAATAGTAAATGCAGTGGTCCAGGCATATTTTTCAGCAATCCAGCCACCCAAAAACCCCAGGCTCTGCCCAATCATAATACCCGCCATATGAAAACCTGTTGCCAGCGATCTGGTTGGGCCCCTGTGATAGTCGGTAATTAAAGCCAACGCAGCAGGAATGTAACAAGCTTCGCTAATTCCCATTAAGGCCCTTGTAGCCAGCAACTGATCGAAGGTAGTGGCGTGCGAAGTAAGCCAGGTTACGGCAGACCATACAAACAGGCTCAGCATAATAACCAGGCTTCTGTTAAACCGGTCTGCCAGGTAACCCGCCACCGGACTTGCGAAACCGTAAACCCATAAAAACACGGATGTTAACAGCCCAAACTGGGCATCAGTCATCGGAAGATCATCTATAATGGAAGAACGCATTGTGGTAATAACAGTACGGTCCAGATAGTTTAAACATCCAACTATGCATAGCAATGCTACAATGAGCCATGCTCTTGGTGGCAGTTTAGATTCGTTGCCTGTTATTTCTGTTGCCATATTCATGTATTTATTTCTTAAAAAGTTTAAACTTACCAACTGGTCCATCCACCGTCTACCAGCAAATTATGTCCTGTGATATAGGCTGAGGCTTCTGAAGCTAGAAAAATGACAGGACCTTTGATGTCATCATCTTCCGCAAACCTACCTAACGGTGTCATTTTCTTATAGTTATCTACAAATTCATTTTTACCAATAAGTTCTGCCACTCCAGGCCCGTATCCGCCTGGACTGATGCAATTGGCCCTAATATTGAACTTGCCGTAAAAATTTGCCAGCCATTTGGTAAAACCAACCATTCCCCATTTGTCATACGTATAATTTAAAGGACTTGTCATTCCAGTGTCGCCATAAATCCCAAAGTTTGGCCCTACAACCCCCTGTATAGAGCCAATATTGATGATGTTACCAGAGCCCCGTACCTTCATTTCCAAAACCACAGCCTGAGTTATCAACATCAGGCCAGTAGAGTTGATTTGCTGCGAGCGTTCCCATTCTGTCTTGGTGACTTGCTCTAAATCTTTAAACCCTTCCCTGGAAACCGCATTGTTCACCAAAATATCTATTTGTCCATGCCTTTCGATAATCTTTCTGGTAAAATTCTGAATGCTTTGTTCATCCCCCATATCCAGAAACATTCCCTCCGCTTTAAAGCCTTGTTGCTTAAGTACCATTGCATAGGCCTCACATTTTTCCAGGTCACGGGAAGCCACAATAACCAATGCACCGGCTTCGGCCAGTGCTAATGAAATAGGCTTCCCATACAATCCTGCTCCGCCTGTTACGATGGCTACTTTACCATCCAGCTTAAATATTTTCATAATTTATGATTTCAATTGTTCCAAAGTCCCGGCGTAATCACCAGTTCAGGCACATCTGTAAATAATTCATTAATTAATTTTTCAACCTCATGCGGTACAGGCATTCCCTTTAAAAACTGAACATTTTGCAATACCTGTTGAGGGCTTACCGCTCCAAACACCATACTGGTAATCCCATTAAGTCCATTAACATAAGAAAAAGCCAATTCTGCTACACTCCTGTCTGCCTGCAAGGCCAGTTCTCTGAGTTTCTCTATAAAAGGGCCGGCAATAGCCATTTTACCACTTAAATTTTCTGTTTCCATAAAAAACAACCCCTGTAAAAACACACTGCGTGCAAAAACAATTTTTTTTTCTTTTTGCATACGTGCCAGCAATCCATTACGAATTATCCGCTGGTCAAATACATTTACCGGCACCTGAATGACATCCATTACAGGGTGCTGAAGGAATTCTTCTGCCTCATCGGGATGATTTACCGAGATTCCGGCCAGATCAATAAGTCCATCCTCTTTTAAACTTTCAAAAACCCCGGGCAACACCTTCATTACCTGATCCATTGGCTCGTCTATAGTTTTATGAAGCAAGCAAATGGGAATACGCTTAAGCCCAAGGAAATTTAATGATGAGGTAACGCTGTCGTATACCTGGACCCTCACGCGATCCGGATTTGACAAATTCTCTTTACCAATTCTAAACTTCGTTACCAGGTTTACATTTGTTGTATTCGCGCTCTGTTTTAAGAAGTTACCTATCAATAGCTCCGCATCTCCATAATCCCTGGCTGTATCCAAAGTATTGATACCTGAACTTAAAGCCGTTGCGATTATATCTGAACTCACTGTTTTGCCAGGTTTACCCTTCTGGTTGGATATGCCATAATCCAGGCCTAAAGCCACCGTTCCCAACGCCAGTTTCGAAAATCTATAACCCCTTAGTTCCTCGTATTCCATGTTTTTTCTTCTATTTCAGCTCGTAAATTTTATTGGTCCTTATGCCAGGTTTTATTTCGCCGCTAATGTAAAGCCAGCGCCCGTTCCAGTTTACAACAGGCAAGGTAACAGGAGCTGCAATTCCCTGTTTTTTACCAGCATATATCCACATATCGGCATTAAGGTTGTACAACTGCACATCTGCCGATATTCCGGGATGCGTAAGCGGATCGACATGCAAAGCGGTTAACGCATCAACACCACCCCAAAACAGGAGGTTACCATTTTCCAATACTGGTAGTGGACTGCCAGCAGCCGACAAACCTTTAGGCATGGGGTTAAGCGTTGTCCAGGTGCCGGTCCATTTTCCATTCAGCTTCTCTGGTTTAAAACGGTAGGCATCATCCAGGATAAGCCGGTAATTTTGATTTAAGGAATTAATTTCTGTAGTTTCCCCACCAAACAGATAAAACATCCCGTTATGCACGGCACACATGGGTAACATCCGCTCCCTTCCCGGCCAGGAAGGCAATGCAGACCAGCCACTGTCAATCGCGTCAAGATCCAGCATATAAAACTGCTTGCCTGCCTGTCCTGTAGCAGAACTATTTCCGCCTGCCAGGATGATTAGCTGGCCAACCAGTGCTCCCGCCATATTGGCCATCGGAGCAGGTAACGGAGGATAATGAATCGTTTTTAACCTTCCACCTGCCCATTCGTACCCAAACACCTTATCCGAATATCCAGTCTCATTGTTGCCACCAATTACTATGAATTGGTTTTTATAGCTAACAGTTATGCCATAACCAAGTGCTGAAGGGAGTGTATCTGCCAGCTTTAACCAGCCTTTACCTTCCTGAAGCATATAAATTTCCTTATACCATTTTTTTTTGCCACCCTCCCAGGGTCGTTTGCCGGGAAAATTGGCACCACCAAAACAAAATAACCTGCCTTTGCTGACCCCGGCAAACATCCCCGCGTAGCCCTCTGTATCGGGTAAAGAGTCAAGTTCAGTAAATACCGGCATAACCTGGCCTTCTGATTTTATAGTAATCAACATGATATTTCCAAATAAGAATAAACAGACAGATAGCAGTTTCAATTGATAATTGATCATATGAAAAATTTAAAAATAGATTTTAAACAGTCCTCCGGGCCCAGGTTCACCATAGCCTCCGGTTACCAGCAAGCTGTCTTCAGTTAAAAAACAGAGGTTACTGGTTAAAGGCATTCCCGATTCAACAGAGACTTCCAAAACTCCTTTTGCGGAAAGCATTTGAACAGCCTGCATTCCGTAATGCGCCACCAGAAGTTCACCATTTTTACTTAAAGCCAATCCATCCGGCAGGTTTTTATGCTGATCTCCCGAAACATGAACAGGAAGGTCAGCAAAAACTTCATAACTCCCCTTTCCCAGACCAGGCATTTTCAATTTCAGCTTTATAATTCTGTTACGGTAACTTTCTGCAACATATAAATATCGTTCATCGTGCGACAATACCAACCCATTGGGATAATCAAGATCAGCGATCAGCACCTTTTGTTCTCCTCCGATACCAATAAAAAAGACTTTACCCGTATGCCTTACAGAATCAGTAAAATATAAATTGCCCTGGCTATCCACTACCAGATCATTTGGTGTAAAAATGCGTTCATCTGCACAAAATCCTTCAATTTCATTTCTTAACAAAGTTCCCTCTGCATTAAACCTTAATACTGCCCCAAGTTCACTGTCACAAATCAGATGGTCACCATCGGGTAAGATAAACTGGCCATTTGGACAAGCGCATCTTGCCCATTCAACAGGCTTGTTTCGGCTGTCCACTTTAAGCACCAATCCTCCGTTAAGTGTGGTGCAATAAAAATCTCCCTGCTTGTCCACAACCGGGCCTTCAGTATAAAAGGGTAAATCAGTAATTTTTACAAGCTCCATAGTTTATATCTTTTTATCAGATCTCTTCAAAAGGAAATATAGGCTTCCTTCTGTTGTTATAATTAAAACGGGTCATATCTGCACAGGTAACCCCAGGCGTATTAACCTGCAGCAAGGTCTTGCAAACGGTAGTATAAGCGGCAATGGGTGCATTTACCCCTTTGGCTACAAGCACATCAAAATCCTCGGGTATTACGTTAAAAGCGGTCAGTTGCTTCAAACTAAAAGGAGGAACACGCAAGGAGGTGAGCATTATTGTATTTCCTCCGGATGTAACCACCAGGGCAATTTTACCCATATCGAAATTGACCTGTCCCCCATGCCTGGGGGCCGTTTCCTTAAACTTTCCATCGCCCGTATAAAGCAGTTTTACCCTGCCGGTATAACTCATGGTGATGTCCTCAGGATTTCCTGTAACCATATCGAAAATGTCCCCTGCTGTATGACTGATTGCAAGCTGCACTGCTGCAGGATCATAAAGACATATGAATGACCTGAACCTCCCATACCCTTCCAGTGCTTTCAACAGATAGGCGCTGTTTGCCGGAGCTCCCCCTCCAACATTATCACCCATATCGAGTAATAAAACAGGTTTTTCACTCTTTTCAATCGTCGGAAACAAATCCTGTATATCCTGCTTAAGCCCTACAAATTCTTGCTTATGTGCCATCATATAAGCTTCCAGCATTTTACCAGTACTTATGGCCAGTTGCTCCTCGTCATCAGTAACCACAATTACTGACGAACCCATTTCTTCTACATCAGCATAAGGAAACCCCAACATGATACTGATCGACAAAACACCTTGCTGCTGGCTAAGCGCATCAGCCAAAGCATATAAATTTTTACACGGCGCTTTGCCCGTAAACTGCTGCTCTATACTTATGGCCAGCGGAAGCTGAATTAAATGCTGAAGGGGTTTTATTTTTTTCTTTAACGTATTTACCAATAATTTTGCTGCCAAACGGCCCGTTTCGCGCTGGTCTATGTGCGGATTGGTTTTGTAAGCAACCAATGCATTGGTCGATGTAACCATCTGGTTGCTCACATTACCGTGGGGATCTAGTGTTCCAATAACGGGTATACGATCTCCTAACTTTTCCCGGACAAGGCTTAACCAATGCCCATCCATATCCCGAAACAATTCGGATACCCCCGCACCGTGAGGAACCACGAGGCAGCCATCCACCGGAAGTGCAGAATCTAATGCTGTAAACAACTCCTGCAACAAGGTCTCGTAAGTAACCTTCGAAACCATACCACCAGGTGTCGCTTCCGCATACATCACCGGAACAATCTCCATCCCCTCCTCTTCCAGCACCTCAATCATACCGCCCAGTTCATGAAACGCACTACGGTATTCATTCAGCAAAGTTTCGCCCTTCATCCAATGCCCTTCTCTAAACTGACAAAGCGTCGTATGCTCCTTTACAAACGTATTTGACTCGTGGGTAATTCCCAGCACGGCTACTTTTAATCCCATTTGTTACCTTTTATCGTAGGCTACCACATCCACTTCAAACTTTAACAGCTCACCCAGGCATCCGATTAAAGTTGTCCTTGCGGGATAAGGATCATTAAAAAATTCCTTATAAATGGCATTAAATTCTGCAAGGTATTCTTCTTTGCCTACATAGTTCCTTACCTGAACTACATCCTCAAATCCAAGCCCTGCAGCCTGTAAAATGAGCCTTAGGTTTTCAAAAGACCTCCTGCATTCAGCAGCAAAGGTATCCTTAACAATATTACCTGAGCTGTCTACCGATGCCTGTCCCGAGATAAACACAAAATCACCGCACTTTAAGCCGGGCGAAAAAGGCAGAAAGCTCTGAGGTACATTTTCCCCCCTGATTACTTTTTTTTCCATGATAATGCTTTTATAAATTAGATTTAACTTTATTTTTAAAATCGTCCAGGCCATTTACCATGGCCAATATTTCATCATCACTCCATGGCAAAGCCGGAGCCAGTAATGGCGCTTTCGGATCACCAATCGTGATGCCATACTTAAGTTGCATTGCTTTGTTGAAAAAAGACCATATTACCGGGATTATCTTTTCAATCAGGTTTTGCAAGTACAGCATAAACTCGATCCCCAATGCAACATTACCATTCAAAAACTCCTGCCTGACATATTTACAAGTGCTTCCAGCCAGGTTATATGTTGTGCCAATAGCACCAGCTGTGCCACACATCGCTGCCTGGCACAACAATTCATCGGCACCACTAAAGAGCTTCCATACACCAGCCGACTTATGGTGAATGGAACTGATATCCAGCAAATTGGCTGTTGTTAGCTTTAAGCCCATGATATTTGGGATCTGCATCAGCTTATTAACCACTTCATCATTCATAATGGCATTGCCAATCTGGTAAGGAAAGAAGGGAAGGTCAGTAGCACCTGCAATTTTTGTGTAATGCGCAATGCCCATCGCAGCAGATGCTGCATAATAAATAGGGCCAACCGAAGAAATCCCATCTGCCCCATGCTGTGCAGCATGTTTTGCTAGCCTGACTGACTCGTCAGTGCTCAGTGCACCTACCTGAACAATAACAGGTAAACGTTTATTGTTAATTTCAAGCGTTAATGCTGCAATTTCTTTTCTTTGCTGCTCATTAAAAAGAAATCCCTGTCCTGTTGAACCCAATAAGTAAAGTCCATCTACCCCCTCTGAGATAAGCATTTCTATTAACTTCTCCAGTTCCCGCGGGGCCAGTTCTCCATTGGCATTTACAGGACTGAACATTGCCGGCCATACCCCTCCGAACATACTATTGTCGTGATTTATCATAGTGTTTTCATTTAGATTTTTCATTTTTGATCTTTTCAATCCACAAGGCAAAAGCGGCTTTATCAATAGCCGCTAAACCAGGCAGCGCAAATTGCCTTTCTACCGCTAACATATCTTTAAAGCCACTGCCCGTAACCAGACAAACGACTTGTTCTCCGCCAGCTACTTCTCCTTTTTCTATTGCAAGGGCCAGGCCTGCCAGTGCTACGGCCCCAGCCGGCTCACAAAATATACCTTCCTGCTGGGCCATTTTTTTATGCCAGTTAAACACCTCATCATCAGCCACAGCGTAGCCTGTTCCGCCAAGCGAGCGACAAGCTGTGATTACCTCGTTGCCATCTAATACATTTGGCACCTGCAAGCCACTGATGATTGTGGTAGAACGTTCTTTTTGAACAGCGACATCCTCTTTATTTCTTAGTGGGCTGACCATTGTATCGTTGCCTTCCGGCTGGACACAATGTACCCTGGGCAAAGCTGAAAGCTGATATTTATGTCCATATTCCTTTACTCCCCTAGCCAATGACAAGGTAAGCCCACCACCACCTGCCGGACAGAAAATATGATCCACGGTGTTGGCAGTTTGTTCAAATATTTCATAAGCTATGGTCTGAACACCCTGCATCCCTTCCGGGCAATAGCAATAGGCACTTACAGGTAAGGGCAGACCTACAGAAAGCGCGAAGCTGTTCAGTAAAGAAAATACTTCAGTACTCAGTTCCGGATCTTTGCCGAAATCTTTTACCATGAACATAGATGCGCCATATACCTGCATCTGTTTGATCTTGGCTTCAGGGGCTCCGTCAACCACAGTTATCATGCATCGGATATTGGCAGCGGCACAATAAGCCGCTAATGCTGCTCCAGTATTGCCACTTGATGTTGCTATACAAAAATCCTGGTTCCGGCTTTTCATCATGCTCACAAAAGTGGAAGCAAAACGATCTTTATAAGAACCCGTTGGATTAAGATTTTCCAATTTAAAATACAGGTCTGGTATGCCCAGTGCAGGGCCTATAGATCTGGATTTAACAAGCGGCGTTTGCCCCTCGCCCATACTGATACGATTGGCCTTACTTACCGGAGGCAAAAAAGATTGGTACTTCCACATGTTAATATTCCTTTGGAAATTGAAGTTTTTTGATGTTATAACTGTTCATATTGTGCTTAAATCCACCATCAATAAGCAAGGTTGTTCCGCTGATAAAAGCGGCGCTTTCGGAACTTAACCAAAAAATAGCCGCTGCTATTTCAGCAGCTGTACCACCCCTGGCCAATGGCGTCATGTCTATCATTTCGGCGGTCATTGTATTGCTGATGTTGGCGCCTTCCGGGTCCAGATAATCACTGCTCAATTCGGTTTCAATAAATCCCGGCTGTACCCCCACAACCCTGATATTACTTCTTCCGTAGGTAACTGCCAGCTCATAGGTTAAGCTGTCTAATGCACCTTTTGCTGCAATATAGGCCGGACTACTCCCTCCTGTCCTGGCAGACATCACACTTGACACATTTACGATTACCCCCCCCTCTTGTATGCGCTCCATAACTTCTGCACACTGGCGCGACAGAAATGCGGGCGCCGTCAGGCAAACCATCAGGGTCTTTTCCCATACCGCTCTGCTGATGCTGCGCATGGTTTCCAAAGTTCGCCAGGCAGCATTATTAATCAATACATCCACACGTCCCCATTTGGCTACCGTCTGTTCTGCGATCGCATTTAAAAAATCTCCTTCTGCCAGATCGCCGGCGCAGATCAGGCATTCCGCATTATAAAGCGCAGTGAGCTCCCTGGCCACAGCTTCCAGAACCCCATGTTCCAGGTCAACCAAGACCAGTCTACAACCTTCTTCTGCAAATTTCAAGGCTGTTGCACGTCCAATACCGCGCGAAGCCCCTGTTACAATTACCACTCTTTTATTTTTCATGGATGATCAATTTTCCTGATGCTGAAACAGGCAATATGCCTCCCAGCGCTTCTCCTTCTTTTACATAGGCAGCATCCCTTACAAAAAGTGCCATTCCGGCCTCACCGGCTATAATTTCAGTTCGCTGATGTGTAACCGGATTAACTACAACACCCCACAACTGTCCTTTTTTTACACTTGCACCGGGTACAACTGCTGCAATAAAAATACCTGTTGCCGCGGAGGGAAGTTTACCCTGCAGGTATCCGCCACCTGGTGTATAATCTTCTACCCAATACTTCAGGCAGGAGGAACTCAGAGCCTTCAAACTGATCATAGAAAGAGTGTTCAGTACATTTAGGCATCCTTCCTTAAGCAGTGCAACAATTTCCTTTTTCACAGCATTTCCGCCCCCATATTCTACATATATTGCAGGCACATTTGCATCCCTGGCAATAGATAAGGTTCTGCCACCTGGCGAGCCTTCGGTGCCCCAGATCAGTGGTAAATTAAATGCCTTAGCCATATTCTGCTGTTTTTTTAAGACAGCTGCAAGCGGATGTAACATATAGCCTGCTAATGGATAAATATTAAACAATCGGCCCCCGGTATGCATATCTATATAATAATCGGCCTTTTCTATATAACTGCTGATCATGGCTGCTGCAGTTTCCGAACTGCTACCATCTGCCCGGCCTGGACAAATTCTGGCCAGGTCAAGACCATCTACTCCATAGCGGCTGTTTGTCTCATAAGCCGTAACATTTACTACCGGAATAAGGGTTACACTTCCAGATCGCAATAACGATGAAACTTCCGCAACCAGCTCCATAACCGCAAGCATAGGCTCATACTCATCACCATGAACCCCTGCAGATATCAGTACCCTCGGCCCCGGTTGCCCGGAGTCAATAAAAAGGATCTGCTTATGCCCTTTATTTTCCATAAACCCAATCCAGGTTTAAACGTTTGATATCTGTCACCGTTAGGTGCGAAAACCTGGGTTGCACACCACTACAGTAACTCAAAAGCACATGCTTACCCGAAAAATGGATCGCGATATAACAGTACCATCCATTAGGATCATCTTCTACTGTTTTAACATTTTGCCAGGTCTTCCCCTCATCTTTTGAGATGGCGGCATTAAGCGGCGTCCTTTTTCCCTTAATCAGCGGGTTATCGCCCCCGTTATTATTCCATATCAATATAAGGTCACCGGTTGACGGGATCCTTTTGATACTAGCCGGAGAAACGGGGGATTTAATCGTAGAAGGTGCTGCAGGGCTCCAGCTTTGTCCCTTATCTTTTGAATAGGAAAAATATTGAACTCCGGCGTCTGTCCTGATGAACATCAAAACATTTCCGTTTTTCAGTTCCACTACACCAGGCTCCTGTGTTACCACCTGATCTGGGTTAGCCACTTGTTGTCCTGGTTTCCAGGTTTTCCCGTTATCGTCTGAGTAATAACTCCATAAGCTACCACTGTTAGACCAGTTAGCTTGTTCAGGCGTCTGGTGTAATGCTACCGCCAAAAGTATTCTTCCGCTTTTTAATTGAATTACCCTGCTGTTGTTCAGTACAAAATAGCCCTTCCTATCTGTAATACAGGCTATTGGTTCTGTCCAGGTTTTAGCTTCATCACTTGAAAAACGAACCATAGGAATACAATCTGAAGTAGAATTCTTTTTCAGATAAAACAAAGCGATTTTTCCATTTTTTAACCTCAACAGGGAAACAGACATTACGTTCATCGTACCTTCTTTTTCTACAATCACCTTGTCGCTTTTGGTCCAGGTTTTACCACCATCGGCAGAATAGCGGGCAGCCAGGTAAGCTGAGGCATGATCACTGGAAGATGTTCCTGTGTAATGACTATATACAAACATGATGCGGCCGTCCTTTAACGTTACAAAATCTCCTTCGCTGTTTCGGGGATTATCATTTCCCGGATTTAAAGTCAGAACCGTTTCCTTTCCCGGACCGGTTTGTGCCAGCAGGCTTCCGTTCAGTCCACAAAACAGCATACATAACAGCCATACAGTTTTTAAACTGAACCTGGTAAGCGGGTAATTTTTTCCTTTTTTCATGAGTTAAGTTTTAGAATAATTAAAAAATATTATTTGTAACCTGGATTCTGTTTTACCTTTGGTTCCAAACTTAAGGTGGTTTCCGAAATTGGGAATAACAACAAGTCATTCTGTCCGGCCCTGTCCCCAAGTGAAGGTACTTTTTCAAACGCCTTTCCAAACCTCACAAGGTCCCACCACCTTTTCCCTTCAAATGCGAGTTCCAAAAGTCTTTCTTTTAAAATGGCTTCATCGTTTTGCACACCAGTTCCATTAACAAAAATGTGATCATTGTATTTTGCTCCATAAGCCCGCTTCCTAACCAAATTGATCTCCTCGCCCGGATCTTGTCCCAATGCATTTTTCGCTTCAGCCTTCATCAGCAGTACATCTGCATACCGATACAAGATCACATCATCCAGAAATTGCCTGGCCCCTCCAATCACCGTTCCCTTAAATTTATAAACTATAGAGCCATAATAAGTACCCGTAGTAGCGTAAATTTCCACAAATGAGGGTTGCTTACGTAAATCATCAACAGTAAACTGGGCCCTTACGCCATTAGAAACCGTCCAGTAAGGATTGCCCCCAAATGCACCAATCAGCATTTTGGTTGCAGCATCTGTATTATTGGTCATAAAAGCGCTGGACATGTACATATCAGAAAAAATGGTTGACGTTGCCTCTACATCCTGAAAGCGTACAGACATTAGAATTTCCCTGTTCCCCTTATTTCCATAATCAAATATGCTGGCGTAATTATCCAGCAATCCAACATCTCCGGTTTGAGCATCGTTGAGTGCAGCTAAAGCGGTGGTCAAATCGGGCCGGCCTCCATTTTCCCGCTTTGCTGTCCACAAATAAACATCAGCCTTCAATGCATTTGCGGCCGGCTTTGACCAGATACTACGGCCCGTACTGAATGTGTTTGCCGGATAGAGGTTTAAAGCTGCGTCCAGATCCTGTTTGATAAATTTAAACAGCTCAGTCTTTGCCGTTCTTTCCTTCTGAATAGCGTCAGCACTAAATCCTTCAATAGGCTCCGTAACCAGTGGCAAATCTCCCCAGGTCTTCACCATAACAAAATACACATAGGCACGCATGGTATATGCTTGCGCCAAAATAGCATTCTTACTGGCCTCAGAACTAAATTTAATTCCAGGTACATACTTTAGCAACAAGTTGGCGTCATGAACAACAGTATACATCCCCTGCCAGGTTGGGCCAGAATTGGTTCTGTCCAAAGCATTGTCATAATAATAATTGTATCCGTTTAATGCGGCAAGGCTACGGTTCATCACCTCGCTTCTCGCTTCTCCCCATAAAAAAAGGTTATTTTGCGCCTGCCCCCTAAACCTTACATACATCCCATACAACCCTCCGTTAGCATCATTTTCTGTTTTCCAGAAAGAAGCATTCGAAATCTGACTAATCGGGTCAAGGTTCAAATCCTTGGTACAGGATAACATTGAACAGGAAATAATTAGTGAGAACAGCGATATTCTATATAAATTTTTCATGATTATCTCAGTTAAAGAATGAATTAAAATGTGATGTTTGCTCCGAAGATGATGTTTCTGGGAATTGGGTATCGGCCCCGGTCATCTCCGCCCTCTTCAGGATTGAGTCCTTTAAATTTGGTGAAATAATGAAGATTGCTACCGGTAGCATTTAGTCTCAGGTTCGCTATTTTTATCTTCTTCAAAAATTCAGGAGAGAAACTATAACTGAGTGTTACTTCTCTTAAAGCAAGGAAGTCACCTGCTTCATAATATGCTGAATTGCCCCTGAATAAATTATTTTGCGCCTGTTGGTCAGCCCAGTAAATTCTTGGAATGTCTGTCTGTTGTCCCTGAGTTTGCCAGGATCGGAGTACATCAGAAACAAAACCATTTTCTCCAACAAACTGTCCTATCATCATCGCCCGGGTATAATTATAAATGGTGTGCCCAGCAGTATAATCCATCCTCACATATAAATCGAAATTTTTGTAAGTCATGGTACTAGCCATACCACCAGTCCATTTTGGATAAATATTACCCACAAACACACGGTCCCTTTCATCTATTACCCCATTATTGTCTGCATCTTGCCAGTTTACGTCACCACCGAATTTTGTTTTGGCTGTTCCCACCACCAACATATCTTTAGGACCTTTTTGGGCTTCCGCATCGGTGGCATAGATACCTAGCTGCTTATAAGCATACAAATCACCAATTTCTCCACCCTCCTGTAATCCTCCTAACCAGGCGTAATCATTTCTGGAGGAATCCCAAACATATACACCCCCAATCCGGTTGTTCTCGATACCATTATCTGGAAGTTTTAGTATTTTATTCTTAACCCTGGATGCATTCAAAGATAAACTCCATTGGAAATCAGACTTCTCCGGAAGGATCTTCGCACTTACCTCCAGTTCTATACCTTTGTTTTCCAGGCTACCCAAATTGGTTAGCACACTGGCAAAGCCCGTAGATTGTGGTAAACTGAAATTGGTCAGCAGGTTATCAGTTCTGCGTCTGTAATAATCAAATAAAACATTAATTCTGTTACTCAAAATCCCCAGATCAAATCCCAGATCGAAGGTCTTTGATTGCTCCCAACGCAGATCTGCATTAGCCAGCGTAGTATTTTGCACTGCGGCTATTCCATTGTATTGAGCACCTACACTATACTGCCCTTGTGCCTGATAAGGGCCCAAACCACTGATATTTCCGTTTACACCATAGCTTCCACGAAGTTTCAGTGTCAATAAATGCTCAGGCAATGCGGTCCAAAAATCTTCTTTATGAATATTCCAGCCTACAGACACCCCTGGAAAAAAACCCCATTTATGCGTAGTCCCCAGGTTAGAGGCCCCATCATATCTGGCATTTAGCGAAAGCAGGTATTTCTCTTTATAATCATAATTAATTCTGGAAAAGTAGCCCAAAATCAATTGTTTCGTTTCGTCCCCGCCAACCGATACGGGTAAAGCGGAAGCATTTAAAGTTGGGATCAAGTCTGTAGACGCCCCCCGTCCGCTTGCATTTAATCCCGAAGTCGTTCTCCAGAAAGCAGAAAACCCAAGTTTTGCTTCTAAATGGTGAGCATCTTTAAAAGTCTTTTTATAGGTAAAAACCGCATCCGCCTGTTCCTGAATCTGTTTAGCATAGCTACCCGTGGCATTCCTTGAATTCACGAGTTGCCCCGGCCCGTTAAGGTACGCTTTTTGGAAAAACCGTCCGTCGGAAGTAACTTTATATAAAGAGATTTGCGGGTCAAAACTTAAGCCCGGCAAGATATCAAAATGGGCACCAGTAACCATAGTCAGGTTTTCGAGGTTGTTTTTCAAATCCTGTGTATCAAAAAAGTATTCCAGGTTGCCTAAACTTGAATTTAAACCAGGAGCCAATGTTCCATCCTCAAATTTATACTTAGTAGTTGCTGGTATAGTGGCAGACCTGGCAAATACATTACTCACACTACTTCCGGCATCCGTAACCGTTCTTCCGGAGGAATTGGAGTACATTAACCTGCCAAAAATCTTAACCTTTTCATTTACCTTAAAATCACCATTTAAATTAAATGAAAGCCTTTTGTAATCCGTATAAATAGCAATTCCTTCATTCGACTGGTACCCCAGGCTCGCACTAAAAGTAGCTTTGTCCGTCCCTCCTGAGCCCGACAGGGTATGGTTGTTGGAAAGCGCAGTTTGATAAACAACATCCTGGAAATCAGTATTTTTAAAAATAATGGTCTTAGAAGGATCTATCGGGTCGGGCATACTTTCCCAACCCTCATCGAGTTTATGGCGATTCGCATCAGATAAGTACTGTGGTGTAAATGCTGTATTATTGCTCAGATCATTACCCGTACCCGCACTACTCGCAAGCCCCAGCTTTGTTAACTGACTAGGATCGGCTGTACCCCTCGCCCCGATTCCCAACCTTTGAAAATAAATATAATCTCTGGCAGACAGCATATCGTAGCCCTTGCCCAGATCAGAAATCGTCAGATCATAGTTATAACTGATCCTGGCTATCCCAGACTTACCTGACTTGGTTACCAGGATAACAACCCCATTCGAACCTCTGGCCCCATAAATAGCAGTAGCCGCCGCATCCTTCAGCACCTGCATAGATTCTATATCCTGTGAATTGATATCATTTATATTTGGTTTGATTACCCCATCTACAATATAAAGCGGTGCGGCACCATTCGGATTATTAATAGAGGTCCCTCCTCTGATTACCACACGAGAGGCATCTCCAGGCTGCCCAGATGTACTTTGTACGCGAACACCCGACAAGGTACCCTGCATGGCAGATGTTAAATTGGCATAAGGCACATTTTCCAACACCTTATTGTCCAGCTTTGTCACCGAGGTAGTAACCGTCTCCCTGGATTGAGAACCATAACCAATCACCAGCACTTCCTTTAGCGCTGCCATCTGCTCGGCAAGTATAACGTCAATAACTTTCCTTCCAGACACCTGGATTTCCTGGCTTTCCATCCCAATAAATGTAAATACCAGCACAGCACTGGCATCAGGTACGCTAATACTGTACGTACCGGACGAAGTCGTAGTTACTCCGGTAGTAGTACCCTTTAGCTTAATACTTACACCGGGTAGAACACCACCCTGCGTATCTTTAACGGTTCCGGAAACAGGAACCTGAGCGTATCCTTTAAAAAAAGGAAAGAGAATTAATAGCAACCAACAGAGTAAAAGCTTTTTCATAATAATTGGTTTAGTGATTCAATATTTTAAATATGTCTTACATATTACAATAATACAAATTATAACATAAAATACAAACGATATTAAAAAAAGTATTACATATTAATTTTCATAAGGAATGACTACATTTGGACAAAAATTGAAAAGTGAAAAAGATAGTAGCTCCAAAATTAAGACCCGTTGAGAACCTGACACAAGTTGATAAGATTGAGATCAATCTACAGGAGTATTTTAAAAATGGAAATTTCTCGCCAGGTGATGCCATCCCTAAAGAAACAGAACTTGCACTGGCGATGCGGGTTAGCCGTACCGCTATCAGAGAAGCCTTATCCAGGTTTAAAATTCTGGGCATAATTGAGTCCCGTAAAAACAGGGGCATGATCATTACGCGTCCGGATATTTTGACCAACATGCAGAGGGTAATGGACCCTAAATTGCTAGATGGTGAAACCATGAAGGAAATCTTTGAAATGAGATTAGTTATTGAAATGGGACTTGCAGACATACTTTTCTTTAGAAAAACTGAATCAAGCTTGATTAAACTGGAAGAGATTGTGGCTAAAGAAGAACAAACAGACAATAAAATCGAAAGGTTGAAATATGACGTAGAATTCCATTCCATGTTATATGAAATATCTCAGAACGAGACCATCCAGCGTTTCCAAAAAATGCTGCTGCCGATTTTTGAATATGTAGATAATGGATTACACATAAAAAGTCAGGTTCAGGATGCTGAATATGCATCACACAGGGTTTTGTTAAATGTTTTAAAGAACGGCACGCCAGAAGAATTTAGAAACAAAATGCGAAAACACCTGTACAATTATTTCGAAAAGGTATAACATTACCTCCTCACCTTAAAAAGGCAGCTAAGTAAAGTTAGCTGCCTTTTTTTATGCCATAGTAAATCTTGTTGTACACAATAATATTGAATTATAAATTTTAATAATTAAATATGTATTACTTATTAAAGTTTATATATTTACATTGATATTGAAGTTTATTCAAAAAACAATTAAGCTGACAAGAGAAATTTATTACTGGCTAAACAAACTTGTACGACATATATTATATAATCAACATAACCAAATGAGATCAGAAAAACTTGAAGGTGTAATTATAGCCATTCCTACCCCGCTCACAAAAGAAGAAGATATTGATGTCAGCTCCTTAAAAAATCTGTTGGAATATTGCGTAGGTGAAGGCGCAAACGGGATTATGATCCTTGGTACCATGGGGGAAGGTGCCGCCTTATTAGATAAGGAAAGAAGGATTTTAATCGATACCACAGTGGAACAAGTTAGCGGCAGAATCCCCATTTTAGCAACTGCTTCTGCAGTTTCTACCAGAAAAACCATTCAGCAAGCCATTGAAATTGACCGCAGTGGCGCAGACTACATTGTATGTACCAGTCCCTTCTATTATAAATATCCAGATCCGGAAAGTTTGTTATCACACATGGAAAGAGTTAACGACGCTGTTGAAAAGCCCTTGATCTTTTACAACGCACCAATATTTACCGGCAACCCTGTCAGCACAGACCTGCTGGAGAAGATCCTGAACATGAAAAATGTGGTGGGTATTAAAGATTCCAGTTGTAACTATTCAAATTTCATCCAGTTGTTGAGAAACTATCCTGACAAAAGCCAAAGACCAGGGACCATTATGCAGGGAGATGAATCTGTATTCGATTCCAGCCTGCTATTTGGTGCTGATGGCATTGTTTCTGGCGGAGGTGTCGCGTTTATCAGGTTACTAAAGCAGCTCTACACAGCAGGCTCCACCGGCAACAGGATAAATGCGATGAAACACCAAAATAATTTCACAACCCAATTACTTGAACTATTGTCACCAAGCCCCCAGCGCAACTGGGTTTACAATATTAAGAAACGACTTGCTGATGAAAATATAATAACCAATCCCTATGTAACCGCACCTTTTTTAAGCTAACCCATAATGTCAAAGCGATGGTAAGAATTGAATCCCATTTTGTAAAAAAAGTCCTTTTCAGTATCTCATTATTACTGATAGCTACTGTGTGGACTAAGGCTCAGGCACAAGACACCTTGAAAATTGTAGCTTTCGGCAATTCTACCACTGCGCCCAGAAAGGCCGTCAGCAAAGTGTACGCAGTCAGACTTCAGGATACTTTATCTCATTTGGGTATAACAGCACGCGTAATCAATGCTGGTGTACCTGGCAGCCATTCGGGTTCCGTAAAAGACAATAACCTCCACAAGGTAGCTCATGGAATGGATAGATTTGAAAAAGATGTATTAGCCAACGTACCCAACTGGTTGGTCATCAGTTTTGGGATCAACGATGCCTGGCAGGATAATGGTAAACAAAGTCCTTCCAGACTATCTATAGAACAGTACTGCAATAACTTGTCCTATTTTATTGCCCAGGCAAGGAAAAGTAAGATCAGGTCCATCCTGATGACACCCAACCCAATTGGAAAAAAATATGAAAGCTGGCGCCACAAAAGGATAAAAAAATACATGAGGGTAACCAAACGCCTGGCTAAGCAACAAGAAATACCGCTGGTGGACGTATGGGCCTTGTTTTATAAAAATACAAACCATCAATCTAACGGCGTAGACGCCTTGCTGCTTGATGGCATGCACCCCAATGATGCCGGGCAGAAAATAATGTCTGACACATTGATAAAAATCATTAATCAACAAAAATAACATGGTATGAAAACAAAACTTATCCTGGCATCCGTTCTGATCATTGCATCTTACGGTTTAAAGCCCCTAAAAAGTAATGCTGCCCTCAACTTCGTATTTGCAGATACCGTCAACACAAAGGGCGGAAAGCTGACCACAAATGGAGTATGGATTGCCAAAAATGTGAAAGAAATAAGTGGCTTAAAGATGGGCCCTTTTATAAATTTACCCGATGGTAGCCTGCTTACTGTAGACAGCATATCCAGTTTCATTAGTAAAGACAATGGAAAAACATGGAAATCGTACCCTATTTTTAATGAACCGGATAAATTTGCCATCCGGATTGAAAGAGCGCTGGTATATACCAAAAGTGGTTCCATCATACTCGCTTTCGCAAATGACAAAGAAAAGGCAAACTGGAACTGGCGGAAAGATATCAGAGACTCTCCGGGTGCAATCTTGCCAACCTACGCAGTAAGAAGTCTGGATGGAGGTAAAACCTGGACTAACCTTCAGAAACTTCATGACGATTGGACCGGAGCCATACGGGATATTATAGAAACCAACGATGGCAAAGTTATTTTCACTTCTATGATGATGCGCCACAATCCCGGCAGACACGCTGTGGTAACTTATACCAGCGGTGATGATGGCAAAACCTGGCAAAGGAGCAATATCATAGACCTTGGTGGCGTAGGGAACCATGGCGGAGTAACAGAATCCACATTGGAACAGCTCCGTGATGGGCGCCTTTGGATGTTACTGCGTACCAATTGGGGAAAGTTCTGGGAAACCTATTCCAATGACAACGGTATGAATTGGGGCTCTTATAAAGCAACGGATTTTGATGCCAGTTCTGCTCCAGGTATGTTAAAGCGATTAAAGAGTGGCAGGCTTGTACTCATATGGAACAGATATTATCCTCAGGGTAAAACCGAATATCCTCTAAGAGGTGGTGATAACCAATGGTCTGAAGTACCTGTAAGTAACCATCGGGAGGAATTGACCATCAAGTTTTCTGAGGATGACGGAAAAACCTGGACGCAACCTATTGTTTTTGCAAAAACTACAAAAAAAGGGGCCCAAATATCCTATCCTTACCTTTTAGAACGAAGTCCTGGTGAGTTGTGGATTACAACCATGTTTGGTGAACTTAGAGTTAGGCTAAATGAAAAGGACTTTGTAGCAAATAGAAACTGAATAATAATTTAATTTATGAAACTATCTGTCTTTCTATTATCCATTGGATTAATATCATTCTCAAGTGACATAAATTATGATATTGGAATAGCTGTATTAAAAGATTCACTCCCGCAAGAAAACTCATTTGGAATGCGGGTAAGAAAAGTGCCTAAAAAAGCAGGTAGTGTTCATCAGCCCGTTATTGTGGCTAAGGGACCTGGCAATGAAGCAACCATATTACGTACTTCGCAAAACGAGATTAAGGTTTTTTTTGTAAACAGACCAGGAGATGCTAATAAACTCATGTCGGTGTCTTCTACAGACAATGGATTATCCTGGACTGCAGCACGAAAAGAATTTGACCTGCCAGGACAGGCTTATTATGCCAATGCCATCATTAAAGATGCTGAAGGCAACCTGCATTGTGTCTTCCACATCTTCGGCGAAGGTAACAATGGTTATCGGGGCAGGCATCTCAATTTGTGGTATTGCCATACCCGGAACAACGGCAAAGAATGGTCTGAACCAACGGAAATTTACCATGGTTATGTGGGGTCTATCAGGGGTTTCATTCAGTTAAAGAACAAAAGACTCTTATTGGTTTTTGCTAAGGCAATACCTGAAAGGAGCCAGAAACCCAGTAACAATAGTACTGATTATGGCTTGCATGACATTAGTGCCCTTTATTCTGACGATATGGGGAAAAGCTGGCAATCTTCTAAAAATGACTTAAGGATACCCATAGAATCATCGCAAACCACCCGGTACGGCGGTGTTGAACCGAATATTATAGAACTATCTGACGGTAAAATATGGATGCTGATCCGTACCAACAAAGGGGTTTTCTATCAGTCTTTTTCTAATGATTCAGGTATAAACTGGCAACAACCGGAAGCTACAAAGCTGGTCTCGTCAGACTCCCCGGCGGCCACCTTGCGACTTGCAGACAACCGGATTGTTCTATTTTTGAACAGTGACCAGCGATGGGACAATAAAAGAACATATGCACTTGGAGGCAGAGAAACGCTACATGCTGCTATCTCATCTGATGAAGGAAAAACATGGAAAGGATTTAGAGAAGTACTTACCAGCCCATCTACAAAACAGATAGAAAAAGGTGACAGGGGAACGGCCTATCCATCTGCTACACAATCTGCAGATGGAAAAATTGTATTTGTTTCGGGCCAGGCAGAAGAAAGAGCTATTGTTAAGTTTGATCCAAACTGGCTTGAGCAAAGCACTCAAACTGATAATTTTTCTGAGGGTTTAGCCAAATGGACGTTTTTTAACAACGATAGTTTGACAAATATGGGATCTGTATTTTCTTTAAGCCAAAAAGGATTGCTGATCCGCAAAACTAATGGAACTCAGGATGCCATCTGGAATTTCCCAATAACCGCAAAAGGTAAGCTGCTTATCGATGTTATCAGTAAACCCGGAAATAAGGGAATTATACTGGCGTTAACCGACAATTTTTCGGTTTCTTACGATTCATTGGCATCCAAAAGCGCGGTACTTTATCATACCTTAAAACCACAAGACATGCCATCTATAAATAAACCATTTAAAATTAAACTGACATGGGATATGCTAAAAAGAAAATCCAGGCTATATGCAGGCAATCGTCTTATAAGCGAAAAACCATTTGAGCGCAACCCATATTTTGGCCTTAATTATTTACGCCTGGGAATACCAGGAAACCTACAGGACCACAATGGTTTATTGATCAGGGATGTAAAAATGTCCTCTTCCAGATCAAGCAATTTGTGACAATAGCAGACATGCTAAAGCTTCCGGTCTAACCATCAGAGAAATCCAAGTTATAAAATGGGTACTATCCCAGCACATGATGTGCAAGTACTTTCTGTACCTCAAACACATTTACCGATTTATTGAACTTCTTCCTGATGCTTGGAGTAGTTTCACTTGACACCCAGATCTTTAATTCCGCATCAAGGTCAAAAGTACCGGCAGTTTCCACACTAAACCTGGAAATGGCTTTATAAGCAATAGAAACATACTCAGTCTTGCTGCCCGTCAATCCCTGAACATCAACAATGATGAGCCGCTTATTGGTAAAGATGAAAGTATCCCGGATCAATTTAAAACCAAGTTCAATCTCTTCATTATCTATAAGCAGTGTCCCGTAGTTCTTCCTCAGGTCATCCTGACTTACCGCACCTGCATTGCCCATTAAAGCTGAAAATAATCCCATACTGAATATAATTTTTCTAATTTAAGATTAGAGTCAACAGAAGGAATAAAGTTACAGTCCCTCCTTCATTTCCCCCACCCTGCAATTGATCAAAGACGATTGGCATTCCCTAAAATCAATCCACATAACCCTGCAAATAGCAAATTATAGTAAATTTGCAATCAGGCTGATGGCCTGAAGTAATAATATGATACACAACAAAACCATGATTTTACGTAAGGCACATATTAACCAATTGCCGGTTATTTGGGAAATTATCCAGCAGGCAATTGAACAAAGACGACAAGAAGGAAGTGCACAATGGCAAAATGGATATCCAAACGAAAACACAATCATCAATGATATTGAAAAGGGATATGGATATATCTTTTTAATTGACGAAGTTGTTGTTGCCTATGCAGCCATCATTTTTGACATAGAGCCTGCCTACGAAGTGATCGAAGGAAAATGGCTTACCAATGATGGCGATTACGTGAATATACATCGTATTGCCGTTTCTGCCTCAGCGAAGGGAAAGGGGGTTGCAACAAGACTACTTACCCTTATTGAGCAGCTGGCTGCTGACAATAAAATATACAGCATCAAAATAGATACAAATTTTGACAATGAGCCAATGCTTAAAATATTAAATAAACTTGGGTATACCTACTGTGGTGAAGTTTTGTATCAAGGTGCATCCCGCAGGGCATACGAGAAAGTACTGATATAAAATTCAACGGGTCATATGCCCAGTCAAAATCTGGCTGAGACCGTAAAATTTGATTGCGAACAAATCAAACAAAAAATCGTTTTAATAATTGAAAGTCTATTTTTTGATCAATCAATTACAACAAATATGACAAGACAAATAACAAACAAATCAATTAAAGTTGACGGCATTGATATTTTCTATCGGGAAGCTGGTGACAGGAAGAACCCAGCCTTGTTACTTTTACATGGGTTTCCGACTTCATCGGTCATGTTTAAAAATCTGATGACAGTCCTGGCCGACAGGTTTTATCTCGTCGCCCCAGATTACCCCGGATTTGGTTTTAGTGCTTTTCCAGACAAAGACCTGTTTGAATATTCCTTTAAGAATGTATCTGCTTATATGAATAAATTTACCGATACAATAGAGTTGAACCGTTTTACTATCTATCTTCATGATTATGGATGCCCAATCGGGCTTCGCATCTGCGTAAGTAATCCAGAAAAAATAGAAAGGATCATTGTCCAAAACGGCAATGCCTATCTTGAAGGTATCGAACCTATCTGGGATGAAATTAGGTCGTACTGGGACAATCCTACCGAAGAAAAGAAGAAAGAGGTGTATGCTTTTTTAAGTAAAGAAGGCACAAAAGATCAGTATTATGCCGGATTACCTGAAGAGCACCTTCCCCGCGTCAGCCCTGAAACCTGGATATTGGACTGGGAGCGGATGAGCAGGCCCGGTAATCTCGACGTACAGTTTGAGTTGAACTGCACCTATAAAAGCAATATTGAGCTGTTCCCTGTCTTTCAGGAATATTTCCGCACACACCAGCCTCCAGCCCTTGTTGTATGGGGAAAGCATGATCCATATTATGATGTGAAAGAGGCCCATTGTTACAAGAGGGATTTACCTAATGCCCAAATCCATATCATTGATGGTTCCCACATGGTACTCGAGACAAACTTTGAAGAGGTGTTGGAACTCATCAGCAATTTTCTAAATTCATAACAAATACTAGTGAATTACAGAATACGCCAGCTCTACCCAAAGAACCTACCGCATTAAAAAAAGCAGCCCACCGCAGCGTATTTAAACCCACTCTTGTGAATTATAAAAAAAAAACCTTAAAAATGCTATCCGGACACAACAAGACAATAGCCTAACGGCTTTTGCACTACTCGCCGGACTTGCAGCAGGTGCTGTAATCACGGTGTTATTTGTCAAAATATCCGGACGTGAATCCAGAAAACTGCGGAATGAAAAACTCAATTCCGCCCAACAAAATCATCACCAGACGCTGGAAGAGCACCTTTTTAATAATATGCGTGAAACTACCCGTGATCATGCCTAACATTTACAAGGGCCGCAAAGTTCCTTGTCTTTTCTATAGCAATTGCGCTTATGATTGTAATGTAATGGCTAAGTCATTAAAATAAAATTCAAACAATTGTTTGAATTTCATAATAAATGATTTGACGCGCATACTTTGTGCTTCATGCAGAGAAATAAATTTGTAGTGTAACAACTACACTATGTTTAAAACCCTTCTCTACTTTACCTGTTTCTTCAGTTTTATGATTACCAGGCCCGGGACAGCAAGTGCGCAAGCACTGAGTCTAAAGGCGGCGGTAGATACTGCGCTTAATAATTATGGCACTATTAAAGCCAAGCTCAACTATGCCTATGCTGCAATAGCAACGCTGCAGCAGGCAAAAACAGAATACCTGCCCAACCTGAGTTTATCCGCCCAGCAGGATTACGGAACCATTAATGGACAAAACGGCCCCTCTTACGGGTTGGGAGGCCTGGGGGCTGCCTCCAGCGGGCCGGCCTTTGAAAAACAAAACTGGAATGCCGCATTTGGAGGCTTGTACCTTGCCAACATGAACTGGGATTTTTTCACCTTCGGCAGGATCAGGGAAAAAATCAATGTAGCAGGCAGCATCCTGAAAAGGGATCAAAGCGATCTGGAACAGGAAAAGTTTCAGCACGAGATTAAAGTATCGGCAGCTTACCTGAACCTCCTGGCCGCTCAAAGATTAACCAGGTCCCAGAAAAACAACCTGCAACGGGCACTTACTTTTAAAAACACGGCAGTCATCAGGGCACGCAACGGCCTCATTGCCGGGGTGGATTCCTCACTGGCCGGTGCCGAAGTTTCCAGCGCAAAAATTGCACTGACCAGGGCTATAGATCTGGAACAGGAACAAGCGAACCGTTTAGGCATACTGATGGGGGTCACCAGCATCAATACCACACTGGACACCGCCTCCATCACCAGGATACCTACGCAAATCTATCCGGATAGCTTAATCAATGAGCACAGTCATCCGCTTCTGCAATTCTACAAAGCAAGGGTGGATGTTGGCAACGAACAGCTAAAACTTTTCCGGAAATCCTACTACCCCAGCTTTTCTCTTTTCGGCGTGATACAGGGACGGGGATCGGGGTTTGGCCCCGGCTATGCGCAAGATCAAACTGCCTTTACCCGTAGCTATACAGATGGGATAAACCCCACCAGGAGCAATTACCTTGCAGGAGTTGGTATGGTCTGGAACCTGACCAGTATCCTGCGCAGCCAACCACAGGTACGGGCACAGCAGTTTGTAACCAGAGGCCTGCAAAACGAATACGACCTTACCGGTCAGCAGCTTCAGGCCCAACTGGCACTTGCCAATGCAAAACTTAAAAATGCTCTTGATAATTATAACGAAGCACCGGTACAGGTCAAGGCAGCTTCAGAAGCCTATTGGCAAAAAAGTACTTTATACAAGAATGGGCTCACTACCATCGTAGACCTTACCCAGGCTTTGTACACGCTTAACCGCGCCGAGACTGACAGGGATATTGCTTACAACAATGTATGGCAAGCCCTGCTGTTAAAATCTGCCGCACTTGGAAATTTCGACCTTTTCATCAATGAATTTTAATTAGCCTATCCATGAACCTGATCCGCTTCGCGCTTAGAAAACCTATCTCTATCCTTGTCCTGGTTGCCGGACTGTTCTTCTTTGGCATTGGTGCAATCACCAGTATTAAGGTAGATATTTTGCCAAAAATGAACCTGCCGGTAATTTATATTGCCCATCCCTTTGGTGGTTATACCCCCAACCAGATGGAAGCTTATTTTGGCAAGCAATATGTCAACATTCTGCTATTTGCCAATGGGATCAAAACCATTGAGACCAAAAATATACAGGGCTTAATGTTGATGAAGCTAACCTATTATGAAGGTACAAATATGGCCCAGGCGGCTTCAGAGCTTAGTGCCTTATCTAACCGTGCCCAGGCCATTTTCCCGCCGGGTTCCCAGCCGCCATTCATTATCCGTTTCGATGCCTCTTCCCTTCCTGTAGGCCAGTTGGTGCTGAGCAGTCCTATCAGGACAAACAACGAATTGCAGGACATTGCCAACACCTACATCCGCTCTTCATTTACGGCTATTCCGGGCTTATTGGCACCGGCCCCATTTGGCGGAAGCCCGCGGACAATTGAGATCAATGTGGATCCGGTACTGATGCGTTCACATAATTTAACGGTAGACCAGGTTGTAGAGGCCATTAAAGTTAATAATCAAACTGCCCCTCCAGGCAACGTCCGCATAGGCGATAAAAATTACCTTACCCCAACCAACTACACGATAAGGAATGTCAGGGATTTTGAAAACATCCCCCTGTTTAAGGGTAGCGTACAAAATCTTTACCTGCGCGATGTAGCCACGGTTAAAGACGGTGCCGATGCCACTGCTGGCTATGCCCTCATTAACGGTAAACGTTCGGTGTACCTCAGCATTGCCAAATCAGGTGACGCCTCCACATGGGATGTGGTCAGCAACTTAAAAAAGAACCTGCCCCAGATCCAGAGTACCCTGCCCGAAGATGTGAAACTGTCCTACGAGTTTGACCAGTCGATATATGTGATCAATGCTGTTAAAAGTCTGATCAGCGAGGGCGCCATCGGGGCAATCCTTACCGGATTAATGGTACTGTTGTTTTTAGGAGATAAAAGAGCAGCGCTGATTGTAATTCTAACTATACCAACTTCAATCATTGCCGGGGTGTTGTTCCTGAAGCTATTTGATCAGACCATCAACATCATGTCACTAAGCGGTCTGGCCCTGGCCATCGGTATCCTTGTAGACGAATCAACCGTGACCATAGAAAATATACACCAGCATTTTGATATGGGTAAGCCCAAGGCCCTCGCCATCTGGGATGCCTGTACGGAGATTGCATTCCCAAAACTGCTGATCCTTTTGTGTATCCTTGCCGTGTTTGCGCCCGCATTTACCATGTCAGGGATTCCAGGGGCATTGTTCCTTCCCCTGGCCCTGGCCATTGGTTTCTCTATGATTGTTTCTTTTTTCCTGTCTCAAACCTTTGTACCGATCATGGCCAACTGGCTGATGGTTGCCCATCCCAAAAAAGTCCCGGCACATAGCAGGCAGATGACGGATGATGAAGCCATCTTCAGGGAAACCGGACTTAGCCTCGAATCGGAAAAAGACACGCTCAACCAGAAAAAATTACTTGTAGAACGGGGGGATTTCAGTAAGAATGGAAAAATTTCACCCTTTGAAAAATTCAGGAACCGGTTTATGCGCTTTCTGGAGCGGATCATGCCCCACCGCAAGCCAATAGTGCTGGTTTACCTGCTGATTGTAATAGCAGCTGCTGTACTGCTGTTAACCAATATTGGCAGGGATGTATTGCCTAAAGTCAATTCCAGCCAGTTTCAGTTGCGGATGAAAGCACCAGACGGAACGCGTCTTGAACGTACCGAAGCAAAAGTACAGGCGGTTCTAAGGGAGATCAAAAGAATGGTTGGCCCGGAACATTTAGCCATCAGTTCTGTATACATAGGCCAGCACCCTGCAACATTCTCCGTAAACCCGATCTATTTATTCATGGCAGGGCCTCACGAAGCTGTTTTCCAGGTAGGTCTGAAAGATTACCATGCTGACATGGAAGAATTTAAAGACCAGCTTAGAGAGAACATCAAAAAGATAGCACCGGACATCAGTTTATCTTTCGAACCGATAGAACTGACAGACAAGGTACTGAGCCAGGGCTCTTCAACACCTGTGGAAGTGCGCATTGCCGGTAAAAATAAAAAGATCAATGAAGTGTACGCCAATAAAGTCCTTGCAGAACTCAAACAGGTACCTTATCTGCGTGATGTGCAGATTGCCCAGGCCATTAGATATCCATCATTGAACGTCAATATCGACAGGATTAAAGCTGCCCAGCTGGGCATCGATATGAGTGATATCTCCAGGTCTTTAATCGCCTCCACTTCCTCCTCCCGCTATACAGATAAGAACGTCTGGGTGGATGAAAAAATAGGCCTTACCTATAATGTACAGGTGCAGGTACCCTTTAACCAAATGAACAGCAAAGATAACATGGGTGAAATTCCCTTGCTGAGAAACAGTACCAGACCGATGCTGAGCGATGTGGCCAGCATTACAACAGATACCACTTACGGAGAGAACGACAATGTAGGTGCTATGCCCTATCTTTCTGTTACCGCCAACCTGAACAAAATGGACCTGGGTTCCGCCAGTAAGGAAGTAGCTAAAGCAATCCGTGACCTCGGCAAGCTGCCCAGGGGACTGGTGGTAAAACCTGTAGGCATGATCAATGTACTTTCAGAGACCTTAAGCAGTTTACAATCCGGATTACTGGTGGCCATTGTGGTGATCTTCCTGATGCTTTCGGCCAATTTCCAGTCATTCAAGGTACCATTGGTGATCCTGACTACTGTGCCTGCAGTTATACTTGGTGCTTTGCTGCTGCTCTGTATCACTGGTTCTACACTAAACCTTCAGTCCTATATGGGTATCATAATGTCTGTAGGGGTATCTATTGCCAACGCGGTATTGCTCATCACCAATGCAGAACATTTGCGCAAACATAGCGGCAATGCCATGACGGCGGCGAAAGAAGCTGCTGCCTTAAGGATCAGGCCCATCATCATGACCAGTGTAGCTATGGTTGCAGGCATGCTGCCGATGGCCATTGGTCATGGTGAAGGGGGCGATCAGGTATCACCGCTCGGCAGGGCAGTGATCGGCGGACTGATTGCCTCAACGGTTGCCGTTCTGGTGATCCTGCCCCTGGTTTTTGCCTGGGTACAAGGTAAAGAAACTACACAGTCCATCTCCCTGGATCCTGAGGATAAAGAAAGCAGACATTACATCAAAGGATTAGCAGAATAATTTTTACAGGCCTTAAAAAAATAACCACACATGAAAGCAAACCCATTCCTGAATACATTGACCCTGGCAGGCGGCATTGCCTTGCTGTCAACCATCATCGGCTGTTCGGCAAACACCGAAAAAAATGCCGTCAAAACGGAGCAGGCAGTTGCCATTGCCACTTTTAAACTCAAAAAAGATAAACTCAACACCACGCTCCAGCTGCCTGGAGAATTAAGCGCCTACCAGCAGGTAGACCTTTATGCCAAGATCAGCAGCTTTATCAAAACACTGAAAGTGGACATTGGTTCCCAGGTAGTCAAAGGTCAGTTGCTCATGACACTGGAAGCACCCGAAACCAACTCCCAGCTTGCGGCTGCACAGTCCAGGTTAAAATCACAGGAAGCTCTCTATACTGCCAGCAAGGCCAACTACGACCGCCTGTACGAAACCAGTAAAACACCGGGCACCATTTCTAAAAACGATCTGGACCAGGCCACGGCCCGCAGAAATTCCGACCTTGCGCAATTTGAAGCTGCTAAAGCAGCTCGCAAGGAAGTGGCAGCAATCAGGGATTACCTGGAAATCCGGGCGCCTTTCAGCGGCATCATCACGGCAAGAAACGTGAACCTGGGCGCTTATGTGGGCCCTTCGGGTAAGGGTTCAGAATTTCCACTGCTCACCCTTCAGGAACAGAAAAACCTTCGCCTGGCCGTCTCCATCCCTGAAATGTATACCGGCTATTTAAAAACAGGTGATCAGGTCAGTTTTACAGTGAAATCCGTTCCTGATCAGGTTTTTATCGCAAAGGTAAAACGAATGTCAGGCGCACTTGACCTGCGTTTACGTTCTGAAAAAGTAGAAATGGATGTGCCCAATATGTCCAAAAAATTGCTGCCCGGGATGATTGCTGAAGTACACATTCCGCTTCCTGCGGCTGCAAGCACATTTGTCATTCCCAGAGGAAGCCTGCTCGAAACCGCAGAAGGCATCTATGTGCTAAAAAGCCAAAACAATAAAATTGAAAAAGTGCCTGTAAAAAAAGGCAGGGAATCAGAAGATAAGATTGAGATTTTTGGTAACCTGAAGGCAGATGACCTGCTGGTGGCCAAGCCCAACGAAGAGATAAGGACAGGACAGCTTGTACAACCATAATTTTACAAGGAACTTATGCTAATGCTGAACAAAAATCAGGAGCTTTATGAGGTGAACAAAATTGAGAGCCTACAAGATTTTTATGACAGATTAAAGGTGCAGCGGCCCGAAGTTATAGTGCCCAGTTTAGAGAGTGTAATCAATACCGGCCACTTCGGTGTTTTCAAAAGATCTATGCATTGCACGGCCAACCCATCGCCTTACAACCGAAGAGATTATTACAAGATCTCATTGATCATTGGCTCCGGGATATTGCATTATTCCGGTCAGCGGATCCTGGTAAATGAGCGGGCTTTGCTCTTTACCAATCCCAATATTCCCTATGCCTGGGAAGGCACCTCGAAAACACAGGCCGGTTATTTCTGTCTTTTTACCGAAAACTTTGTTCACAAACGGAACGAGAGTTTACGGGAATCCCTGCTGTGGCGGCTTCAGGATTGCCCTATTATGCCCATCTCGCAGCAGCAGGAGCAATTGTTCACAGAATTATTTGTTAAAATGATGAACGAAAATGAAGGCCCGTACGTTCATAAACACGAGCTGCTGCGCAATTACATCCAACTGATTGTTCATGAAGCTCTGAAAGTCCAGCCTGCCGATACCTATTTTAAAGAAAACAACGCAGCGGTACGGCTCACTTCTTTATTTATGGAGTTGCTGGAACGTCAGTTCCCTATCGGCTCGACAGACCACGTATTGGAACTAAGAACTGCACATGATTTTGCCAGCAAGCTTTCCGTGCACGTAAACCACCTCAATCACGCGGTAAAAGAGGTAACCGGCCGAACTACATCAGAGCATGTCTTGAAAAGAATTGCTACCGAAGCAGCGGCTTTACTCAGGCATACAGAATGGAATGTAGCCCAGATTGCCTATTGCCTTGGCTTTGAATACCCGGCAAATTTCAATATCTTCTTCAAAAGGCAAATGCAGTGCACGCCCAAATCTTTTAGAAAAGAAGAAGTCCCTTATTAAAAAAGCTTACGCGGATTTATCTATACAACCAGTCTGGTACACAACTGCTGTGCCAGTACATTTTTTGGTTAAAATAGCAATATTGAAACTGAAAAATTTTCACTTTTTCTGATTTTGTCAGTTTGAAATGTCAGATTTTCAGTATAATTTCACTATGCCCGCAGAAGAGAAGCGTTATCTGTCAAAAATGCTTTTAATTTTATCAATAACACCCGTTTTCCTACTTCTTTGCTTCTCCGTTCCTATCAAAAAACCATAAGATTGCAGATCAGGCACATGGTCACATACAATCTTCAAAATGCCAAGTAGCGGAATCGCCAATACCATCCCTGCAATTCCCCATATCATTTCGCCCAAAACGATAACAAGTATGGTAAACAAAGGGTTAATATTCACCTGCTCGCCAACAATCAGGGGCTCCAGGAGATAGGTCTGTATAAATTGCACCATAGCATAGGTTACCAATACGCCAATGATCATTTTGCTATCTCCGCCTTGTGCTACCACAGAAAGCAGCGTAACTAATGTTCCGGTTAAATTGCCTACAAAAGGAATAATCTCCAGGATGCCACACAAAACCGCAAAAAAAATGGCGCTTTCTACACCAACAATGCTGAAGCCTATGCCATACATCACCCAAAGTATCCCAATCATTGCTGCCAATCCACTTAAATATTGCTGTGCCACTTTACCTGCCTTATGCACCACGCCATCAGCTTTATTTTTTTCATCCCCCGGTACCAGTTTCAAAATAAACTTCTTGATGTGCGAACGATAAAGCAGGAAAAGAAACATATATACCAGCACAAGTACTGTATTTACCAATATATCCATAATTTTGGCGGCGAAACCAGCAAGCATATTTCCTGCCCCGCTACCACCTGCCTGCCCCTGTTGCGTTACCATTTCCTTTTGTTGCTGCGCGTCTATACCCACCTTCTCATAAATCCACTGCTGAAAATTGGAAACCAGGCTAACTGCGCGCGTTTTCATTGCATCTATGTTCTCAACAAGTCCGTTCAGTTGCCAGAACAACAGGAACACGATCAAAGCAATTGCCAATACAAAACTCAATATACAAAGGAGTGAAGCCAGGCCTCTGCTCATGCCCTTATGTTCAAACCAGTTGCAAAGTCTGATAAATAACATCGAAAAGACGGCTGCCAGTGTTACAGGAATCAGAAAGGGTCCTGCAAAATACAACCCGCCAAAGGATAAAACAAAAAATAAGAGTACGTAAATGCTGTGTTGGAGTTTTGCCATATTACTTACAACAATTGTTTTATACTTTATGTTCTATTCTGCTTTTTCGTTATTATTATTTATACTCCACGCTTTTTCATCTATAAAAGCAAACTATTTCATAGGCATCAGCCCCCCGTGGACCTTGGAAATATTCCTATATTTCCTTCAGAAAGTAATCTCATAACAGTAGCAAGCCACTAAGTTCCGTCATTTAACAGCATAAACTCCCCTTATCAAAATCTTGCCAAGGTAAATCACAGAACGGTTATACTTATCCGGATGTAAGGTGATGTCTTCAAGTTGATTCTGGCCCAGTATCTTCCTCTTGTCAGGTATTTCTTCAGAAATCTTAAAAGTGACCTGATGCAGGCCCTCAGGTAATTCAATACAAATAAACTGTCCGCGGTAGCGATTGTTGCAAAACGGATTAAACCTGTTGAGTTGATCTCCGCTACCCTCTACAATTTTATACAGATTGGTCCCCTTCCTGGTCAGCTTTACCGATTTACCATCCACAAGTATATCCAGCTGACCTGCTTCCGGGCCTCCGATATCAAAAAAGCCGAACATACTCCCGCGAAAAGTGAAACTGAACGCATCACCCGGCTTGTCAGCAACCATCAGATAGGGAAACCACTCCTTGTAGCTCTTAAAACCTGCAGCATCAGTATCTTCTTTTCTCCAACCTTCAGAAAATTTCGCGATTTCCAGTGGCGACAGCATCCTGGCATCCTCCCAGTTGTCGGCATGCAATGGCGCCGGTAAGGATTCCGTTTTTACCGGCTTTGCCGTTTGTATCTTCAACAGGGAACGAGCGATTGCAGCGGCATACAGATCTCCTCCAGGGGGAAGCGGATGTACACCGTCCTGAGAAAAAACAAGCTGTCCGGTCACTTTGGCCGGATCGCCTGTGTCTATAAGCTTTCCGGCTTTCCATAAACTGGCTGCTTCTTTTGCCATATGAATTGAAGGCAGGGAATAATGTTGGGCAATACTATCGAGTTTTTGGATCCCTAAAGGAATCTGCCCTTGTTCGTATTCTTTTAATTGCCGGGAAGTGACGGTATAGATCAGACAGATATCGATGTTTTTATTGTATTTCTTAGTCTGCCGGATGATTCCTTCTACACCTTTAACGAATCCGCCATTCACGGCAAATTCAATAAACAAAAGATCCGGTTGATATTGGAGTACCTGTTCCTGCAGCCTGCAGGCGCCAAGATCTGCATCCGTTCCGGAAATGCCCGCATTGATGCCTTTGATTTCGACAGCCGTAAACATGCCGTGAATAAATTTAGCAGACTGCAGCCTGTACATCAGGTTGCTGCGCGTAATGCTTCCTCCCAAATAAGCAATCCTCAAGGGCTTCCCTGATCTTGCTTTTGCGAAAAATGAAGGAAGACCTCCCCGTACCTCGCACTCTCCGGCATCCTTAAAAGCACCTGGCTGTACCAGCGGTACGGAAGGAGCCGCAACGTCAAAAAAGACGGCTGAAGCTCCTGCCTGGCTCGCAGCAATCAATTGCTGCTCCTGGGAAAGGCAGTTAAACGAAACCAGGAAAGAAAACAACATCATTGTATATCTCATCATATCTACACCACAAAATTTGCTTTTTAAATTCAAATATTTTTTAATTGCCCAGTTTCACAGCCGTTGAACTTACCTTTGAGCCGTCTTTTCTAACCGCATCCAGTTTAATCGTAACCGAATTATCTCCCTGGGGCAGGTCTACCGTAAATTCAAAGGGATAGTCCTTATCAGTTATGGTATTCTTTTTGCTTCCTTTTAAGCTATAGCTCATGCTCACTTCAGAAAATACAGAGTCGTCATCCTGCAGGTAAACATAAGCCTTTGACAGGTTTCCAAAACGGAAAGAAAAAGCCCTGGCATTTCCTAAGTCTATATCAACCTGGTCATTTTTCACAGTTGACCCAGCGGCCAGCAATTTGTCCTGAATTTGTATTATTGGTGCTGCCTGTTCAATTTTTATCACGGTAAGGCCATTAGCAGCTACAGTAACAGGAAAACCTTCGGCTCCAATGGCTTGTCCTTTCATCCATTTATCTCCCTGGTAAACAGAAACTGCAGATCCATTGCTGAGCTTTACCAGATCCTGGTTAAGCTCAATTGACGAGGTCACAGGTTGGACAGATTGGTTCATAAATGCGATAAAGACAGTATTCCCTTTCCGGCCTGAAATGTAATTCAGTTCTACGTTACTGCTCTTCAGCAATTTGCCGGGCATCCACAGCTGTATATCCTTTTCATCATAAAATACCCCCTTCTTACTGCCATAAAAATTACTTTGCAGATAGGCATAGCCCTCTATAAATTCTGCCGGAAAATCTATCTTACCTTCCGAACGTACAAAGGCATCCGTAACCAGATAATCTAACAGCATAGATGCCATGGGAAGAATATGGTTATAATGAAAAGAATTTACACTCTGGTCTTTATGGTCATGTAATGGAAAGTCCATTTTTTCGTAAGCTGTAGTCCGCTCGGTGTTGATATGGTATCCCGGGAAATTACGGTAACGGCCGATCACTGCAGCTTTCGCTATTTCCTTTAAATAAGGATCATTAGTGTAATAACCCAGCTTTAGCATCCAGGGTGCATAGTTGGCCATAAAAATAGCCCGGTGCCCTGTGCTTGTTCCTGAAGACTCCGGTGTAAGACCCACCTCCGATAACCTCCATGCAGGTGCCTTTTCTTCTGGATAATACATTTGCTTATGCCCCTTGGATTTTAAATACCAGTACATCGGCGCTTTTCCATCCTTGTTCACTGTAATCATGCTGTCCGGGATTGCCGGGGCCATCCAGGTAAACATAGCATAGTGCCTAGCCCCTTCCTGAGCCGCATCCAGGTATTTTTTATGGCCAGTCAGTTCATACAGCTCCATCAGGTCGATCCACTTATTGGTGAATGTTGGCCAAAAGAACAGTCCGCCCGCTGTTTTATCCCTGAATGTTGTTTGAGGACGCTCTACCCGTGTTTTCAGGTATTCGTCTGCACCTTTTGTAGTTTTCTCCAGATAAGCTTTATCTCCCGTAGCTTTATACAGGTGCATAGAGTTCATCCAGCTGTTTCCGCTTTCCTTCACATCCAGATTGCGTTCCCTCACGTGGAAATACTCATTCTTCGCCATCTCTCTAAACAGAGGGTTTTCTTTATTGAATACATTGTACAACGAGACCAGCTCAGAAATCGGCGCCACTGGTCCTTTAAGCTTTCGCGAAGGGCTTTGGATCTTTTGTGTCGAATCCAGTGAGAAAAGAAATTTTTCCCTTGATAACATGTATTCGATCAGCGGGTATGCCCGTTTGTCAAACATTGTTTTATTGTCCATTACGATGGACAACTCCAGCGGGTTCAGGCTCGATACATTTTTTACCGCACCGGGTACATCAGTAGAATAAGCACAGCCCTTTAGCGAATCTACAAAAAGCGCGTATTTACTCAGTGAATAAGCAGTAATATTATCCAGGGCCTGGTTTAACGAGGCGATATCATTTTTGCGGTAATCTTTAAACCCAAAATATGTACGTGCAAGCTGTTCATAGGTCCTGCTGATCGTCATCGGCTCTACAATAAGATAAACCTGGAACTCAAACGCAGTGCCGGCTTTCATTTTTGAATGTATTCCGCCGAGAATTGGTGCATACACCGCATTTTGCGCGTTTCCTTCCTGATTGCGCAAGGCAATACCAAACTGGCTGTTGGTAAGTAGCGGCAAAGGATCAAATGGCAGGTACTTTGGCGCCGCCATTACCCCAAGTGT
This sequence comes from Pedobacter heparinus, assembly GCF_032678725.1. GTDB lineage: Bacteria > Bacteroidota > Bacteroidia > Sphingobacteriales > Sphingobacteriaceae > Pedobacter > Pedobacter heparinus_A. Next base: position 240,737 of record NZ_JAVTSC010000003.1, read on the forward strand.
ATTCTTTCCGTCGTTCAGTAAAGTAGCAGGCACAGGGCTCATGTGTGCAGTGGTCAGATAAGGCTTGTCCGGAAACCGCATTTCCTGCCAGATAAACGGTTGCCATATTTCTTTAAGCGACTCAGGCTTAAATGTTGGGGCACCAGTATATCCTGCAGAGAAATATCCATTTGCCAGGGGCTCTAAAGTAAATTCAAGAGAAGGGTACTTTCCTTCCAAAAGTACCAGCCTTGCACTAAAGTTAAATAAAGGATTGCTTTTATACTTAAATACCACGGTATTCCCGTTTTGCGAAATGCTTGCAGGCGATATATTTATTTCCATTGCCCCGTTGGCAATATTTGTAGTCCGCCCGCCTTGTGCGCTCCGTAATATCTTATCGTCAAATCCATCTCCGGCTACTGAAGCATCAGTTTTGGTTTGTTTCAGGTAAGCTTTCTTTCCTGGATAGGTTTTCCAGGTGGGTACATTATAGGAAACACCGTCAATACCTGCCGGACGCAAAGCCATATCCGGGTCTTTTTCTGAATAGAGAATGCTAAAGTTTCCATTAAACACATAAGAAGCTGAACCAGAAGTAATTTCAATGGTATGGTTCTTCTTGGAAATAGAATATCTGGTCTGTCCCTTCATCAAAGCGGGCCAAACCAAAAGGGCTAACATTAGTCCACTTCCCAGCTGTCCTTTATTCCATATTTTTATATTCATACTCTTGGTTATATTCGGTTTACACTGCATCACTTTCTATACCATATTAAGATAGTAGCATGAAAATGAACAGATCGTTTTATAATTCTAAAATAGGCTTATATGTTTATAAAACGCAACTTACAAGACTAAAGTGCAATCGATTTTCTATCTCAACCGTTTGCGGATACGTTTGCGGAACATATATTTTTCTACTTTATTCCGGCTAAAAACCCCTATCTTGGGATTAAATAAGGACCTGAACTATGCCCCGTGTTAAATGCGCCAAATGTCTGAAGGAAGAAACTGTGCTCCGGGCAGGTTTTATCAGGGGAAAACAACGCTTTGTCTGCAAGGAATGTAATTATCATTTCACCTTGTTTAAGCAACGCGACAACGACAAGCCTGCAAGACGAAAAAGTCATGCCACTACAATTATTGATATCGCTAAAGTGATCGGAATATCTGTATCTACAGTATCCCGTGCATTAAAAGATCATCCGGATATCAGCATCGAGACAAAAAAAGCGGTTAAACAGATCGCAACAGAACTGAACTACCGGCCGAATACCCTTGCTCAAAGCCTGAGTAAGCGCGAAAGCCGGACAATTGGTGTTATTATTCCGGATATTGAGACCTATTTCTTTTCTTCAATTCTGACCGGCATCCAGAAAGTAGCTTCGCTGGCAGGTTACAAAGTAATGATCAGCCAGTCAAAAGAATCACATAAAACCGAAGTAGCCAACACCCATGCTTTCATGACGAATTGGGTAGACGGACTCCTCATTTGCCACTCCAAAGAGACCAAAACCTTTGAGCACATCAAACTTCACCAAAAAAGCGGTGTACCCATCATTCATTTCGACCGGGTATGTGAAGAACTGGATACCTCAAAGGTATTGCTTGACGATATAAACGGGGCCTTTGTTGTGACGGAGCACCTGCTTTCAGAGGGCTGTCAGAGAATAGCCTTAATATCGGGACCCGCACATTTGTATGTGAGCAAGAAACGACAGGAAGGCTATGAGAAAGCCCTGAAAAAACACAGCGTCCCCTTCGATCCAACCCTGGTTTGCAATACGGACCTTACCATCAAATCTATTCTGGAACACGTAGATCAGGCGATGGAGAAGGATCCAACTATCGATGCCATTTTTTCCATCTCTGATATTGGCGCCATCAGAATTATGGTCCATCTAAAAAAGAAAGGTATTAAAATACCTGAACAGATCGCAATAGCCGGCTTTGGAAATGATCCCATGGGCGAAATCATCGAACCTGGGCTCACTTCCTTTAATCCTCAAACTTATAAAATAGGCGAAACAGTTGCCCATATGTTTCTGGACCACCTGATCAATGGCGAAAGTCACGTAGTGCAGACCAAGATTGTAAAAGGGAATCTGATCATTCGGGAAAGCAGTGTGAAAATGGCTGAAACTTTAAAATAAGGCTTCGAAACCTCCATTTGTAATGCAAAACATGGCGAAATTTGAAGATGGCATCTTTGGAACTCTCAAAGGCTATTGCTTTTAAAAACCAGCAGCGGAAAAAGTAAAGTAACAGTGTCTGGGTACCAGTGTAACCATAAACACCTCATTTAACCACCCTGCTATAAGCACCCTGCTTCAAAGAAAAATTACCTTCTCAGACAAGGCATAGCTTCTTTTGTTTTTTTTCATTAGAAAAAAAACAAATTATGCAGCCTTGGAAGAGAATGGTAATTTTTCACATTAATGCAGCTTCTGAAGAGAACGGTCATTTTTAAGGATTCAGTACAATCAGCGCCACAGCATTGCCCTCCAGTTTTAATGGTATAGATAACGATGAAGCATAATCATAAGCCTGTTCTGAGCTTACAGCTAAACTATTCTGCGAGGGATTACTATAAATATTGTTGTTTTTGCTGTCGATCATATAGACCTTCGCATTGATCTTTCCGGTAAATGCTGCCTGAGGAATGTTATTGATCTTAACACTGATCTCCTGATCGGGCGTGAAATTGGTATAATTAAAATTCCATACCAACACTGCAATCCCTTTATTGTTACCCATGGCCGCCAATGCATTGATACCTAAACCTTGTGCAGACAATTTTGCAGAACTTGCTTTGATGCGGGTCCCCCGGTCTGATACTTCTTTACCAAACATCAATGCGTAACCATAAGGGTTGGGATAAGCATTATTTAGATCGGCCAGTTCACTTTTGTGCAGGATTTCGCCATGACTGATGGCCCAGTTAAATACGCGGTCTGCACCACCCTCGTATAAATAAAAAGCTTTAGCCAGCTGCGCCGGTGCCCATGCAGTCATCAATTGATCCCGTTTCCAGGCTGCCGGAAGAAAATCGCCACCAGATAATCCATATTCTGTTACAAAAACAGGTCTCGGTGTAATCCCTTTACCCGCCAGCGCCGCCGTAATCTGGGGCTTGGCCGTTTCAAATATTTTAGGGTTTGTTTGCTCGGTATAACAGTTCATGCTAAAAAAATCAAGCCGTCTGCCCGGATCTGTGTCTGCCGCATATAAGGCTAAGAACTGGTTGGTATAATCTACCAGGGTCGAGAAATTAGTAGTGCTGGTAAAGGCACCATTACTCAACATTAACCTGCTATTTCCTGCCAGTCCCAATTCGGCATTGGCCGCATTGATGGCTTTGTAATAATCTTTATATACTTCGTAATAGCTCGCAGCAGATTCACCGGCATAATCTGGCTCATTGCCTGCCTGGATATACTTGATCTTTGGAAATTTAGTTTTGTAATAAATAATGGTCTGCTTGATAAAGTTTTGAAACAAAACACCTTTGCCATCACCAGGCAATGGTGCTGCTGGTGTGGATTTGTAAGCAGTTAGTGCAATCAGCAGGGAATCGGCACAAGTGGAATAATAAGCCAGGGAAGTTTCGGCTGGAACATCACTGCTGTATTTGTAGTTATAGCCTTTACTGTTGATCGTACTTAAAGCCAGCCAGGTACGTATCGTTTTATGGTTAAGGCCCTTTAACCAGTCGCGCGCTTTTTCTCCCGGTAAATTTGAAGTAGTGGAGTGTACATTAGATTGTTCAAAACGCATGACGTTACCCTGGGGTACCGCACAATCGACCGTGATCATCGCAGATCCGTTGCCTCCCGTCACCGGGGGTAAGTCCGGCATAGTTGGTATGACTGGCTGGGGGCTGTTCTTTACACAACCCATGGCAAGACCAAGCAACAGCAGTAGTCCTGGGATATTTCTTTTTAGTGTGCTCATATATTTTAATTTTTTAAAGTCCAACTGCTTCTTTCCAGGATGTTGCTACCCTGATGCCGTCAGTGGTTGCCTTCAGCACACCGGTATTTTGTCTGAACATGATATTAACAAGTGATGAGGGCCCGCTGCCAGTACTCGTTGTTGCATCTGCTGTCGGCGGCTCGATCAGACCTGGTGCCCCTGATAAAACATAAATAGAGGAAACACCGGTATTGAAATCGTATTTGGATACGAGCAGGTAAGTCGTACCAAAATCGTAAGCAGTAGCCGAGAATGCCGTGGTGGCAGATGATTTTCCAACGCCAATATTCAATTTTCCGGAAACATCTTTCACATAGATCCGGTTAAAATAGGCTGCCGCAGGATCTCGCCAGGACAGGTAAAAATCACCACCTGCTGTTGCAGGGGCAGAGGCGATATTAATGAGGTGACTGGTATAAATGACACCAGAATTTACCGCAGTAAAGTTTCTGGATGCATCTTCCCTTGATCCTGAACCATTTTCTGAGATGGCAGCACCGCCTACACCCGATCCAACATAACCCGCTAAGGTCAATCCCGGTGTAACATACTTGATCGGGCTTACGCCGGCGCCAGAGAAAGCTGACCAATTTGCACTGCCAAGGGTTGTTAAGTTACCGGCAGTTGCACCATAACTGAAATCCTCTTTCATGATCAGGATACCCGGCGCAGCTACACCATACTCAATTCCGGTTAAGGTAACCGTTGCATCCGGAACAGTGCCCGAACTGTGGGAAATAGAACCGGTTATGGTCTGGTTAACGCCAGTGTTGGCGTTAAACCTGGTATGGATGGTGATAGGTGCGGCATTGGCTACAGCAAAAGGAATGGTTAAGGTATTGCTGAACGTATTGTCATCTAAAGAAACCTGGAAGTTTGCGGTAGCGCTGACCTGCACATCTGCAGTCAGCTTAACGCCTATCAGCACATACGATTTAGATGTGGAAATGGTGCCAGTAACTACACTACCAAAGGCAATTCCACTTTCCGAAGTTTTAACTTCAGGGATTATGATCGGATTGCCTTTAATGTTGATACTTGAGCTTGCATTGGTATTGGCAACGGCAATGCCGCCCAGGGCTGAGCCCAGCTTTAATACAAGGGTCTTTTCTCCTTCAAAATTGTTTAAAGAACTGAGCTGAAAGGAAACCTCAGTTGCTCCCTTAGGTAACTTAAGGGTAAGCCCCTCTGCAGGTATAGCGGGGCTTATGGTATATTCATCAGCAGCAATGGTACTTTGCCCATCTATTGAGATGATCACCGTAGCCTCCTCCTCTAAAGGCAGGGACAAAGGTAAAACAATAGTTAAAGGATCTACGGTATTGTTCTCAATGGTATAGGCATTGGCCGCAAACCTGATGGTGCCCACATTAAGGGGCACATTAAATTTATCCTTTTCACAGGAATTAAGCAGCATGCCCATGATCATAATGGCCATTATGACACGGGTTTTGATGCCTGATGAATGCGCAGCGATTAGATTCATAATCTGTTTTTTTTCTGTTAATATTGATTACCAGCCCGGATTTTGCAATAGTTCGGTGGATTTGTTGACCTCGCCCTGCGGAATTGGCCATAAGTAATATTTCGGCGCAATGAATGCCGGGGTACGGATATTGATCAGTTCATAAGTATAAGTTGCAGGAGTACCGGTTCCTACCCTGCTGATCTTCATCCCATGCAGGGTTTTATTGGATACATTTTCTGCAATCTTCCATCTTCGCACATCCCAGTAGCGGTGCTCCTCTATGGCCAGCTCTACCCTTCTTTCATTCTGGATCACAGTCCTCATGGTTTCTTTTGTCAGGTCATCGGCCAGACCATAATCTCCTTCTAAACCGGGTTCGATACCGGCACGTTTGCGGATGGCCTTGATCTCGGTATAGGCAGTCTGAATATCCCCTGCCTCATTACTGGCTTCTGCATAGTTTAACAGGATCTCTGCGTAGCGGATTAAAGGGAAACAGCGTTCTGTTGCCGATGAGGTACTGCTGGCAATGGTATTATCGTCCAGCATTTTTCTTAAATAATAACCGGTTTTGGTAAAGTTAAATCCATCTTGCGCAGCGCCTGCATAGGTAAATACCGGGGTAACTGTTTTACTGGTGTTTAAGCGCATACCTTCATTGTACAGGATGCTCCAGTTGAAGCGGGGATCGCGGTTCACATAGGGGTTTGCAGGATCATAACCCGTTGGATTTCCCGGTGATTTCAGGTCTTCTGTAATCGGCTTGCCTTTAATGGTACCAAAGGCATCTACCAGTTCCTGGTAAGGCATGGCACTGCCGGAACCCGTCCTGGTAGCCGGATCCCAGATGGCTTCCAGCGTCCGGTTGTTACCTGCCATTGTTGCCAGGATGTACTCGTTGTTTTTGCGCAAGGTAAATACTTTCTGAAAGCCCAAACCGCCAGCCAGTTCATAAAGGCTGTATTGATCCAGGTTGATCACATCCAGCGCAGCTTTAGCAGCTTTGTTCCACCGGCTGGGATCAGCATTCGGATAGCCTAATATCCCATCCATATCAGTCCGTCCGTTAAATAACGGGCTTGCGGCATACAGCAGCAGCCTTGATTTCAGGGCTAAGGCAGCGCCCCTGGTAATTCTGCCAAAATCAAGCCCGGTATGTATTTGCGGCAGCACCAATGCCACAGCATCACATTCCGATGCGATATAGTTTACACATTCTTCGTAAGTTGCGCGTTTGCCGGAGACCGGGTCGGTCGCGCCATAAACCACATCTCCTACCAAGGGCACTCCTCCATAATGTTTAATCAGGATGAAATAATACCAGGCCCTTAAAAAGCGGGCTTCAGCAGCTATTCTTTCTCTCAATCGCTGTGACAATGGTGTAGTTGACAAATGGCTCAACAGTACGTTTACCCTCCTGATGTTTGCATACGTGGTTGTCCAGGCATCTGTTGGTACGTTTAAAGCGCTGATCGCTCCAGTTTGGAAGATAACGTTAAATGCAGTGGCACTAAGCAGTGAACCTTCTACTTCATCACAGATGCTATATACCCCAACGCTACTCCCAAACCTTTTAGGATCTGCACTAAAACCGATATCGGTATAGATCCTGGTGAGGAACTGCATCGTTCGGGCGCTGTCCGCAAAGGTGCTTTCTTCCGTTAAATCTGTGGTTTTAACCTGCTCTAATACCCCGCCTTTTTTACAGGCTGCAGCCATTAGAACCATAAAGATTGCAGCTAAAAATATGTTCTTTTTCATCGTCTTAATATTTAAAATCCAACTTGCAGGCCCAGGTTAATTACTTTTTGTACAGGATAAGTTCCTGCACTGCCGTTACTGGCGATTTCCGGATCCTGCGAGTACAGGTCAAAATTTGCCCAGGTATACAAGTCATAACCACTTACATAAATCCTGGCTGAGCTTATTTTAACTTTGCTGATCCATTGTTTTGGTAACCTATAACCGATATCGACCGATTTTAACCTGATGTAATGCGCATCAACCATCCAGAAGGAGGAAGCGTTGGAAGGACTGCTTGGACCCGCAAGGTCGTTGCTTAAACGTGGAAATGTTGCTGTTGCCGCAGTTTCGGGGGTCCACCTGCCCAGGGCAGATTTTTGCAGGTTGCCCTGAAAAGGGATTACCCCTGCAGTTGCGATCCGGTAACTGTAATCAAAACTGCCCTGAAAAAATACATTCAGACCGAAGCCTTTATATTCAACACCTAAAGCAGTACCCAATACGGTTTGTGGAAGATTAGGCTTACCAATGGCCCGAAAATCTTCCTGATCAATGGAACCATCGTTGTTGGCATCTTCATATTTGATGTCGCCCGGCTTGGCATTTGCAACGTGGGCATAGTTGTCTACTTCTTCCTGTGTCTGGAAAAACCCAAGGGCATTGTAACCAAAACCCTGGCCTATCGGCAAACCTGTTTTTGCGAGGTACGCGTATCTCGGGGCAGCCTCTCCCTGGTAAACAACCTTGTTTCTTGCCCTGGAGAAAGTAAAATTGGCTGAATAATTCAGGTTACCAACTTTATGGCGAAACCCAACCTGTCCATCAAAACCTCTATTTTCTGTAATGGCCGAATTGGTATAAGGCAGGTTGACCCCAATGATTTTCAGTACGTCTTCTTTGATGTACAGCTGGTCGTAACGGTAGTCGTAGAAATAATCTACCGTTAAGCTTAGTTTTCCACTAAACAGCTGTGCATCTAAACCAATATCTGTTTTCTTGGATTTTTCCCAGGTAATGTCCAGATTCCCCAAACTGCCTTCCTGAATGCTGTTGAACGTATTGGAACTTTCACCAAAATTGTAGTTAGCACCTGCTTCATAAAGCTGTTCTGTTTTATAGTTGTTACCTCTGGTAATGTCAGATCCGGTCATCCCCCAGGACCCCCTTAATTTTAAGAGGTCAAGAAATTTAAAATGTTCTTTAATAAAGGGCTCTTCGGCAATATTCCAGCCTGCAGATACCGCCGGGAAAAAACCTTTGGTCTTTTTCCCAACGAATTGACTGGTTCCATTATATGCCCCGCTAAAGTCTATCAGGTAGCGATGCTTATAATCATAAGTTGCCCTGTATGAAAATCCATTGGAGCTTACCGGCGCATATTCCTGTAACAGTTTAACATTGGTATCATTATTATAATTTCCTTGTGTAACATCATTTATATTATAGAGTACCAGCCCAGTTATATTATGATCGCCAAAAGACCGGCCATAATTTATTTTGGCGAGGGTATTTAGCGTTTTCCTAGTAATTGTATTTTCCGCAGAACTTTCCCGTGTTAAGGGTTCTAACCGGTACAGGTTATTGCTGTGAATGGTATAAGTATTGTTTTCAGGGTTGTAGTAGAAAGCAGGAATATTATTTCTGTAGAGTTTCCTGTCATAGGCTACATCACCTGAATAAGCAATCCTGGCTTGTACCGATAAACCCTGGGTAATGAAATCCAGTCTATGATCGGCGGAAACCAATACATTAAATTCATTTCGATAGGTCTTATCATAGCCCTGTAAAGCCAGGCGGCCAATTAAACTGGTCTCGTAAAAAGAACTTCTGGACCGGAATGCCCAGGGGTAGCTTCCATCGGGGTTAAGCAATGGCTGCGCATAAGGCGGAAGGCGTTGAAAACTGTATACCGTACTTAAAGGCGAGGTTGCAATATGTGGCTCTGTGATGGTGCCAATTCGACCGGTCGCATCTAAGCGTAAGGTTAAATCTTTGGTAGCCTGCATGTCCAGGTTAGAGCGGAAGGTATAGCGCTGATAGGCATAATTGTTCTCTGGTGCCTCGTAAGTACCTTTGCTGAAGTTTTTGAGTGCTCCGTTTTGAAATACATGCCCTGCAGATACAAAGTATTTTATTTTTTCGCTGCCACCAGAAATGTCTACAGCGTTACGAACCTGGTAGGCACTATTTCTGAATACGGCATTGTACCAGTCTACATCCGGATGCCCGTAAGGATCGTCTTTTAAACGCCAATGCTCCAGATCGGCTTCAGTAAACTCGAGCGGGGTACCATTGTCATCATTCCTTATGGCCTCATTTTTTAAGCTGGCCACCGTATAAGCATCCAGGAAATTTGGTTTGTGCACGGCAGATTGCAGCCCAGACTCCGTATTAAAATTTACCATCGGCTTACCTGTTTTACCGCGTCTGGTAGTGATCACCAATACCCCGTTAGCACCTTTGATCCCGTAAACAGAGGTAGTTGACGCATCTTTCAATATGGTGAAGGTTTCAATTTCATTCACATCTAACTGTGCCACCTGGTCATAAGTATATTCTACGTCATCTACAATGATTAAAGGCTTTTGCGATTCACCGGAAAGTGAATTTACCCCCCGGATATAGAAATCAGCACCAGTTTTACCTGGCTGGCCTGAACGCTGCTGCGAAATGAAGCCGGGGGCACGGCCCGCAAGTGTATTCTGGATGTTCGGCGTGGGCGTACTGCGCACATCAGCAGCCGAAATGGTACTGATGGCACCGGTATTGGTAATTTTCTTGGCCGTTCCCATACCAATCACCACTACTTCTTCCAAACCCTTGGTATCTTCTTTCAGCGAAATGCTTACCGTAGTTTTGCCGGCTACATTAACTTCCTGTTTCAGGTAACCGATAGCTGTCACCTCTAAGATATTTGATGTTCCTTTTAAAGTAAGGCGAAACTCTCCGTTTTGGTTGGTGCTGGTTCCGTTCCCCTTTCCGTTCTTTTCCTGTATACTCACGCCAGGTACACCACCCGCGTCATCTTTAACCGTACCACGAATTGTTGTTTGCGCAACGGCCACAAAGGGTAGCAAACAGCAGTTGAGCAGGATGATCATTCGTATTAATTTCTTCATAATCTTATATCATTTAAGTTGTAATAACCTCCCTGGAGATTATTATTGATATCCTTCGTTTTGTGTTAGGTTTATATTTTTAGAAATCTCGCTGTACGGAATGGCATACCTGTACATCCTTGGCGCAAAAAACTGGAAAGGTATATTTAAAGTTTCTACCTGGTAATTTAATGTAGTGCCTGTACTGGTAATGCGGATGCCATGTAACGGTTTGTTGTATACCTGTTCCGCAATTTTCCAGCGCCTGATATCCCAGAATCGCTGTTCCTCAAATGCCAGCTCTACCCTGCGGTCGTTGCGGATCTGTTCCCGCATCTGATCGGCTGTTAAGCCATTGATCAAACCATAAGTATTCGGGGCCGTACCAATCAGGATACCCCCCCTTGCCCTGATGGCCCTGAGGTAAGTATATACCGAATCAGCGCCGGTACCCGGGCCATCCACCTCGTTTTTGGCTTCTGCAAACAACAGCAGGATATCGGCATAGCGGAATATCGGGAAATTATGGGTCTGGTTAGAATAAGCTGTTCCATTAGCAAAATCGGCCATGAATTTACGCATGTAATAACCCGTTTTGGTTTGCACAATTGCATTGCCCGGGCGATCCCTTCCGCCGTTGAATGTTTCAACCTCCCGGCCTAACCAGCGTGAACCTGAACCATTGTGGAACACAGTCAGATCCAGGCGGAGATCACGGTTGGCATAGGGATTACTGGCATCATAGCCCGTAGGATTGGAGCCGGATTTCAGATCTGTTGTGATCGGTAAGCCCTTTCTGGTAGGAAATGCATCTACCAGTTCCTGGGTAGGACTGGTGCGTCCGCGGCTGGCGGTAGTACCATTTACATACCCTACTGGTGCATTATTGGTTTCCACATCAAAGGTTAAGGCCCTTTGATAGGCCAGGATCACTTCGTTATTTTTACGGACAAGAAATATGTTTGCAAAGGAAGGTTCCAGGCTATATACACCTGTCCTGATGACATCAGCCAGGGCATTTTTCGCTTTTCTCCACTTACCCAGGTCATTTGCCGGGTTATTTAACGGACTTGCGGCCAGTACTAAAGTCTTAGCTTTCAAGGTTAAAGCAATGGATTTGGTGATCCTGCCATAATCACCTGTAGGAATAGGATCGGGTCTTAAATCTGCTGCTATTGCATCGCATTCACTTACAATATAGTTTACACAATCTTCAAAAGAATTGCGTGGAAGTTTCAGGTCATCGTTAATGGTCAATACATGATCACCCAGTAAAGGTACCCCTCCATAACGTTTGATCAGTTCATAGTAAAACATGGCCCTCAAAAAGCGGTTTTCCGCTTTCCAGTACTGCCCTTGTATAAATATGGCAGGATCAGACTTTTTCAGGTTTACTTTAGGAAAATTCTGTACAAAAAGATTGCATTTCCTGATACTGATGTAATTATTAGCCCAGGAATCATCGCCATTTACCAGCGGGGAATAACCCCCATTGGTAAACCTGGAAATCGCGGTATTATCTGCAGACGCAACGGCATCATCTGTTGCGGCGTCCAGGAGGTTACCATCAATCCGGTTGTAGCCGGTTGGCAGATCACCATAAATGTCGTTTAAAAAATAACTGGCATTGGTACCCAGCGAATCTTTGGAATCCCAAAGATATTCTGCTGTAATTTGTTCCAGGGGCCGGTCTTCCATTTTCTGACAGGCTGTAAAAACCAGGGCTGTAACAGCCAGGCTAAACAATGGATATTTATAATTCATCATGTTCTTAGCATTTATAATTTAACATTGAGGCCTATATTAAATGTCCTGCGAAGCGGAAAATTAGAGTTATAGCCTTCAGGATCGCTGTAATTGAGTTTATCAAAAGCGTATACATTAAATGCATTTGCAAAAACGCGGACGCTGCTCAGTTTGATCCTGCTGGTTAAGCTGGCAGGAATGGTATAACCCAGATCTATATTCTGGAGGCGCAGGTAAGCCATAGACTGTACCCAAAAACTTGAGGCCCGCTGGTTATTGGTATTGGTACCGATGGAAAGCCGCGGATAGGTTGCATTTGCAGCATTGGCGGGCGTCCAGCGGTTCAGGTGCTGCTCAAAAGCCTGTGCATTGCCACTGTTTTGAAATTCAAATGCCAGCGCATTGGCGACAGTATTGTTCCCGCTTCCGATAACGATATCCCTGTTGGCCACACCCTGGATAGAAATGCTGAGGTCAAATCCCTTCACATTAAAACCTGTAGTCAGGCCGTAATAGATCATCGGTTTCTGCGTACCCAATGCAGTTTCATCAAATTGGTTGATGATGCCATCGCCGTTCAGGTCCTTGTACTTGATATCGCCCGGCACCGGGGTATAACCATCAACAGCCGGGCTGGCATTAATATCGGCCTGCGACTGGAAAAGGCCCTCGGCCAGGTAACCAAAAACCTGACCTACCGGCAAGCCGGTGCGCCTTTGATAATCGTATTGACGAAAAACCTCGTCCTGGTAAATGACTTTAGACTGGAGGAGCGAAAAATTCCCCGAAACAAAATATCCGAATGAAGCTGATTTACCATTCCAGGAAACGCTATTTTCAAAACCTGTGTACTTATTCTTACCCACGTTTTCTGCAGGAAAAGCCTGTCCGATCAACTGGATAGATTTGCCCCTGGTCTGCATCAGGTTGGAATAACTGTCGTTAAAATATTCTGAAGTAATTTTCAGCCGGCTGGCAAAAAGTTCCAGGTCTACCCCGATGTTTAATTTGTTTGCTTTCTCCCAGGTTGAATTGGGATTGGCCAGGGCCATTTCCCGGTAATACCTGGCTACTGCTGGTGTAGCGCCAAAGTAGTAAGTAGCACTTGTTCCCCCATATTCATAATACTGATCATATACATAATAACCGACATTGGCATTGCCCGTACGGCCATAATTGATCCGGGGTTTAAGCACATTGATCCATGATGACCCTTTTAAGAAATCGGCTTTAGCCAGATTCCAGCCTAAACCTGCGGCATAAAACAAACCAAATCTGTTGCCGGGTTTGAAGCGGTTGTATCCACCATAACTCAATGCGGCTTCAGCAAAATATTGCTCTTTAAAGTTATAGGTCGCATTACCGGCTATATTGGTATAGCTGGCAGGAAGATCCAGGCCCAGGGTAGTAGATTGGTTATCGACCAAAGCCAGCAGGCTAAGGCTATGTCCGCCAAAGCTTTTATCATAGCCAAGGCTCAGTTTACCATAAGTATAAGTACGACGTGTAGAAATAGATAATGTAGTAGATTGTACCCTGCTGGTTCCAATTTGTGTGTAAATTGGTGTGCCACTGCCGATGTTCAGATCGTAAACCAGGAAATCCTTTGTCCTGTTTACGGAAGTACCAACAGTATTGTTATAAGAGATGTTCCCTTTGATCCATAAGCCGGGTAAAATACTGCCAAGCTTCTGGGTAACCTCCATATCTGCAGCCAGGTCCCTCGCACTTGATTTCAGGTACCCTGAATTGTTGAGCATGCCATAAATGTTGTTGGAAAAAGTACTGTTTCCGCCCAAAGAACCATCAGGGTTAAAAATGCTGTAGGCATTGTTAGGGGTGTAAGCTATGGCTGAAAAAATATTCGATGTGCCTCCGCCAGGCTGATTGGCATCCTGGATACGCCCAAAAATATTTAAACCTATGTTCAGGGTTTTACTGAGGTCTATACTTACATTAGACCTTACAATATACCGGCTCACACCAGCATTGGTATTATAGGTATTGATATCAGCAGTATTAAAAAAGCCGCCTTCATTCTGATAATCCAAGGCCACATAAAATCTGGCTGTTTCATTTCCGCTATTAATGTTTACATTAAAGCGGTCTAGGGCTGCATTTTTATTGAGGAAAAGTTTGCGGTAATCGTTGTTCGGATGAAATAAAGGATCAGAGCCATTCTGATAAGCCAGGATATCGGCAGCCGAATAAACAGGCGCCAAACCATCGTTATTACGCGCCTCATTGTACAATATGGCAAAATCTGCTGCAGAAACAGGTTTAGACTTATTGAGCATACTTTGCAGGCCGTGTTGGGCGGTAAAAGACAATTTAAATGGAGTTATAACCGGTCTTTTAGTGGTCACCTGGATGATGTTGCCGGAAGAACGCTGACCAAACATCACGGTGGACAAAGCATCCTTAAGAATGGTGACACTTTCTATGGATTCCGGTTCAATGGAACTGAAATCACGGGGTACCCCATCAATTAAGATGATCGGAACCTGGCCCCTGATCTTAAAATCAACTACCGATATCGGATCGTCTGTATCCTGTACACCACTTCTTTGCCTGGTGTACAGGCCTGATAAACGGCCTGGCAGCGCCTGCAGGAATGAAGGTGCAGGTGTAGTGATCAACTGCTCGTTATATACGGTAGCAGTAGATTGGAGCAGGTTACTTTTTTGCTGGCTTTTATTGAGCAGGTAAACCCGGCTTGTGTCTACGTCAGCTAACTGCGCAAAAGCCAGTCCTGGAGTTAAACCCAGGATCAGTAAAAAAAGTAACCGTACTATTCTTCTTTTCAAGTAGTAATTACACATAAATATGTTTTAATAAATGAGGTTAAAATTGACAGCTTGTTTAAAGAAGGAAGCTGCATAAAGGCAGAACAGGGAAATGTCGCTGCTGTGGAAGTATAGTTTTATTCATGCTGGTTTGGTTTAATTTGGTTTATTGATTTGGTTTGCTGGTTCAATATTAGTCTTTAAACGAATGGTTTATGCGTGTCTAATCGTTCATAAATACATGTTAAAGGTGTCTGATCAGCTTTAGGAACACAATTTCGTTGTCATGCAGTTGTACAGGCCATTCAAATTTTCCATCGCTTACCTTTACCCTGGTTTTACGGACTGCAGATCCCGACGACAGCTGTTGTAAGCTACTAACTTCAGCCCTGTTCAATTGTGCTGGTTTACCCATTTTCAGGTAAGCGGTATAGGGATCGTTCTGCTCAAAACCTACCCTGTATTCTTCAATCAGGTAAGTTCCGTTTTTCAGATTTGTCACACTGAACTGAACTTCATGCCTGGCTGCCGGTGGCTGTACTTTGTTAAAATAATCCTGGTTAAAGCTGTATCCGTTTGAGGGATGGGTATAATCCCAGATCAATGCCTGTACCCCCTGATCAGATTTACAGACATACGAGCTTTCATCTTCATTTTTCAATTCCGTATGGCCCAGTTCCTGCATAAACCGATAGGCATGATAACCCGGTTTTTTGATATCCTGGAGATTGATCAGCCCGAAACCACCATGGAAAGGCGTTGGCCCGGGACCGGCTTCTTCAAAAATATCGGTAAAAGTCCAGTACGACATAGAATTGCTGTGGGAGGCAGCCTTTTTTAATACGTGTAAGATATAGGCTGCATTTTGATACGTATCGTGGATCGGATCTCTGGAAGAAGGGGAAGTATTCCACTCTGTAAAGTGCAGCTCTGCATTTTTGTAGGCTGATGCATCAATGGTATTCCTTACCCGCTTTACATCAAGGGCAATGGTATCGCGGATGCTTTTCATCTGTTGTTTCTTGGTGCCCATTTCATCCAGCACTGAAGTGGTACCATAATCGTGTGTGCTTACAAAATCTACCGGCAGTTTGTTGTTTTCGCAATGCGATAAAAACTTGCCGATCCATTTGGTGGCCGAAGTGGCAGGGCCACCTACCCGGTAGGCCGGGGAAACACTTTTGACCGCTTTAACGGTATGGGCATACAATTCGAAATAATCGGCCTGGGTTCCATCGAAAAATCCCTTCAGGTCCGGCTCGTTCCATACTTCAAAATACCACTTCCTTACTTCTTCTTCGCCATAACGTTGCTGCCAGTGTTTTACCAGTCTGGTAATCAGTGTATACCATTGTTCGTATGATTTTGGCTTGCTCACATTGGCTTTCCACCAGAAAATGGTTTTGGTTCCCGATGCCAGATCGGGTGGCATAAAACCGAATTCGACAAAGGGCCGGATGTTGATGCTCAGTAAAAAGTCGTACAACCGGTCTACATACTGAAAATTATAAACCGGATTACCGGCCTTGTCTAAGCTATAGATGCGCATGTCATCGTGTAGCAGGCCATGGAAGCGGATATATTTAAAGTGCACATCTTTCTGGATCATGGCCAGCTGCTGCTGCCAATCGGCGCGCAAACCCTCGTTTGCCCTGCCGGCACCAATGCATTCATTAAACACCGTGCTTTTATTTCCGGCAACCGATTTCAGGTCGGCACGGACCTGACGTTTAACCTGTGCCGCTGCTGTCTGAACAGAAAGGCACAGGAAAAACCCCATCAATAGGGTATATAGGTTTAGAACCGGAGATTTCATTTTTTGCCCAGGTTTTTATAGCGCAGCATGGCCTCTACAAAATAGTAGTCCGCATAAGTTAAGGGCACATCGATCATGGCGCCTTTAGGCAAATGACCTACACTATGTTTCAAAATAAAACCACCGTTTTCTCCGTAAGCGGCTTTAAACCTGTCACTTGACAGTGTACGGATGATGGTTTCTGCTACGTCCAGGTATATTTTTGCGGATGCCGCATCCACATAGCCAGCCAGCTCGATCAATGCGGAAGCATAAATGGCACCAGCCGAAGCATCCCGGTAAGCAGTTGGAATATCAGGTGCGCTAAAATCCCAGTACGGCACTTTGTCTTTCGGCAAATTGGGGTTGTTTAAAATAAATTCAGCGATGTGTCTGGCCTGGTCAAGATACCTGGGATCTTTAGTTTCACGGTACATCATGGTATAGCCGTATAAGCCCCAGCCCTGGCCCCTTGCCCATGCCGAGTCATCTGCATAGCCTTGTACCGTCTGCTTTTTATTGATGCCGCCGGTTGCCGGATTGTAATTTACCAGGTGATAAGAGCTGTAATCAGGTCTGAAATGGTTCTTCATAGTGGTATTGGCATGCTGAAGCGCTATTTTAGCATAGCTTGAATCGCCACTTACTTTTGTGGCCCACATCAGGAGTTCCAGGTTCATCATGTTGTCAATGATTACCCTGAATTCTCCGGGTTTTGAACTCCAGGACATGGTACAACCTACGATCGGGTTGAAGCGCTTGCAGAGGCTTTGTGCACTGGTTAACAGGATATCTTTGTACGCGGCACTGGGCTTAATGTTGTTGGCATTGCCAAAACTGCAGTACATCATGAAACCAATATCATGTGAATCAATAGTTTTGATGGGCTCCATAATGGGCAGTTTGGCCAGCCCGGCTTCATATAAAGTTTTATCATTAGTACCTTCATACAGGTAAAATAAAGTGCCCGGATAAAAACCGCTCACCCAGTTTTTCGGTGTGGTACTTTTAGGCTTGTTGTGCTGAAAGGTTTCCGGAAGACTGTCAGCCGGAACATTTTTCATCAGTACCTTGTACTGGGCAGCAGCATCTTTAAGGTTTTTATCAATCAGTTTTACGAGATCAGTCTTTGGCTTATAGTTTAATTTTTGCTGGGCATTGCTTACACCAGCGCTTGCGCCTAAAATCAGTGCAGCGATTAAAAATCTGTTCATGGTCTTCATGGTTATATTCGGTTTAATTTTCTTTTGGATCTGTATAGGCATGGTCTATTTCTATCATTTCGCCGTTCCAGACTTTGCGGGCGGTCCAGTCGGCATTGGGTTCCTGCCAATAGGCATCAGATGGGGGCAGGCCCAGGGCAAGCAATCCCTGGGAGCATAAATAAAGGCTGCCGGTAGAGATGTAGTTCTCACCCAGGTTAGGCTGGTGCCCGTATAGCCCGATCCTTAACCAGCCATTCTTATCGAATGTTCCGGGTGCTTCTATCTGTTTTTTGATCACAGTATAAAGGGCATAGCGTACTTGCCCGGGTTTTAAGGGTTTTGGCAATACTTTCAGCAGGGACATCTGGGCCAGGGATTGAAAGGCGCCAAAACGGTATGTTAAAGACCTGCCCAATGGCGGATAAGTTCCTTCAGGCGAGATCAGGCGCTCCTGTACGGCCGCCCAGCGCTGGGCCCTGCCCAGGATCAGTTCGTAGTTATTTTTAGGGTCCAGTTTCGCTTCTTTAAGCACGTTTAGCACGTCCACCAGCATGGGTTGGATGACAAAACTGTTGTAATAATCCCAATGGAAATTGGGCCCGTCACCATAGGCACCATCACCTTTATACCAAAGCAAGTGTTCTTTAATGGCGTAATCCAGTCGCATCCTGTCACCGGAGTAGTCGTACTTTTGTAGAGCTGCTTCTACTGTGGCGCTAAACATCAGCCAGTTGGTATAAGAAGGCTGAATTACCCGGCTTGATCTTAAAGCTTCCAGTACATTTTTACGGCTCTGTCCGTCCAGGTTACCCCACAATTGTTTTGGTGCACGGATCAGGGCCTGGGCAAAAAAAGCTGCATCTACCAGGGGTTGTCGGCCTTCTTTGAAGTTCAGGAAATCTGCGGCCTTGGGGTCGGTACCGTTTTTAATACAGGTAACGGCCAGGTCAATATATTTTTTACGCAGTTTCCCTTCTTCCGTATGGTCAGGACCTAGTTCTAACCAGGGCGATATACCTGCCAGTAAGCGGCCAAAGGCTTCCAGATAGGTGCTGTATGCCCGGTCTTTGGCCACTTTGGCTTCTATGGGCATGGTGCTTTTCAACTGGTTTTTACTTAAGGCATTCAGTACCGGATCGGCAATACGGGTCAGTACTTTAACCTCATAATCGCGTTGTGCCAGGCCATCCGGGACGGCATTTTTCTGTGCCCACAACAGTTGCGGGGCCAGGCAGAGCAATACAATAACTATTTTTTTATGCATCATCATTGTTGTTTAATTCTTTTTACTAAATGCGGTTTCCAGGATAACTACACGGCGGTCTCCCGAGTAGGTCAGGTGAACTACCGCGGCATTTACAGGCGTTTCTATCGCTATCTTTGCCCCGGCGGGGATGGTTTTGCTTATTTCTGCCAGGTCGTTCACTTTGATTTTCAACTGCACCGGTTCTTTGCCCGGGTTCCAGACCATAGAACTGGCCATATTCTGACCTTCCGGAATCCGGCACCAGAAACTCCCAATCCCTTCGGTACTGTCTTTATCAGGCAGTGGCTGTCCACCAAAACTCTGCGCATAAGGCCCGAAAGGACGGCGGCCATTGGCCACATACTGAATACCCGGACGGGTGTTGAAACCGGAGCGCACCCCGCCTGCCAGCTGGTACCCTTCTTTGGTAACGACTATGCCCTTACCCAGGTAACCCGGTGGTACACGTGGTGTGGCATTCACCAAAAACCCGCTGTAAGCATCAACTACTATCCCCTTTTCCGTTTCATATTCTCCCCATACAATCGGACTGCTGATCAACTGGTATTGCTCATGTCCGGCAGCCGAAGCATAACTGACCATATTGAGCATCATTCTTGCTGCTACCGGATCAATTGAGGTACGGTTTGAGATGTCCAGGCCACAAAGCAGCAGGCTCCCCTTGCCCAGAAATTGTTCGGCAATTGCAATTCCCTGCAAACCAGAGCTGTAATTGGCCAGAATGGTTGTATTGGACACATCTGCTTTATGCTCCAGCACGAACCCGTCTGTTACGGGCTGTATGGCCGGCATCCCGGCTTTGGTTTCATCCCAATTGGTGTAATCAGACCAGATGCGCATGTTTTCACGGGTGATCCCAGCAAATAAAGGATGATCAGGTCTTTCCGCATTTACATAGTAGCCATTGCGCGGGGACTTTGAAGAAACCGGGTATACCGGATCGTCGATATCTACGTTCCTGTTCTGCAAGGGATTAATCGCCAGCTGGTTCAGCTGGATCATGTGCAGACTGTCTTGTCGTAAAGCCACTACCCTGCCCCCGGCACTCATAAAATTCCGGATGCTACCTGCACCGCTGGCCAGTTCCTGGTCGGCAGCATTTTCTCCAATGATCAGGACGCCTTTTTCAGGCAGCCTGGCAAAGGAAGTAATGCTGTTAAACTTCAGTCCCAAAGCAGCCAGGGATTTTTTTGTTTTTCCTTCTTTATCGTATAAGAGTACATTATTATCCGCAGGTACAATGGACCTGGTAAAATTATCGTCAGCGATAAACAGCTTGTAATAATTGTACGAAACCTGTTTGCCATTGGCCATTACCCTGCCAATCAGTTCATATTTTCCTGAACTGAGGTCTTTAGGCAGTTTAATACTGAGTTTCTTTTTTACATTAGCGTAATAAGGAATATCAGCCATGTTGATACTGTCAGAAAACACAATGGTATGGGTCTTATCCCTGATTAGGTAAACCAGTCTTGTATTTTTAAGGTCTTTAAAATCGTTGTCATCATTGCTGATGTGTGCGATCGGACTGATCACCGACCCGGCATAAACATTTGGTGTCCAGCATTCCCAGCTTAGTAAAACAGGCTGATAGCTGATCTTTACCTGGTCGGTAACCGGCTTAGGCTTCATATCGGCAAATTTCTCAATGGTATTCCAGTTGTAAAAAAGGATAGTGAAAGGGAATACCCCGCTTAAATCCGGATTAACAGCCCTCAGCTGACGGAAAGATTCGGTAGCTTGTCTTAAGGTAAAACTCTGGTGTTCATCGGCCAGCTGTGCCTGCAGGTCCTGGCGCTCATGCCCGGTCCAGGCCAGCTGTGAACTTGGGTTTTTATGCTGTGGGGTCAAGTTGTAACGCCCGTCCGGACCGGTATAATTGCCTACACATTCTGTAAATGTAATGGGCATGTCTTCCTTTTTTGGAAAAGGAACAATCTTCGCATTGTCGCGGATGTGCAGGAAGGTAAAAGGTGAACTGTAATACCAGCCCCAGTACCGGTGGATATCCAGGATATCCCCGGTTTTGCCATAACCATAACCTGCGTTGGCGATGTATACCCGTGTTTCATCCCATTTTTTAAGCTTGTGAAAAGCATAGTCGAGGAATTTCTCCCAGGCATCGGCCCTGCTGCCTTTAAAAGGCGTTTCATTGGTCATGGCGTATACCATTAAACTGGGATGGTGTGCAATGGCACCTAGTTTTTCATTCTCGTACCAGGCCACACCTTTGTCATGATCTTTGGGAAAGCCACCATCGGTCTCATCTCCTACTTTTACCTGATCCTTCACCTTTTCTCCGGCAGCAACTTTACCGCTGTAATTGCCACCGAAAACCATCATCCCCAATTCGTCACATACATCAAACCAGGCTTCCTCATCAGGGATACGGATGATGTTGACATTGATGCTTTTCATATATTTCACATAATCCAGTGCAAATGCCCTGCTTTTTTCCAGTTCATCCGGAATGCCCCTGCCAGGAGGGTTAATGGCGATCCCCCTTAAAAAGATGGGCCTGCCATTCAGGTACAGGTTGCCTTTACGGCGTTCAAAACTTCTGAATCCGGCGCGTTCCTTTAATTCAGCATTCAGCGTCTTGCCGTTGTACTGCAGTAAGCTAATGTCATATAAAAAGGGCTTATTGGGTGTCCACAATACCGGCTTTAAGTTGCGTACGGTAAAAGCCAGGTGGTTATTGCCCTCGTTTACTGCTGCTGTAGCATTAACAGGTCCCTGCCAAAGTATTTTACCATCTTTTGGCGATCTGATCAGCAGTTTAAATGTACTGCCTGCAGAAGTTTTAAAGGTTTTGTCCACTACCACCCTTACATAATCAACTCCTGTAAAGGGTGTAAGCCGGTAGGCGGACTGCGCCTTTGAAAAACCGATCCAGATCAGGGATAAAAAACTAAGTAATAATGCTCTTTTCATAATGGTTATTTTGGTTGTTTGTCTGTTCGTTCTTTTATTTCGCCGCCTGGTGCCAGATTTCCAGTACAGGTTTATTTACGGCTTCCCTGGTGCTGATCAGTACTTTTCGTCCTTTATCGCCGTCATCACCCAACTGCCTTGTTTCCCGTATAAAAACCAGTGTCAGATTTCCTTTTACATGTTTTTTAACCATTTCTGTAATGTCCAGCCGGTGATATTTTTCTTTGCCATCAAATGCCAGTTCCCCGGCAACAAAGGCCTTCTGGCCCACACCGTTAAGCAGGGCTTCATTCTTATCCAGTAATGGAGCGTTTAACCAGTTCAATTGCCCCTGGTCCCACTTTACATCAGGAATGCCATATACATGCAGCCGGTACGGAATTTCTTTATTATCGGCAATCCCGCTTACCCCTACAATTACCCTTTTTGCTGTGGCAGGATGATTTTGGGCCAGGTTAAACTGCACATAGGCTACCTGGTTGTTGTCAGGAGCAGATGCATCCAGCTGAACGGTCATCTGTTTCCCTGCCCCAAAATTGAGGGATGATTTTTTGCCACCCGCCACACTGGCGTCTCCTGCAGGCATCAAAGTACTTTTGATCAGCTTTGATGAAGGGATAGTGAGCAGCACCACACTTTGCGGTGCAAGTTCAAAATCAAAGGTTTTACTGGCAGGCAGGTTAATCATCCGGCTTACCTCGCCATAATTTAAAGCATTAACGGTTTCGGCTGTAACCGGCGTGCCCGCGCTTACGTTCAATGCCGAAAGATCAACAGACAATTGGTAACCGAACATGCCACGCTGTACAAGCCACATGTAATAGTTACCAGTCTGTTCGTCAAAAGAAGTATAGGTATCCAGATCAGTATCTGCTACCGAAGTTGCTGTTTCCAGCAATTTGCGTTCGTCTTTAAAACCTTTGGCAAATAAACGAACCACTTCTCCGGTTCGCTGAATGCCCGAAACGTTGAAGTCGGCTTTATCTGATGGGCCATCACCTTCGGCAAACACCTTAATTTCCCTTACTTTCAGGATGCCCTTATCGGTACTCGTAAAACGGATTTTACTGGTAGTTACCGGCTGTTTAAAGCTGCTGAAAACCTGTGCATACCTGCTTTCCTTTTCTGCAGTACCGGGAATATCCAGCCAGCTGCCATTGCTTAAGTATTGCAGTTTAAAATTTTTAATGCGGTCTGGTGCGGTATAAACCCCTCCTGCCGAACCGGTATATACCACAGCACTGCTTAGTGATTTTACCGTTCCCAGGTCAATCTCCAGCCATTTCTCCCCATCTGCATTGGAAAGCCATACAGAACCGTTCGATTTGTCCCCGTCGGTAACCGCTTTGGCATTACTGCCGGTACTGCTTTTTACCGGCTTTTGATGGGCCAGGTTTTGATAAGCATCTTCTACAATCCGTTTGCCCTGCCAGATGTAATGGTGCCCCGATTTGATACCCCTGGGATAAGGGCCGCTTGCCGTATTGGCAAATTTAAAGGCCCACATGCCATAGCCCCCGTTTTTCATATTGTTGGAATAGATGCCCGCCCATTCGGTAAATAAGGAAGGATCATCCATGGTTTCTTCTTTATCAATAAGGTATGCATTCATCCAACGGCCAATTTCCGTATAAACTATAGGCAGCGATTGTCCCTGGGGATGGTTTTCCTGGATAATTTTACGGATGTTGCTGATCCTGGATTCATAACCGATTGCCGGAGAGTTATAAGAATGTGTAGAAAAGATCTCCATCAGGTCTTTGTCTACCTTTTTACCATGATAATCGGTACGGATCGCTTTGGATACTGCCGCCCACCAGTCGGTATTCTGACCGGCAGTTACCGGGCCAACGAATTTCGCTTCCAGTTTTTTACCATATTTCCGGTTCACGTCTGCAACGGCACAGTGTACTGCATCGGAGGTGATCTGCATACCCAGTATCCAGTCACTCAGCTTCATTGGCCCGGCATTGCGGTGATTGGGTTCGTTCTGCATAGCAAACATGGCTACGTCCCCTGTTTTGGCTGAATGGTAAGCCAATGCATAATAACGTTGCCATTGCTTCCATTTATTGGCCCAGTTGTCTTTGAAATCACCACTTCCGGCCTGCAAAATAACAGCAATGCCCAAACGTTTCAGTTCAGTTAAGGCATAATTGTATACCATAGCATTGGTAGAGGAAGAATCCGGCAGGTCGTATAGCGGGTTAAGCTCGTTCCATTTGATGAAATTGTTTTGCTCCGGACTGGCGCGCAATTCGTTTTTCCTTTTGTCAAATGCTTCCACACTGTTAAGCCCCTCGTCTACCTGCACGCTGTTTTCCGGCACAAACGCATTTAACGAAGCCCATAAGCGTACACTGTTAACATTTGAATATTCCATCCAGCCCGATACATTAGTTCCCGGAAAATAATAACCCTGATTGTAGCCCACAAATTTCAGGCTTTTCCCTATTGCTTTATTGCTTACTTTGACCCTGACATCCCGTGATCCGCTGAGGGCCGGAGCCTTCCTGACGCTCGATGTAATGCTTGGTGGGGCCGGCATATTTGCCGCTACCTGGCCAAAAGCTTCTATTTCCATAATGCTGATGGGCTCGCCATCATCACAAACCAGCCTGATCTTAAACGTAGTAACAGCAGGAATAAAGCTAAAACCTGCAGCTACCAAACGGTTTTCATGTACCTCTGCCTTAGGAAAATCTGTCCAGTTGGCATCATCCCAGTATTGTAGCTTAAAATTCTTTACCGACCAGAATCCGGCGGCCTGGGTCATTTCATCGGGTTTCTTTTCCTGGTCTGTAATGCCGCTATGGATCCTGATTTCACTGATATTGTAATATTTATTGAAATTGAGCTCCACGATGTGTGGTGCTTTGCCGCTGGATGCTTTCCAGGTAGAGGACCTTGATATTTTACCATCCACCATGTTGCCGGCAGGATGTCCCGCCGCTTCCGAAGATACCGTCACTTCCTGATGTAAAGCAATGTTCTGCTGCTGGGCAAACGCTATATCGCAAGCAAAACAAATCAATAACAATAGGCCTAATTTAATGTTCATCTGTGTTCGTTCTTAATGCATTTACAATGCAGTTTTTAATTTAATTCCGCTTAAAACCGCTTTTCCTTTTATGGCTTTAAAAGTAACCTGCAAACCCGTACCATTGCTTACGCTGAGCCGGTATTTTTTCTTTAACGCTACCCCAAAACCATATTGGGCGCTCAGGTCCAGGTTTTCCAGCAATTTATCACCATTTACGCTCACATCAAATACCCTTTCATTTGCGGGTATTTTATCACTTTCTGTAAAACACAGTTCAAGTTCGTACATTCCGTCCGGTACATCAAAGCGATAGCCCTTAATGTCGTCCTGATAGGTATAAAAAAGTGGGTTATCATTGGTGTTCTTCTTTACAGTTTTAATGTTCAGCATAGCCGGGCTGCCGCCAATGTATCCAAAACTACCCGTTTGATAGGGCCGGTCTTCCAGCCAGACATGGTCTGAACCATCCAGGTATTGTGCATTTGAGCCCACATTTACGGCCAGCTGTGTAAACGGCAGGGCTGTGTTTTTAAGGTTTTGCGTATAGGTATCGTATTTTATCACCAGGTGGTCATTAACCAGCCCTGCAGCCGACTTACCTGTTGCATCAATATGATTGAAGCCTTCCTTTAAATTGACTTTCCATACCATTTTTTTAACACGATCTGGTTGCTTTACTTCATAAGCGACACCGTTAACACTCAGGCTGACTTCACTCAGGTTAGCATACACTTCAATGGTAGATTTGCTCCCGGTAAGACCTGCTCTATGTGTCCAGTCGCGCGAGGCGATATACACCATAGGTTCGGCGTTCCAGTTGGCCTTATAAAGGTAATAGGAATCTTTAGGTTTCCTGTCCCAGGTAACCATTCCTTTCTGGTTCATGTTATTGCTTACCCCGCCCACATTGGGCTGTGAAAAGTCGAACTGGTTCCATATTGCCGTTCCGGCCAGGTAAGGCATTTCCTTCATCTGGCTGAGATAGGACTCATGGTACAGACGCTGGTACTGTCCGGTAAAATCAAAGCGCTGCGGGTTTTCGGTGTTTACCCGGTTATCTGCCTCTGCGCCATATTCGCTGATAAACAATGCCTGTTTAGGGTTTTGCCGGTGTTTCTCCTCAATTGCGGGTTTAAATTCTTCCGGTTTACCACTGTACCAGCCATTGTAAATGTTGTAACTGGCCAGCTGTGGAATATCCGACAAGCCGTATTTATCGTAATCATCCCCCATATGCATGGCCATGGTACTGTACCGGTAGGGATCTTCGGCCCTTACTGTACTGTCCAGCTTTTTTGCGTATGCTTTTACTTTATTTACATAAACGCCATTTTCCTGTACCTGTATGCGTTCTGCCTTCTCGCTCCACAGCAGCACTTCATTCATCGAGCCCCAGATGATCACTGATGGATGGTTATAATTTTGCCTGATCATTTCCCTGATCATTGTTTTTGAATTTTTAAGGAATTCTGGTACCGGGTTCATATAATTCACCAGTGGGATCTCTTCCCAGATCAACAGTCCGAGCTTATCGGCGAGTTTCAATACTTCAGGTGCCTGCGGATAATGGGCCAGCCGTAAAAAATTGCAGCCCATATCTTTGATCAGCTTTAAATCGCGGTAATGGTCGCCGGCAGACAATGCATCTCCATGATCCTTCATATCCTGGTGTCTGTTGGTGCCTTTTAAGATCAGTTTTTTTCCATTTAAGCTGAAACCTTTATCGGGATCAAAATTAAACCAGCGAAAGCCAAGGGAATTGTTCAGCTCATCGATCACCTGGCCCTTTTCGATCAGCTGGGTTTTTACGGTATACAAATAGGGTTTATCGGGCGACCAGAGTTCAGGATTTTTGATGTTTACGGGATCCAGCTCCAGCACAATTTCCTTATTTGGGGCAAGCACATAAGATTTATGCGTTCTGGCTACTTCCTTTTTTCGGGCATCATAGATCACATGCAGCAGCTCAAACTTCCGTTCGGTATGGTCGTCATTGCTTACTGTAGTGCTGATGTTGACCGAAGCAAGCGTACTGTCAACTTTAGGTGTAGAAATGTATAGTCCGGAAGCTCCATGGTCCAGCATTTTAAAATGAAGTTTATTGGTACCAATAAGCCAGGCATCCCGGTAAATACCTCCATAGGAAGCATAACCAATAGATAATGGGGGTATAAAATTATCCTGCGCGTTGTTCAGCTGCACCGCGATCAGATTTTCTGTCGGGGTATCTCCCAGTTTAACCAGGCTGGTAATATCGAAGGTAAAACCGGTATAACCGCCCTTATGCTGCCCTGCAAATACACCGTTCACATAAACATCAGCCACCTGATAAGCCCCTTCAAAGTTCAGGTAGATCTTTTTATCTTTAAAACGTTTATCCAGCAGCATTTTTTTACGGTACCAGCTGATATCCCTGCGCGAGGTCTCATCATCATCAAAAGGGTCTTTGGCATTCCAGGTATGGGGGATGTTTACAGACTGCCATTTGGAATCATCCGCTTTTGGTCTTTGTGCAAAATCTGCACCCTGGGGTAAATATTTCCAGTTGTCATTTATAGACCACTGTATGCGTACGGATTGTTGCCCCACTACAGCGGTATATTTATTGCTCAGTAAAAACAGACATATCAAAAGCCTTCGGATCATGCGCTTCTTAAATAGATTTAGAATCGGGTTATTTGGTTGCTGCAAGGTATAGTCTTAAGTAGCTAATTTTACAGGCTAAATGAAGCATAAGTACCGTACTAAATGATCAATCTGCATTTTTACAAGGCGTAAAGGTACAATCGACTCTATTTTTATGTTTACGGCTCCGTTTGAACCATGCCCCCTGTACATCTGACTTAAATGACATGCACAGCTAAAGCCCACACTGCCTATCTTAGCTTTAAATCAAATGTAAAACCGATGCGTATACCCGCTTTTATTTTCCTGACTTTTTGCCTTGGCCTAAGTGCTGATGCCAAAGTCCGGCTCCCCTCAATTTTTAACGACAATATGGTGTTGCAACAACAATCGGCAGTGCGCTTATGGGGCAATGCAACACCCAATGTCAGCCTGACCATTATAACCAGCTGGAACCATAAGAAATATACCCAGCGCGTGCCTGCCAGCGGCAAATGGAACCTGAACGTAGAAACACCCAGAGCAGGTGGCCCTTATGCCATTACTTTTAACGACGGCAGTTCGCTAAACCTGGGCAACATTCTGATTGGTGAAGTCTGGTTCTGCTCCGGACAGTCTAACATGGAAATGGCACTAAGGGGTAATTCTTCACCCATATTAAACGCCAGTGAAATCATTTTAAACGCAGATAACCCAAACCTGCGTTTATATAGGGTAAGCAGGGCAGCGGTGATCAGCCCTGCAACCGAATTAAAAGGGCAGTGGACGGAATCAAACTCAGCAACAGCACGTGATTTCAGCGCACTGGCATTTCAATACGGGCAAATCCTTCAGCAGAAATTAAAAGTTCCGGTAGGGATCATCTTATCCTCTACAGGTGGGACAATGATTGAGGCATGGATGAGCAAAAGCAATTTAACTGCTTTTCCTGACGTTAAAGTTCCTGAGCAGCTTGACCCGGCCCAGGCTGTACACAAAGAACCTACGGTACTGTACAATGGTATGATTGCTCCTGTGGTGGGTTATGGCATAAAAGGTTTTTTATGGCTGCAGGGCGAATCGAACCGGCATGAACCCGAACTGTATGAAAAACTTTTCCCGGCAATGGTGGCCGACTGGCGTAAAAACTGGGGCCTGGGGGATATTCCTTTCTACTATATACAAATTGCACCTTATGGTGGTACTGATAAAACACGCAGTGGCCCGCGTTTGCGCGAGGCACAGTTAAATGCGGCTAAAGTAATTCCCAACAGCGGTATGGTTTCGGCCCTGGATGTGGGCATGGAAACTGACATCCATTTTATGGATAAAACCACAATTGCCCAGCGTTCTGCCTACTGGGCATTAGGTAAAACCTATGGCATCAACGGCATCAATTACCATTCGCCAGAATTTAAAAGCATGGAAATTAAAGGTGATACGGCAGTACTTACTTTTAACTATGCCCCTTATCTTACCTCTTACCGCAAACCACTTACTTTATTTGAGGTGGCCGGCGATGACAAAAAGTTCTATCCTGCGAAAGCAGTGATCAAAGCTAACCAGGTTAGCGTGAGAAGTGAAAACGTAGCCAAACCGGTGGCTGTAAGGTATGCCTATAAGGAATGGGTAAAGGGAGAGTTATTTAACAATGACGGTTTGCCCGCTTCTTCTTTCCGGACAGACAACTGGTAAATCTGCAGAGAATACCCTAAATTGTAAACCAATTCAAAAACACACAACATTTAAGATATGAATCCTTTCCCATTAAAAGACAAAGTAATTGTAGTTACCGGCGGTACCGGCATATTAGGACAAGCCTTTATTGAGGCCATAGCAGCAGCTGGCGGAATTGTGGGGATACTGGGCCGCAATATGGAGGTAGCTGCTAAGCGGGCAGAAGAAATCAATAACCAGGGCGGCAAAGCCATGGCCCTGACTGCGGATGTATTGAAAGAAGAGGAATTGATTGCAGCCAAAAATAAAATATGGGAGGCTTATGGCCGCATAGATGGCCTGGTGAACGCTGCTGGTGGCAATATGCCTGGCGGGGTTTTACAGCCAGGTGCAGATATTTTTAAGCTGAGTATTCCCGGCATGCGCGAAGTGGCCGATTTAAACCTTTGGGGCACACTTAACCCTACCCAGGTATTTGGCGAGGCTATCGCCAAAACAGGCAGGGGCAGTATCGTTAACATTTCTTCTATGGCTGCTGATCATGCCATTACCCGGGTACTCGGCTATAGTATGGCCAAGGCTGCGATAGACAATTATACGAAATGGTTTGCCACCGAACTGGCCATCCGTTATGGTGATGCCATCAGGATGAATGCCATTGCACCAGGTTTTTTTATCACCGAGCAAAACCGTACGCTACTCACCCAGCCAGATGGTTCTTATACAGAACGCGGCAACCTGGTGATCAAAAAAACACCATTTGGCCGGTTTGGCAATCCCGATGAACTTAAGGGTGCTTTGATCTGGCTGCTGAGTGAGGAATCTAAGTTTGTATCGGGTACCATTATTAAAGTTGATGGCGGTTTTTCTGCATTTAGCGGGGTATAACTATGAAAAGAAGGAAGTTTTATCTGGTACTGTTTAGTTGCCTGTTGAGCTTTGTTTTTTGCGAAAGTTATGCACAAAATGGCAGGCAAGCTGATCAACTGCGCAAAACAGCGGTAATGGAGGTGATGAAAAAGGTAGCCAAATGGCAGGTAGACAGCATAAAGCAACATGGTTGGCGCCATACCGAAGATGACTGGACCAATGGTACTTTATATACCGGGCTGATGGCCTATGCCCAGGCTTCCGGAGACCGCTCTTACCTGGATTTTCTGCGCACCTCAGTAGGCGAAAAACTAAACTGGCAGATCACCAAAGATTCACTCCGTTATTTCGCTGATTTCTATTGTGTTGGCCAATTGTATAGTGAGCTTTACCTGCTGGATAAAAAACCTGAAATGATAGCAGATCTGCGTCAGCTTGCCGATACACTATTGGCACGCCCACATTCAGAATCGCTGGAATGGATAAACAAAATAAACAGGAGGGAATGGGCCTGGTGCGATGCCTTGTTTATGGGACCTCCTACCCTTGCTTTACTGGCCAAAGCCACCGGCAATACCCATTACCTGGACCTGAGCAACAAGCTTTGGTGGAAATCCACTGCTTACCTGTATGATCCGGCCGAACAGTTGTTTTACCGCGATAGCCGCTTTTTCGACAGAAGAGAAGCAAATGGTAAAAAAGTATTCTGGTCGAGGGGCAATGGCTGGGTGATGGGCGGCATGGTCAGGTTACTGGACAATATGCCCGCTAATTATCCAGACCGTCCAAAATATATCAGGCTCTTTAAAGAAATGGCAGGTAAAATCAAAATATTACAGCAAGCCGATGGCAGCTGGCGTACCAGTTTGCTCGATCCTGATTCCTATCCTTCAAAAGAAACCAGTGGTACGGCCTTCTATTGTTATGCTTTGGCTTGGGGTATCAATCAAAAAATACTGGATGCCAAAGCTTATTTGCCGACAGTACAGCAGGCCTGGCATGCACTTACTTCGAGCATTACCAATACGGGCATGCTGGGCCATGTGCAGCCCATTGGCAATAAGGCAAAGGCAGAAATTAAAGCCGATGATACAGAAGTTTATGCCATTGGCGGATTTTTGCTCGCAGGAACGGAATTGATGAAGCTCAAACCATAAAAACCCTACCTTCGTTCCCCAGTCTGCTGCCGCCACATGGAGTAATATAAGCCTTTGTCTTCAGGTAAGTCCTGATGGGAGCCAGATTTGCCGCATATCGCCATCCTTTTTGTCGCACTCGGCCCATATAGGCTATACATACATTAGCTACCTTTGAAAGATAATCATCAAAAGCCAGATAATGACAGCACAACCAATCCAGCCTTTTCAGCAGACAACAGCACAGCTCATAGATTTTCTAAGTGCCCAAAACGGGGAATCCCTGAACAGAAAGCCGTTTAATGGTGGCTGGTCAGCAGCCCAGATTGGCGAACACATCCTGAAGTCTTATGCTGTTGTTCAAACTTTAAAAGGGAATACAAAACCCAGCGAGCGTCCAGCTGATCAAAAGGTACCGCTTATAAAAAAACTGTTCCTGGATTTTGACATCAAAATGCAATCGCCCAAAGCAATTGTACCCTCCGAACATTTTATCTCAAAAGACACTTTGCTGCAAGGTTTAAAAACCCAGATCGAAGAGTTGACAGAGATTATCAAAACCCAGGACCTTACAGTTACCTGCCTGGATTTCGCCATTCCTGAGTATGGCTATTTCACGAGGCTTGAATGGATCTGGTTTACTATGTTTCATACTCAAAGGCATATACACCAACTGAATACGCTCCATTATATAGTAGCTAACTGATCTGATCAACGTTATTAGCCAGATTGCGGTAGTTGACTTTTTCCTGAGGATTAGTTCCGTTTAGGTATTCTTCAATATTTGTATAACCATCTCCATCAGAATCAACAGCGCCATCCTTCGGGTTTTTAGGATCAAGTTTATATTTAATTTCCCATTCGTCAGCCATACCGTCACCGTCGCTGTCAACAGGTACCTGAGCAGGTTTGTAAGTCAGGTTTGGATAGCCACCCACCTCGGAAACGTCTTTGATGATACCCGTTTTGGTCATGGTTTTTCCTGACCTTACCATTGCTGTAACACGGGTGTCAACAGCATCACGTTTAGGCAACGTTGCCCCAGCCTTCGCTAATACCGATTCGAAAACTGCCTCTGCCAGCTGATGCGGCGCTACGGGCCAGCCCTCGAATGGGGTATTCACACGGGCGAGGTTATTGACTCCGCTTCCGTTGGGAATAGTACTCGTATTCATTCGCATACCTTCCCAGTTATTATTCGTTACCTCCTTATTGTTGTACATAACGTTACCTGCAACATACCATTTGCCAGGACGGTTTGCTGCTTTAGGATACCAGTTGCCTTCAGCCCATGCGCTACCCGGAGAGTACATGCTGCGTTGTTCAATACGTGCAAAAACGGAGCGCATGTTGTCGTTGGTAGCCGGCCCAGGCTTAAAATAATTGTTGATGAGATTGACCATGGAAGTTTCATCTCCGCCGTCTATCGAACGGTGGCGCCAGTTGAAAACTACATTGTACCGAAAATCAAATGCACCTGACATACCTATAGATGGATTACGGGCGGTGTTGCTGGCAAAAAGGTTGTGGTGGAATGTTGAAGGGTTTCCGCCCCAGGTACCACCGAAAGCATGTCCTTTAGCATCGAGCGCTTCACTGGAGATGGTCCATTGAATGGTGATATGCTCTGCCGGATCTTTGATCTGGGTTTTCCCGTCGAACGATGGTCTCATATGCCGGTAAAGCGAAATGTTTTCGTCCATGCCCCAGCTTGTAGAACAATGGTCGATGATGATATGATGGTGCGGATTGCCGCCTATGTTATCATCGCCCTGTCCTCCGGAAGGAACGCCCCGGCGTACCCTCATGTGCCTGATGATCACATTGTGTGTGTTGATATTGAGCGTTCCGGCGATACAGATGCCATCTCCGGGAGCGGATTGCCCAGCGATGGTAATGTCGGGATGATTAATATTGAGGTCTCCATCAACTTTGATGGTTCCTGCAACACGGAATACGACAATACGCGGCCCCTCTGTTTCCAATGCAGCGCGCAGGCTACCTGGACCACTATCGCCGAGATTTGTAACAGCAATAACCCTACCCCCTCGTCCTCCGCTGGTAAACATGCCTCCTCCCCATGCACCGGGAAATGCAGGTATAACAGCTTCAGGCAATCGCGGCGGATGTGGGGGGATCTGTCCAGGTTCAGCTTGTCCGGCCACATTGCTGACGGTCTGTGCAATTGCGCCCACACTCAAGTATAAAAAAGCGAAAAGCAAGCTTGCCGCAGCGAAATGACAGGATATTTTAATTCTCATACAATGTTCAATTTGTTTATAATGGTATTCAAATATAAAATAAGAATTTATAAATAAATGTAACATTCCTATCAGCAGTATACCTATCTTGTGCCTTTTTCTTCGTCTGTAGTTTGAGCCCACATTGTATTTCTACTCCTTTTTACCACTATTATAACTGATCATCCAGCATACACCATATTTGTCCTTAAAACTACCGAAATAATCACCCCAGAACTGGTCCTCCATGGGCATTTCCACTTCGCCATTTTCCGACAGACCTGCAAACAAACGGTCAGCTTCTTCCTTGCTCTCCGGACTGATACAAATGTAGTTGTTATTGCCCACCACCAGTTTTTGTCCCATCGAAGGCATGGTGTCGGAAGCCATTAACATATCACCACCTGTTATTGGCAGTGCCACGTGCATTACCCGGCCTTTTTCTGCTTCAGCAATATTTTCGCAACCAGGCGCTTCACCCATTCTCATGACACCTCCGGCGAACTCGCCACCAAAAATGGATTTATAAAAGTTGAATGCTTCTTCGGCATTGCCGTCGAAGTTTAGATAAGCATTAAATTTTGGCATAATCGTTATTTTTAAAAGTTATTTACAAATTGTCCTTCTATAGTTGTTCTTTTATAAAATCAAAAGTTATTGTTCTGAGAGTCTTTTTACTTCTTCCAGGCCTTTGGTAAAGCCATTGTTCATCATTTCTTCCCATTCTTCTCCTATTTGTACAGAAGCTTTGAGCGTGGTGATGCCATTGTTTTCCCGAAGATGGTATTCTTCCAGCGAACCTGCCCAGCTCTTCACTTTTTCGCTGGTAATATCTTCTTTGCCATCCATTACTTCGCCCAAATGCTCAAATACCACGTCATATGGTTCATTTTTCGTGTTAATGGTACTGATCATGCCACTGCCTTTTCCATCTAAGAAGAATGTTTTGCCTCCAACCTTCCAATCGCTTTGTAGTGTAGAACCGCCGTTAGGATTAAAGGCATTCGTCCATTGGGGATAAGTGGTCTCATTCCAAAGCGTGTCCCAAACTTTTTGGGCAGGTGCTTTGATCTCTTTTGTGAACTGTAATGTTTTCATAGCATATAGTTTTTAAAGGTGTATTGCGATGATAAAGCTATAAAAAAATATAACAGAGCATGGGGGGTATAAACGACGGATTAAGGGGTAGATTGAGACAATTTTATCCGGTATGCAGCCCATGAAGAGTGAGGCTGAGTATAAAAATATTTTGTTTCCAGCTGATCATTTAATGTTTTTTATCAGTTCTTTCGTTTGCTTTTTTGTTAGTTTGATACTTATTGGAAGGCTTTTTTGCGCGGATTCCCGGAGCTTTTCCAGGTCTGATTTGTCGATACATTGATTGGCCTGTAAATTTCCATCCTGTAAATCAAATTTAATAGGAGCAGATTCCTTTCCTTTGACTTTCGCAGGATTAATTTTTGTATTTATGACCATGAAACAGTCGCTTTCAGCATATTCTGATAAAACAGAAAGGGTGTATTTAGCGGATTTATGTTTTGCAGATACAAATCCAAAAAATCTTTTAAGTGTACTTACACTTATTCTCTTTTTGGTAGTTTCGAAAATCTCTATGGCTATTCTTTTACAATCTGCAGGGCTTACATGATCAATCCCGGCTTTTACTTTGACCCTATTTTTAAGCTCATCATACATGATCTTGTTTCTAAATAAAACAGTGAAAAAATAGAAAAGTTTCTTTCTTTGCTGCTGCAAACAGCGGATCATCCGAAAAAAGAAACTCATCAGTATAATAGAAGTTGCTGAAACAGAAAATCAGTTCAATATTAAATAATCTGTTTAAGCAACAGCTCTGATGTACTTTGATTTTTATGAGTATTTTTGTGTAATGAAGATGTTGTACCTATTATAAAACATGAATACCACGAACACACACAACGAGCGTATTGCTAAAATGATCTTTGGATCGGTCTATCCCATGTATGTTAAAAAGGTGGAGGCAAAAGGGAGAACAGAAAAAGAACTGCTTGAGGTAATCAATTGGCTCACAGGATTTAATGAAGAACAGGTAAGGGATCAGATAGCGCAAAAAGCAACGTTTAAAATTTTCTTTGAAAAGGCTACATTAAATCCTGATGCAGGCCTCATTACCGGAGTCATCTGCGGATATCGTGTTGAGGAGATTCAGAATCCTCTGACACAGCAGGCCAGGTATCTGGATAAGCTGGTAGATGAATTGGCGAAAGGAAGGAAGATGGAAAAGATATTGAGAGGCTCTTAAATTGCCCTAATAAACGATAGAATGGCTACCTACGTTTACTTGCAGGTTTAACCTGTCGCATCCTGCTTTCCCCCTTGGTTGGAAAAATAAACCGTTCTGAAGAGAACGGTTTATTTTTATTTTATATGACTTAACGTAATATCAACCGGCTTATTCGCTTTCCATGAACCACCGGTAAAATCAGGAATATCAATTGAATTGGAACGGTTGGCAACCGAGATTTCGCTTAGTGGCTTAATTACACTCCAGGAAGCGGCATCATACACATCCATATCCAAAGGCAAACCGTTGCGCAAACAATCGATCAGGCGCCAGTCCATCATAAAATCCATACCGCCATGACCGCCTACTTTTTTAGCCATTTCACCTATTTTTTTAACAATAGGCGGCTGATATTTGGCTTCCAGGGCTTTCATTTCCTCAGGCGTTACCCAGTTTAAATGATTGGTGGCAATGCGTGCCGGAAGCGGATATTTTTGAGCAATGGCTTTGGTACCGCTGATGAGGTGCAATCTTGAATAAGGGCGTGGCGAGGTCACATCGTGCTGGATCATGATGGTCTTGCCTTTGCTGGTACGGATGGTGGTTACATTCATGTTGCCACGGAAGCTTTTGCCGGCAAATTCTTTATAAAAATCATCTTTGGCTGCAAGATCCTTAGCCATTGGCGCCATCATAAAATCGTTACTGGATACCGATACCAGGTAATCCATTTTATCGCCACGATTGATGTCCATTACCTGTGCTACCGGACCAAGCCCGTGCGTTGGATATAAATTTCCGCTCTGGTAATTATCTCTCAAACGCCACATGTTCTGGTATTTTTCTTTGGCAAAGTTTTCTTCAAGCAAATCGTGCAGATATGCTCCTTCTGCATGGACTACTTCGCCAAAAAAACCCTGACGTGCCATATTTAAAGTAAGCAGCTCAAAAAAATCATAACAGCAGTTTTCGAGCATCATGCAATGTTTTTTTGTTTTCTCAGAGGTTTCTATCAATTGCCAGCATTCTTCAACTGTTTCGGCGGCTGGCACTTCGACAGCTACATGTTTATCATGTTCCATAGAGAACACGGCCATGGGGGTGTGCAGGTTCCAGGGTGTGGCAATATATATCAGGTCAATGTCGCTGCGTTCGCACACTTTCTTCCATTCATTTTCGGCCCCGCTGTAAAGGTCCGGCTTGTGCGGGGTATTGGCTATTGCTTGTTTGGAAGCTGTTGCTTTTTCAGGTCTGAGATCGCAGATGGCCTTAATTTCTACCCCTTCAATTTTAGCCATCCGTTTTACTGCCGCAGCTCCCCGGTTGCCTACACCGATAAAACCAATGCGGACAGTGGATAAAGCTGGCGCGGCATAACCCGACATATTGAATTTCTGGGTGTGTTTGACGCTGTCTGATACGATCCCGGAGCCTGTTGCCAGGTTCCTGGTACCACATCCTGCCAGTAGTCCGGCTCCTGCGATACCGGTAAGCTTTAAAAAGTCTCTTCTATTGTTCATTTGTGTGTATATTGGTTATGGTTGATATTTTTCTTTAACAACCAAAATAGTGATTTTAATTTTTTTGTGGAACAGATTTATGTGCACAAACGTTTGCGTAAATGGATATATGGTTAAAGCAGCACTGTACGGGGGAATATACAGTGCGCTTTGTTGTTACTTATTCAGGACAATGCGGGCCGTATCCTGTATACGGGCTTCCCATCCGGTTGGTTTCGCCACAGGGTGTTACCGCTCTGACATCAAGATCGTGCCAGCCACATACGGCTTCAGTGTCTAAATAAGGCACATAAGTGGTTGCCAAATAGGCACCATCCTGCTCCCATATATAATATAGTGCATCCGGTACTGCATTTGTTGATACATTTATTGTTCCTGTTATATGAGTAATGCCACCCTGATAATAGAAGGTGGTAAGGGCGTTCGAAAGGTCACATGTATCTGTTTTTAATATAGTTTTTGTGAACTGTGCAGCCGGTTTTACAACTGCTGATGTTTCCTTTGTTTTATAGGCGTTAAAAATTACGAATGCCATCAACAAAGGAATGGCTAAAAGTATTCTTTTGTAGCCGGATGATTTAAATTTATTAAAAATATTCATGGTATAATGGTTAGGTTTTTGCCTACTCTGTTATTGATTTTCGGCTTCCTCGTTTATTGTCCCCCAATTTATTATTGCTGTTAATGATAGATAAATAACTGGGGCCTGTTGGTAGCGGCAGCGTTTTCTTTACTGTAGAAATTACATTGTTTGTCCTGTCCTGCGGTCATATTCAACTGTAATGAAACGATTTTGTCTCCGGCTGCCTGTTCCTGCACATAGCCCGTCACATCAAATTCATGGTATTTGTTCAGGCTATTGACCCAGGTTGATGCGAGCTTGACGTTGACTACCGCAGGTGCATTATTCCAGGTAAGCCCGGTTTCGGTCCATGCATCTCCATTGCCATAACAGTTAATGTTGCAGGTCCCTGTACCTGTGACATTAGAATTTCCAAATACCCGGAGTTTGGCACTTTTAATAGGTTGGGTAATGCTGTTTAAGTCAAATTTAAGATAGGTTTTATAAGAACTGTTTACAGCGGGACTGGCACGCTGTACGATCAATGAAGCGGTGCCATAGTTTACATTCCCGTTAACGCCATCTCTTACATGTGCATCTGCCAAGGCATTGAGTGCAATTGGATAGACGTAGGGAAAAGTAAACATGGTGTGGGAAAACTGTTCATTGGCTACTGTAAGATACTGGTTTAGGTATGGGGAATAGGACTTGGTTTCTACTATATTGAGATCCGGCCTGAATTTGAGTATACGGAGAAATCCTTCTCCCCCATTAGGCTCGCCCTGATAATCTGCCAGGTATAAACGCGTTACATTGCCATTGGTTGTCGCGGTATTGGAGACCCTTGCGCTGATATGGCCGCCGTACATCATGAACAGGTTTGGGCGGTATTTGATTTTATTGTAAAGCAATGAAGCCTGAGAACTAAATGCACCTGATCCGTTGAGAACATAATGCGTTACAACGATTGCTTTTCGTGAGGAATGGGCAGCCAGGATTTCGTCGACCCAGTTATTCAGCGATAATCCATGTGCTTCTGTAGCATCGTATTCTACGTGGATGACGATGAAGTCAATTCCACCAGCTGTAAATAAATCGTAATGGCTATCGTTGTTGTCGCTGCTTGGCCCTAAATAATTACCACCGTAATGGGCGCGGTTGTGGAACTCTGTTCTTCCAAACCTTGCATTGTACTCTGAAGTGGAATTGCCTCCGGGGGTCCCGTTTGGGTATTGATCGTGATTGCCTACGCTTAAACCATAAGGAATTCCTGCAGCTGACAACCTTGAGTACTGAGCTTTTGCTTCGTTCCATTCCGAAACATTATTGCCGTTATCCACAATGTCTCCAAGGCCACCCACATAAACAATGTTCTGACTTGTTTTATTGGCAATGATCCAATCGATTTGCTTGACAAACATGGAATAGGCACCTCCATGGCTATCTTCATCCATATAATACTGCGTGTCTGGTATAAAAATAACGGTAAAATCCGTTGCTGCAGCAGCCTGGAGTGATGTCTGTGCTTGTGTGACAGACTGTTTACTGGGGCTAGCGGATTCAAGTGACTGTATGTTGTCACCCTTTTTGCATTGTGAAAAACATAATGCTATAGTTAAAAACAGGAATACTTTTTTCATTTCTAAATAGATTAGGTTAATGATGATATTTTCTCTAATTTCTGTGGCAGGTAATACGAAGGAATTGTAAAATAGAGGCGTCTGTTAAACCAATAAACAGACGCGCTCTGAAAGCGGCACACCATTACTGCTGAAGCGGCATTTGTATCCCTCAGCACCAAAGAATTGGGTACTTCATACCTGTAATGGCTGCCTGTACGTTTAATTCACTAATCCTAGCTAGGGATTGTTTTCAATTAATTTTAATCCAAGTGTTGAGGGTACGATAGTACCCCCCAAATTTCCACCGGGAGAGCCTGTTATGTAAAGCGTATACAACTTATCCGCATCCAATGTGCCTGCTACATTAATCAGGACAGGACTCCCTGTAACAAGTGTATAGGGCAAAACACTTCCTCTGAAACTGACATTTCCAGGTCGCAGGGTAACAAAATCCGATCCGATATCCGCCAGGTTAAAAGTGAGGTATTCTACATCGGGATAAGGGCCCGGGCCGTTTATCCGAATAAATGTAGCACCTTTAGTGCCGCCACTTGCCCTGATCAGATTACCGGTTGTTGCTGCGTTAACACAGCGCACCTTTGCTGTTCCTGATGCCGGAATACTGGTATTGTTGTCTTCAGTTATGATCAGTTTTTTAATGTCTGCTGCTTGCAGCAGCTCATTGTTGCTATTAAAAATCCCGCTCTGGAGTTCTTTTACAAAAACGGAATACTGATGACCTTCCCTAATGTTTAAGGTAGTATCTGCTACAACAGCAGTTCCTTTTTTAACCTCAATTTTCTTCGTAGTTCCTGCACCAGTAGAAAAATAAGCCGATGCCAGTGGATAGGTAATTCCCTGAATATTAATCTTGGTACCATCAACATACAAATCCAAAAGCGACATGGAAGAGATTTCAGAACTGTGTACTAATCTTATCGACGTAACACCAGGTACCATAGCTTCAGTTTTGCCATTATC
Organism: Pedobacter heparinus; assembly: GCF_032678725.1. Classification (GTDB taxonomy): domain Bacteria; phylum Bacteroidota; class Bacteroidia; order Sphingobacteriales; family Sphingobacteriaceae; genus Pedobacter; species Pedobacter heparinus_A. The sequence continues at coordinate 281,254 of NZ_JAVTSC010000003.1, forward strand.
TTCCTTTTCACAAGAAGTTATTAAGACGGAGATGAACAGGAATGCTGCCCATACAGATATCTGTGGTTTTCTTATTTTTATATTAAAAATTCTCATAATTGCTATTTCTTAACGGAAAGACGAACTCCCATTTTAATTAATCAGTAATAGTTAGGGTTAACTCCCGTACTGTCTCTTTTTTGTCAGTAACGTTTGTATTGGCTGCAACAAAATGTACTTTGTAAGTTCCTGATTTGATAAATGTATAGATATATTCCCGCTTGGGAAGGGTTGTTCCACCTTGTATCGGGATACTTATATTCAGACTAACATCCCTGAGTGCATAGTTATAACCAACTTCCCCGGAATAAAAGGATAGTGATTGTGGATCTCCCAGTAAATTAAACACTACAGGTTTCCCCTTCTGATAAGTAGTTTGTTCAGTTGTCACCTCAAATTCCGGCATTGCAAGTTCCAGCTTTTTACTGCAGGAGGTAAATAATAAGGTGCACAATAAGATATTGATATAGATATATTTCATGTTCAGTTTATATTTAAAATTACCAACCTGGGTTTTGTACAAGTTTCTGATTCAGTGCTATTTCATGAGTTGGGATGGGATAAAGTAAATGTCTTTCCGTGACCCTTTCATAGGTTGACCACCACCAAACTGCAGGCAATGGCGCATTTGCATGATCGGCTTTCATCATTTCTAAAGTTTGCTTCATTTCCGCAATAAAAATACCCCAGCGGATCAGGTCTGGTTTGCGCAAGGCTTCCCAATTCAGTTCTCTCATTCTTTCATTTTGAAGAAACCCTAGAAATGCTGCTTTAGTTGAAGTAAAAGCAGCAGGAACTGCTGCATCTGCAGGGGTAAAAATGGTAGCAATTGCCGTAGCACCTGTACCGCCACCACCGGTTATTGTTATAGTTGGGGCAGTGCTGTAACTACCTCTTGTAAATTGATAACCGTGCAGTTGCTCACCAGTCAGGGTAATACCGGTAACTGTGTTTGCCGTTGATCTTGTCGCTGTTCCTATAGCGGTATTCCCGCCAATGCCTGCGGAGAAGGTTACGGTTGGTACTGTCGTATAGCCACTGCCTCCATTTACAATTCTGATTTCTTTAACACCTGTAGACCAGGCTCTTCTTCTTACTTTGTTTAGAGCCTCAATTGCTGAAGGGGTAGGCCCGTTATTGACCTCGTTTTCTGCTTCTGCATACATGAGCATAACGTCTGATAAACGCAAAATAGGGAAATTGATGGGAGTGTTATAACTTTGTTTAGGCAGTACGACTTCAAATTCCCTCCTGAATTTTGCCGGATATCTTGCATATTTTAAGGTGTTGTTTGCTGGAATTGCTAAAATTGCTTTGGTGCCATTTGATGCATAGTTAAACGTAGTGATGTTCCAATCCTTTCGCATATCCCCATCTTCATACTTATTGTATAATTTGGCCGTTGGTCGGATAAAGTTATAAGTTACGCCAATTGCAGCTGTACCTGGAATACCTATTGAACTGCCAATATTTCCAAATCTACCGTTGCTGTTGCTGTTGTTTCCGTAAATTTCTGCCTCCCATATACTTTCTCTGACATCATATTTATCGGCACTGTAATTGATAAAAATATCTGCATAGTCGGGGTTTAGCTGGTGGATAGGGTCGTCCATGACCATTTTTGCCCATTTACTGGCTTCAGCATACCTGGATGTATTTTTTAGAGGATATCCAGCCATGTACAGGTTAACCCTTGCAAGGATACCACGCACAGCAGATTTATTTACTCTCCCTCCAAAACCTACAGTTTGTATTGGAAGAACCAAGCTTTCGGAAGTTTCCATATCAGTCAAGATCTGGCTGTACACCTCAGCAATTGACGATTGTTTCACCTGACTTCCTTCTGGTGAAACAGTTGGCGTTGTAAGCAGCGGCACCGGACCAAAATTCTGCACCAAAAGAAAATAGCAGTATGCCCTTAAAAATAATGCTTCACCGCGGATCACATTTCTTTTGTTTTCGTCCATAGCAGGCTTGTTGATATTGGCCAGTAAAGAATTGGCCCGGTCAATAGAGGTATATAGCTCTCTCCAAAAAGTAGCCAGCTCTGGATCACCGGTATCATGGTTATTGGTACGCATTCCCGGCTCATCACGGGCATGGAGCCCTTCATCTGCCATCATATTCATTCTTGAGCTATAAACATGGGCATATACATTTCTTGAATATAAAGGACTATATATACCATTTAGCGCAAGGTTTAAATGCTCTTCAGTTTGGTAATAGTTTTCAGGAGAAATAAAACCTTTAGGCTCTTTATCCAGAAACTTCTGACAAGCGCTGATGCTTAACACGGCAACTGCCAGAAAAAAATAAGTGATTTGTTTCATATCTATTTCTTTTATGAATCTAAAATGTTGCGTTAATGCCAAATACAATGGTCTGTGCATGTGGATAGGCAGAATAGTCAAACCCTTGTGTCAAAGCAGAATTCTTAACAGAAACCTCTGGGTCAAGCCCAGAATATTTTGTCCAGGTGGCTAAATTTTGCGCTGAAGCATTGATAGATAAGTTACTTAAATATAGCTTCTTAACATATTTTGACGGGATTTGATAGCCCAAAGAAACCGTTTTTAACCGTAAATAAGAGCCATCTTCAATAACCCTTGATGAGCCCATAGCTGTTGGGCCCTCCCCCCCTACTCTAAAATATTTATTGCTTGGGTTTTCCGGTGTCCAGCGATCTGCCCAGGTAGCAAATTGATTGGTATGGTAACTGTACTGAGAATTTCCTTCAAATACCAAACGGTTACCATTGAAGATGTCATTTCCATAAGACCATTGTAAAAACACATTCAGGCTCAATCCTTTATAAGAGAAATTATTGGAAAAACCACCAGTATGCACAGGTTCTGGTCTGCCGATAATGGTCTGGTCAAAACCATTTACGACTAGATCTCCGGTAAGATCTTTGTATTTGATATCCCCCGGTCTGATGGTACCCCGGGTATCACCATTTGTAGTAATTGAGGGTTTGAGGTTATACACGCCTGGTTGCGGATTGTCGAAATCCTTATATTGATACACGCCATCAAATACATAACCATGGAAAAGAGAAATCGGCTGGCCAACTTTTGCAGCCCATAAACTTGGTGCAGGAGTAAAACCTCCGCTTACATTGGAAAAAAGAGTATTTGATTCTGTTAATTCTAAGATCTTGCTTTTGTTAAAACTGATATTAAAATTACTTTTCCAGGTAAATGACGGGGTTTGTATATTTACTGTATTCAGGGTAAATTCAAGGCCTTGATTCTGTAACTTACCGATATTTTTAAACGTAGTTGCATATCCTGTAAAATAAGGAATTTCTGCTTCGAGCAACAGATCGTTGGTTCTTCTGCGGTAAACCTCTGCTGTTAACTCTAACCTGTTTTTAAACAATCCTAGATCATAAGCAATGTTGGTCAGGGCTGTGCTTTCCCACTTCAAGTTCCGGTTACCCAATTCACTCAGTCTGGCAGAAGTAACAGGAAATTGATTATTAAAGGATGCCCCATTTGCTGCGTTGTCAAATGCGATACGATTGTAGATGTCATAATAACCTATCCGGTTGTTGCCGTTCGCACCATAGCTAAACCTTAGTTTTGAGTTTGAGACAAAAGGCAGCGCTTTCATAAAATTTTCCTCGCTCATGTTCCAGGCAGCAGCGGCTGCTGGAAAATAGCCCCAGCGGTTTCCATCAAAAAATTTTGAAGATCCATCTGAGCGCATACTAAAGGTAAAAAGGTATTTGGATTTATAATTGTAATCCACACGTCCAAAATAGGACATGAGCGAGCTCTCGCCACCACTTGCCGCAATAGCAGATGGAGTCCCTTCATCGAGGCCCAACATGCCTAGCTGTTCATTTGGCAATCGCTGGGCACTTCCCCCGTAAGTATTGGTATTTATTCCTTCAAAAGAAAGCCCACCCAAAACAGTTAATTTATGATCTTTATTAAAGGTCTTGGTATAGGTTAGTGTATTGTCATTGTTCCAGGTATTGTTTTCTGCAAAAGAAATGCTGCCGTTTACTCCATTAGGATTGGCAGGAGTAACTGCCCCACGTGGTGTCAGGGAATTATAAAATGCCTCTCCCTTTATGATCCGCCTGCGACTTCCGCCCCGAAGGTTTAATACTAAATTTTCATTGATATTATAAGTAAAATAAGCATTGGAGGTAAGATCGCTTGTTCTGGTGACATTATGTGTATTCTGCGCTGTAATTACAGGATTTATCCGCACTGTATTCACACCAACAGGCATGTCGGGGTCCAGCAGTTCTTCAATAAGTTCCTGATTTCCATCAGCTGAAACAGGGCGATAGCCATACACATTTGCAAATATGTAATTCGAAACACTGGATGTACCGGTGTTTGCTGCTGCTGCCACACCATAAGAGGAAGCATTACTGTAATTTGCATTAATACCTACCTTAATTTTTTTGCTGATGTCCTGATCTAATGAAAAGCGACCCACATAACGGTTATAGCCAGAATTGATCATCAATGCATCCTGATCATTCAGTGTACCTGAAATTGAATACCTGGTCTGTTCAGTCCCTCCTCTTACTGCCAGGTTATGATTTTGCATCAAGCCTCTTCTAAAAATTAAATCCTGCCAATCAATACCCGGTATATTTTTATATGAATCCAATGTCTTTCCATTCGTAAAATATACTTCTGCTGCAATTGCTGCATTGGTCATTTCTGTCTGCGTTTTTACAAATTCATAGGGGCTAAGCAATTCCATCTGTTTTCTCAATTCCTGGATACCAACAGAGGTGTTAAATGTAACAACAGGCTTGCCTACCTTTCCTTTCTTGGTCTGGATCACAATTACCCCATTTGATCCCCTAGACCCATATACAGATGTACTAGAAGCATCCTTCAGCACTGTGATGGATTCGATATCTTCCGGATTTAGAGAATTGCTGTCAAAGTTTTCCATAGCAAAGCCATCAATTACGTATAACGGGTCGGTATTTTGAGTTAATGAACCGGAACCCCTGATCACAATATTTTGCTGACTTCCAGGCTGCCCGTCATTTGTTGAAACCTGAACACCAGCTACCCGACCGGCAAGTGCTTCAGTAAAAGTAAAAACAGGAGCTTTTGCAAGATCTGCCATTACAACTTGTCCGACGGAGCCTGTAAGATCCTTCTTGGTAGTTGTGCCATAACCGATGACCACGACTTCGTTCAACCCTTTATCATCGGTTGCCAGGCTCACATTATAGCTACCTGCACCAGAAAAACTGATTTCCTGTTTAACATATCCTATAAAGGATATAACCAATATACCCGTACTCTGCTGAGCATTAAGGGTATAAGTACCGTCCTGTGCTGTAACAGCCCCATTGGTAGTACCTTTAACCAGTATATTAACACCAGGAATAGGCATCCCCTTCTCATCAGTGATTTTACCCCGTAGCACTACCGGAGGTGCAAGCTCAGTCCCTGTATCCTCCAGAGCAGCTGCTTTTTTGATAATGAGTACATTTGACCCGATTTCTTCATAAGTAAGACTAGTGTTGCTGAACAGTTCCTTAAGTACGTCGTCCAGTTTCTGGTTGCTTTTCTGATAGGTAATATTTTTAAAGCCCGCAATGTCCTCGCTTTTATAAGTAAAGCGAATACTGGTTTTTTTTTCTATTTGCTTAAGGGTCTCTTTCAGACTTATCTGCCGTAGTTCCAGGGAGACGACAATCTTATTCAGACCCTGCCCTACTAAAGTGTTTGCCTGAAGCAATCCGCTAAGCGTTAAAAAGCATATCAGATAAAAAAGTTTCATAATAGCAAACTTGTATGTAAAGATTAAATGCATAGTTTTGAATGGTTTTTAATAATTCTCGAATGGGTTATTAATTAATCGTAATACCGTTCTCCGGCTGGTACCCGGGAACGGTTTTTTATTTTAGGTGGTTCTTCTCATTAATTAATCTTTTAGTTAGGATTCTGTTAGTTGTCTGGTTATTTTATCAGGTATTGGTTGTTTTTTATTTCAAGCTTTGCATCTGTTAAACGACAGAGGATTTCCAATGCCTTTTCGGCACCGATGTCACGGTTAAAAGAGGTGGTTACCAGTAAATTTTTTAGCTGACCGTTCATTACAATGATCTCTGTATTGTAAACACGTTCCATATCGCCAATGATGTCAGCAAAATTTTCATCCTCATAAGCTAAATATCCGTATTGCCAGGATCCTGCGTTATTGTTATCATTTAGTTTATCAGCCAGCTGGTGTACGTTCTTTTTATCGATCTTAACTTCCTGTCCTTTAACCAGCGTAGAAACTACCTTATCCTGCTTTAATACCTGAACTTTACCTCGCTTAACAGATACAGTGATGTGCTGTTGCCCTTCATAGGCTTTAACATTAAAGGCGGTGCCGAGCACTACAGTAGTCACATCACCGGTGTGGATAATAAACGGAATTTTATCAGCATGCTTAACATCAAAATAAGCCTCGCCATTAAGGTAAACCTCACGTTTTTTGTCATCAAACTTTTCAGGATAGTTAATTGTACTGGATGCATTAAGCCAAACCTGGGTACTGTCACTTAGTAATAAAAACTTATGTTCTGCCCTTTCCGTAAATTTTTGTACCACAGAAACTTCAACAACATCAGTTTTAAATTTCAAAAACATTATTCCCGCAGCAGCAATTACAAAAAAACAGGCAGCGGCAATCCATATGGGTAGATTTCGTTTTTTAATCCTTAACTGTGGTGCTTCAATTTCCGGTTCATATAACCAGTCGGGTTCCCGGAGTACCAGTTTGCCTGCTTCATCTATATAGGTAAGCGATGGATTATTTTTTTTAATTTCGTCATATACCCGCTTAATCAAGTCATTAAGTTCTTTATCATCCTTTGCAGCATTAATGATCTGAAAAAATTCATCCAGCTCTTTCCTGGTCGATTTGTTCGTATAGTACTGCATGAAAAGGTAGGTGATGCGGTCGTTCATCTTAAGCTTTTAATATATAGTAGCTTAAGGGAGAGGTAACTTCCTATTGCGGTTTAACGGTTTTTACAAGAAAAAACATAAGTCACTGAAAATCAGACAAAAAAAATTTAGTTCCAATTGGTCATAATCATGACTACAATGGTTTTAAAGGCAAGGTCAAAAAACTTACGGATAGTTTTGCTGGCAGAAGACAAATGGTTTTTTACCGTATGTTGTGAGATATTCATTTCATCGGCAATGTCTTTATAAGTTTTACCTTCTGTGGTTTTTAACAGGTAAACTTGTTTTCTTTTTGCCGGCAACTGTGCTATAGCTAAAGCCAGAATGGAATCAAATTCCCTTGCTTCGATTTTTGCGGTACCATCCTCAGCCAGGTCTTTCAGTCCAAACCATATTTTTTCTTTTAAACGGTCATCTGCTGCAACCTTGCGTAAATACTTAATTACCTTAAACCGGGTAATGCGGAAAAGATAAGCTTCTATATTGTTGATTTCATGAACTTTATCTCGCATGGTCCATAAAGCCAGAAATACTTCCTGAATGATGTCTTTGGCCACATAATCATCTTTTGTTAACCGCAGAGCAAGTGTGTATAACGGATACTCATAAGTTTTGAATAAATCGCTAAAAACCAATTCAGTTGTTTTGTCCTTATTGAGGGCAACGTTTAGTGCTATTTTTTCTGACCTGATCATGTACCCTATGGATTTTACAATAAGTTTTTAATGTTTGGATTACAATAAACAATATTAAAGTGTACGTACACGAATTAAAACCAAGATATGAAATATTTTGAAATAAAAGAAAATATTGATAGTCCTTTATATATATGTGATATCAATGTATTAACCATAATGCAAATATACCTTGTAAAGAGGTAGCTGCCCAATGAAGGCGAGCCTCAATAAGGGCTGATTAAGGGCTGGCTTGGGGTTTGCTGGGATTGAGGTACCTTTAAGCCCAGCAAACCCCAAACCAAGGTGCACTAAAGCCTTTTTCAGCCCAATATTAGAACTTATTGTCCTGACTAATAATTATAAATGAAAACCAGTATGAATTATTCATAAAATAAGGATTCAATATTGTAAACAATATTGAATCCTCAAAGCGTGTTCCCGAAGGGATTCGAACCCCCATCTTTAGAACCGGAATCTAAAATTCTATCCATTGAACTACGGAAACAGGAGCGCAAATATATGGATTCATTTGATTAAATCCACATCAAATTACTTTACCGTAAATGGAACACTCAGATCACCCCATACCAGGGCTACTTTTCCAGCTTTATCAATGGTAAAAACCATCTTCTCTGTAAAGGAAGCTGATTTTCCTGGCTTAACAGTTACGCGTAACGCATCCTCTGCTTCGCTATATTCTGTACCTGGTTTTTGCCATTTTTTGTTAAAAATAAATGTCCATTCCTTTGCACCTGGAATAGAATGCAGGGCATATTTACCGGCAGCGAGCGCTTTTCCCTCAATTTTTACAGCTCTAGTTACCTCAAATATGGTCGCTTCATTGGCTCCTGTACGCCAAACTTTTCCATCATACGGGGCAATTTCCTTACCGATGGTACGGCCTTTTACCGAAGGCTGGCTGTAATCAATAGTGACAACCACCCCCGAATTGAGTGTTTCTTTTGCTACTGCAGGCGGACTTGCCCTTTTACTTTTGTCCTGTTGAGCCGAAACAGTGAAGGTTGTGAACAACAGGGCTACCCATGTTAATGCAATTATCTTTTTCATATCTGTACTTTTTACCCTAAGATACTAATCCATATGATAAATCAGCAAAAATTTATGCCAACAGATTTTGATCTCATCATATATTTCGATAAATTCAATCACTGTATGATCAGCTGATGTTAATATTTACCAGTTATGTTCGATCAAAATGTATTGCTTGTTATAGAAAATAGTCCGGGTCCTGATGAAAACTTCATCAGCCAGCTATTAAACATAGGATACCGGCAAAATCAGATCATTTCGTCCCCGGCACAAAAAATTCGTCCTGCTGACTATGAAGTCATCATCCTGTTTACAGAAGATATGCGGCACTCTTCCGCGCTTGTTCAAAAACTAAGCGTTGATTTTCCAGATGTCCCCTTAATTGTGATTGCTGATACCACGGCCGCTGATCCCGTATTGCCATTTGGTGCGGATGACTGGCTGCTTAAATCCTGGCTGCAACCCTTGTTGTTAAAAAAAACCATACAGCTGGCTGTTGAACGGAAGAAAAGCACCTATAATTACCTGCGCATATTCAGGGAGAACCCAAGCCCTATGTATATATATGAAAAGGATACTTTTAACTTTCTGGAAGCAAATACAGCTGCTCTGCGGCAATATGGGTACAGCAGGAAAGAGTTTCTGGAACTCAACGCAAAAGACATCCGGCCGGCTGATGAACTGGAAGCTTTTTACAAAATCAATGAAGAATTGCCTGCGGCCTATTCAAATGCAGGAATCTGGCAGCACACCCGTAAAAATGGTGAAAATTTTTATGTGCATATATTTACTCATCAGATCTTATTTGCAGGCAAAACCTGCAAACTGGTTATGGCCATTGATATTGATAAGGCCGTAAAAACTGAAAATGCCCTTAAGAAAAAAGCAAGAGAAATAGAAAACATCCTGGAGAGCATTACAGATGGTTTTTTTACGGTAAACAAAAACTGGGAACTGACTTATATCAATAAAGCGTTTGAAAAGATCATTCAGACAAACAGGGCAGATATTATTGGTAAGAACTTATGGGAATGCTTTCCTGAAGCCAGGGAACTTGACTATTCTCAACTTTACAAAAAAGCGTTATCAGAAAATGTCCCGGTTCATTTTGAAGAATTCTATCCGCCATTAAACATCTGGCTCTCCGTTAATGCCTATCCTACGGATACGGGCCTGGCTGTTTATTTTACCGACAATACAGCGCAGCAGAATTATCAGCGTAAAATTGAAGTCCAAAACAGGCAGTTTAAAGAAATTGCCTGGGTTCAGGCGCACCAGATCCGAGGGCCTGTATCTAATTTACTTGGGCTGGTAGATCTCTTTAATATCGAACCCGACGATCCTGACAACCTGGAACTTCTGGCACGTGTTAAACATACAGCTATACAGATGGACGAGTCTATCCAGGAAATTGTTTACCTGACCCGGAAAATTGAGCCATAAAAAGTATAAAAACGCTTAAAATGTTTTACTTTTAAAAATCTTTACTTTTCCATATTTTTCTGATGAAACGAACAATTGCTTTATTATCCGTTATGCTCCTTGTTAACAGCATACAAGCACAGGAAGTTGAGGCTTCTTATCCCCCGCTTACCGTTAAGGGAAACAGCATCTATCTTCCAGGTAAACAACTGGACCTGAACGCAGATGGTTTCCCGGCAATGGTCCAGACTTCGTTTAAACTGGTCACTGAGCCCATTCATTTTCACCTGCCCCGACTGGTTAACCACAAAGATATTAAATTTAAAAGCGGGGCACTCGATATTTCAAAACCGACACCAGATAAAGTAAACTGGATGGTAAATAACACATCTGACAGCCTTGACATGGAGGTTAAAGGCAGTTTGAACTTGCATGGAATGATGATTTATGTAGTTAAAATTACAGCGCTGAACGACATTGACCTGGAAAATATCAGGTTACACATTCCCTTTACACCCGAAGCGGCGAAATATGTAAAAGGACTTAACCAGAAGGGTGATGAACGTGATCCGGCAATTGACTGGAAATGGAGTGCTACCGGGAAAAAAGAGGCTAAGGTATGGATTGGTAATCCCGCAGGAGGCCTGCTTTATACGCTGGAGAATAATGGCTATAAAAATACACCGGCATCCTGGTCAAACGGCGATAAGGGAGGTGTTCATATTGAGCAGAAAGGGAAAGCCATTCTGGCCGATAATTACAGTGGTGAACGTCACCTGAAAAAGGGAGATGTATTGTATTATAACTTTAATATGTCAATTACTGCCCACCAAAATACAAAATAACAAACAGTTTATGCTGGTCTTTGTTGTTTAGGAAATTACATATGAAATTTAATCCTGTTGCCTTCATCATTAACATTGCCATACCACTTGCTGTCGGCGCAATCGGGGCATTTTTTACGGCAAGTTCTGTAAAAACCTGGTATGTAACACTGGCAAAACCTTCCTTTAACCCGCCAAATGAAATTTTTGCACCGGTCTGGACCAGCCTGTATATTTTGATGGGCATTTCAGCCTACCTGGTATGGCAAAAAAGGCATACCATTACACAGTTCCCCCGTACCATCGCCATTTACCTGATACAGCTGGTTTTAAACCTCATGTGGTCTTTTATCTTCTTTTATGCTCATCAACTTGGTGTAGCCTTGTTTGAGATTATCGCTTTACTTCTTGCAGTGATCATAAACGCATGGGTATTCTATAAGATCAATAAAGTAGCTGGCCTGCTTTTTATTCCTTACATTTTATGGGTCAGTTTTGCAACTGTACTTACTTATAATATCTTCATTTTGAACTAATTTCCCTATTTTTAGGGTGCGATGTTTTTAAAGAAGTTACTGGTATTTATCCTTGCTGTTTTGACATTTCCCGTATATGCTCAAAAAGTAGGTTTGGTATTGAGTGGTGGTGGCGCCAAAGGCATCGCACACATTGGTACTTTAAAAGCCCTGGAAGAAAATAACATTCCTGTAGACTACATTACCGGAACTTCTATGGGTGGCATTGTTGGCGCCATGTATGCTGCAGGCTATTCTCCAGCTCAAATTGAAAAGGTCGCTTTAAGTTCGGAGTTTCAGGATTGGGTGAGCGGAAGGTTTAAAAGCGACTATACTTTTTTCTTCCAGAAGAAACCTTTAAATCCATCTATTGTTACGGCAAAACTATCTCTGGATACCAGCTTAAGAATGACTTTCCGTTCTAACCTGGTCAACGATATCCCTTTAAATTTTGCCCTGCTCGAACTTTTTTCTCAGGCATCGGCCATCTCTAAAGATAATTTTGACAACCTGTTTGTCCCCTTCCATTGTATGGTTTCCGATGTTTTATCGCAAACCAGCATTACCGTAAAAAAAGGCAACCTTGCAGAGGCCGTAAGGGCAACCATGACTGTTCCGCTGATCTACCGTCCAATAAAACTGGAAGGTAAATATGTTTTTGATGGTGGTTTATATAACAATTTCCCGGCAGATGTGATGAAAAAGGATTTCAACCCTGATGTCATGATCGGCGCCAATGTTTCCTCAAAAACTTATAATGAATATCCCAAAAACAGGGATGAAAGGCTGATGAACAGGCTCATGGTATTCATGTTCCTCTCCAAATCAGATTCTACATTAATTGGAGAAAGTGGAATCTATATACAACCGGACCTTAAGGATTACAGCGTAACCAATTTCAATCCAGTGGCGGCTTTAATCAAACAGGGGTACGATGCTACGATGGCCAATATGCCGGAAATCAAGAAGAAGGTCAAAAGACGGGTAAACATTAATGAACTGATGACAAGGCGCAATGATTTTAACAATAGAAAACCAGATCTTTTGTTCAGTAATGTTACGGTATCAGGTGTAAATGCTCAACAGAAAAAATATGTTGAACGGCTTTTCAAAAGAGATGACAAAGCTACCTTCAACATCAACGACATTAAACAAGGATATTATAAACTGGTGGCTGATGAGACTTTTGAAACCATATACCCCAGAATATCCTATAATCCCGTCTCAGATAGCTATAACCTGGAAATATTAGCGCAACCTAGAAAAAGTTTAAAAATTGACTTTGGGGGCAATATCTCTACCAGGCCGATCAGCAATGTATTTTTAGGTTTACAGTATAATTACCTGGCCAAAAAAGCATATACCTTCGGTGTTAACCTTTATTCTGGTCGTTTCTATGAGTCTTTACAGATGAGCGGACGTATTGACTATCCCTCTGGTCTTCCTCTATTCCTGGCAGCCGATGTAACCTACAACCACTTTGATTATTATAAAACAAGTTCCATTTTTATTGAGAATCCACACCCTACTTATATTGAACAATCAGATAGAAAAATAGACCTTAAAATTGGCATGCCCTTAAACAGAAACGCTAAAATCACCCTGAGCACAGCCTTTATCAACAACAACGACCGCTATAGTCCTAACAACACCTTTTCCATTGGAGATGTATTGGAAAAGACTGTATTAAATGGTTCAATGTCTACACTAGCTTTTGAACAATATACCTTTAACCGTAAACAATATGCCAGCAGGGGGCGAAATTTCCTGCTTAGTTTTAACTATTTTGCAGGAAGGGAAAGTTATACACCAGGAAATATCAATGGTACTGCTGACCCGGTTGCATTGTTAACGCCTAAAGTTGGCGTTAGCAAGCAGTTCAGGCAATGGATAAAGATTAAGATGGCTGAAGAGAACTATTTCCTGCATCTGAACAAATATACCCTGGGTTACCAGGCAGAAGCAGTATATAGTAACCAACCCTTGTTTTCTAATTACTATTCAACCCTATTGGCAGCTCCTGCGTTTTATCCCCTACAGGATAGCAGATCTGTATTTCTGGAAAACTTCAGGGCAACCACTTACCTTGCCGGAGGTCTTAAAAATGTATACAGTTTAAAGAGAAACCTCGACCTTCGGGTAGAAGGTTATGTATTTTTACCTTACCGGGAATTTGAAAAAGTCGGATTCCAGGGTGTTGCCCATAAAACTGCCTTTACCAAATGGCATTATGCCGGAACTGCAGGTCTGGTTTACCATACCCCACTGGGTCCGGTTAGCCTGAGTTATAATTTATATGATGACCCGATAAAAAGAAACGGCGTTTTGTTACATTTGGGGTACTTAATTTACAATAAACGATCTACAGAATGAGAAGAATCTATTTGTTGCTCCTGTTTTTGATATTCAGCGGTTCTATTTTTGCACAGAAGGCAGCTATCAATAATTTTATAGTTAAAGAAAGCCTGCTTAAAAACAGCAAACTTGCCATTATAGCTGCCGATTCTTTAGACAATCCCATAGAGCAGATCAATGGAAAGTATACTTTTACGATAAGTGGTTTTACACAGCCCGTTAATTTTAATGATGGTGTAGCAATCTTGCCTTTGCAACTGGAACGCTCTGCATTTGTCTACGTCAAACATCAGAACGACAGCGGCACGCATAGCAAACTGCTTTATGTTTATAAAAAGGATGGTTCGCTAAACCCTTATACCATCAACAGCATGTGGCTGGTTATTTTTCCTGCCCTGATTGTGTTCCTGGCCTTTGCTTTCCGAAAATTCATTATCGTCGCAGTGGTCATTTTAGTGATCTTTATCTATTTCAACCATAGTAACGGCTTAGACCTGTCTACTTTTTTTGAAACGATTTTTGACGGCTTGAGAGGAATGTTTTAGAAAGGCATTCCTATCCCAAAATTATATTGCACAAAACGGTAGCGATCAGGGGTATTGGCTGCATCATAGGCGCTTCTGAAAGCTTTACCCCCACCTAAAAACTTACTGATCACCCATTGGTCGGCAACATCAAACTGAGGGTCTTTCAATTTAAGGCCTACATCAAACCTGAAAACAAAGTATTGTACATCGTACCTGAAACCAGTTCCAGTACCAATGGCTATCTGGTTGCCCAGAGATTTAAAATTAAACTTGGTTTCAGCAGTTCCGTTTGAAACGTTCCAAATGTTACCGGCATCCAAAAATATCGCGCCTTTAAGCTTGGCACCAAAAAATTTGTTCAGTAGTTTATAACGGTATTCAAAGTTTGCCTCAATATGTAGCTCACCATTCTGATCAAAGCCATAAAGGATTCTCCGTTGTGCCTCAGTGGTTAAGAATGCGCCCCTATTGTAACTGCCGGGCCCCAAAGTTCTGGCCTGCCAAGCTCTTATGCCACTTGATCCACCAGCGTAGAAAAGCTTTTCAAACGGAACACCATCCATTGAGTTGCCATAAGCATAAGCAATGCCTGCGTTAACGCGGGCAACAAATTGTTTTTCCCCTCCCAGGCCTTTATACCAGCGTATATCAACTTCAGGGCGTACATACTGATTAAATGGTACGCCGAATATTGTAGAAGCCCCTGTTGAATCTATTCTAGTCTTCAAGAGCTTTGTAATGCCTTGTAAGGCATTACCAGCTAAATCCATATCTCCTTTGAAATAAATAAAACTCTTATTACTAAGTAGCTTTTCAGCATTCAAAGAATAAGAGTATTTAATACCAAACGTTACATTCTTCCTTTCCAACAGAAGCAGATTAACTAAATTATTGCTAATTAAGGGGTAGTTTACATTTGTTGAATCAAGCTTGTCAAAAAGCAGGCCTCCGAACCGATATTCGAAATTCAAAGGCGTCACAGTATGAAACTTAGAAACTGTCTCCCTAAATTCATAGGCAACTGAAGTCAGGATCACCTTACGCTGAAAAAGATCCTTCTGTAAGCCATATACATAACTTGAAGAGAATATGGTATGTGGCATTCCACCTCTGTTTGGCTTAGATCTGGCAAAAGGAATCATTAAGCGAGGTACAGTCAGGGTGGCACTCACAGAAAAATCCCGTTGATAAATATCTTTAAATATTGAAGTGCCTGCTCCCAGCCTAGATTGTAATCCCCCTTTAACCTGAAATTCAAAACGCTCTGCCCCTCTGAACAGGTTATTATTGGTGTAGGTATTACTCAAAGTGAAGCCCACAGTACCCGCGTTAAAAGGAATCTCACCCTCGATACGGTTGCTCATGATCTTTTGCGGAATCAACTGAATGACAGGTTCCACTTTATTTGAACTGTCTTTGGCCTTGTTGTAGTCTATTTTAACATTCTTAAACACATTCAATTCATATAGGCGATCATAGGTTAAGTTTTCATTTCTGATGTCGTACTGCTCACCTTCATGCAGAAAATTATAGCGGTTAATGGGGTTTCGTCTAAACTTTTTAGACAAATCTGTATACCTAACCCCTTTAAACACCCTTTTGTTCATTGGAATGGAATCCGGGAAGCCCTCGGCATCCGGGGCTATGATCATATTGATCTCACCTATGTTATATTGCAGGTGCTTTGGTTTATCTACGGGATTGTCAATGATCAGCGTAACGTTAGCCTTGCTGCTGTTCAGGTTTGAATCCACAGTAAACTTTACGTAAGGTCTCAAAAAATCAAAGTAACCGTGTTCTTTCATTATCTGGTAAATCTGATCCCTTTCATAAGCCAGTGAATCGTCATCATAACGCAAACCTTCTTTCAGATGACTGAATAAACTTTTACTGGACAAATAAAGGTCTTTGATCTGTTGATCAGGAATTTCATAAACCACCTTGTTCACAGAAAATGATGGGCCGGTGTTTGCTTTGAAAAACACCCCGGCACGCTGACCTTTTACTTCGATATCTGATTTGACCTTCGCATTGAAGTAACCCTTGCTCATCAGGTATTTTTCTATCTGGTTACGTGAAATTTCTACCAGCGTACTGTCCAGAATTGGCGGAGGTGTACCTAAAGGTTTTATATTTGTAGTTTTATATTTACCGTCCTTGGTATTGAACATATTATAGATCAACACATTGATACCCAATTTAGAAGTCGGCCTGATGTCTTTTTGTATATAATTTAAAGCCTCCTCTTCAAATTCCTTCGGAATGCTGTCAATCTCTACTTTTTTTACAATAGACTGGTAATCGGCAATGTACTTAGTTGATGAACATCCTGTAACAAAAACAATAATAAATAGTAATATTGCATGAAACTGGACATTCTTCTTATAATCGTGGTATGCTTTCAAAATCTCAGATAAGTTTTATAAAATCGTTACATCAAAAAAAGTACCGTAAAGAGAACGGGATATTTATTATTGAAGGTATAAAATCTATTGTAGAATTTATCCAGTCAAACTACCAGGTACACAGCATTTTTTACCTGGCCCAATACCACTCTTTACTACCGACTTTACCGGCAAATATAAAGTTATTTGAAGTAAACAACGCTGAACTGGACAAGATTAGTACGTTGCAGGCCCCACAGGGAATACTTGCCCTGGTAAACATCCCTGCACAGCCCGTACTAGATGTTAAAATTCTTAAAAATGTCTTTTCTTTAGTACTCGACGGCGTACAGGATCCGGGAAATATGGGTACCATTATCCGTACTGCCGATTGGTTTGGCTTTAAAAACATCATTTGCGCTAACAACTGTGTAGAAATCTATAATCCAAAAACGGTTCAGGCAACTATGGGTTCTTTAAGCAGGACCAATATCTTTTATGAACATCTCCCTTCCTTGCTCAACCACATTAACCTGCCCATATTTGGTGCTGTTTTAGATGGAAAGAGTATGTACAAGACAGACTGGGGGAAAGAAGGATTGGTCATTTTAGGTAACGAGGGACAGGGGATTACACCCGAAGTATTAGAATTCATTACCCATCCGGTAACCATTCCACGCGTTGGAGCTGCTGAGTCTTTGAACGTTGCCATATCTGCCGCAATTTTATGTGCAGATATTAGCAGAAATTTTCATAAATAAATTGCATCCTAAGATATAATTGCTATTTTTGCAGCCTGAATTTCAACAGGTCGAGTGGCCGAGTGGCTAGGCAGAGGTCTGCAAAACCTCGTACAGCGGTTCGAATCCGCTCTCGACCTCCAGATTTATTAATAAATAAAAAAGATTGACATGGCAGTTACCAGATTAAAAAGAAAAGACAGAAGAAATAAAACTTTCGCGAAGTTAGATGTGAAATTTTTAAAATTAGCTACTAACATCGAGTTGGGCAGCAGATCTAAACAATCTTCAAAAGATCAATTGGCTAAAAACAACGCTGTTATTGCTCAATTAGCTGCGAAAGCATAAGTTTTCTTTTCAAACAAAATTGAAAAGCCTTTCTGCAAAACAGAAAGGCTTTTTTTACTTTACCAGCTCCTTACAGATTCTTTTTACAATACCTGGGCCCTCATAAATAAAACCTGTATACAATTGCACCAATGATGCACCTGCAGCCAGCTTATCTTTGGCGTCCTGCGGAGAATGGATCCCACCTACGCCGATAATAGGGAAAGCTTTATTTGATTTATCCGACAGGTATTTAATCACCTCAGTAGAACGTATGGTTAAAGGCTTACCACTTAAACCTCCTGCTTCACTTGTCACGCTTTCAGCAGTATATAAACCATTCCTGTCTATGGTGGTATTTGTGGCAATAACCCCTGCAATCCCTGTCTGCATTACAATCTCCACAATATCATCCAGCTGTTCATTAGTAAGGTCAGGTGCAATTTTCAATAAGATTGGCCTCGAAATGTCATTCTTCTTATTCCGCTGCTGCAGGGTATTCAGCAGGTTCATTAATGGCGCTTTTTCCTGCAGTTCCCTTAGCCCGGGTGTATTCGGAGAACTTACATTTACCACAAAATAATCAACCACATCAAACAGGCGGTCAAAACATTTGATATAATCGTTCACCGCATCCTCATTGGGTGTATTTTTATTTTTTCCAATATTCCCCCCAACAACAATATCCTTATGCTTGCTTCTCAAAAGTCTCAAGCGCTCAGCCAATGTATCCACGCCCTTATTGTTGAAACCCATCCTGTTGATCAGGGCACCATCGTCTTCCAGCCTGAACATTCTTGGCTTATCATTACCAGGTTGCGGCAACGGCGTTACCGTACCCACCTCAATAAAGCCAAAGCCCAGATCACTCAAGGCCTCTATATACTCCCCGTTTTTATCGAAGCCTGCGGCCAGTCCTACAGGATTTTTGAATTTGATACCAAAAACCTCGCGTTCCAGTCCTTTGATATTGATGTCAAAGCTGCTGCGCAAAATTGTCCTCCCAAGAGGAAAATGATCATGAAACCATTTTAATCTTTTCACAACAAAATAATGCACTTTTTCCGGGTCGAACTGGAAAAATATGGGTTTGATGAGCTGATACATGCTGCGAAGATAAGGAACGTTTTTAAATTGTCTCAATTTTACCCGTAAAGTTGTATTTTTGCAGCCAAATGATTTCAATAAACGACTTAACATTCCTGCTGGGCTCTAGGGCATTATACGATGAGGCAGACTGGCACATAAAACCGGGAGAGAGAATTGGGCTAATTGGCGCCAATGGAACAGGAAAATCTACACTATTAAAAATAATTGTTGGAGAATATGCGCCTTCTTCAGGCTCGATTTCCATGTCGAAAGACCTGAAGATCGGCTACCTGAACCAGGATTTACTTTCTTACGATTCTCATCATAGCATTTTACACGTGGCTATGGAGGCTTTTGAGCGCCAGAACCAGTTGCATGATGAAATTGAAGTGCTGTTAAAGAAGATCGAGACAGATTATTCTGAAGAGGTGCTCAACAAACTGAGCGATAAGCAACAGGAATTTGAAGCCTTAGATGGCTATAGTATTGAATATAGAGCCAATGAAATTCTGGCGGGTCTGGGTTTTAGCACCCAGGACCAACATAGACCGTTAAATACTTTTTCGGGTGGATGGCGGATGCGGGTGATGCTGGCAAAGATACTATTGCAAACACCAGACATCCTTTTACTCGATGAGCCTACCAACCACATGGATCTACCTTCCATTAAATGGCTGGAAACCTATCTGCTTGGATTTGAAGGTGCCATCGTGATCGTTTCACACGACAGGTACTTTTTAGATAAGGTAGTTAACAAAATTGTAGAATCACGCAAAGGCAAACTGACCCCTTATGCTGGTAATTATACGTTCTATTTAGAAGAAAAATCCTTAAGGGGTGAGATCCAGAAAGGAGAATTTAAGAACCAGCAGGCCAAGATCAAACAGGAAGAACGTTTGATAGAGCGTTTCCGCGCTAAAGCATCGAAAGCAAAAATGGCACAGTCTCGCATGAAAGCGCTGGACAAACTGGAGCGTGTAGAAGATGTTGACGATGATAACCCTACTGTTAATTTTCAGTTTAAATTCTCTAAACCTTCGGGTCGCCATGTGATACGCGTTGAAAATGCAAACAAAAGCTATCCCAATGTAGAAATTCTGGAAAATGCCGAAGGCCTTATTGAAAAAGGTGATAAAATCGCTTTGATTGGTGCCAACGGTAAAGGAAAATCGACCTTATTACGAATTATTGCCGGTGCAGAGAAGTTTGAGGGGAAATGTGAAACCGGACATAACGTAACTACAACTTTCTTTGCGCAGCACCAGCTGGAATCCCTGCATCTTGAAAATACCATTCTGGAAGAACTGCAGGCCTTTGCGCCTAAACATACTGATACAGAACTTCGGGGCATTTTAGGTTGCTTCCTTTTTTCGGGTGATGATGTTTTCAAAAAGATCAAGGTGCTTTCAGGAGGAGAAAAATCCAGGGTTGCCCTTGCTAAGTCTCTAACCACAGACTCCAACTTTCTTATTCTTGATGAGCCTACCAATCACCTGGACATACAATCGGTAAACATCCTGATCCAGGCTTTACAACAGTACGAAGGCACATTCATCGCGGTATCCCACGACAGGTATTTCCTGGATAATGTAGCCAACAAAATCTGGTTCATAGAAGACAAGGACATCAA
This sequence comes from Pedobacter heparinus, assembly GCF_032678725.1. Classification (GTDB taxonomy): domain Bacteria; phylum Bacteroidota; class Bacteroidia; order Sphingobacteriales; family Sphingobacteriaceae; genus Pedobacter; species Pedobacter heparinus_A. The sequence continues at coordinate 301,783 of NZ_JAVTSC010000003.1, forward strand.
AGAATATCCGGGTACTTACGCTGAGTATGAAGAATGGAATGCCAAAAGACCACAACCTGTTGCCACCCCTATCCCGTTAAAACAGGAAAAAGAGGTAAAACCTAAGGCAGAAGATAAACCAGCATCCTCAAATGCCCAGCAACAGCTTAAAAAGCTGAATGATCAATTGCAAAAAACAGAGCAGGAAATTGCAGCTTTTGAGCAGAGTGTAAAAACCATTGAAGCTAAAATTGCGGATGAAGAGGTTTATTCGAATTCCCATAAATTAGCGGAAGCCAATGCGGCATACACAACAGCTAAGTTCTTATTGGACACTGCACAAACCACCTGGGAAGAACTGGCTTCACAGATTATGGAACTGGAAACCAAATGATAAAACAGATAGGGTTGTTCTTTTTGCTTTTGTTAAGCATACAAATTACCGTTGCACAAAACCAGGGATTTGTACACGACAATAAAATATACCTGCCCAACATCAAAACGGTACAGTGTTACAATGCTAAAAAAGAACAATCCATCCCTGTTATTACTTTAAAAACAAACGAACAGCTGGTCTTTTCTTTTGATGACCTGAACGGTGGCAGCAAAATTTACTGGTATACAGTAGAACATTGTACGTCCGACTGGAAATCTTCCCGTTTATCTCCTATAGATTACCTGGACGGTTTATCAGACGACAGGATCAATGATTACAAGTATTCCTTCAATACCCTTCAAAAATTCACCCATTACACTGTTAATCTGCCCAACAGCCAGATCAGGCCTAAAATATCTGGTAATTACCTGCTCAAGGTTTACGAAGACGGCAACCAGCAAAAGCCTGTGGTATCGCAAAGGTTCTATGTGGTAGAAAACCTGGTGGATATCGGTATAGAAATTACCCCCTCCTCACAGGTTCCCCTCCGTTTCAGTAACCAGAAGGTCAACTTTACCATTTTCCACAAAACACCTATACAAAACCCTTACCTTGATCTAAAGGCTGTGGTGATGCAAAATGCAATCCCTCAAACGGCTATTGTAAATACTAAACCTACTTTTATCAGACCCGGATCGCTGGTATACAATGAATTGCTGGCCAATGATTTTCCGGCTGGAAATGAGTTCCGGAAATTCGACATCCGTAGCCTGCGCTATAAGGCCGAAAACGTGCAGGAAATTATCAGGGACAGCATCAATGAAGTCATCCTTTTTCAGGATGTAAATGGCAATAAACCCAGATATACTAACCTTGTGGATGAAAATGGCAGTTTCTTTATACGTAACCAGGAAGGCAGGGACAACAATACGGATGGTGATTATGCACATGTACATTTTACATTGAATGCGGTACCACCGAGTGCAAATGGTGAAGCTTATGTGCTTGGCCGCTTTAACAATTATACGCTGGATGAAAATAGTAAAATGACTTTCGATCCCACTAAAAGGCGTTTTTACAGGGAAGTTTTACTCAAACAGGGATTGTATGATTATAAATATGTCTGGTTAAACAAAGAAAGCGGCAAAACCGATCAGGCTGTCTTTGAGGGTTCCTATTTTGAAACAGCCAATACCTATCAGGTATTTGCGTACTACAGAAAGCCTGGTGCAAGATGGGAAGAGCTGATTGGCTACAGCAGTGTGAATACCTTAAGAAGATAACACCCAGACAGAAACACTGCCGGCATTGCAATAAAATTCTCCGGAGCCGTTTTCATCAATCAACACTTCCTCCTCCCTGTTTCCAAGCGCATCAACCATTACTTTGCCGGCGTGTACTTTACCAATTTCCATCAGCTTCAGGCCATTATCACCATTACTCATCAACACTGCTATTCCCGAATTGTCTTTTTCCGCTATACCTTCCCTGGTCCAGCCGATACAGTTTGGAAAATCCATATAATCGCGCTGCATACCATACGCAAGTTCTTTACGGATGCGGAGCATATCCGGCAATTCGGTCAATGCAATCAGTTCTACTCCTGTCTCATTACCTTCGTCCGTTTTGTCGGCATACTTTGCACCATACAGATCGGGATAAAACACACAGGGTATCCCTTGTTCCCTTAACAATATTAAAGCATAAGCCAGGGGCCTGAACCAGAAATCGACATAAGATTCCAATGCCTGCAGGGGTTGTGAATCGTGATTATCTACAAAGGTTACGGTAAGCAGCGGATAGGACTGAACCAGTGTATTGTCGAAGACTTTCGTCAGATCATAATTTTCTGTTGTAGAAGCCAGGTATAAGTTGTGGTGCAACATGGCATCGAACAGCTGCATTCTTCCCTCTGTAACCTCCAGGTATTGTTGTAAAGGCTCCAGTCCCTCAAGAGTCCAGTTTTCAGCTACAATGAAAAAGTCCTTTCCGGTAGCAGCCTTCATGTGGTCCAGCCATTCTACTAAAAAATCCGTAGAGATGTGCTTTACCGCATCAAGTCTGAAGCCATTCATGCCGCAGTTTTTAACATACCATTCTCCCCAATACTTTAATTCAGTTCTTACTGCCGGATTTCTGAATTCCAGATCATTATACATCAGGTAATCATAGTTACCAAGTTCGGTTGACGGCACCTCTTCCCAACCCTCCCCATATTCATTTTGAATGGAATAGATACCGGTTTCCTGCAGGTCTTCTGCCCAATCAATCCCGCTAAAGCAATCCTTATCCCAAATAAATGCGGAATATTTTTCTGCCCGTCCTTTAAAAGTGAATTTAGTCCAGGCTGTTATTTCAAAAACATCAGAAGTAAATTCCAGTCTGTTATCGGGGTCTACTGTTCTCACCAGTACTTTTTCCAGCTCATCCCCGCCAGCTTTATGATTGAACACTACATCAGCGATAACAGCAATCCCCTGCTGCTGAAATCCCTTAATTGCCTCCTGATATTCAGCTTTAGTGCCATACTTCGTGGCAGTCGTATTTTTCTGTTCAAACTCACCCAGGTCAAAAAGATCGTAAGGATCATACCCTACCGACTGTCCTCCGGAATTTGCTTTATATGCTGGCGGTAACCAGACCCCTGTAATCCCCGCAGCCGCCAATAGCTTTGCATCTTTTCTGGCTTTAATCCACAGCCTATCCTCTTCATTATAATACCAGTGAAAGTATTGCAGCAGTGTTTGGTTATTCATATATTTAATATACATCAGCAGACAAGAATTGTTTGTCCGTAAGGCAAATTACTAAATCTTTACCCCGCATTTTTTACAATTTGGGCTGTCTGTTCAATTTTGTTTACTTTTGCAGCGCATATGAGTATAAAAATTAAAAGCCCAAAAGACTCTTTTACCATAATGAATGAGTTGGTATTACCTAATGACACCAATACCTTGAACAATTTAATGGGAGGCCGTTTACTGCATTGGATGGACATTGCAGCGGCAATTTCTGCTCAAAAACACTGCAACCGGATTGTCGTTACGGCTTCTGTTGACAATGTATCCTTTAAGCAACCTATTAAGCTAGGCGATGTCATTACCATTGAGGCCAAAGTAACACGTGCTTTTAATACTTCCGTAGAAGTAAGACTGGACGTATGGGCGGAGAATATCCCTTCCGGCAGCAGGGTTAAATCTAATGAGGCCTATTATACTTTTGTAGCGGTAGATCAAAGCGGCAGGACCATCCCTGTTCCGGAACTGAAACCCGAAACTGAAGAAGAAAAAGAATTGTTTGCCGGGGCTTTGAGAAGAAGACAGTTGCGCCTGATACTCGGGGGCAAAATGAAACCTAATGATGCAAAGGAGCTAAAGGCGTTGTTTTTTCCTGAAGAATAAAGTCAAAATAAAGGTATATTTTGTGTTATTCCCTTGCCGACATTTCCAATATCTTATCAAATTCTTCGGCCTTGAGCGGCATTACAGACAAACGGCCTTGTCTGACCAGGGAAATGTCCTTTAAACTTTCTTCAGCTTTGATCTGTTCCAGGCTTACCGGATTTTCAAGGGCTTCGACTGGTGCCAGATCTACTACAACCCAGTTGGCATCCTCAGTTGTAGGGTCCTGATAAAACTCTCTGACCACTTTAGCCACACCGACAACATTTTTGCCTTCATTGCTGTGGTAAAAAAGAACCAGGTCGCCTTCTTTCATTTCTTTCAGGTTGTTTCGTGCCTGATAATTGCGTACACCATCCCAGAAGGTTCTGCCATCTTTATTAAATTTTTCCCAGCTATATTTAAAAGGTTCACTTTTGACTAACCAATGTTGTGTTTTACTCATCGTTTAAAAATATTTTCTGAATGTCCAAAAATAACAAACTATCACCAACCATTTGTATATTTTGTTCCATAAATCAGCCAGCTTCTCCCTTTGTTTGGAGATCATAGAGCCCTTGCTCCCAAAAAGCACCTTTTTCCCGAAGAATGGCAGAAGCAGCCCTTAATCAGGGCCGGCTAAAGGGACCAGCCTGATCACCCAGGTTACCAATAAAAAAGAGGTTGTACCATTGGGATGGCACAACCTCTTGTCATTTTAAAATGGCCGTATTTTAACTAGTAACCATTGGTTCCAAATTCGCTTCCATTATTGATGGTATTCAGGAAAGAGAAAGGAATAGGTCTGTTATAGTGTTTTGTTGGAATAAAGCTGGCTGCAGCCCTGGCATTATATTGGGCCAGGCGCGTTTCGAATGCTTTATGACGTTTTAAAAGTGCCCAACGGGTAAATTCACCACACAATTCGCGGGCGTATTCATCAAAAACATCATTTATCGTCGCATTGGTTAACATCATTCCCGTTCCAGCATTAAAATCGGCAGGGTTACGGCATGCACGTTTGCGCAGCTCATTTAAATATCCTGCAGCAACAGCTCCACTTCCACCAGATTTAATAGTTGCTTCAGCTGCAAGCAAATAAACTTCAGCCATACGCATCACCATAATATTACCTAGTTTTTGCTGAAAGTTACCACCCAGCCATCCACCATCAAAATTATGGTTAAACTTACTTAAAGCCGGGAAAAGGTTGGCCATATTTATCGGCGTTAAACCATTACCTGTAGGGTCTTTGTATTTAGCCCCACTCGGATCTGCCGGATCAAAAAGATCATTGATATTCACCACTGCATATTTGCGCAGTGCTTTTTCGGCTGGCGTTAGCGGATCTTTACTTAAAAAAGCGAAAAACCTGTCTTCATCCACATCCAGCGGATAAGGATGCACATTGGCATTTGCAACGGTTTGCAAAGAGGCAATAGCACCAGTAGTTACTCCTTTTGGCCATACTTTTGGTGGATATTGCCAGGTGGCATTCACAGAAGCATTTTTAGCATCTACATCTACAAAAGGGTAAATCTTTTGACCAACAAACGCAGGATTAATACCATATTTGGTACACATGGCAGCTGTTAGCGTAACTGTAGCATCAGCGTAGGTTACATTTGCAGGACTTGGTGGGCTTGGATTATTTGTTTTTGCCTGTACCCCCGAATAGTTTGCAAACGCTGTCTGAAATGAATTTTCCCAACGTTTATCATAGGTTGCATTAAAACAATTGATCAGGTATTTTGTAGGCGCAATAAACGATTGGTTCAAGCGTCCATAATAGGCATTTGTGGTATTAGAACCTACACCTCTTTTTAAAAGATCTGTACCTGCGCCAAATGCATTATCCAGTGATGGATAAAAGTGCAGGTACCAGTTGGGTTTGGAATTTGATGTTGCCACATCATACGATGGACTATAAGGGTTCAAGCCATACGCTGTAAATAAGGCTTCCGCATTATTTCTATTGTTGGCATAAGCAAATACCTGGGCAAAATCTGTATACAAAGTAGCACCATACGCCCCTTTATTTAAAATCAGATCTTCAGCAACTTCCTTTGCCCTAAGCCAGTAACTTTTTGTTCCCTCCATTAATCCTTCACCTCCTCCTTGTGCATATACACGGGCCAGCAGACCAAGCGCTCCTTTTTTGGTCACACGCTGAAGATTACCCTGATAAGGCACCACAGGAAGATCTTGTGCCGCAGCAGTTAAATCAGCCACAATCTGGGCATAAATTTCGGCAATAGTACTTCTGGTAGGATTTAAATTTTTAACCGGATCATCAGTTGTTGTGATCAGCGGAATATTACCAAACTGTACTACCAGTACAGAATAATAATAAGCCCGCATCGCCTTTGCTTCTGCGACTAAAGTTTTGATATCATTGGCGTTGCCATCTTTGATCAGCGGAGCAATCTCAATGGTTTTGTTGCAATCTTTGATGGAACCCCATGCAAAATCCCATGTATTGGCAACCAGGTTAAAATTGTTGGTAAACTCTTCATACCGCATCACCTGTCTGTTGCTCACCCCATTGGTTGGTGAAGTCCATAAATCGGTTCCGGTTTCGGATAAAAATCCATACGGCATGCCGATTAATGAGCCCCAAAGCCCGGTGTAAATGTTAGATTGAAACGATCTGAACCCGTTAAAATCTCTGAGCACATCCTCTTCCGCTAGCGCATTAGGATTATACTCATCTAACTTACATGATGGTACGGTCAATAGTAAAGCTAAACCTAAACTACATGCACTAAATGCTTTCTTTATAAATTGATTTTTCATCTCTCTAATATTTTTTTTCTATCACTTAACGATTAAAATGACACATTTAAACCGAACACCAGTTGTTTGGTCAATGGGTAATCCATCTCACCATTCATTTCCGGATCGTAATCTTTTAACAGGTGACTTTTGGTAATCACCAATGGGTTAGTAATGGTGCTGTAAAAACGTACACTACGCATGGCCACCTTTTTTGCAAGATTTTGTGGTAAAGTATAACCCAGTGTGATGTTCTTGATTTTAAAGAAGGAACCGTCTACATAATTCAATCCCGAAAATCCCAACATGCTGGTACCAGTCTGGATATTCATAACCGGAAAATCATTAGATGGGTTTTCTGGTGTCCAATAGTTAAAATTAGCAAGCATTGTTCTTGGCGGACTGGCAACCGTTGCCAGTGAACCAGGATTATACCAGCCCATCATCACATAATTGATGGTCTGTCCCCAGCGCACAAAAGAATAAATACCCAGATCAAAATTCTTGTATTTGAAACTGTTTTGGAAACCCAATGTAAAATCAGGCGAATTGTGTCCAATAGTCTGATAGTCATTGGTATTGTTATAGAGGTAAGTAGAACTTGCAGCAGTTAAGGCAGGATTAAATTTTTGCGCATCAGCCAGATTGGTATAATAGTAAAGGTCTGTACCCTCTCTCCTGAATACACCATCAGCCAGTTTAACAATACCAGGTGTGTTTACTTTGATGTCTCCAGGGCGCCTTCCAAATGCAGCAGCATCTATTTCCTCACCTATTTGCCAGATGCCATCGATCTTGAAATTTCTAAATGAGGCAATCGGTTCTCCGATGCTCAATACGTAATTTCCAGCTGTACGGTTCTCTCCTGCCGCTACATTATTGGTAATGTTATTGGCTGTCCCATCTGTTAGTTTTAAAATTTTCTCGTTATTGCGGGCAAAAGCAACAGAAGAGGTCCATTCAAAATTCTTGCTCACGATATTACGTGTATTCATGCTCACTTCGAAACCCTTGTTATTCGTTTTCGCTACATTGAGATAGGTTTGGTAAGGTGTACTGCCAGATCTGTACGCCCCGTTAAGGATTGGGGAATTGACGTTATAAATTACCCCATCTGTATTGGTATTGTAATAATCCAGGGCCATATCAATACGGTTGTTAAACAAACCCAGATCCAGACCAAGGTTTAAGGTTTTAGATTTCTCCCAGCTCAGGTCTGGATTGGTAATAAATTGCGAACTCCTGTAAATGGGAATCATCTCACCACCCAGTGCCATATTGGTTTGTTCAACAAAATTAGCAGAAGAATTAGGTGGAATAAAGGCGGTTCCTGCAGCACCCCAGGTAGCACGAACTTTCAGGTTACTAATGTATTTCTTCGTACCCTCCATAAACTTTTCATCAGAAACCCTCCAGCCTGCAGACACTGCCGGGAAAGTATCCCATTGGTTGGTTTTATACAATACAGAAGCCCCATCTCTACGTACTGAAGCCGAGAAAAGGTACTTGCCTTTATAAGCGTAAGTGAGACGGCCTAACAAACCAAGTGTCTTTTGCATCCTGTAAGCGGATATGGCTGTAGTATTCACATCGCCGCTAAACCTGTACCATTTAAAATTGTTATTGGCAATGTTGCTCTGGTTCATCTCCGTGTCTGTAGACTGTCTGTGAAGGTAAGAGGTAACACCGGTAAAGGTAAAATCATGATCAGTTCCAAGCAGGTAGTTATACGTCAGCACGTTTTCCCACTGGTATTCCTGATAACGGTTCTGGGTGATCCGTGCCCTGGCAGTATTCGCATTTACATAGGTATAATTTACAGAACCCACCCCGTCAAAACGATAAGTATTGTAATAATCCATACGCACACCGGCACGGCTTAATATAGTTAAGCCCTTAATTGGCCTGACTTCAATATAAGGATTAAAAAACACCTTTGTGTTGTTGTCTACGTTTCCATAAACGCCCGGCTGGTAATCAAGCAACAGATTGTATACGTTACTACCCAGGTCAGTATTCAGAGATCCATCCGCTTTGTAAGGCTGTACCAACGGATCAGTAACAATTGCATTTTCCAGTTTGTCCTGGGCTTTATCTCTATCTACATAAGAAGCCTGAAGGTTAGCCCCAATAGAAAGCCAGCTCCTGATCTTGTGGTCCAGACGCATGCTGGTAGAATACAACTTGTAATCGTCACCAATATACTGGCCTTTCTCATTGTTCATGTTCAATGAAACATAAGCTTTTGTAGCATCAGTACCACCAGAAGCAGCTAAACTATAGTTTTGCAAAACCGGCTTGTCCCTCATGAAAACGTCTGCCCAATTCACAAAATTGCCTTCATTGAACAACTTATATCTTTCCGGTCCAAAAACTTTTTCATCATCTGCCGGCGATTGCCATAGCGGTTGGGCAGCTGCAGGAAATCCATTTGCCGCAGCAACTGCAGTGGTCACCCATTTCCTGGTTGCACCATCGAAGTTATATCTATAGATTTCTCTTTTCGCAGTCAGATATTGGTCTTTACTTAAAGCATCAGGAACAACCGACCAGCCATTATAACCATAATAGGAGTTGAAATCGATGTTTAGCTTTCCTGCTTTACCGCTTTTTGTGGTGATGATAATTACCCCATTTGCTCCCTGAGCACCGTAAGTAGCCGTTGACGCTGCATCTTTTAACACATCGATCGATTCGATATCATAAGGGTTTAAAGTAGCATAATCACCTGGCAAGCCATTGATGATAAATAACGGTGAAGTGTTGGCACCAATAGACCTGTTCCCACGCAACTGCAAGGTCACACCTTCACCGGCTTGCCCGGATGTACGCGTAATGTCCAGACCGGCCACCCTTCCCTGTAAGGATTCCATGGGGTTCGGACCCGGCCTGGCAGTAATCTGATCAGGCTTTACCGAAACCACAGATCCCGTAAGGTCACGTTTTTTCACAGTACCATAACCGATCACCACCACATCGTCCAGTTCGGATACCTCATCCGCCATTACCACCTTCATGTTGTTCGATGCCACAACTTCCAGTGTTTTAAAGCCGATCATACTGAAGATCAGCACGCTGTTCTGGTTCTCCAGATTGATGTTGAATTCACCCTTACTGTTGGTTGACGCAGCTCCAGTTGCATTTTTAGCCTTGACGCTTACGCCAACAAGAGGGAGGCCTTTACTATCTACAACCGTCCCTTTAACGTTTATTGCTTGTTGCACAAAAAAAACAGTGCTGGTAGATGTAGCAACTGCAGTGTTCTCTGCTGCAAAAGAGGCAAGTGGTAAAATTGCCATCGCTACCAGTAACCTGGTACCTGATTGTGTTCTCCAATGGCATTTCCTGAGTAGTGTTTTTTTCATAGTTTTCATCAATAATTGGTTAAAAATTTGGTTTGTTAAACGCAAAATTCAATACCTTATCAACCAGAAGAAAAAACACTTCATATTTCGTATTATGAACAATACATTCATAATAATGCCGCAGCGATGTTTATACTTGGTCTTAAGATCCTGAATAAAGCAGTATCCTTTTAATAAATTTAACTATTGTTTCCCCTCAGCAACTATCTTCTATTTCCTTTGATTATCTTCGATTTCTTTACATTAACAATCAATTACCCTCACATCTATCCATACCTCCGGCAAACAATAGTTGAATATACAGATTATTTCGATAATACAAATCTAAAAGCTTTGAAAATCTTCTTTTTTTTTCTTTTTTTTTCGATTACCGGCTTTAACACGAAGTAAAACGGTAGTGGAAGCATTGCAAATGCCTACTTTTTAAAAAGCCCTTTTACATACTTTCCGGCTTTTCCAATCGCACCGATCCGTTCGGAGATGGTCTCAATCAGGTAGCTGTCAGCCTGTTCTATATTCCCCATATTGATACCGAGTTCCAGCTGTTTGGGATACAACACGATCAGGCTTTGCTCCACAAAATAATTGGACAAATAATAAGGCAGCTTGTTCAGTTGCGGAAGGTAAGAGTTATGTCCTTTACGGGAGGATACAATGATAAAAAGATCATTCATCTTTAATTCTCTGGTAAATATCAGGAAATCATCCCAGTTGTCAAATTCATTAAAGTGTATCTTAACAACATCCGCGCTTCTTTCTGTAATTTTCCCTATAGCTTCGTTGGTCTCCGGTGTACCATAAAAATTTATGGGTATCCCGGCCTCTTTGGCAATTGCCATCAGTTTTTTCAGCCAGTGTAAAAAGCCCGGTTCAGTTTCTGCTTTGGGGGGCATGGCCACCACAATTCTTTTAAAGGTATTTAGCGGCTGTGTTGGCTTGTAAATATAAATGGTTTCGTATACCCTTTTGATGATATTTTCGGCTTTATCTCCCAGAAAGGTGTGCTGATCAGCCTGTTTATGCATGCCTATTACGATATCGCTTACGCCGTGTTCTTTAATGGTATACACAATTCCGTTACTGATGCTCGAATCATACCTGGTTACCGGAATAATACTGTTTTCAGCAGCAGCGGCATGCGATATCGCCTTTTCGAGTATCTTTTTTGAACTTGCTGCATTGTTATTGGATTCCCTTTCATCATCAATCACGTTCAGGCCATAAACCGATGTATGCGTTTTTTTTGATTTCAGCATCACCCCAAAATCTACCAGTTGGGTAACCATATCGGGATAAGCCAGCGAAACCAGTATCTTTTCATTTGTTTGCTCATGAATGGCATTCTCCTCCCCCTCATCCTGTTCAAGAGCCAGCTTTTTAGATGCACCCTCCACCACAAAAGAACTTACCCCACAGCTCACCAGGATCAACAGGATAGTTCCGTTCAGTACGTCTTCATTCAACAGTCTGATGGGCTCTCCAGCGGCAGTCTCGCCGGTTATAATGTTGTAACCCACCAGAATAATCGCTAAAGTAGCAGCAGCATGGGATGAACTTAATCCAAAAATCATTGTTCCTTCGGCCGCAGTTAGCTTAAATATTTTTTGTGTAAGCCAGGCTGCCAGGTATTTGGTAGCCAGTGCAACTGTAATGATGATACCGGCAACTTTTAATGCACCCCATCCCTTCACCAATACAGTAACATCAACCAGCATTCCCACACTGATCAGGAAAAAAGGGATGAATAACGCATTGCCCACAAAGTCTATCCTGTTCATTAGCGGAGAACTATGGGGAACAAACTTATTGAGCACCAAACCGGAGAAGAAAGCTCCTATAATCGCCTCTATACCTGCAGCTTCTGCTAAAAAAGAAGCCAGAAAAACCATGGCCAGCACAAAAATATACTGTGAAATGCTGTCGTCAAAATGTTTAAAAAACCACCGGATAATGATCGGGAATACCGCAAAAACTACCGTTACAAAAACGAGGGTAGATCCAGCTAGCTGCAGCCAGAAAGTTGTAGAAACACTTTCCTTGGTCATTCCTGCAATCCCCGCCAGGATGAGCAGGGCCAGAATATCTGTAATCATGGTCCCTCCTACGGTCATGCTGACCGCCCGGTTTCTGATCACCCCATATTTACTGGCAATCGGATAAGACACCAGGGTATGTGTAGAGAACATACTGGCCAGTAACAAAGAAGACAAAAAACCGTAGCCTAAAAGGTAATAGCTGGCCAGGGAGCCAAATATCAATGGAAATGCAAAAGTGAGCAGGCCAAATATCAATATCCGCTTTCTATTCTTTTTAAACTCTGCCAGATCAATTTCAAGGCCTGCCAGAAACATAATATATAGCAAGCCTACCGTACCAAACAAAACAATGCTGCTGTCCCTTTTAAGCAGGTTTAAGCCATAGGGCCCCACAATCACCCCTGCCACAATTAAACCAATGATATGGGGCACTTTGATTTTGTTCAGCAGTATCGGCGCAAACAGAATGATAAACAGCACCAGGGAAAAGATAATAACCGGGTTTTGCAGGGGCAGAGAAAAATCCAATGAAGATAATAAGATCATAAGCGGCTGTTTGAACGTTATTTTATTTTTTTGGCGTTCAGTGCATAAACAATTTTGCAGTCCTTTTGTGCAATTTCCCTGGCCCCATCCATTCTTCCCTCTCCCAGAAAATTAAGTGTTGCGCTAATCAAGGCATCCGAATTTGGTTTCTCTTCTACAATTTTCAGCACATTGTTATGGTAACTGCCCACATATTCCCTGATCAATACCAATCCCGAATAGGCTTTAACAATAATGTGATTATCCCTATAAGTCATTTCCCACTGTTCTGTTTTGGTATCTCCTAAGGCAGAACCCTCACAGGAAGTTTCTGTACAGCTCATTTTAACACTCCATTTTCCAATAATAGCCGGATTGTCCATAGAAACCGAATCGATTTGTTTCTTTGCGCTATCCAGGGAGTGTTTAATGTTGTCTAATTCTTGTTCTTTTACTTTTAAACGTTGTTCCCAGGCCAACAGTTCCTGCTCTTTCTGAGCAGTCCGCTTTTCACGTTCGTTTAACCCGCAACTTTGCAAAAAAACAATTAAAAGAAATAGGGAGATTAAAATCGGCTTCATAGATTGTCACCTCTATTTCAATGTTGCCATATTAATTACAAAACGATAACGGACATCGCCTTTTACCATGCGGTCGTAGGCCGATTGGATGTCCTTAATGTCAATCATTTCAATATCTGAAACAATATTGTTTGCTGCGCAGAAATCCAGCATTTCCTGAGTTTCGGCTATACCACCTATACCAGAACCGGCAAGGCTTTTACGTCCGCCCAATAGGCTAAATGCAGCCACTTCTGCCGGCTCGGGTGGCACACCTACACAGATCATGGTACCATTTGTCCTCAACAGAGACAGGTACAGGTTAAAATCGTGCGGGGCAGATACCGTATCTAAAATAAAATCAAAGGAACCCCGTGCGGCCTTTAGCTGATCCTTATCGGTGGTGACCACAAAATTGTGTGCACCCAGTTTTTTAGCATCCGCTTCTTTTTTTGGTGAGGTGCTCAACACCGTTACTTCTGCACCAAATGCAACGCCAAATTTAACCGCCATATGGCCCAGGCCGCCCAAACCTAAAACGGCAAGTTTATGTCCCTTACCAACTTTCCAGTGTCTTAACGGAGAATAAGTGGTAATTCCTGCACATAACAAAGGTGCAACAGCTGCCAGATCCAGTTTATCAGAAACATGCAGCACAAACTCTTCTCTTACTACAATGGTATTGGAATAGCCACCATAAGTTGGCATAGAACCATCGCGCTCCATACCGTTGTAGGTTTGCGTATTTCCTTCCAGGCAATACTGCTCCAGGTCTTGTTTACAGTTTTCACAGACCTGACAAGAATCTACCATACAACCTGTACCAGCCAGATCACCAACTTTAAACTTGGTAACATGATCACCTACCTTAACTACGCGGCCCACAATCTCATGCCCGGGCACCATTGGAAATATCCCAGGTAACCAGTCATTTTTAATCTGGTGCAGATCCGAATGGCAAACGCCACAAAATAATATGTCAAACTGTACATCATGGGGGCCTACCTCACGACGGTTAAAAGTCCAGGGTGCCAACGCTGTGTTTTCATCCTGTGCTGCATATCCTTTAGTTTCTATCATCTTTATAAGTTTTAATCTATACAAATGTAAATTTTAAAGCAGAAAAGGATGGTGTAATCCAGGTCATTTTTTAATGGTCATTTTCAACATTTAGTTCACATCTGATGAGTTATACCCAAGTTTTTTGAGCAGGTGACTTAAATTTATTTTGTTATCATGATGTAATTCGTCCATTACAAAAAAGGTTTGTATGTGATCAACGCATTTCATTTTTAACAATTTATTGGTAATATAACTGTGATATTCCTGCATGTCTTTTACACCAATATGTAACAGGAAGTCAAAATTTCCGCTAAGCTGATAACACTCCCAAACCTGGGGCATGAGCTTTATCTCCTTAATAAAGTCGATCAGGTTGTTATGGGAACTGAGATGTAAATGAACTCCTGTAAATGACACCAGGCTCTTATCAACTTTTAATTTGTTTAAAACAATGGTATAATGGCTGATGTAATTTTCCATTTCCAGTCGTTTTATTCGGGCTGCAGTTGCAGTAGGTGACAAAAAGACCAGATCAGAAAGTTCTGGCATGGGTATTCTGGCATTGCGCTGCAGGTATTCGAGGATCTTGATGTCTCTGTAATCTAAATTTAAGGACATTGGACTTTGGTTGGTTTATAAATAGTTTGGTTAGTTACATCGAAGATGAGAAGTTAAATCCAATTAACCATACAAAAAAAACAAAAAACTTAACCTTCACATTGCAATTCATTGCTACAGACTTAAAATATTTCAGTCATATGCATCATTCGTTCATAAAAAATAAACTTTTATTACCAGTGAATGGGAATTAATATATAAACTTGCAACCTTAAATCATTAAATGTCAATGCATTTACAACGATTTCTATAAAATTATAATCAAACTGAAACTAATCTTATTATTATGGCTACTTACAGTACATATTCTGATCTGGAGTTATTTGATTTATTAAAATCAGGTAGCAACAATGCATTTACCGAAATTTATAACAGGTATTCCAAACTATTGTATGCGCATGCTTACCGGCGCTTACTAAATGAAGCTGAGGCTGATGATATTGTTCACGACTTGTTTACCGCTCTGTGGTTTAAACGTGAAAACCTGGTTTTAAAAACGAACCTGGCGGGATATTTATTTACAGCTGTAAAAAACCGTATAATAGATTATGTTTCTCATAAGAAAATTGAATCCAATTATATAAAATCTTTGCAGAACTTTATAGATAAGGGTGACAATAACACAGATTCTTCGCTGCGCGAAAAGCAAACGGAATTGTTGATAGCCAAAGAGATTGCAGCCTTACCTCCTAAAATGCGGGAAATATTCGAGCTGAGTCGCTATGAAAATTATTCACACAAACAAATTGCTGCAAAACTTGGTATAACTGAAAAAACCGTAAAAAGTCAGATCAATAACGCATTAAAGATATTAAGGCCAAAACTTGGGTACCTGATATGGCTGTACCTGGTCATTCTTTACTACAGTAAAATATTTTTTTGATTTTTATCTCGGCCCAACGCTTTAGTTAACCGTCTTATCTATAATTAACCGTTAATGGTTTTAAAGATGGAAAAAAAACTAGCTAAAACACTACTAGAAAAATACCGGGACAATACCTGTACAGCAGAAGAACAGGAACAGGTTGATGCCTGGTATACAATATGGAATGAGGACGAAGAGGGAAGCTACCTGTCCGATGAACAGTTAAATGCCGCTGTAAAAAGAGTTTACAAGACCTTGCTGATAAAAAGACCAATACCCTTATGGAAGCCTATTGCTTTTGCTGCTGCTGCAGTAGCAGCGATTACTTTGAGTATTTGGATATATACATCCCAGCATCCCGACACCTTGTCATCTCAAACCATAGGGAGAGACCTGGTGAACGACATTGCACCGGGCAAAAACACAGCAACTTTAACGTTGGCTAATGGTAAGAAAATTAAACTCAGCGCTGCCAAAACCGGTATAGTAATAGCCGCAAACAAACTAAGCTATAATGATGGTAGTACTATTTTATCATCCAGAACTAACGATTTGTCATCCGGAGCGAATGCGAAGAACCTGGATCCCTCCGAAGTCGGGATGACAAATGTATCCACTCCCCGGGGGGGCACCTATCAGATCACTTTGCCGGATGGCACCAAAGTATGGCTAAACGCCGCCAGTAGTATTATATTCCCTTCAACTTTATCCCACTCGGCTAGTCACCAGAGAAGAGTTGAACTGGTCGGCGAAGCCTACTTTGAAGTTTCAAAAGATAAAAAACACCCTTTTATAGTGAGTAGTAAAGGACAGCAGGTTGAAGTACTTGGTACGCATTTTAACATCAACGCATACGAGGATGAAGGCAGTATTAAAACTACGCTTTTAGAAGGAAGCCTAAGGGTGTCGTCTTTGTCATACAATAACGTCATACTTAAACCCAACCAACAAGCCACAAATACTGGCGGCAATATACACGTAAAACAAATGGACCCTAATGAAGCAGTGGCTTGGAAAAATAGTTACTTTCAGTTTAACGATACTCCTTTGGAGACCGTAATGCGGCAAATAGCCAGATGGTATGATGTGGAAATTATTTACAAAAATGAAACCGCGAAAAGTGCAAAATTTGGCGGCACCATTGCACGTGACCATCGTATTTCTCAAATTTTAGCTGCCATTACAAAAACCGGAGAGGTAGAATTCAAAATTGAAGGGAAGACAATTATTGTGCAATAATCATAGAAAATGAATCGATTTAAAAACCAGCGAAACAAAATGAACAGGCATTTACGAACGAGAACTTAAACAAACAAGGGCTCCAAAACAAAAAAGCGTGGAGATTTCCCAGGATCTCCACGCCATAAGTTCAGGTTAACCCTTAACCGATTAAATCGGCAGAAATAATTATTCGATAACAAAATCTTAATTAACCTAAACATTCAAATGTATGAAACAAAAAGCTTTTGACCAAGCTATGATATGGCTTTGGCTACCACCAAAAGTGATCTGGAGGGAAACGCTAAACTGTGTGCAGGCAAAAAGCCATCAAACTAAAAAGAAAATCCTATTAGTGATGAAACTTGTATTATTGATGATGACCACTTGCCTGCTACAGGTAAATGCCAATGGATTTGCCCAGCAACTTACTTATAGCAAGAAGGGTACAAATCTGGCGGAGGTTTTTAATGAAATCCGCAAGCAAACCGGCTATTATGTTTTCTATTCCACGAAGAAAATAAACACCAAAAAGCCGCTGGATGTTAATTTTAAAAACACAGGGCTAAAAGATGTGCTTAAGATATGCCTGGAACCGCAAAATCTGGATTATACGATAGAGAACAAAAACATCCTCATTACCAAAAATAAGCTTACCATTTTGCAAAAGGTAGTGGATGTTTTTACAACTATTGTTGTGCAGGGCAAAGTAGTGGATGAGAAGGGATTACCGCTCCCAAACGCAATTATACAGGTAAAAGGAAAAACCCTGGTTTACACCAGTGATGAGCAGGGAACCTTTAGTATTCCAGGCGTTGCTGAAGGCGCGGTGCTAATTATACGATTTGTTGGCCGTCAAACCAGGGAAGTTGAGGCGTCAGCCAATTTGGGAAATGTGGTATTGATACCGGAAGACAGCAAGCTGGATGAAATTCAGATCATAGGTTACGGGCAAACTACCAAACGACTCAACACCGGCAGCGTATCAACCATAACTGTCAAACAAATAGAACAACAGCCGGTTACCAATATACTTTCTTCGCTCTCTGGTCGTATGCCAGGGGTCTTTGTTCAAACTACCAATGGCCTCCCTGGTGGCAATATTAACATCCAGATCAGGGGAAAGGGCTCTATCTCTGCAGGTACAGCGCCGCTGTACATCATCGATGGTGTACCCTTTGAATCGATACTTGTTGCTGCTACGGCGAACATAGCAGGTGCTGCAATTACTGGTGCTACCAATCCGTTAAACTCCATTAATCCCTCGGATATTGAAAGTATCAACATTCTAAAAGATGCTGATGCCACCGCCATTTATGGCTCAAGAGGCACAAACGGTGTCATTTTGATAAGCACAAAAAAAGGGAAAAGAGGGGCTACCAAAGCAAATCTCAATATCAGTCAAGGCTATAACAAAGCTGCCAGCTTTCCAAAGCTGCTCAACCTGGAGCAATACCTCATGCTTAGAAAAGAAGCCTTCGCAAATGACAACCTTAAGCCAAATACCACCAATGCACCTGATCTGTTAACCTGGGATCAAAGCACGGCTACCAACTGGCCGGAGTATCTGTTTGGCAATACCTCCCAATCCACCGACTTACAGGCAGGCCTGTCTGGTGGTGCCGGCTTAACCACTTTTAATACTGCCGGCAGTTTCCACCAGGAAAATAACGTGATCAGCAGCAAAGCCAGATATATCCGTGGCGGTTTAAGCCTTAACCTGAACCATCAATCTGAAGACCAGAAGCTGGAAATGCAGCTAACCAACAATCTGGTCTGGGACCGCAACAAAAGTCCGAATATGAGCTACTCAGCTTCGGGCATAATGCTGCCGCCAAATTTGCCTTTATTTGATGATAATGGACAACATTATTGGTACGCCAGTAACCCACTGGCCGAAATGGAAGCCACAACCAATGCACAGACCAGCAACATCATCAGCAATCTTAACCTCAGTTATGCACTTTTAAAAACCTTAAAACTCAGTGTTAATGCCGGTTACAATACCATAAGTATCAGCCAAACACAACTGTTTCCTACCCGGTCACTATTTCCAGGCAGTGTAAACTATGCGCAGTACGGGCAAAATGACAACAGCTCTTTTATTGTAGAGCCTCAGCTCAATTTCAGGCGCCAGTTTGGCAAAAGTAATTTGACAGTACTTATTGGCGGAACTTATCAGGACAGGTCATCAACCATTGGTTTGTTCAAAGTCAGCAATTTCAGCAATGAAGAACTCATGGAGAATATCGCCTCTGCAACCACAGTAGATATTCGTCTTAAAACCAATACCGCTTACAAATATCTTTCGGGTTTTAGCAGGCTAACTTACAGCTATGGCGACAAATACATACTCAATGCCACCGTTAGAAGGGATGGTTCATCCAGATTTGGTAATGGCAACCAGTTTGGCAATTTTGGAGCCTTAGGTGCGGCATGGTTGTTTAGTGAAGAAGCCTGGTTAAAGGTAAATTTGCCGTTATTGAGTTTTGGTAAATTAAGAGGCAGCTACGGATTAACAGGAAACGACCAGATTACCGATTACCAGTTTCTTTCCACCTATAATACTTCAGGAAAAGTATATCAGGGCCTCACTACCTTAAGCCCGGCACGAATAGACAATGCCAATTTCCACTGGGAAACAACCGCCAAACTGGAATTGGCTCTTGAACTCGGCCTGTTTAAAAATAAGATCCTTTTTAACCTTAACTATTATCAAAATCGCAGCATAGATCAATTGGTACTGTATGCGCTGCCCAGCATTACGGGTTTTCCAAATTACCAGGCCAACTTGCCTGCTGTGGTAGAAAATAAAGGCTGGGAGTTCGAGCTAAACACCCTTAATTTTGAAAACAATAAGCTCAGGTGGTCAACTACCTTCAACATCAGTTTACCAAAAAACAAACTCATCAGTTTCGAAAATTTTCAAAATTCCAGCTATAAGCAAACCCTGCAAATCGGTTATGACATTAACAAAATTAATGGCTACCAGTTATTGCGTGTGGATCAGGAAACAGGTAAGGCCATATATGCAGATCAGAATGGCAACCCAAGTACTTCTCCTTATTCCGGTTACACCATTGGCAAAAGCACCCCGGATTACTATGGTGGGATAGGTAATGTCATCAGTTATAAAGGCTTTTCTATTGATGTCTTTTTTCAGTTTGCCAAACAAATGGCCAAAGGAGGAATCCGTAACAATCCAGGTGTTTTACTAAATAACTACGCCTACATGCTCAAACGCTGGCAACAACCCGGCAACATCAGCACTGTACCCAAAGCCAGCACCATATCCGATATTTATTATACCTCGTCAAGTGCCAATTTTTTTGACGCCTCTTATATCAGGTTCAAAAATCTCAGTATCGGCTATGTCCTGCCTGAAAAAATCAGTAAGCAGATTAAGGCCGGCCAGGTGAATATATACCTGAGGGCACAAAACCTAATCACTTTCTGGCACAAAGAAAACCCATTCATGGATCCGGAATCAGGTGGATTTTTTACCGGCCAAACCAATGTTGCACCTGGAAAATCCTTTATAGCAGGCATCAATTTTACTTTTTAACCGATTAAACATGAAAAAAAATCATATAATTTCAGGTCTTTTGCTGATCATTTTGCTTCAGTTGTCGGCATGTAGCAAGCTGATAGAAATTGACTCACCCAAAAGCCAGCTCACGTCAGATAAAGTATTTGCCGATACCACAAGTGCCAAATCGGCCTTACTTAACATTTATCTGGTACTGGAAAATCAGCAATACAATACCAGTAACAGATACCTTTCTGTATACGCAGACGAAAGTATAAATTCCTCCAACGAACAATGGAATCAGAGCCGGCTCACTGCCACCGAAGGCACTATCCGCGCCAATTGGACTTCTTTGTATAACAGCATTTACCAGTGTAACATGATACTGGAACAGCTTAACATAGCTTCAAAACTGCCTGAGATATTCAAAAGCAAAATTAATGCAGAAGCCAGATTTTTAAGGGCGTATTGTTATTTCTATCTCCTCAACTTATACGGTTCCATTCCGCTCATCACCACAACAAATGTAGATATCAACCGCCAGGCCCAACAAATTGCGCAGGCAAAAGTTTATGAACAGATCATATCAGACTTAACTATTGCCAGATTAAACCTGGACCTTGCTTACCAGGGTGCTGGTAAAATCAGGGCAAACAAAGCATGTGCAACAGCACTTTTGGCCAGAGCTTATCTTTACCAGAGCAACTGGGCTTTTGCAGAAAGTATGGCGGATGAACTGATTAACAGTGGCACCTATACCCCACTGGAAGCACCAGCGAACGTCTTCAAAGCAGGTAGCCGTGAAAGTATTTTGCAATTTGCCACGATCAACGGTTTCGTTACTGAAGCAAGCTCCGTAGTACCGGCATCGGCTACAGTAGCTACTTCCTTTTTTTTCACTGATCAATTTTATCAATCTTTTGAAGCTGCAGACTTGCGAAAATCCAGCTGGATAGGGACCAATATTGCAACATCAGGAGGCATTAGCACGATTTACCGGTATCCGGCCAAATACAAAAACAGAGTAGCCAACACTACCAACCCGGAAAACCTGGTGGTACTCAGAATTGCAGAACAATACCTGATCCGTGCAGAAGCACGGGCACAGCAAGGCAAACTTACAGGTGCAAACAGCGCAGTATCAGATCTCAATCTCATCCGTTCACGCGCCGGATTGGATAACATCAGCCCTTCCACCCTGTCAACAGTGCTCGGGGCCATTTACGCAGAGCGCAGACATGAAATGTTCTTTGAAAATTCAGACCGTTTTATCGACCTCAAACGTACCGGCAACCTGCAATCTGTCATGGCCGTTGCAAAACCTACCTGGTTAGCTACCTCTGCTGTTTTACCAATTCCATTAGGTGACATCACTACCAACTCAAAACTTATTCAAAATGAAGGCTATTAAATTCACGCGAATAATAACAATTCAGATCTTACTCCAGATGGCGATCAACATTCCTGTACAACTTTACGCCCAAAGCAGACTGAATATAAATGACCGTTTGCCGGAGTTACAGATCCAGGATCAATTGAGAATAGTCAACAATCCGGTTACTACTGCTGAGCTGTACAAAAAAGGAATGCTGATCATTAACTTCTGGGCAACCTGGTGTGCACCATGTATCAAAGAAATGCAGTTGATGGCTGAACTACAAAAGACTCACAAGGACAGGTTCCAGGTGATTTGCATCAGCCATGAAAAACAAAAGACGGTTAACGCATTTTTGGAAAAAAACCCTAAACTCAAAAACTCCGGACTAAGAATCATCTCCGCTGATACGCTATTTTCAAAAATGTTTTTCCATCAGGCTTTACCACACAATGTATGGATAGATCAGCGGGGTGTAGTGAAGGCCATCACCGGCGATGACGAAATCAATGAAAAGAATATCCGCAACTTTTTGATCAACAGTAATCAGTACATGACGGTAAAACAGGAAACTCCTTTTGATTCCAATAAAGCAATATACATTCCGGATTCCCTGCTTACTTTTCGGTCCATATTTTATAATCGCCTGCCCGGTGTAGAAATGAGCGGCACAAGAATTAGTACCAGCATGTTGGGCCGGCCCAATGCAAACCGTTTTATGGTTTATAACCTGAGGATACTCACCATTTTATGGACAGCCTGGCAAATGCCCGGAAATGTTGACAGGGAATATTTGTACGAAGTACATACCAGGGATTCATCCAGGTATTTCTGGCCCGGGGAAGGAAAAGATCCCTTGAGATACACTGGTCCTTCCATGTCAAAATGGGCCTTAAACAATTCTTACACTTATGAATTCAGAATTCCTGAGGCCATAGCCGATAGTTTGTTTTTCCCAAAGGTAATTCATGATCTGGAGTTCTACTTAGGGATTAGAACGTCAAGGGAGCTAAGGGAACGGGATTGCTATGTGGTATCCTATCAACCGGGTCATGCCCCTAAAAAGCCAGCTCCAATAGTGGCTGGGAAGGCCATCAATATGCTAAAAAATCAACTGATCATATCCGGTGTGCCGATAGATTTTTTGCTGGATTGGCTGGGCAGATACACGTACAAATCAAAACTACTGACAAGGAAAGAACCTTATCTGAATAAAACCGGAATAGCCTTTCCAATAACTGCTGCAATTGACCTGGGCAGCGATGCAACCCTATACCGTTCCCGGGATCACATTGAAAAGTGTCTTGCGGAACAGTTAAAACTTAAATTTGAGCTTAAAAAAGCCTTGTATCGGGTATTGGTCATACGCGACAAGTAAAAAAGAGTCCTGGGATACCCAGGACTCTTTTTATTTCTCATTTATTTTCTCCTATAAGCATCTAAATTTTTGAGTTAAAAGAATTGAACTTATCTTTAGCCGCGCAGTTGCTTGATCAGCTATTACGACCGCACAAAGGATATAACAATTCAATCATGATTGCAAAAAGACTGGAGGGTATCAGTGAATACTACTTCTCCCAAAAACTAAGGGAAATCGATTCCCTGAATAAGGAAGGCAAAAGTATCATTAACCTGGGCATCGGCAGCCCGGATCTGCCACCGCATCCAGATGTGATCAGGACACTGCAGGTAGAAGCTGAAAAACCAGGAGTACATGGTTATCAGGGCTACAAAGGTATACCCGCTTTGCGACAGGCTTTTGCAGACTGGTATCGGCAATGGTACCAGGTAAGCCTCGACCCCGACACCGAAATATTACCATTATTGGGTTCAAAAGAAGGCATCGTACACATCTGCATGACTTATCTAAATGAGGGTGACGAAGCATTAATCCCTGACCCTGGTTATCCTACCTACAGCAGTGCAGTTAAACTGGCAGGCGGCAAACCAGTAGCTTACCTGTTAAAGGAGGAGCGAAACTGGTGTCCGGACCTCGAAGCACTGGCAGCAAGCGACCTGAGCAAAGTGAAACTGATGTTTGTGAATTACCCGCATATGCCCACAGGCCAGCAAGCTGCCCCAGGTTTGTTTGAAGACCTGGTGCATTTTGCAAAGGAACATGATATCCTCCTGGTACATGATAACCCCTACAGCTTCATCCTGAATGATCAGCCTGCGAGTCTTTTGAAGGTGCCTGGTGCTAAAGAGGTAGTATTGGAGCTCAACTCTTTAAGCAAATCCCACAATATGGCAGGTTGGCGAATCGGTATGCTTTGCGGATCTAAAGAACGGATTGAAGAAGTATTGAGGTTCAAGAGTAATATGGATAGCGGCATGTTCATGCCCCTGCAACTCGCTGCAGCAAAGGCTTTAAGCCTCGGTTCGGACTGGTACAATCATATCAACAACATTTATGCGGAAAGGCGGGCTAAAGTATACCGCATACTCGATATTCTTGGATGTGCTTATTCACTTAACCAGGTTGGACTATTTGTTTGGGCAAAAATCCCGGAACATTATCCCGATGCCTATGCGCTTAGCGATGAAATCCTTTACGGATCAAACGTTTTTCTTACCCCTGGTGGCATATTTGGAAGCCAGGGCAACCGATACATCAGGATCAGTCTTTGCGGAGATCTTTCCAGGTTTGAACAAGCCATAACCCGGATCAGTAAATAACAATAAAGAACGTATAATAATTATATTTGAACAATGAAGATAGCAGTAGTCGGTCTCGGACTTATCGGAGGTTCCATGGCTTTGGTGTTGAAGCAAAAAGGTTTTGCCTCAAAAGTATTCGGCGTAGACAATCAGCAGGCGCACACGCAGAAAGCACTGGAGCTCGGGATTGTTGATGAGATCACTGATCTGAATAATGCAATAGCCAACAGCGACCTGATCATACTAAGTGCCCCGGTAAGTGCCTGTACCGTATTGTTACCTCAGGTACTGGACCAGATCAAGAGCCAGATTGTACTGGATACCGGTTCCACAAAAATGTCGCTGCTGGATGCTGCAAAGGGGCATGTCAACAGGGGCAGATATATCGCCACGCATCCAATGTGGGGTACTGAATTTAGTGGGCCGGAAGCAGCAACCGAGGATGCCTTTGATGGACGGGCGAATGTGATCTGCAATGCAGCAGATAGCGATAAAGATGCGCTGACAACAGTAGAGCAGCTGTATACTTTGCTTGGCATGTATAATGTGTATATGGATGGAAAAGATCATGACGTACACGTGGCTTATGTCAGTCACATTTCCCACATTACTTCTTTCGCTTTGGCCAATACCGTACTGGAGAAAGAAAGAGAAGAAAACGCCATATTTGAACTGGCCAGCGCGGGTTTCGAAAGTACAGTAAGGCTGGCAAAAAGTAGCCCGGCGATGTGGATGCCTATATTTAAGCAGAACAAGGAAAATGTACTTGACGTGTTAAACGAACACATAACCCAACTCAGGAAATTTAAATCCTGTATTGAAAAAGAGAACTGGGATTACCTTACGGAACTCATGGAAAATGCAAACAAAATCAAGGATGTTCTGGATCGGAAAGTGTAAGTAAAATTATGTTATATTAGTCAATTAAATAATGCTCCATGCGAAAACTAATTCTCTTAACTATTCTTTTGGCCCAGGCCAGCTATTCATTTGCCCAGATCAGCTATGAAAAGAATTTTAATACCGCACTGAAAAAAGCCGCTGAAACTAAACGTCCGGTATTCCTGAACATTGGTCCGATATCTAAAAGTACTGTTAAAAGCGCTATCAACAGCAAGGAGGTAGTTCAGTTTTACAATAAAAATTTTGTGAATTATGCAGTTAGCTTCCCCGACTCCGAGGCCGCAGCGTTTATGCGAAAATATCAGTTAAAGATGCTGCCCGCCTATATTTTTCTTGACGCGAATGGTACTTTAATTGCTAAAGGGGCCAAAAGCAGCAGCGCATCAAAACATTATTTAGATTTAGCAAACCAGGCTTTAAACAAGCACTCCAGCGGCTCATCTCTGGCTGACTATGAAGAAAAATACAAAACTGGAAACCTAAGTAAAGATTTATTAAAGGAATATATCAGCGCAAGGCAACAACTTGGCCTGTCTGATAACGCTAAATTAATTGACGAATATGTTGATTTTTTAACCATAGGGGCCTTTAATGACTATAATGAGGTATTGTTTGTTTTAAGAGCGGGTCCATTTGCTTATGGAAAGGCATATAAACTGGCTTACACCAATCGAAAGATTGTTGACAGTATTTATAAAACCCTGTCTTTGCGGGAAAGGATTGATCTCAACAATTGCATCATTAAAAATACCCAAGATGAAGCGGTAGCTACCAAAAATTCAACATTGGCAAACTCATTATCCAATTATGTACGCGGCACCTATTCAAAAAATTATACGGCAGCTAACAAGCAGGCTACCTATCTACTGCTTAATTATTACAAAGCGGTAAAAGACACTAACAATTATTATCGCCAGGCACAATACTATTACGATCAGTATTACATGAAAATTACCGCCGACTCCATCCAAAAAGTAACAAAAAAACTACAGGATAAAAAAGACAGTGTGACTATTGCATCAAAAGAACGTGTAGCGGCCATAGAAAAAAAATACCCTGTAACAGCTACCCGAACAACTTATACTTATACCTCCCTTAGCTATAATACTGACCCGGCAAAAAGCTTAGCGATGATATTAAATAATGCTGCCTGGGATTTTTATATGCTAGGCACCCGTAATATCAATTATCTGACTAAAGCATTGTTGTGGAGTAAACGTGCACTCGAGCTATCGCCAACTGCCGAATACTATGACACCATGGCTCATATATTTTACCGCATGCAGCTGTATGATGAAGCGCTGCTTAATCAGAGCAAAGCGATCGAACTAGCCGGAAAACAAAAAAATGCAAAAGACAGGCTCGTAAGGTTCAAGGCAGCCGCAGAAAAAATGAAACAAAGGCAGCTATAACCATCTTCCCTATGAATAATTTATGCCCCTTATGCAAAACCAGTTACCCACAGAATGTAAAATTTTGCATTAATGATGGCGCGCGGCTGATCGAGGCAGATACTCCCCAAAATGTCGAAAATCCGATGGGTATAAATAACCCTTTTGAGAGCAAACCTATAACCAACCTGGGATATGTTAAAGCTGACCTGGGCAACAGGTTTCTGGCTGCACTGTTAGACGCTTTAATTTGTTTTGCACTGGCAATTCCTGGAACCACCCTCCTTGTATTTGCTTTTATTGCTGCTTATGGAAACGAGGAAACGCTGATGTTCACGCTTGGTATCATTGGCGCATTACTCTTTTTTATCCCTATTGCTTACCAGCTTTTGAAGGATGGCTTTGGTCAGGGCCAAAGCTATGGAAAAAAGGCTTTAAAGCTTTTAGTAATTGACCTGGAAACCAACAGGCCCATTACAAAATCAAAATCCTTTCTAAGAAATATAGTGTCTCTATTGTTGGGAATAGTCCCTCTAATCGGAAATTTTATAGAACCGGTAATGATACTGGCCACGGATGATGGTAGAAAACTTGGCGATCGTGCGGCCAATACCATGGTGATCGATAGAAAATCCTATTTCAATTAAAAAAATACCGATGGACTGCATAAAATGTAACACTGCTAATTTACCTGAAGCCAGGTTTTGTGCAAACTGCGGATCAGAACTGCTTCCAGCACCCCTGCAAGCCAAAAGCGATGAACACACCATAAAATCTTTAATCGTCATTATTGGCCTTGATTATCTGAGCTCTATTATCCTGTTTCTGATACAAAAATTGCTTGTTCCTGCTATGCATCAGAACGAAGGGATAAGCAACCTTAGCCTGATCTATGAGTATTATGGCTGGACGATGGATATTGTAACTATAGGGGCTTTATTATTTTTCCTGGCTACCATCAAAAATAACTATGTTAAACCAGCTTTGATTGTGTTCTTGATATTAAGAATCATCTTTATGCTCGGCTACCGGATACTGCCATTGTTCGGTTTTGCTGATTATTGATACCGAACAATTACATTAAGACTTCCACTTTTACCGGTAAGGTCTATCGTTTCCTTAGCTGCGTCAAATTTTTTGTGCCTGGCCCCATTTATACTTACGTTTTGAATTTTTTTCTTTTCAGGGATGCGCAGTCTGATAGAAACCTCCGCTGCAGCACTGACTTGAGCAGGCAGTGTAACCGCGATATGAATCCTGTCATTTTGAATGTCTGAATCGATCATATAATCTATTTTTCCGAACAGTGTGGGAGCATCAGCAACCTTAATTTGTTTCCCTTGTGCCAGCCAGGCACGCGGTGTTGAATAAGCCAGGTGGAGTTTCTCCGGAAGGCCATTTTTTCCGTCCGTTTCTGCAATGAGCATCAACCGCAGCATCTGCAGAAACCAACTGTTGTTAAAGCTGGAGGGACTCAGGTAAGACGTTCTGTAATACTCATCAGGATATGGCCCTATAGTATCTCCTTCGCCCGAAATAAATGTATTCCTGGTCATTCCATGTGCCAGCTTGGCATACATAGAAAGTACCAATCTGTCGGGGTCATCCATCATCGCGATCATACGGCTTAGATTAAGCCCGTACACATTATCTACACCTGGTGTTTTGTATCCCGGTAATCCGTCTTTATAATAATTACCTGTCTGAACAGGGTAATAGTTGAAGCGCACCATACCTAAAAAAAAGGCACCATGATTTTTCAGATATTTATAATAACCGGATACCAATTGCTTGTCCAAAAGCCCGGAGCCGGCCACATAAGGAAAACAGAGGTTCCAGTACGATCCATATTTTGTTTCGGTAATCCTGGGATAGGCTACGGGCTTTTCCTTTGTAAACAGTTCGGTGGGCAAGAAAATGCTGCTATCCGGCAATATGGTTTTACTTTCATTCAACGCTGTTAACAACCGGCTTCTTAAGCTATCCGCCAGGTCAATATATTTGTCGCCAGTTGAAGTACTGCCAAGGGATTTCAGGAGGTAAGCCATATCCCGCATACCACGCCATGCAACCGCCTGATGATGTAGATAAACTAATTTTTCAGCGATATCGCCAGAAAAAGCCTCTGCATTCAGTACGCCGTGCGCTGAAGACTTCATTTGTTTTTCAAAATCTTCCAGGTAACTGATAAACTTCGGCTGATGTTGATGGATAAAGGCGCTATCTTTAGAAATGTAGTAATATTGGGCTGAATGCGACAATAATTCTCCAATTTCCCAGGTCCGGTATTTTCTCAACGGGACAGAAAGCAGCACTTCGTGTATGGCTTTCTGTCGGAACATATGACCATATTCGCCCATTACTCTGGCCGCATCATTCCCCTCCGGCTGATACCAGGTTTGGTAGATGTTACCTATACTATACAAATAGCCCATATAAAGATTTTGCACCAGCAAGTTTTTCCAGGCGTTGTTTACACGTTCTTCAGGCACATCAAATGTTGCGCCTTTAGCCAGTTCATTGTTCCAGTATTGCTTCAATTCTGTCTTTTCTGCATTGTAGTATTGCGCATCAATTTCTTTCCGGATGCAGTCTGCCGGATGCAATAATCTGGCAAAATACAGTTCCTGATCTCCCTGGCTCAAATCCAGTTCATAGGTAATGTTATTCCCTCCGCTAAGCTTTCCTCCTTTTGCCAATAGTGCCCTCACTTTATTTCCTGATTTTAACACAGTCCCATCAAGAACGAGATCACTATCTGAAAAAAGCAGTCCTAACTTTACTTTATCAATTTTGGCATTTTCTTTCTTTATTGTTATTTTAATGAAACTGACCAGCTCGGTAGTTGCAAATGAATAGTCAGAAAATGATTCCTGAATGTACTTTACACCTGATAGATCCGTATATTCATTGACCAATATTGGCTGATAACCGTCTTCAAGACGTTCCTGTGCAAGCCTCGCTTCAGCGAAACCATAACGTTCCTGCCCCTCTGCACCTACGAACATGGTGGTTTTGGTTCCGCTGGAAACCTGGGAGACAATCTGACTGCCATCTCCGAGATGCAATGCAGCGGGGCCATATCCGGCAAGGTTCGCTGGTCTTCCGAAAGGAATATAATAAACACCAGACTCAGACACAGCGGTTCCTATCAGCTTGAGTGGAGTAAGATAGTCTTTGACCTGATCATAGGTAGGTCCGCCTGGAAATTTTAACACTTCTTCGCCAAATAAATCGGTATTGGCTTGAAGTGCTTTATTTACGTTTTCTTCATACCGTACCGGCAGTTTCTTCCTTTCATCAAACCGTACATTGGCAGGCGCACTTCCTTTCCATTTATCGAACACCATTTCATGGGCAAGATCATAAGACAGCGGCCCATGTGTAAGATATCCCTTGATATCGGCAGAATTTTTTTCCGTTCTGGCTACTGCACCCCTAATCGTAGCCGGTTCCCCTTTGAATAGCTTAAGATAATAGGTCTTTCCCGTTTCCAGATAGATGGGATTGGCAAAATCAACCCGCTGTTTGCCTACAGAACGTCCGGCAACATTCCCTCTGGCTATCACTTGTCCATATGGCCCTCCTTGTGCAATCTGTGCTCCTATAAGCCCACCGCTCTCTTCATTCACCCAGATATAAACTTCCTTCAATCTTGAACATCTGGCAACAAAACTTGTGATGGCGATATCGTTATCTCCATAAATATCTGCAAATTTATTACTGGGCAGTGATGGTGCATAGGTAATTTTGATTCCTGTATCACAATCCTGGTTCCCTTTTTTCAAAGTATCCTGGACAATCGACTGCCTATGTTCAGGGGCTATTGTATTCGCCATAGCCCCTAACTGGTTAATTGTGATTAGAAAAAAAATAATGCAATATTTATTCATATCATTCTATTTTACTACAGGAAATGCTATAATTCTTAATTTAGTAAAGCCAACAGGAAGTAAAGTAACATTTTCTATATCGCTGTCTACCGGTCCTTTATAAAACCCTTCCCGGCCAGTAACCGGAAGATAGGCCAAACCGTTCTGTGATTTCCATCCCGGTATTCTTTTCACTTTTACTATAATTTCAACGGGCGAATTTTCTAAATTCCACCTAAAATCTTTCTTAAGCGCTTTAAACGTTATTGTTGTTTCTTTAACAGGATTTTTACTTACTTTCTCTAAAAGTCCGTAATTCCAGGCCGATGCCGGATGAACTTCAAAATATTTCCCTTCTTTTTCATCTGTTCCTTCACTCCACTTTTCCTGGACTTTTAAGCCGTAAATCAAGGGGCCACGTTCCACCGCTCTTGAATTATCTGCCCATTCAGAAACAGAGACTTCCATTGGCAACTGCAAAGTCAATTGGTCTTTGTTTTTCCAGGTTCTGTTTACGGTAATTATTTTTCCGCCCTTTTCTTTGCTGTATTCTTTACCGTTGATCAAAATGACCGCTTCTTTACACCACGTCGGAATGCGCAGTTGAAAAGGAAAGGTTACCGCTTTTTTTAATGACAAGTTGAAATTGATCTGATCATCGAACGGATAGTTTGTTGCTTCTTCAATTGTTACATCGGTTTGTTGAGAACCAACTTTTGTGGTTAAGGTATTGGGGCCGTAAATTAAAGCAGCTAAACCATTTTCAGTTTTATGCCACAAATTTTGGCTAAACTTTGTCCAACCCTGATGCATATTTACATAACAACAGGTGTATCCGCTTTTTGCGCCTAAAACGCAGTTCATTTTCCTATCAAAAGGCAAAGTAAATGCAAAAACACCACGACTGATTTCTATTTGGTTGGCAATCTGAAAATATTGTTTTTCATGATAATCATCGGTTGTTTGCGAAGGCATGGCATTAAAAGTCATTCTTTCCAATGCATCTATGTAATGTGTATCTCCGGTAATATTTATAATTTCTTCTAACGAATACATCGCTTCTACAGTAGCGCAAAGCTCAGTGCCTTGCGTTGGTTGGTTGCCGTGTAAATCTTCATCGGCCGAAAAAATTCCATGAGGCAGACCATGCAAAGTCATCAGATCATTAAAAACTGTTTTTAGCGTTTTCAGGTAAGTACTGTCACCTGTTCGCTGAAAATTTATAGCCGGATCTTTTAAACCCATAGCTACGTTTACACCATGCCTGCTCATCCATTTCTTGCCATTTGGGCGGGCGGCAGCATTTATTACCCAATCTCTGCCACCAAACCATTGGCTCCAGGCAAAAGACTGAGCATTGATAAGGCTGGCCAGCTCTAATAAGGCCCCATCTTTTGTAATGCCATAAAGCCACTGTACCATCATTACGTTATCTGTTCCGCGAGATTGTGACCATTCGCTCCATTTTCCAATCGGGCATTTTTTTAAAGCCTCTTTTTGATAGTTGAAATATTTGGTCATGAAAGGGATTACTCTTTCATCCTGTGTAGCAGAATAATATTGCTGTATCACTTTTAGCATGATCATTTTAGGCCACCAGTCTTCTCCCTGTTCGCAATTGGCAAGGTCAAGCTGCTTTCCTGTTTTTCTTTCCCATTTGGTGATCGGGCCAAAATAGCCGGATGGACGCTGATTATCTATAGACCAATTGATATATTTGAGCACGATAGCTTTTAGTTCTGTATCGTTCAACTGGTAGGCCAATGGAACTGCACCATCCAGCCAATAGGGTGTTTCTTCCCAATTGTCGCCTTTGCCGCCTAACCAGCCATTATCATTTTTTATTTTATCATAAATTTTATCCATCTGGCCGGTAGAGCCGTTCTTCATTACCGTTAGTTGTTCTAAAAGCCAGCCTTTAGGCTTAATATCACCTAAAAAAACTGGCTGATAGTATGGTTTGGAAATATTTGCTTTTGAAGGTTTTTGAGTCGATTGGACAGGCTTATCAATGGCTTTGACAAATCCAATGTTAAGTACTACGGATGCTATGGCCAGAAACAGTTTATTTCTCAAATTCATTTTTAAAATTGATTCATTCTATGACAGGAAGATCTAATTAATTATTAATTTTGACACCCAAGTTAATAGTGGGCGGTTAGTATCGGTAACGTAACCGAATATAATGAATATTTTAGATTATTTGCAAATAATAAATTCAGACACCAAAACCATTACCTAACTATTCTTACTTCTTTCGGGCCTTTTATTTCTGATTTTATTTTGCCGTCTGCCATTTTTGTATGCTTAATATTAACCACACCATAAGGTGTTGGGTAACTTCCTTCTACGAATTTCAAATCGCCTAAGTGAGGTGTGATCTTTAACGTTTTACATCCTGGTTCGATGACCTTCACACCGAGCACATGTTCAGTTAGCCAGGCGGTCGGACCAGAAGCCCATCCATGGCACAGACTGTGCCTTAGTCCAAGATAACAGTAGGCACCATAATCGCCGTGTATGTCTTTCTTGCCTTCTGGCACGAGTTCATCAACACGGGAAGCATTGGGCAACCAATCCAGGTTGAAATCTTCCCAAAAGGTAGTCGCTCCAAGATCAAGCATCGCCCCCCAGTACTCCTTGATGACATCCATAGCCTCTTGGTGGTCGCCGGCACGGGCTTTCGTTTCCAGCATATAGTAGCCGTAAAACGTAGAGAAATTAGCTGCACCACCAACCGAAATCACTTCTTTATTTGCCTTTTCAGCAGAAATGAGTCCTGCGATGGCCATCAACGCAGCTGCCTGTTTCGATCCATTTGGATCGGGAATGTAGTTTTTCATACCACTTACGGTCTTATTACATAACGATTCGGTTTCTTTGTCTCCGAGAATGTGCCCCAGCCTGGCGGCTGTAGATAATGACCAAACGGTCATGGCCTGCAGACCGGCATGGATACCCGGTTTATTTTCACTGGAAGGCCAGTCCAGAAAGCGCGTACCATCCATATTTTCTTTATGGTGTTCGCCTACTTTGCTTATGATTTGTTTAACCAGTCCGTTTAGATAAGGCTGCTGTTCTTTCAGATACTTCAGATTTCCATGCTGCATATACCAATCGTAATGAAGAATGATCCACCACATGGAATAGGCACTGATTCCATTCATCCAGGCAGGAAGTGGCGTAATATCCCTCGAGAGATCCAAGCTTTTGGGTACTACTTCGTTGTATCCAAAAACAGCATTGACTGTAGCCACTTCAGGATGCAGGTCTCCCACCCAGACCAAGCGGTCTCGTTTTATGCCGTCCCAAAGGTATTCCTGCATATTGAGGTGTACAGTATAGGCCCCTGTTGCCCATATCTTATTTAAGCGTTCATCACTACTTTTAAAAGAACCCAAATAAGGGATGTCGCGGTAAGTAAAAATAGCCCTCACCTCTTTGAGCTGTAATTCTACATTTTCCTCTAGCAGATCAATCCGTACAAAACGGAAACCACTTTCACCAAATTGGATCTTGCCCAACCAGGGCAGTAGTGCTGTAAAATCCCGGATCGCATGGTCATTGGTGGCACCTTTGACACCCACATCGGACATCGCCTCGCTGGCCGACTCGCCATAGCGGATTCGAACTTTTAAGGGTTTATTTGGCCCCCACATACCGGTTACGATCTCCAGTCCTCCATGCAATTCCTTTCCGAAGTCGAGCAGTATGGAGGCTTTTTTACCTGTAGCTGTATTTTTAAGAAATACCATGTCTCTGTTGGCCAGGTTAGCCTGTCCATTGCCTTCTATAAGCAGCTTTTCGCTATTTCTAACTTCACCATCCTGCCACAATATGCGTACCGGGGATATATATTTTCGGCTTATGGCCTGCTGTGCCACCGAAACCATCGATGTCAAACAGAAGAGAAGAAGAGGGATTTGCTTTTTAAACATTTTAATTTGCGGGTTTAGGTTTGTTTAAGGATCAAGTTTAGGTTTATAAAGCCTAATAACTGAAGGTTTTCAATACAACTGGGCCCAGCAACCCGGCAGGATGAAGCGGACTATCGGCTTTATAGGGATTGACGAGCGACCATGTCTTTCGTTGCGCTTCAGGAAGATTCAGATCGCCGATCATGCGGTTGACCCAGTTATTGACCACCTTCACTTCCAGCTTGTTGTCACCTTCCTGCACTGCTTCTGTAATATCAACTTTGTAAGGTGCAGTCCACACGCCACCCGTCTCTTTTCCATTTACTTTCACCTTTGCCAGGGCTGTAACTGCACCCAGCTCCACATAAATACGTTGTCCATTCATTGGCTTCTTTAGTTTAAAAGATTTGGTGTAAACGGCCGAACCAGCGTAATATTTAATACGTTCGTCTGTATTTTTAGACCAATCTGTCAGGCTTTTGAATACTACAGGCTCTTCTGGCCCACGGCTTTCTTTGTCAAAGCGGACAGTCCAATCGCCCTTTAGACTGAGCGACTGTGAAGGTTCTGGAAAGTTTAGTTTTATATTTTTAGTTGCAGTGGCAAAAGGCTTTCTAAAAACAACAAAAGCACTTTCATAGGCTTCTAACTGTAAAGGTACTGAAGTGGTTTTTCCACTGGAAGTATATTGAGGCAGATCGCGCATTTTCCCGGTAATGGCATTCCAGAGTTCTGGGGTTTTGTCGCTCACGCGGAAAGCAGGATTTATATTGATCTTTTTATCGCTCTGATTAGAGACAAAATAGATCTCTCCTTCCGCAGTGCGGCGATGGATAAAAAGAGCAGGATCGTTTGGAGCAATGTTAAAGTCGGGCACCATACCCAACCAGTTCATAGCCTGCTGCAGATTGAATCCGCTCATTACCATTCCTTTGCCATAGGGATGGGTTTTGGTTTTTTGCCCGTCAATATTGCCCCATAATTGGGTAGCCATTTTCTTTACTTTTGTATCCGCATTTGGATAATCCACCAGGCTGGGCGAACGCTTAGGTATTGGCCCCAGAATCACCCCTCCGGCTTTGACCAGAGATTCGATTTTGGCCAGCAGGTCTGGTCTGATCGTCTCCAGCGCCGGGAGCACCAATATTTTATACGAGAGGCCGTCAGGAAGCATAAACCTCCCGTCTGTTATGGTCAGCCGGTTCAGGATCACTTCAGCATTGATGTAATCAAACGAATAACCCGGAGGAAGCTTAGGATCCTGTATACCAGTCATTTTTGGCGCATCTTCTCCAATGAAATAGGCTACATCTGCTACGTACTTACCTTGCTGAAGCATGAAATTGCAGCGTTTGAGGTACTGTATAAACATGTCCATATCATAAAACCAGGTGTTAAACCGGTTAAATTCGTTGCCAAACCAGGCATTTACACCCGGCTTGCGGCCTTCATAAGGCTGATGGATATATACGTGCAGCAAGGTATTGTTGATCCCCTCGGTAAAGAAGCGGTCGCCCCGCTGTTTCATCATCGAAGGATACCGCCCAAATGTATTTCCGCCAGCGGTAAAAGATTCTGCAGACACCTTAGTCTTTCCATAAATATGTGCTGCAGACGAAGCCGCACGGTTTTCAATATCACCCAACTCGCCTTCACTCCAAAATTCTCCACCGATTTCGTCAGACTGACCGCCATACTGTAAAAACTCACCAGGGAAACCCCAGTGGCCGTAATTTTCCAGCCAGATGGTCAGGCCATTTTTATGGCTTACATCTCGCAAACCGCCAACATATTCATAGGCTATATTGTCGGCTACAAAACGCCTCAGATCCCATAAAAAACGGTCGGACTGGTCCTGACTACCAATTACATGGCCGTACATTGCCGGAATAAATGGAATAGGATCATAACCATGACGTTTCCTGAATTTAGTGATAAAATCATCCGTCCAGTTTTGTCCGCCCATCTCATAACTATCCTGCACCGCTACCTTCCAGCTTTTTCTATCCTGTGCAGGAATACGGCGTTGTATTTCACCCATAAAGGCTTCAAAATGTTTGGCCACATGTTCATGGTTCATTTTATCGACCTCCAGTCCAGTTGCTTCAGGAGAGGCTGGTCCATTCTCTACTCCTGTAGGTAACATACCAGTTCTTAGAACTATCCACTCCCCATTCGGCACGGTCCAGTTCAGAGTACCATCGGCCGACATGTTTTTACTGATGTCTATTACGGAAGTTTTGTCAATTAAAAGTTCTGTCTCCTTTACTGCAGGTTGTATTGCCCATTGATACTCATGCCAGTACGGAAGTGGGGTTGGGTGCATCTTTGCCAAAGTCTTCTCTACAAAGCGCTCCACTTTAGGAACAGGAGAAAGTCTGATTTCTGCAATTCCCGCCTTTGCAGAAGGATTGCTAAATGTAAGACGAAATGAGCTGGAATTGACCGCATCAAACGACACCACCACTGGGGCGAAAGGCTGAAAGCCTACATGGAGCTTATTGTTGCTCCTATCTACCTTAAATTGTTTAATCTCTTTATAACTGCCCTTTTCAAGAGCCTCCAACTTCACATCCAGACTCAAATTTCTTTTGGAAGGATAGATGGTCAGGCTCCGCGCTGAAAATTCCCCCGCGGAGGTCATCGTGATCACAGCGGTTTTCCCTGCCTCCAGCTCCACTTCCGTCTGCTCATTCTTGTCCATGATATTGGCAATACCAGTTAAATAAGGCACTGCCGTAATCGTTGGTTTCAAATCTGCATAGCTGCACTGATAATCTTTAGGCACCCTGAAAGCCAGTACTTTTACATCCTGGAAGTTGCCCGCTGGCTTCGGTAATTTAACAGAAACCTTACCAGGCTTGTTCAGGTAGGTTTCCGAGCTTGACAAATAGCGCATGGCCTGTTCCGGTTTTACCCAGGGCCCGCCAGACTGGCTCCAGCCCGGGCTATTGAAAATACCAATTTCGATCCCCAGATCAGTAGCTGTTTTTAAGGCAGTATGTACTACAGTCCACCATTCTTCAGAAAACATTTTCACCTTGCCATAATGCGCAGGATTTTCTAACCCGATAAAACCGATAAAAGCACGGTTGATACCCACTGCCTTCATGGCCTGAAGGTCTTTAACTACACCTTCTTTTGACAAGTTATCAGAGATCCAATACCAATACACGCTGGTCTGTATCGAATCTGGTGGTTTTACAAAGCCCTTCTCGATTTCAGCAAAGCCCACCTTGTCTGTAGGGATAAAATAAAAAAAACCTAACCAAACCAGTACAGGTATTAAAAGCCACTTCATACTTATAAACATAAACAATAAAAAAATGCTGCACCACACAGAATGTTAAAAAACACCTTGTTTCTAACCTGGAGATTTTTCATTTTATTCCAATATTAATACTTTCCTATTTGATTTTTGATGTAGCCCTTTTCCTTCCATATATTTTCTATCAGCAAAAAGCGTTCGCGAAACTCCTGATAGCTTTGCTTTTTAGCCGGATCTACCCAGCCGTTCTCTCCAAAAACAGCCAGCCTGGGAAATGTATAGTAATAGATGCGCTCTTCATCAGGTGTAACCTCGCCCCACATCTGCGCACCCAGGCCCAATATCTTATGCCGGTCCTTAGCCGCTATACCCTTAGGTACCGGATTGAAAGAATAGGCTTTCTCCATTGATGTCACGTTGTAAGGATAGTCCAAATAGGTAAAGAAGCGATTGGAATTGACCACTTCATACCCTTTTTCGATCGCCTTGTTGATCAGGCTCACTTCTCCATCCCAAAACTGTACAATAGTACCCGGTGCCAGCTTTTCTGACTGACTAGACTCAACATGAGCCTCCCCACGAATATTGTCGCCCGTAATCTCATTCCAGCCGATCATCCGGTATCCTTTGGACGAGATATATGCAGACATTCTGTTTATCGCCCAGACCTGAAGATCAGTATAGGTTGGGATTTTATTGACTTTCATAAAAGCGTTGATTTCCGATGAGTTCTTCCAGTGCTTATAATCGGCTTCATCACCACCTATGTGGACGATCTTACTTGGGAAGAGGGAAATAATCTCATCCAACACATCATGCAGAAAACCTTCCACCTTGGGGTCAGCCACCTGATACAAGTCGCCATATATTGGCTTACCTGTTAGCCTGCTGCTTGAACCCAGCCAGGGATAGGCGTAGATCGAGGCCGAAGCATGGCCCGGCACCTCAATTTCAGGGATGATCAGGATTCCCCGGGTATCTGCATATTGTACGATCTCCTTAATATCTTCTTGCGTGTAGAATTTGCCAGGTTTATGGTTGTAAAGGCTGTCCCAATTGGCAGGAGTCAGACCTTTTTTCATCAATGTATGGTCGCCTTTGGAAGCCACTTCAGTAAGCAATGGGTATTTCTTAATCTCAATGCGCCATCCGGGATCATCCACCAGATGCCAGTGAAAGGTATTCAGCTTCAGCCGGACCATTTCATCCAACAGCTTTTTTACCACCGGTTTTCCATGAAAATGACGGCCTTCATCCAGCATAAAAGCACGCCAACTGAAATGAGGAGCATCACTAATGGTACAAGAAGGAATGGAGATTCCGGCGGCGGTTTTTGTAACCAACTGTCGCAAGGTTTGCAGCGCATAGATCAGACCTGTTTTTTCATTGGCATTGGCAATGACGCGGTTGGCCCTAGAACGATTTTCTACATTCAGTTCATACGCCTCAAAACCATCTGAAACAACCTTACTGACTTTTAGAATAAGTCCAGCCTGCTTTTCTTTGTTCGTAAACAATGGCTCGAAACCCACATCGGTCAATACTTCTTTTACATAATCCATGTTTAACGTAGAACGCGGATCGATATAAACCTGAATATTCTTTTTCAAAGTTATATTCACACCATTTAAAATTACTTTCTCAGGTTTAGGTATGATTTTAATGCTGTTAGTTTGAGGAAATACATAACTCAAATTAAGAAACGTCAATAAAGCAATTACTAGAAATTTTTTAGTCGTATTTTCGATCATTCCGTTTTAGTGTTTATGATACCTATACCGTTATTACAGCCCGTGGGACCGCATCCCAGTCGAGCCACCTCCATCCAGATTGGCCGCGCGGGAATTTTAAATTGTTGTACATTCATAGGTACATGATTAAATTCTAATGGTCGCCTTCATAATACACTCCACCGCAGCTGGGCTCTTTAGGATCGAAGATGGAAAGCTTTTTAAATAATAAACGAGCTATTTCCTGATGTCCTATACCATTGGGATGTAAGGGATCGTTCAACCACTCCTTGTGAATACGACCTGACTGCTCAATCATCATCTTCTCCCAATACACCCAATTGTCAATAAGAATTACATTTTTTTTGCTGGCTACATTTTGGATCAGCGCAACGTATTCAGGCAGTCTGCTTCTTTCAGCAGCTTTTTCTGCTATAATAATATTGGGTGTATGTAAAATGGGTATGGCATTTAGCGACCTGACCTGATCAACCAGCAATTCAAGATTTTTTTCAAATTGCCCAGGCGTTGTTGTTCGGTTAACCGCTGCATCATTGGTACCCAGCATCAACGAAACCACCTGCGGCTT
This sequence comes from Pedobacter heparinus, assembly GCF_032678725.1. Lineage (GTDB taxonomy): Bacteria > Bacteroidota > Bacteroidia > Sphingobacteriales > Sphingobacteriaceae > Pedobacter > Pedobacter heparinus_A. The sequence continues at coordinate 341,777 of NZ_JAVTSC010000003.1, forward strand.
AAACTGAGCTATTCTCCAGTCAAAATCAGCCAAAACATTCTTAGAAGCATTTCCGCTGATAGCAGAGTTTATAATCATGTCGCGACTCCTGCCCAATTCAAACCTGACCCGCTCCGCGAAGATTTCAGGATAAGAGCGCTCCCCATGTGTATGCTTGGCCCCTTGTGTAATGCTGTCGCCTGAAAAAACCCATTTCATAGGTGCTTTCTCTTTCAATGACCGAGTCAGCAACAGTAAATCTGCCTGATCATCCAGCCCACCTGCACTTCCTCCCCCGGCAATCGAAGGTGTTGCGCTCAGTAGTATTCCGGAAATGCTAGCAAGAACGGAAGATGTTTGGATGAATTTTCGTCTCGAATATTTGTCTATCTCCATAATTAATTAATTGCAACACGCGTAATGACCCATTCCTGTGACTTATAAGCATTATAGGACCGTGGATAGGTGATGATGATCTCTTTGCTTTTCCGATCTTCCATCACGGAGAAATGTGAGATATCCAACCTTCCCCGTAGCTTATCCGTATCCTCCTGGGTATCTAAAACCAATACGCTGCTGCCGATCAATTTAAGATCTTTAGTATTCAGTTCCGCGCAGACCAGTGGCCATCTGGGTAGATTTCCTTTATTATTTTCGGGAGTTCTGTTGCCGATCCAAAAACATCGGCCGCTTGAATGTTTAAATAAAGTAGACATAGATGACGGAGAGAACAGTTCTTTTCCACCTTCAAAAGCAAGTGGTTCAGGCCTGGTCCAGCTTTTCCCTCCATTCTTTGAGACCGATAACCATTTATAACCTGGCAATGTATGACTCTTACCCCCTTTTTGCTCATTGCTGCCCCTCATTACCATGACCAAATGTCCATTTTTAAGTTCTATAACCGTCGGCTCGATCATTCCCCTGGTAGACCGTTTTGGATCTCCTATTATACGATCAGACATTTCCCAGGCAATTTTATTGTCTTTTGTCCAGCTACCGATCAATACAACTGCATCGGTGTAAGTATGGCCATTACCGGGGTTAAACAGTTCTCCATTCTCTCCCACTATCGTAGTTTGCGCAGGCACAAGGATTTTTCCCTTGTTGGTAACAAGTGGCTTTGATCCTCTATCTCCTACATATATGGAATTCTTTCCAATAAAAACACCGGGCAAAGGATTTTTTGCTGTAAAGTCACCCTTCTGAACAATGGGTTCATCAAACTTCCAGGTTTTACCCCCATCATCGGATATCTTGTACCTCAGGTAATAGGATTTTTGTGCTACAGGAGGTTCGCGGATGCCGGGATCCAGGTTTTCTAGATCTAAAGAATTAAACACCGTTAAAATCCGTCCATTGCGGGAATCGGATAGGGAGGCCACCAGATCTCTGCGAAAACCAAATGGAAGTCCCAAGGCAAAATTAGGTGTTATAGGTTTTTCTACCCAGCTTTCTCCATTATCCACAGAAATAAAGTCTCCCGAACGCAAGCTTAGTGCTTTGTGATCGGTGTATATACTTCCGTGGATATGCGGCATATCGCTGGTTACCTTTCTACTCACCATTCTTAATCCAGTTTGTTGCCCTACGGCATTCTGCGCAGGGAGGTCTGCAGCAAAAATGATCAGGCAAAGCGTACTGAAAGAAAATAAGGAGCTTCTACAGATGGTATGCAAATATGCCATGCAGGATAGGTAAGTATTGTTCATAATTTTAGAAGCTTATCGTACAGATTTAAAAAATGCCATTAATAAGCATTCATCCGATTGGATCTCAGGTTTGGTCATAATTATGGTCTGATCTCGTTAATTTGAATAAACTTCAAATTAACAAATTGGGTTTAGTTCGGTTACGTAACCGAAGATAATGAATTTTAGATTATTTGCAAATATTAATTTTAAATATAAAGAGTTTTTAGCAGCATGATTAGGGTAAACAATCGGTGTTACCAATCTTCCTATCGACTCTTTTGTTGCTCTGGTAAAATAATACCCTATAATGTTATATCTTACAATATTACAGGCATTAACAGAAACAAAGACAATTTATATTAAAACACAAAAACTGGTCTGTAAATTGGTAGCTTTAGAATATGATTAAGTTATTGAAAATATTAATTGTTGTAGCGGTTATCGGTGTCATCGCCTGGTTTATTGCGGCTAAATTCAGTTTAAAAACAACAGTAGAAAGCAAACATCAGCTTTTATTACACCGTGTAGAATCAATGGGTAAGCTGGAACTGGTAAAATACCGAATCAGTGATATCCTGGAACATAAAAACAAAACCCCGTTTTTACCTGAGGCCAGCGTATTGCTCATTATTAAGGCCGATGCAGTGGGCTGTATAGACCTGACCAGGCTCAAATCGGAAGACATACAGGTCTATGGAGATTCAGCAGTGATCCAGTTACCACAACCTGAAATTTGTTACATTAAAATAGACCATAAAGCTTCGCGTGTATACGATACAAAAATGGCATTTTTTAGAGAGGCTGATCTGGTGGATGAAGCTTATAAAAATGCAGAACAAAAAATTGCTGATGAAGTTCGCAAATCCGATATCCTGCAGCAAACCCGCGTAAATGCTTTAAATGTACTCAGACCTATTTTAACCGGTTTGGGTTTCAGCAAAATGACCTTGACTTTTGAAAACGTCGGAAAAATTAATGCAGCATTTTAAACAACAGTTCTTTTAGCAGTTCACCATCAGTGGTATTTCCTGTACTGTCTACGCCCTTGCTTTTCAGGTCATATTCCCTCAACAGGCTAATGATGTCGAAAGTTTTACCCAGGCTGTAACTGCGGGCTGCCATTTCAAAATCCTTAACAAAATAAGGGTTTACGCCGAGTTCCTTAGCAGCGTCACCCTTATTGGGCAGGTAATGGTATTTCAGTATTTTGGTAAAATAAGCACTCAGGTTAGCCATTACCATTACCATAGGATTGGCTTTTGGATTATCTCCAAAGTAATTGATGATCTGGTTACATTTCAATACATTTTTTACCGCCAGGGCTTTCTGCAGCTCAAACACATTGTACTCCTTGCTGATCCCTATATTTTTCTGAACAATATCTGTATCAATTGTAGTTTCCCTGCCAATGTTTAACAGCAATTTTTCCACCTCATTGGCTATTTTAGACAGATCGGCCCCCAAATATTCCGCCATCAGCGCTGATGCCTGCGGGGCGATCTTATATCCTTTCTCGTTAACCAGCTCATCAATCCACTGGGCCAGTTTATAATCGCGTACAAGATCCGACTGAAAAACCACCCCTTGCTTATCAATCGCCTTATAGATCTTTTTGCGCTTGTCGAAATTTGCATATTTATAGCCCAGCACCAGAATGGTACTTGACAAAGGTTTTTCAAAATAATTGAGTACAAATTCTGCCTGTTTGCTACTGCCCTCGGTTTCTTTGGCCCATTTTAAATCCTGCGCTTCTTTTACTACGATCAACTGGTAGTCAGACATCATCGGGTAACGTTTGGCGGCATTCATAATGGTAGCCATATCCGTATCCTTACCATACAAAATCGTTTGGTTGAAACCTTTTTCCATTTCATTCAGAATATGTTCTTCCATGTAATGAATGATCTGGTCTATGTAGTAAGGCTCTTCACCATGCAGCAGGTAAACAGGCTTAAACTTTCTTGCTTTGATGTCTTTAATTATGTCGGCTGCACTCATATGATGGTGTAAACTTAGATAAAAAATTTGTCTACTTTTGCACAAATGTCATTTATACCTGTCCCACTTAACCTGCCAGAATATCCCTTTAAAATCACCTTGAAGGAAGCCCGGCATTTTATATTTGATGAGGTGAGAAAAAAACACCTGGTATTGACGCCCGAAGAATGGGTAAGGCAGCATTTTATCCAATACCTGATCCTGGAAAAAAAATTCCCTAAATCTCTTATTCAGATAGAAGGCGGGCTTAACCTCAACCACTTGCAAAAAAGAACTGACATCGTGATTTTTAATACACATGGTGAAAGGATTATGGTCATCGAATGCAAAGCACCTGCAGTAAAGGTTACCCAGGCAGTTTTTGACCAGGCCGCCAGGTACAATTCGGTACACAAAACCAAATGGCTGGTAGTAACCAATGGCTTAAGGCATTGTTATGCCACTATAAATCATCAGGAACAACAGTTTGCATTTGTTCCAGAATTGCCGGAATACCGGATGCTTTAGTTATTTCTAAGAAAAATATCAAAATAAACCTGCTTGAAAGAAAATCTGGTTTCTCAGAGAAGTCCTGGCGTCTTTCCCGGTTCTTCACCGGGAATTATGCAGACTTCGAAGAGAACACCTAATTTTCAGCCCCTCCAAGAGATCGGTACAAAGCGATCACAGCCTGCCACTGCTGCAATTTATCATCAATATCTTCTAACTGGGCCACCAACAAATTCTGCTCAGAAGTCAACACATCCGTATAATTCGTTGCCGAACTGTAACGCAATAGCTTTTTGGTAAAATCCACTGATTTTTGAAGTGCTGCCAATTGTTTTATCCTGATTTCCTGTTGCGTTTTGGCCGTTTGATAGGCAAACAATGCATTTGACACCTCCTCCCCGGCTTTTAATAAAGATTGCTGGAAATTCAATGCCGCTTCCTGCTGTGTGGCTTGTGCAGTGGTCAGTCTCGCCCTGTTGGTACCCTTGTTAAAAATAGGCTGCACTATTCCTGCTGCAATATTGCCAAATAAGCCATCTGGTGTTAACCAGTCTTTTAAACTAAAGCTCGTGAACCCACCTGCAGCCGTAAGGTTAAGAGATGGATAAAATAGTTTTCGGGCAACGTTGGTCGCTTCGGAAGCCGCCATAAATGCATATTCGGCCTGTTTAACATCAGGGCGGTTCTGTAACAGCTGCGCCGGAACACCAGGCTTTAGATCCACCAAAAGCTTTTGATCATTTAATGATAGACGGCCGATGGCGGCTGATGGTTTAGCCAGCAATACATTCAGTGCATTTTCAGTTTCCCTGATCTGTTTCATTAAACGCGGTATAGCGACTTCGGCAGCATACTGACTGGCTTCACTTTGCACTTCAGCAGCACCATTAACCACATTGGCTGTTTTTAAAGCCTTCATGGTACGTACATCCGTTTTGCGGTTATCTACCGTTTGCTCCAAAATCAACAACTGCTGATCAAGGGCCAGCAAAGTAAAGTAACGACTGGCAATATCAGCAATCAGCTGAGTTTGTACGGCCCTGCGGGCTTCTTCAGTTTGTAATAAACCAGCTAATGCGCCACGTTTTGCACTTTTCAGCTTACCCCAAATGTCTGCTTCCCAGCTTGCAGTTAAACCCAGATCGTATTGGGTAGAAGAGTTGATAAGGCCGAATCCCTGTGGAAAAGCAAGTTTAGATTGTCTAATGCTCGCATTCCCATTCAAATCGGGCAAAAAGGCTGATTTACTTTGATGAAAATTTGCCCTTGCAGCATTAATTCGCTGCAAGGCAATTTTCAAGTCTATATTCTGGCTCAACCCTTCTGTAATCAATCCTGCAAGAAGTGTGTCTGTAAACAGCTTTTTCCAGTGTACCCTGGCCATATTGCTGGTATCAGCACCTTCCACGTCCCTGTACAGTCCATTGGTGTCAAGCTCAGGATGCTGACAGGGCTTTGATATCCTGCATGAAGCAAACGTTACCAATACCAGCATTAAACCTATATATGTATATGATTTCATGATATGTATACTTTTAAAATTCAATTTCAGTAGCTTTTGGTGTGCCGCTGATCTTTTCCTGTAAGGATTGAAAAACCACAAACAACACCGGGATTACAAATACCCCGAACACGGTTCCGATCAGCATCCCGCCGACGGCCGCAGTACCTATCGATCGGTTACTAATTGCTCCCGCACCCGTTGCAATCATCAAAGGGAGTAAACCAAAAATGAAGGCAAAAGATGTCATAAGGATAGGTCTTAACCTGGCCGTTGCCCCTGCTATGGCCGATTGCACCAGATTCCTACCACTTAATCTGTGCATCAGGGCAAACTCCACAATCAGGATCGCATTTTTCGCCAGCAAGCCAATCAGCATGATCAGACTGATTTGCAGGAAAATGTTATTATCGAGCCCAAATAAGCGGGCAAATAAAAATGCTCCGGCTAAACCGATCGGCAAAGACAACAGTACCGAAAAAGGCAGGATATAACTCTTATACTGGGCACTGAGCAGGAAATAAATGAACAGCAAACTCAGTATAAAGATCAGCAAGGTCTGATTTCCGCTCGAGAGTTCTTCCAGTGTCAAACCCGAAAATTCAAAGGTGTAACCCTGTGGTAAAGTTTGTGCAGCTACTTCCTGTATTGCTTTAATCGCATCACCAGAACTGTATCCCGGCTTAGGAGCACCATTTACCGCACCGGCTGTAAACAGGTTAAAGCGGTTGATGAACTCCGGTCCGTAGGTCTTCTTTAAAGTTATAAACGCTGATATCGGCGCCATTACACCATGCTCATTTCTGACAAAGATTTTGCTGATCGCTTCTTTATTAGCTCTTTGCTCCGCCTCTGCCTGTATCATCACCCGGTACTGTTTACCAAAGCGGTTAAAATCGGAGGCATAAATCCCGCCAAGATATCCTTGCAAAGTTCCCAAAACGGTACTCACGGCAACACCAGCCTCTTTACATTTGGCTACATTTATACTTACCTCGTATTGAGGAAAGCTGGTATTATAAGATGTGGCTGCATACATGATCTCCGGGCGTTGATTCAATGTCCCCATAAATTTACCGATCACCGCATCAAAAGCTTTATAACTTCCACCGGTTTTGTCCTGCAACTGGAATTCAAAACCATCATTATTACCAAAACCCTGTAAAGTAGGTGCGGCGAAAAAGATAATATTGGCCCCTTTAATATTTGCTGTTTTAGCAAACAGCTGACCAACAATAGACTTGATATCCTGACCTTCTTTAGCCCTTTCCTTCCATGGTTTCAGACGGATAAAAATAGCTGCATAAGAACTTCCTGTACCACTCATTAAGTCCATTCCCGCCAGTCTGGACGACAATTCTACTTCCGGAATCGAGCGCGCAATACTGTCAATCTGATTTGCGATCAGCTCTGTCCTTTCCAGCGAAGTTGCCGGTGGAAGAATGACGTTACCATAAATGGAACCGCTATCCTCGTTGGGCACAAAACCCGTCGGTGTGGTTTTAACCAAAAACCAGAACAGTACCGAAAACAGTGCAATACCTGCAAATGCAATCCACTTCCTGGCAACCAGGAAAACAACCGATTTCTTATACCTGGCAGTCATCGAAGTAAACGACGCATTAAAGCCATCATAAAACCGCTGCATAAAGCCTTTTTTAGGCTGGCCATGTGTAGCATGTGGCTTAAGCAATAAAGCGCATAGCGCAGGGCTTAACGTGAGCGCGTTTACAGCCGATATGATAATGGCAACGGCCAGGGTTAAACCAAACTGTTTGTAAAATACGCCAACCGATCCCGTCACAAATGTTACCGGCACAAATACCGCGGCCATAATTAAGGTAATGGAAATAATCGCCGAGCTGATCTCGCTCATGGCATGTATCGTGGCTTTCTTGGCCGATTTAGCCCCCTGGTCAAGTTTGGCATGTACGGCCTCTACCACCACAATGGCATCATCTACCACAATACCTATGGCCAGTACCAGCGCAAATAAGGTAAGCAGGTTAATGGTAAACCCAAACAATTTCAGGAAAAAGAAGGTTCCGATGATGGCTACAGGTACCGCAATAGCTGGTATCAATGTTGAACGAAAATCCTGAAGAAAAATGAACACCACAATAAACACCAGGATAAAAGCTTCAATGATCGTAAAGATCAGTTTGGAAATGGAAGCATCCAGAAACTCATTGGCATTGGCAAATACCCCTATTTTTACACCTTTCGGAAAACTCTTCTCTGCATCTTTCAATATCTTTTCACACTGCTTGATGATATCATGTGCATTGGAGCCAGAGGTTTGGCTAACTGCCACATAAGGCGATTCCTGTCCCTGTGCTGTCAAGGTACTGGAATAAGTGAAAGATCCCAGGTTAATCACAGCCACATCCTTCAATTTCAACACCTGTCCATTACCTACCGATTTCAGAATGATATTTTCAAATTCGGTAGCTTTTTCAAAACGACCAGTATACTTTAACGTATACTGAAAGCTCTGGTTACTGTTTTCACCAACTTTTCCCGGCGCGGCTTCAATGTTCTGCTCTGCGAGGGCATTTACAATATCAGCCGGAATAAGGCCATAGGCAGCCATGGCATCTGGTTTTAACCAGATCCGCATGCTGTAATCTTTACCGCCATAAACCTGTGCATCTCCAATCCCCTGGATCCTTTTGATCTGTGGGATGATGTTAATTTTCAGGTAATTGTCCAGGAACTTCTGATCGTATTTTCCGTCTTCGCTATACAGCAGAAAACTGAATACCTCACTATTTAGCCTTTTGCTGGTAGTAATCCCCATTTTAACCACCTCAGCAGGCAATAAACTGGTGGCCTTCGTAATCCGGTTCTGCACGTTAATGGCAGCCATATCAGGATCGGTTCCTTGTTTAAAATTAATGGTGATGCTGGCGCTACCGTCATTACTGGCCTTAGAGGTCATGTAAGTCATGTTTTCTACCCCATTGATCTGCTCTTCCAACGGAATAATTACACTTTTCATTACCACATCTGCACTGGCACCCTGGTAAGCCGTACTTACCTCAACTGCAGGCGGCGCAATATCCGGGTACTGGGATATGGGTAGGGAAAAGAGCCCCAGCAATCCCAGTATGACAATGATGATCGATATTACCGTAGATAATACCGGATTGTCTATAAACTTCTTTAACATTGTTATTTAAATATTTTGTATAAAATGTTTCTATTTTTTCGCTGCTGTAAGCTGTTGTGAAAGTACGGGCTTGATCCTGGTGCCGTCTGTCAGGCCACCCATGCCCTCAGTTACTACCCAATCGCCTGCATTCAGGCCCTTCTTCACCACGTAAAACTCACCGGAAGGGATATCCATGATCTCTATTTCAGTAACTTTTACCATTCCATTCTTATTTACTACCACAGCCATCAGCTTTTCCTGCATTTCATAAGTTGCCTTAGCCGGAATCAGCAAGGCATTTTTTACCTTCACAGGGATACGAATGGTAGCACTCGCCCCACTCCTGATCGTACCATCCGGATTCGAAAATCCTGCACGCAAATTCACTGCACCGGTTTCTGTATTGATCAATCCGCCAATGCTTTCCATATGCCCCTTTTCAGCATACTCAGTCCCGTTTGCCAACAAAAGGCTAACTGCAGGAAAATGTTTGAGTTTATCGTTCATGTTTTTCCCTGCAAAGCCTTCAGTAAAATCTAAAAACTGCTTCTCATTGAAAGAGAAATAAGCAAAAACACGGGCAATATTGGATACCGTAGTTAATGGCTGCGCTGAAGTGCTGCTTACCAGGCTGCCGGTCTTGTAAGGGATGCTGCCCACTACCCCATCGGCCGGACTACTAATGGCTGTGTATCCTAAGTTGGTACGCGCATTGATCAGGCCAGCCCTGGCCTGCGCCAGTACAGCTTCTTTAGCATGCAGGTTAAAGTTTGCCGATTTAAGCTCATAGTCACTTATTATGCCCTCTTTTACCAGCGGAAGCGTTTTTTCTACCTGCATTTTAGCAGTATTCACTTCAGCTTCCGCATTTTTAATAGCCGCCGCAGCGGTTCTTACTTCCTGCTCATATTGTGGTGCATTGATCCTGAACAACAACTGTCCTTTTTTTACAGCTGCCCCTTCATCCACAAAAATCTGCCCTACGAAACCGTCTATTTTAGGACGGATCTCTATGTTCTGCTGCCCTTCAAGAGTAGCCGGATATTCCGTATTGATCACTGCTTCCTGATGTTCAATCGTTGTTACAGGATATTCCTGAATAGTATCTTTCCCGGCTGTTTGCTGCTCCGGTGCGCAGGCCTGCATAAAAAATAGCAGGATTAATAATTGCAGTTGTATTATTGGTTTCATCGTATAAATTTTTGTTTTAAAATTTACCATCAAGCTTCCTTCACTCCTAAAAACACGCGGTTTTCAGGCAGTAGCCCTCATTAAAATGTTTACTGGAAACCCGCTAGGCCAGGTTAAATTAGCGTGCTCCGGTAGGCCAAGGAAATTACATTGCGCTGCATGGACAAATTATAATTCCTTGTATGCTTAAAAGTTGAACAAAGTTAGTACTTTTGTTAATAAAACAAGTTTTTACTTGTTTTATTAGATTATGAAGACAAATCGTTTTTTAATGTTGTTGAAGACACGAGGTGCTTTAACGGCGACTGAGATTTCTAAAGAACTGGGTATCACAACCGAAGGTGCCAGACTTCAACTGCTTAAGCTAATGGACGAAGGGTTGATCCAATCCAGTCAGGAATCCAAAGGTGTGGGCAGGCCAACGCTATACTTCGGTTTAACTGAGCTTGGCAATAAAGGATTTCCGGATACCCATGCCGAACTTACCGTTAAGCTGATCCAGCTGATGAAAGAAACACTTGGCGAGGAAGCACTGCAAACGGTGATATCGGCCGGAGAGCAAAAAGCCAAACAACGCTATCAACAGCAAATGAATCAAAACAGCGCTTTGGAAGACAGGGTCCGCACATTAGCGGAAATCAGAAGCAGAGAAGGCTATATGGCCGAATACAGCAAAGATGAGGAAGGTTACCTCCTGGTTGAAAACCATTGCCCCATTTGTGCCGCAGCACAGATTTGTCAGGGCTTTTGCATTTCAGAACTCAACACCTTTAAATTTGTATTAGGCGAAGATGTCAGCATTACCAGGGTAAGTCACATTATTGCTGGCGACAGAAGATGTGCTTATAGAATTGTTTCTGTATGATGATAGAAAATCAGCGTTTGCGTTTTTTCTTCAGCCAGATCAATAAGCCCGTAATGGGAAGACTTGCCGAAATCAACGCTGCCAGGCAAGCCAAAATCTTGCCAGACAAACCGAATAAACGGCCAGTATGCAGATCATAATTGGTAGCTTCAATAAGGTCGGCACCATTAAATTCTTTGTACAATTTTGCCCGCAGCAGCTGTCCGCTGGCTTCATCAAAGAAAAAAGTATTTTGATTGCGGGCCCATCGATAGGGATAGATCAATCTTAAGCGAAGTTCTCCGCCCTTTCTAACCGAGAAACTGGTTAAAACCGCTCCCGGGTATTGAAGTGAAATATTTTTGTAAATTGTATTGTAGCGCATAGCTAAGGGCTCAATTACAGCCGGCTTAACCGATTGCTGTGCTTTGCCATTGCTGAGTTTAGACCCGGTAAAAAAACTTGCAGCAGTTTTCACTTCCTTAAAAGCAAAAAACAAACCTGTCACTGAGATCACGATGAGGATCCAGGAAGCATAAAAGCCAAGCACATTGTGCAGGTCATAATTTACCCTTTTAAACGAGCCTTTCCATTTGATACTGAGCGACTGCTTCAGCAACCTCATCTGGCGCGGAAACCACAATATCCATCCGCTGATCAGCATGAGTACAAATACCACAACTGCCCAGCGTTGAATAAATTTACCGGTTTCGCCCATCAGTAAGGTCATATGGATCTCTTCCACTGTATCCAGCCAGTCGTGCCCTCCCTTGTAAACCAGGGTCCCATCATAAGGATTAAAATAAAAAATCTTGTTTTTAGATGCGATCTCTACCGTTGCATTTGGGATGTAGTTGCTGATCCTGATCACCGTGAGCTTTTCTTTACCAGCCGCTTTTTCAAAGCTGGCAATTACTTTATCCAGCCCTACAAATGGCTTTTGCTGCAGCGGAACATAAAGTCGTGCTTGTTGTGTAGCCTCCCTGATCTCTTCTTCAAAAACGTACAGACAGCCGGTAATACTCACCACAAATACAATGAGACCGGTGCCCAGGCCCAGCCACAAATGTATTTGTCTGATGATATTTTTAAATTTTTTGAACATCAATTAAAAGGCGTAACCAACCGAAAGGTTAAACCTGCGGCCATTGCCCCTTACATAATTAATACCACTGCCATAAAACTGCGATATGCTTGGATAATAAGTTTTATTCATCAGGTTTTCTATACCCAGGTTAACTTTCAGGGCCGGGATGAACTGATAGGTAGCGGCAAGATTGAACAAATCAAAAGCCTCAACAGGCCCCTCGCCTATCAGGTATTTACCACTCGCATTGGTCTTAAAACGATCCCGGCTGCCGATACGCATCCAGTTTACATCAATAACCAGGTTTTTAACTCCTGAATATTTAACATAGCCTGTTGTTTTTGATGGCGGGATACGGGTCGTATTTAAATAAACATCAGCTGGCCCATCAAATTTACCATCATCATCAACATCCCCTTTACCTTCAACCTTAGCGTAGTTACCCCCTATTGCCAGATCTTGCAGCAACTGATAATCAGCCTGAATTTCATAACCATAAACCCTTTCAGGAATTCGCTGTGAAATGTATTTTCCGTTAACTTCCAGCAAATTAGCCCCCAATTTAGAGGTACTGTAATAATAAGCCGCACTTAAATTAAACTTACCAATGCTGCTGCTAAAACCACCTTCGTAATTATTTACAATGATCGGTTTGGTTTCCAGCTGCGATAAGGTATTGCTTTCCGCTGCCCTGAGTACCCTGCCCAATTCAAATACAGAGAACGACTGTGCATAGCTGATGAAAGGGTTAAACAATTTAAATTTAGAATAGCGCGCTCCTGCATTAAATACAAATGCATTGTAGTTCAAGGTACCACCCTGCACAGCTATGCTCCCAGCACCATTTGCCCCGGTTGCCAGGGTATTAAAATCATCCACATCAATGTTAATATTCTCCACTCTTGCCCCGGCTTTCAGGGTCAGGTCTGTAAATAAATTTGCCGATGCCTGGAAATAAGGGGCAAAGTTAACCATGTTCATTTTTGGCACCCAACTCCTGCCATCAACCAGGTTTTGTGCAGTATTATCGTTCATCAGGTCTAATCCATAATTCAATTGCATGGGAACAACAGGGCTGATCCTGAATGGGGTGTTTAAGCTAACGCGGGCACCCTTTTTAGTAGAAGTAATGGCCGATTGTCCGCCTTCATAGAAAGATGTGGAGTTGGAATAAATGGTGTAGAAATCCTGGTAATAAAGATTAGCGGTTAAATCTGTGCTGCCAAATATTTGCTGACTGCTGTATTGCAGGTTGGCATTATGGTTAAAACGGGTACCCTCGTCTACACCCGGTCTGTTTCCTGCTACCCCTATAGCTGGAGATTCTCCGTAAACCCCTGCTTTGGTAACATACCTGGAATCCTGCCTGGAGCTGAAGTAATTGTACATCAGTTCCAATCTTTGTTTGGGAGTGATGTCGTAACCGATTTTGGCAAAACCATTATAGGATTTGGTTTCCCCAAGGCCGTATTCCGGCGAGATCACAAGACTTTCCGCGTCGCGGAACACACCTGTTTTTTCAAACATACCACTCAGGATATAATCGAATTTTTTCGCTTTTCCATAAAATTGCTGGGTTGCCCGGTAACCGACGGTACTGTCTCCTTCAAGATTACCAGTTAAGCCAACCTGCGAGTAGCCCCCAAATTTTTTCCCGGTGTTTGCCTTTTTGGTAATGTAGTTGATCAAACCGCCCTCTGCACCGTTCCCGTAAATAGCCGTTGCACCTTTGATCACCTCAACCCGCTCAATCACCGATGGATCTATGCTCCTGATGTCCCTTCCTCCTGCTCTCAAAGGCGTGGATTGCGGGATTCCATCTATCAGTACCAGTACATTTCTGCCACGCAGAGTTTGCCCGGAGTTACCCGTCTGGTTGGTTGATGCACCAAGCCCAGGTACGCTATAAGAAAGGATATTGGCAATATTTGGACTGATGACCGACTGTGTTGAAATATCTTTTGCCGTAAGCACGGTAACTGATGAAGGTGTCTGCGCTAATGATTCAGCGCGTCTGCTGGCAGAAACAATGACTTCCTTCAGATCGGCATTGGCCTCATCCAATGTAAAATCGATTGTTGAAACCTGATCAGCAATTACCATTACCTGCTGCTCCTGAGTTTTATAACCGGTAATAGATACCCTGATGGTTTGATTTCCTGCCGGTACTCCGGTTAACGTAAAATTCCCGGACTTATCGGAAGTGCTTTTTATTTTCATCCCCTTAAGCTGAATATTTGCAAAGGGAACCGTATGTTTCAACGAGTCTGTAACTGTGCCGCTAATGCTGCCATTGCCATTTTGGGCAAGGATAACCAGCGGAGTGATGAATAGGAAGAACGCGAGGACAATACTTACCGGTATATATTTCATTTAATTTATCTTTCTGCGCGCAAATATATGGTTATTTAGATTTAATAAAAATAAAAAAAATAACCATTATGTTCTGCGGATGCATGATTCCAATTTTTCCTGTAGAAAATTGAAAAATCGCTATGCTGCTTCACAGAAGGTAATTTTTCTTTCAAATACCACTCTCCCCTGCTTTCGGTGTGCCTGGCTTGTTTCTCTATGGTTTCTATATACCTTCTATATGTTTGATATATATTTGATACATGAGCGGATAAGGGAAAGATATAGCAAATTTAGGGGAAGTATAAAGAAACAGGTCAGGCATTGCAGATGCAAGGTCTGGCAGGTCGTAATGATAAAAGAAACAGGGCGGCTAAACATTCTGCTTAGCCGCCCTGTTTGAAAGAAAATATGCTTTCTCTGAAGAGGCATAGGCTTCATTGAGATTTTTGACAAAAAAACTCAGTTATACCAGCTTCAAAAGAGAATGGCTTATTTTCCCTTATTTTAACGCTGTTAAACTTTCTTCAATGATCTTTATTTTCCCTTCTGCATCAGCCTGCTTATTCCTTTCATTCTGAATAATTTCCGGCTTGGCATTCTGCACAAAACGTTCATTACCAAGCTTGGCATTAACCGATTTCAAAAAGCCCTGTAAATAAATGAGTTCAGCATTTAAGCGTTCCCTTTCCACATCAATATCAATAGCCTCATTCAAATGGATAAAGAACTCATCGTTTCCTACCATAAAGCTTACGGCACCCGGAATTTTATCATTTACCAGTTCAACCTGGCTAATGTTGGCCAGCTTAAATACAATATTTAACCACTTTTCGTAATCCAGCGTAGAATTCACTTTAATGGCAAGCGGCAAAGCTTCCTTCGGGGAGATCTGTTTTGTATTTCTCACGTTCCTGATCTCCGCAACCAATGTTTTGATCACTTCAACATCCTTCAGCAAAACAGGATCAACCGCACCTACCACAGGGTAACTGGCAACAATACAGCAATCCATTTCAGTCTTTTCACCAAACAGTTCATCATGCCAAAGTTCTTCGGTGATGAACGGCATAAAAGGATGCAGCAAGGTCAATATGCGTTCAAAGAAACCAACTGTTGCTTTTAACGTTTCTTCATCAACAGGATGCTGATAAGCAGGCTTAACCATTTCCAGGTACCAGGCACAGAAATCGTCCCATACCAGTTTGTAAGTAGCCATTAAGGCTTCCGATAAGCGATATTGCTTAAAGTTATCTTCTATTTCAGCAAGCGCCTCATTAAAGCGGTTTTCGAACCATAGAATGGCTTGCTGATTCGGATTCTCAAGATTGGCGTCAAGTTCCCAGCCTTTTACCAATCTGAATGCATTCCAGATCTTATTGGCAAAATTACGGCCCTGCTCGCAATAGCTTTCATCAAACATCAGGTCATTACCAGCCGGCGAGCACAACAGCATACCAACCCTGACACCATCTGCGCCATATTTTTCAATCAGACCAATCGGATCAGGAGAATTACCTAAAGATTTTGACATCTTACGCCCCAATTTATCTCTGACAATACCCGTTAGGTAAACATTGGTAAAAGGTTTCTGGCCCCTAAATTCATGGCCGGCCATGATCATCCTGGCCACCCAGAAAAATAATATCTCTGGTGCAGTAACCAGATCGTTGGTTGGATAATAGTAATTGATATCTGCATTATCCGGGTTCTTAAAACCATCAAATACAGAGATCGGCCATAACCAGGAGGAGAACCAGGTATCCATTACGTCAGGGTCCTGTTTTACAAATGGTGCCAGCTGATTTTTACAACCAGCTTTCTCCTCCACAGTAAATGACCCATCAGGATCTTTAAGTTTTAGAAATTCATCCAGAGCTCCTTCTTTGGTTTTTGCTACTACCCAATTCCCCTGGTTATCGTACCAGGCGGGTATCTGCTGACCCCACCATAACTGGCGGCTGATGTTCCAGTCACGTACGTTCTCCATCCAGTGGCGGTAAGTGTTCACAAACTTTTCAGGGATCAACTTTACATCCCCGTTCAGGACATCTTCTAAAGCAGGCTTTGCCATCTGGTCCATCTTACAGAACCATTGCATAGATAGTTTTGGCTCAATAGCCGCGTCAGTACGTTCAGAAAAACCTACCTGCGATTTGTAATCTTCCACTTTGTCCAAATGACCAGCCTCGTCTAATAACTTCGCAATCTTTTTCCTGGCAGTAAACCGGTCTTCACCAACCAGGATCACAGCAAGCTCGTTTAAAGTACCATCATCATTTAAAATATCAATAACAGGCAGTTTGTGTTTAACACCCAGTTCATAATCGTTCAGATCATGCGCCGGTGTAACCTTTAAACAGCCTGTGCCAAAATCCATCGTTACATACTCATCCTCTATCACCGGAATTTCTCGGTTAATCAAAGGAACAAATACCTTTTTACCTTTCAGGTGTGTATAGCGTTCATCCTTAGGGTTGATACAGATCGCCGCATCCGCCATAATGGTTTCAGGGCGCGTGGTAGCAATGGTAATGAAATCTTCCGATCCCGAAACCGTATACCTGATGTAATACAATTTCTGGTTCACTTCCTTACGGATTACCTCTTCATCAGAAACAGCAGTTTTACCTGCCGGATCCCAGTTCACCATACGGATGCCACGATAAATCCAGCCCTTTTTGTACAAGTGGATAAAACTATCGATCACTGCATCAGACAAATCATCTTCCATCGTAAAACGCGTACGGTCCCAGTCGCAGCTGGCTCCGAGCTTTTTGAGCTGATCAAGAATGATACCTCCGTATTTCTCTTTCCATTCCCAGGCATACTTTAAAAATTCTTCCCGGGTAATGTCAGCCTTGTTGATCCCTCTTTCCTTAAGCATCGCAACTACCTTCGCCTCTGTTGCAATAGAAGCGTGATCGGTACCAGGAACCCAGCATGCATTTTTACCTTGCATGCGGGCCTTGCGGATCAAAACATCCTGAATGGTATTGTTCAGCATATGCCCCATATGCAAGACCCCAGTCACATTTGGTGGAGGAATTACAATGGTATAGGGTTCGCGCTCATCCGGTTCTGAATGAAAAAACTTTTTGGAAAGCCAGTAACTGTACCATTTATCTTCTGTTGCCGCCGGATCGTATTTTGTGGAAATGCTCATTATTTTGAAAAGTATCAGATTTTGAGGCGTAAAATTAGTGAAAAAAATACAGATGCTATTCGCCTCGCCAAACATTTTGCGGAAGGGCAAGGGAAAAAATACAGCTGCTGTTCGCCTCCGCAAAATCCTGAAGCGGATTTTGAATGCCGGCTCGCAGCACTGAATTTTTTGGTAAAAAGAAGGACAGTACTAGTGGCACCGTCCCTTAATCGTTTAGAAGGAAAATCACCTTCTCAGACGAGACATAGTGTTTGTTTCTACTCCTGTTTAGAAGGAAAATTACCTTCTCTGAAAGGGCCTCGCGTCTCCGCGCTTCTTCAGCGCGGTTATGCAGCCCTTGAAGAGAACGGTTATTTTCCCCGTTATTTTTTCAGATACAAATCAAAATAATCTGTCACTTTCTGATACAAATGCACCCGGTCTTTACCCAATACATTATGCTCATGTCCCGGATAGATCATATAATCTACCTGCATCCCTTTATCCACAGCGTGTTTCACAAAATCAACCGAATGTTGCTGCACCACAACCGGATCCTGTTGCCCATGGATCAGCAGTAGCTTCCCCTTCAGCTGATCAACCCGGTTGCTCAGATAAGTAGCCGCGTATCCCTCCGGATTTTCCTGTGGGGTATCCATATAACGTTCGGTATACATAATCTCATAAAAAGCCCAGTTGATTACCGGTCCACCAGCTACCGCAGCTTTAAATACGCCTGGGTGCGTCAGCATAAAATCTGTAGTCGCAAAGCCACCAAAGCTCCAGCCAAATAGTCCCATATTTGAAGCATCCACATAAGACTGACTCTTCAGATAATCAACTGCAGCCATCATATCTTCCATTTGTACCTCACCAGCGCGACGAAACATCGATTGCTCAAAAGCCTTGCCCCTGTTGTCACTGCCCCTCACATCAACCGTAAGCACCACATACCCCCTTTGCGCCATATAGCGCGACCAGTAATCCCCCGCTCCTGCATTCCAGCCGTTGGTGATCAGTTGTGCATGTGGGCCACCATACCAATAAACTACTACAGGATATTTTTTACCGGTATCATAATTCAGCGGCTTATACAAGTTCAGATACAGCTCATCCCCCGATTTGCCCTTAATGGTAAATATGGCAGACTTCTCTGTTGCATAATCAGCCAAAGGATTCGCTGCCTTTAACAAAACTTTAGCCTTGGACGAAGCCATTTCCACCAGCTGTACCACCCTTGGCTCATCCGGTGTACTGTAAATATCAATCACTGAATTTCCTGAAGTACTGACTTGTGAGTTGTGCACCGCAAATCCCTGGGTAATTCTACGCGATTTACCTGATTTCACATTCAGCACATATAAATTCCTGGTAATTGGTGATTCTTCAGTTGAAACATAGAACAGCTGACCACCTTTGGCATCAAAACCCTTGACATCCAGCACTTCCCAGTTACCTTTGGTTAATTGCTGAAGTACTCTACCCTTTAAATCATACAAATAAAGATGGTTCCATCCATCCCTGTTACTTTGCCAGATAAATTTAGAAGGATCATTCTTTAAAAACAGCATCGGCACCAGTGGCTCTACATACTTCTCCTCTTTCTCTTCAAACAAAGTTTTAATAAATTCTCCAGTCAGCGCATCATACTGGTTCAGCTTCATATGGTTTTGTCCACGGTTCAGAACCGCTATATAAAGATATTTATCGTCCGGGCTCCAGGCAATATTGGTTAAATACTGCTCAGCCGGTTCGCCGGTTTTTAAGTAAACCAGTGCTTTAGTATCTGCGTTGTATACACCAACTGTTACCTGATGACTTTTATCTCCGGCCATCGGATATTTAATGTTTACATTGTGTGCAGGCCTGCTGGTCCAGTCAATGATCGGGTAATCCGTAACCATAGTCTGGTCCATCCTGTAAAAAGCAAGCTGCCTGCCGTTATTGCTCCAGAAAGTTCCTTTGCTGATTCCAAACTCCTCCCTGTGTACAGATGAAGCATATACAATATCTTTAGTCCCATCAGCAGTTACCTGTTTCTGATCCGTACCTCTGCTTACAAACAGGTTAAAATTATCCAGGTAGGCCACATAGCCAGCCTTACTTTCCTCCACATTACTTTTAGCAAAAACAGATGAATCAACAAGCACATTTACCTTATTGCTAACCGGGTTTAACGCGATTTTACTACCGTTCAGGTTCAAAATCCATTCCAGCCCCTGGTTAAACTGTACCAAAGGCATCATCTTTAAAGTATCCATTTGTGCAGTTCTTAATTTCTGGTTTAACTGCGCCAGGGAAAGAAATGGCTGATCGGAAACCGATTTTGCATTACCGCGAAACCATACCGGCAAATTGCCGATACGTTTGGCATATACATAATCCTCCGTTCCATATACAAATTGAACTTGAGATAAGTTTTCAGGCGCAAGCGTTGTACGCGCGTTGCTGATGGCATCCTGCATGGTCAATTGCTTTTTTTGGGCAAAACTGCCTAAAGCAAGAGCTACCAGCTGTACCAGTAAAATCAGTTGTTTCATTATAAAAAAAATTAGTTGCGCCAAACTTAGATAAAATGTAGCAAATATCATTCTTTCTTGCCTTACCTTTGCTGTGTGAAGAACATCTTTATCGGTTTACTTTTTGCAATGCTGTGGGCCTCAGCATCTGTAGCAACCAAATTCGGCATTTTGTCGTCACCTCCTTTAATCCTGGGCAACCTGCGTTTCTTTATCGCAGGTTTTGTGTTGCTTGGCTTTTGTTACCTGATCAGTAAAGACAAACAATACCGTTTGCCCACCTATACAGAGTGGCGGCAATTGGCTATATTTGGCTTTCTGAACACCACGGTATACCTTGGCTTATACGTATATGCCATGAAATATACCGCAGCCGGCATTGGCAGCCTGTCCACCTCTACCAATCCGCTACTCATTGTACTGCTCTCCTCCTGGCTAATGGGCCGCCGGCCGGCAAAGGCCGAGATCATCAGCATCATTATTGGCATGCTTGGTATAGGCCTGGCCACTTATCCACTTCTTAAAAATAGCGACACCACCATTTCCGGGGTAGCCATATTGATGTTAAGTATGGTTGCGGTATCCTTTGCCAGTGTCTATTACGCAAGGATACAATGGACGCTACCCAATTTACTGATCAATGGCTGGCAGGTAACCTTGGGCGGATTATTTCTCTTGCCTTTTACGCTTACATTTAGTGATTTTTCTTCTTTAAATTTTGACCACAGATTCATCTATTCAGTATTGTGGCTTAGTTTCTCCGTTTCCGTTGTAGGGCTGATCTGCTGGTTCTATCTGTTAAAAATCGATACCGTAAAGGCATCCCTATGGCTTTTTCTCTGTCCATTATTCGGTTTTTTTTATGCCTGGTGGCTACTGAATGAGCCAATTACGCTATACACAGTTTTTGGTACCTTTATGGTGATCATCGGGCTGTATATTGGCCAGCGAAAAAAATTAATGTCCTAAAATCACACCGCGGACCCTCTCTTTTATAACAAAAATTTGAAAGGTTACACAATAATATTTGTTAAAATATGTTAAATAGGTATAAAATGCGAAGAGATGAAATCTATAAATGTATTTTCCTTTACCGGTACCATCCTCAGGAAACTTGGACTCACCAAGCTTTACTACTGGTTTAACAAGTAATAGTTTTAGGATATAAGGTGCTTGTTTAAGAAGCAATCAGCTCCTCAAATGCCAGGCCTTAGGCTTGGTAAAAGCACGAAAACCCTGATGAGAAAGTGTGTAGCCGATACCAGAATGCCGTCTGCCGCTCCAGGGCAGCCCGGCACTTACCCGGTCGCAGCAATTCCAGTAACCAGTACCTGAATCAATCTGCGAAAGGATATTTTCAGCCCTTTCCCTGCTTTCCGAGTAAACCGCAGCAGTCAGGCCGTAAGCAGTATCCTGCATCAGATAAAGTGCTTCTGCATCATCATTCACCTTCATAATGCCAATGATCGGACCAAAGCTTTCTTCCTGCATCAGTTTCATATGATTGGTTACATTGGTCAGAACAGTAGGTTCAAAATAATTGCCTGTGCCACTCTTCCTTTTACCACCTGTTAGCAACACAGCGCCATTTTGCAGGGCCTCTTTAACCTGAAGTTCCAATACCGTCAGCTGTTCACTTCTGGTCAAGGCCCCTATATATACTCCATCCTCAGTTGGAAGCCCTGTTTTCCAGGATTCCACTTCTTTTACAAAAGCCGATACATAATCATCGTAGACTTTTTCATGCACATAGATCCGTTCTACCGCACAGCAACTTTGTCCGTTATTGTAAAAAGCACCATCGGCCGTACCGGCAGCTACTGCAGTAATATCTTTTACATCATCCGCAACATACAAAGGGTCTTTACCACCCAGTTCCAGCTGGCAGGCAACCATTTTTGGAGCCACACGCTCATAAATATGTTTTCCCGTGCGGTAAGATCCGGTAAAGAAATACCCATCAAAGTTCATGTCCAGCAAATGTTCGCCTGTTTCTTTGGCACCTATAGCAATTTTAAATACATCATCAGGTAATCCTGCCTGCTTCAATAATTTTTCTATTTCTAACCCGGTTAAAGTTGCATACTCAGAGGGTTTATACATCACTCCGTTGCCAGCCAATAGTGCCGGAATAAAAACGTTTACCCCCACCAGGTAAGGATAATTCCAGGCCGAGATGTTGCAGATAATGCCCAGCGGACCGTAGGAGATCTTTTCTTTCAGTTCCGGTGTATCCATCACCAGCTCCTCAGAAAGGTATTGGACCGCATGGTCCAGCATCCATTTGATCCTGGTCCTGGCACCGTTAATTTCATTCCGGGCCTGTTGTAAAGGTTTACCTACTTCAGCAGTAAGTATTGCGGCAAGCCGTTCTTTTTCTACATCCAGCAAATGGTAAAACTGCGCAATTACAGCCAGGCGTTCTGTCAAACTTCTGGCGGCCCAGTTCTTTTGCCCCATTTTGAGCAAATTTCGTTTATGCGCAAGCGATTTGCTGTCGTCCTCTTTTACCGTTGTAATAATTTCTTCTGTAGCCGGATTTACAATGTTCATCGTATATGGTTTTTCACTTCCTTAACAAACTGTTCTTTAATCTTTTGGGATAACGGATTGAGTTCCTTTTCTCTCATTCGCTCCGGATGCCATTGCACTCCGATCATAAAAGCCTTATCGCTTTTATCTTTAAATTCGAGTGCTTCTATAATTGGGTTTGGTGTATCAGCATAAGCGCTAACCATCAGGTTATCACCTAACTTATCAGGCTTTACAGACTGGTGATGCGCACTGTTTACTTCCCCTCTTTTCTGGCCTGTAATTGCATACAATAAACTATGGGTATTTACAATTACCTCATGTACCTTATCGTCCGTCTCCTTTTTATGCAAGCGGTTCAGCTTTTCCCCATTATCTTCAAAAACTTTTCCGCCCTCCATGATATTGATGTACTGCATCCCTCTGCATATACCCAATACCGGGATTTTTGCTTCCTGCGCGTAACTATAAATTAAGCGTTCAAACTCATCTCTTTCCGGCAAAAACTCATCCGGACGGTAAGGATACTCTTCCGCACCTCCATATATAGCAGGCAGTACATCAATACCACCAGTAAGTACAAAACCATCACAATCTTCAATATCTGCCCTATTGTTCCTTTCAAAAGAAAGTTCCACCAGTTCTGTCTCTTCCCCTAAATCCTCCGGTGTAAACCAGTTCCAGTAGTTCTGAAAATTGGCTTCCGTATAACTTATCCCTATTTTTTTCTTCATTGGCTGCTTTTAACAATTTTACCATGACTAAAGCGCCTTTAAATATAACTTTTTAAAATCTTCCCGCGATACTGGCTTTGGATTATTTGGATGTGCAAAATCGGCTGCAGCCAGATCGGCCAGTGTCTCTATATGTTCCGCTTTAACACCGATATCCCTTAAATGATGCGGGAGGTGCACCTGCGTATTTAAATCAAAAAGGTATTGAACCACGGCCTCACCAGTCTCATTTTTCAGTTCCAGCGTCCTGGCAATGCGGCGGAATTTATCCTCAAAACCTGCAATGTTAAATTCCATGCCATAGGGTAGGTTCACTGCATTCGCCAGCCCATGGTGCGTATCCAGCAATGAAGAAAGCGGATGCGCCAAAGAGTGTACCACACCCAGGCCCTTTTGAAAAGCTATGGCCCCCATCATAGCCGCCATCAGCATTTTGCTCCTGCTTTCCAGGTCGGGCTTATTGGTGGCCCTTTCCAGCGCATCTTTAATCAGTGATATACCTTCCAGTGCAATGCCATCGCAAAGCGGATGTGGATTTTTAGCCAGAAAAGCCTCCATATTATGGGTAAGTGCATCCATGCCAGTCGCCGCGGTAACAAAAGGTGGCAGGTCCATGGTCAGCAAAGGATCTGCAAATACGATCCTGGCCATCAGCTTAGGTGAAAAAAGAATTTTCTTCTGATGGCTTTCATCATCGGCGATAATGGCACTCCTTCCCACTTCACTTCCAGTTCCGGAAGTGGTTGGAATGGTGATAAAATGGGGTACCTCATTGGTCACAAATACATCACCCCCAATCAGGTCATCGTATTTAAAAAGATCTTCTCTATGGTTTACCCGCAATACAATGGCCCTGGCCACATCCAAAGCTGCGCCACCCCCAATGCCAATAATGCTGTCCCTGTTGGTCTTGTCCCAGATCTCCGTTCCCTTATACACATCACTTTTTACCGGATTTTTATGGATGTCATGAAACACTTCGACCGAAATGTTGTGTACCTGTAAATCCTGTACAATCGTTTTAAAAAAGGGCAATGTGGCAATTGTCTGGTCAGTCACAAGCAAGGCACGCCTTAACCCGTTTTGCGCCAGATATGCCGGCAATTCCTTTACCGCGCCCGCCCCAAAACGAATGGTTGTAGGGAAATTATATTGATATACTTTGTCAAATGTCATGATCTATGGTTGAAATTACACCGAAAAACTTATATGATCTCAAAATACCGCTTTAGCTCCCAGTCGGTAACTGCTTTGGCATACTGCCTGCACTCCCACTCTCTTGTCAGTGTAAAATGTTCTACAAACCGATCTCCAAACAACGCTTTGGCAATAGCAGAATTTTTCATCAGCTGGGTGGCCTCCAGAAGACTGCCTGGCAATATACCGTTTGAAAGATCTTTATACCCATTGCCAGTTGTAGCTGTTTTTTCAAGTTTCAGCTCATGTTTAACCCCATATAAACCGGCAGCCAGGCATGCTGCCAGTGCCAGGTAAGGATTCGTGTCTGAGCCCACTACCCGGGTTTCCAGTCGGGTAGCCTTGGCATTGCAAGGCAGGGCTCGCAAGGCTACTGTCCGGTTGTCTATACCCCAGGTTAATGTAGTAGGTGCCCATGCTCCTTCAACCAATCTTTTGTAGCTGTTGATGGTTGGTGCAATCATCGGTAATATATGTGGCAGACAATGCAGCTGTCCTGCGATATAGCTCCGCATCAATCCGCTCATCTTATGCGGGTCCTCCGCTTCATAAAACAAGTTATGCTGTGCATCTTTATCCCATAAACTCTGGTGTACATGCCCACTGCAGCCCGGCAGGTTCTCACTGATCTTAGCCATAAAAGTAGCCATAATACCATGCTTGTAGGCAATTTCCTTCACTGCTGTTTTAAACAGCACCGCTTGGTCTGCAGCCTGCAAAACCGGGGCATATTTAATGGCTGCCTCGTATACACCCGGTCCGGTCTCCGTATGTAAGCCCTCTATTGGAACACCAAAACGGGTCAGCAAGTCAAACAGATCAGACATATAAGCATTCTTTAGCGTGCTTCGTAAAATAGAATAGCCAAACATACCCGGTGTCAAAGGCGTAAGTCCTGAAAAATTCTTCTGCTGTGCAGTATCTGGTGTTTCCGAAAAATTGAACCACTCAAATTCCTGTGAAAAATAGGGCTGGTAGCCCTGTTGTTCCGCGTCGGCCAGCACTTTACGCAACAACTGCCTGGGGCAGGCATAACCGGCCTTACCGGCCTCATCTACAAAATCACCAAGAAAAAAGGGAATGTCATTTTCCCATGGTATTTTGCGGAAGGTATCCAGGTCAATTTTTACCGGTGCATCCGGATAGCCGGTATGCCAGCCCGTATATTTCACATTATCGTAGGCTACATCGCCCATGTCCCAGCCAAAAGTTACATCGCAAAAGCCCAGCCGTCCCTCTACAAGCGCAACAAATTTTTCAGCAGCCAGATATTTACCCCTTAACACCCCATCTATATCTGTTACCGCAAGCTTTACCTTACCAGATGGATGTTGTTTAACATACGCTAATAACTCTTGTGTTGTCATAGTTCAGCTTTTTTAAAGATTCGGTACAGTAAAAAGGTGATCACCAGAATGGAAAAATAAATAAAGCCCAATAGGGGGTTAAAAATAAACAT
This sequence comes from Pedobacter heparinus, assembly GCF_032678725.1. Taxonomy (GTDB): domain Bacteria; phylum Bacteroidota; class Bacteroidia; order Sphingobacteriales; family Sphingobacteriaceae; genus Pedobacter; species Pedobacter heparinus_A. The sequence goes on from NZ_JAVTSC010000003.1 coordinate 367,649, forward strand.
AGCCAGGATAGATATAGTGGCTATGACTAAGGCAATAATTGGAAAAGCGGGGTAAAAAGCGACGCTGAAGGGGCGTTGCAGTTCTGGTTGTTTTTTTCTGAGTACCATAATCGATATCATGGCGATAATGTATAGTGTTAATGCACCAAAAACAGAAAGAATAATGATCTCCGAAGTTTTACCCGACAGCAGGGCCAGGATCCCAATTACCATATTCCCGATCAATGCATTGGCAGGAGTATGAAAGCGCGGAGAAATTTCCCCCAAAAAGGAAGGAATGTTGTGTACCCGCCCCATCTCATAAGTAGAGCGGCCAGCGGCCAGGATCAGGCCGTGAAAAGAAGCGACCAAACCAAATAAGCCTACAGTGATCAATAAATGATACATGGCATGATTATTCCCGGTGATTTTAGCCAGTGCCAGGGGTAAAGGAGAATCCGATGTTTCGCCACCTGTGCCATTTTTATACACAATTGCTTCCCAGCCGGCAATCCCGGTTGCAGTAACAAATATCATGATGCAAAGGATGGCTAGTGTAAATATGGCCCAGCCAAAACCTTTACCAATGTCTTTCTGTGGGTTTTTGGTCTCCTCGGCCACATTGGCAATCCCCTCAATCCCGAGAAAAAACCAGATGGCAAAAGGTATGGCGGCAAATACCCCGCCCCAACCATTAGGAAAAGCATTGTGTGTCAGGTTTGCCATTTCAAACTTAGGCGCGGCCAGGCCCGAAAACAACAAGAGCTCAGCTACTGCCAGTACAGTTATAATCACTTCGAAAGAGGCCGCAGCTTTAATCCCGTAAATATTTAAGGCCGTAAAAATAAAGTAAACCGTGATTGCGCTGGTCAATATCGGAACCTGCGGAAAAAAAGCATTAAAATAGGCGCCAATAGCAAACGCAATGGCTGGTGGGGCTAGTATAAATTCAACAATCTGGGCAATACCTGCTATAAAACCGATATTCCTCCCCATTGCCTTATTCGCATAATCAAACACCCCACCAGCCTTTGGAATGGCACAGGCAAGTTCTGCATAACTGAAAGTAAAGGTAACGTACATCAGCATGACCGCCAGTGTAGCAATGGCCATTCCTCCTGTACCACCCTTTTCCAGCCCCAGGTTCCAGCCAAAATACATTCCTGAAATCACATACCCCACACCAAGCCCCCAAAGCATAAATGGAGTTAATGTTTTTTTTAAGCCTTTATTTTGTATCATTTTGGTTGATCTTGATGGTATGGCTGTAAAAGTAACGCTGCTATAAATATAATATAAATACTATTTCTACAATTACATTTCATTCCTTAACAATAAAAAAATTAATTGATGGAATGCAGCATACCTGTCAGCATTCTTGGCAAAGTTCTTGCATATCTGAAACCATAAACACAATTGATGACCACAATCACTGTATTGGCAATTATTGATTTTGAGGCAAGGCCCAAGGCACCCCTTACCCGAATGATGAATGAAAGGCTGGAAGGTTTTGCTGCAGATTTGCAGGCATTCCTGGATAAGGAATTGCAGGATGTTAAGGATATGGAAGACCTGGTGATTTACCTGAGTTACAACAGCAATTATACCATCCGCTGGATGATTGTAAATGATGTACCCGCAGCAATTACCAGTTTGGTATCAAACAAGTGTGCAAAGCTTGGATACATTGCCTGGAAGGGTGTAGATTTATACAAGTTTAAATAAACCCGGCCTGCAATTTTTTGGACAACTTACTTAAAACAAGCTTTCGGGATTCAGTAATCCGGCTTTGCAGTTCGGCAGATGGAAGGGCATTAAGATTTTCCAGTACTACCCATTGTCTCTTTGCAAAATGCGGTGCCTGCTTAATTCCCGGCCTTGCGGTTAAGCCATCAAAATCCTCCTGGTCACACTTCATGCACAAATGCCCGTTTTCCAGTGAGGCCAGTACAAAAATCTTTTCTCCGATCATGAAACACAGATGGTCCCATTTCATGCCTTCTGTCGTTCCTTTTAAACTCAGACAATAGTCTCTTAATGATTCAATATCCATGGCACTTAATTAATAAGGTCTAAAGTTAAAAACTATTTTCTCTAAGTTTGCTTAATGAACAAGATCACCTTAACTGCCGACGGTTCCAATACCTTATATAACGAAAGCATTGGCGAGCATTACCATTCCAAACATGGCGCCCTGCAGGAAAGCAAGCACGTATTTATAGATGCGGGCTTAAAGCATGCCATCAGTAGTTTTCCGGAACAGGAAATCAGTATACTTGAAGTGGGTTTTGGCACCGGACTTAACTTCTTGCTGAGCGCTGCCCACTGCGCCGAAAACCAGGTTCTGCTGAAGTACACGGCACTGGAAGCTTTTCCGCTACAAGTAGAAGAACTGGAATCGACCGGTTACCATAACTACGTACCAGAAGCCATATGGAACGGAATGATCAGCAACTATGGTAAGGCACTGCAACAAGCTGTAAACGTTCTTCCTGATCAGCAGCTTAAAATTGTACACACTTACCTGCACCGGTATGAAACGAGCCTGCAGTTTGACCTGATCTACTACGATGCCTTTTCCGTACAACATCAGCCTGAAATGTGGACAGAAGAAATCATTGCCCATGCCTGCAGTTATTTAAAACCAGGAGGTGTTTTTGTAACCTATGCCATTACCGGCAAACTGAAACGCGCCCTGAAAGCTATCGGTTTTATCCTGGAAAAGTTACCCGGTGCCCCTGGAAAAAGAGAGATGCTAAGAGCAACAAAAGGATAGTTCAATTGTTAAACTGATAACAAATAAATTCAAGTTCATGAATAAAAGACAATTAGGCCAGTCAGATCTGGAGGTTTATCCCATCACCTTTGGCGGAAATGTATTTGGATGGACCATAGATGAACAAACCTCGTTCGGAATACTGGACGGATTTACTGATGCCGGTTTTAACTTTATAGATACTGCCGATTCGTATTCACACTGGGCACCTGGAAATAAAGGCGGAGAATCTGAAACCATTATAGGCAACTGGATGGAGCAAAGAAAAAACCGTCAGCAGATGATCATTGCGACAAAGGTTGGATCTATTCCCGGTTCAACAAAAAAAAGCCTGGCTAAAGATCACCTTATTAAATCCGTAGAGGGATCTTTAAAACGACTAAAAACCGATTACATAGACTTGTACCAATCCCATTATGATGATCCGGAAACACCAATAGAAGACACCCTTGAAGTGTATGATCAGCTGATCAGGGCAGGCAAAGTACGCTGGATAGGCGCATCCAACTTTTCGGCAGCACGTCTTACCGCAGCATTGGAAACCGCTGAAAAATTAAAACTGCCCAGGTATCAAACCCTGCAGCCCGAATACAATTTATACCAGCGCGAAGCTTATGAGAAAGAACTGGAGCAGGTAGTAATTGACCATCAGCTGGGTATGATGAACTATTATGCACTGGCCAGCGGTTTTTTAACAGGAAAATATCGTTCGGAAGCCGATCTGAATAAAAGTCAGCGTGGCGGGGGCATAAAAAAATACCTGAATGAGCGTGGGTTTAAAATATTAAAGGCATTAGACCAGGTTTCGGAGCAGTACAACGCAAACCAGGCCAGCATAGCATTGGCATGGCTGATCGCAAAACCCTCCGTTACTGCTCCTATTGCCAGCGTAACCGACCTGACACAGCTGGATGAGCTGGTTAAAGCCGCTTCATTAAAATTAAATACAGAAGACATCGCCATACTTGACGAAGCCAGCGATTGGCAATAAAAATTAAATTTTTTGGTAATTTACATCTTTAATTAATCCAGCTGCTCATGACACAAGTATCTCTACCCTTTTATACCAAACTGGCCATGGTGCTGTTTTCTATTATTTGCGCAGGTTACCTGGCCATTTTAGGGCAAACCATTCTGGCACCATTGCTCACTTCATTTCTACTAGCCTTACTGCTATTACCAATGGCCAATTTTCTGGAGCAGAAATGGCGCTTTAAAAGAAGCATTGCCTCCATTATATCGGTAGTGTTGATGATTGGGGTGATCTCTTCGATATTATACTTTCTGGCCAACCAGTTAACCGACTTATGGAAGGACTGGCCATTGCTGAAACACCAGGCCGAAACCTCATTTCATGATGTTCAGCAATGGATATCCAGAACATTTGGGGTAAATACACAAAAACAGATTGACTACCTGAAAGACAGTGCCAGCAGTGCTGTAGCTACCAGCGCCACCGTATTGGGTGCAACCTTGCTCACGGTTTCTTCTACCCTTTTGTTTTTGTCCTTCCTTTTATTGTTCACCTTTTTCATCCTGAACTACCGGGGCATTCTTTTTAATTTTCTGAGCTCGGTTTTTGAAGAAAAACATCAGCAAAAAGTGAGTGAAATTGTAAGACAAATTCAATACATCATTAAAAAGTACATTACAGGCCTTTTCCTGCAGATGCTTATTGTTACCGTCCTGATGATATTCACGCTATGGATATTAAATGTAAAGTACGCGGTATTGCTTGGATTGATCTCCGGGATTTTCAATATCGTGCCCTATCTGGGTATATTTACCGCACTGCTGATCAGTGTACTGATCACTTTTGCGACTGCAGGAGCAGCCAAGGTTTTATTGGTTGTCATTGCTTTTGTGAGTATACATGCCCTTGATGGCAATGTACTGATGCCTTTGGTGGTGGGCTCTAAAGTAAAGATCAACGCCTTGTTCGCTTTTATCGGCATAGTAGTAGGTGAAATGATCTGGGGCATATCAGGTATGTTTTTATGTATTCCTTACCTGGCTATGCTTAAAATTATTTTCGATAAAGTTGACCAGTTGAAACCCTGGGGGATTTTACTGGGAGGAGAAGAGAAACCACAGAAGAAAAGACGGGTTTACCGGATTACCAAAAAGATCAAACTGGAAGAAAAAGAATAATATATCATGGCAGAAAGCAAATCGCCCCACATTCTGAATACCTCGGCAACTTTACTGGGCCTGTGCTTTATCGTATTGACTTCAGTTAAGGTTTCAAAAATGCAGGACAGTACACTGATTGATGAAACCACAGCCCTGGCCATTATTTTATTTATGACGAGTTCGATTCTTTCCTTCCTCTCTATGCGAAAAGAAAAGGGCGTGAACGACCGTTTGGAAAAAATTGCCGATTTTATATTCTTATCCGGCCTGGTTGTTCTTTTTTTAACCACAATGATGGTTACCTTTAACATTGTAAATTAATATTGCCCAATGCCTAATCACATCGCCCCCCTAACTGCAGCAGATTCATCATCAGCTTTTCAAAGATTACTTACAGTGCTGGACACCCTACGCAGGGAATGCCCATGGGACAAGAAACAAACCATGGAAACTTTAAGGCACCTGACCATTGAGGAAACCTATGAATTGTCTGACGCCATTATCGAAGGCGATCTGGAGGAAGTAAAAAAGGAGCTTGGTGATGTGATGATGCACCTCGTATTTTATGCACGCATTGCCTCAGAAACGAATGATTTCACGATTGTAGACGTGCTGAATGGCGTATGCGATAAACTCATTAACCGTCATCCACACATTTACGGTGACCTGGAGGTGCAGGATGAGCATGATGTAAAACGCAATTGGGAAAAGATAAAACTCAAGGAAGGCAATAAATCGGTTTTGGCAGGCGTACCTGCCGGCCTGCCCTCATTGGTAAAAGCCAGCCGCATCCAGGAAAAAGCACGTGGTGTTGGCTTCGACTGGGAAGATAAATCCCAGGTTTGGGAAAAAGTAGAAGAAGAAATGCAGGAATTTAAAGCAGAGTTTAATGTGGCAGACAATACGGCTATTGATGTGGAAAAAGCAGAGGGAGAATTTGGAGACCTGCTTTTCTCTTTGATCAACTATGCGCGTTTCATCAATATCAACCCTGAAAATGCCCTGGAAAAAACCAATAAGAAATTCATCAAGCGTTTCCAGTACCTGGAAAGCAAGGCCAAAGAAAATGGCAAAGCTTTACAGGATATGACGCTGGCCGAAATGGACGTATACTGGAACGAAGCAAAGAAGGTTTAACCGTGCTTCTTCTTCATCGTCATCTTTGCCTTCTGCCCTATCCCATAATTATGGGTTTTTGAATTGCTTTCTTTCTTTTCATGGAAAGCACCACCACCCTTAGGAGCATTCAGCTCTTCTTTTTTAACTTTAACCGCAGCAGCTTTAACAGATCTATCAATCACCAAATCTGCAGGCAAATCCACCACATCGATCTTTTTACCCATCGAATGTTCAATTTTTCGTACTTCAGCAAGTTCCAGGTCGGTCGCAAAGGTAATGGCTATCACCTCTTCTTCCCCATCTTTCACCACTCTGCTCAGGAACGTTTCCTTCTCTTCCGGAACCTCAAAATGGAACATGAAATTAATGCCGGAAAGGTCGAAGCCAGAAAAACCTTCATTAGCCACAATTAAAACACGTGCATCCGGGGTATCTTTAAAATCATCGATATGATCAAAACCTTCCTCATCAAAAAACAAAGGATTCAATACTGATACGGCACCTGGCCTGGCAGTATGCAGGTTCTTGGATAATTTTTGAGCAGTTAAGCGTGTATTCACAAATACCACTACTTTATCAAACACCTCGTCATCTCTTAGCAGATAGTTCAACAGATTAACTTTTGTTTTGAAGTTCGGCACCTGGTACAGCAAAAGCTCATGCGTTTCTGCTTTACTTTCCCCCAATTCTTCCACTTCAATTGTCACAGGAAAATTCATAAACTGATCAATCATCAGGTTCAGTTTATCATGAACCACTGTAGTAAATATAAGATGTTGTACTTTACCCGCACTTCTGGCCAGTTCCGCAACAGGCAATTGCATGCCCTGCTTTACGATCGCTTCAGCATCATCTACAATAAAAATCTCAAGTCTGTTTAAGTTTAATCCCAGTTTAAGGTAAACTGCGCGGGCCCTTGTTGGCGTCGCCACAACAATGTCAATACCATCTAAAAGCGTATTGATCTCCTCTTCCATACCACCCGTACCATATAAACCAATGATCCGCAGGTTCCTGTTTTTGCTCAGCAGCATAAACTCAGCAATCACAGCCTCCACGCGCTCGCCATCAGGCACCAGGATCAGCACTTTTGGAGCTTCATCAGTACTGTACTTTAGCTTCATTAAAACACCCAGCACGTAAGTAGTAGTTTTACCGCAACCTTCCGGGCCAATGGCAATGATATCCTGTCCACCAATAATTCTGGACATCGTTTTTGCCTGAATTTCCTTTGCAGAGATATATCCTGCATCATTCATTGCTGCTACCAGCGGCTTACTGAGTTTTAATTTATCTAACGACACTTTAATCTTTATTAACGTAATGAGCTGGCAAATTTACGTAAATAACTGATATAAACCTCTGCTGCCTGATTTTACCCACATTACGCTACTAAAAAGAGATTTCCTGACGAATGTCAGATGAATTTTGTAAATTTCCTTGGTTTTTAACTTTTTAATTACCATATCTTTGCGCGCAAATTAAAAACACTACATTTTTAATTAATCGTGATAATAATTCTTAATGAGGGTAAGGAAGTATTTTTATAGCACGTTGCTTTTGCTTTGCTGCTGGACAAATTATGGTTTTGCAATAACTGATGCACCTGCTCCGGCTGCAAGAGGTGGCATAATGGATCTTCGTGAGCAATCACTGGATGACAAAATTGCGCTCAACGGCGAATGGATCTTTTATTGGCAACAGCTTATTGGCCCTGGAGACCGCAGTCCGGGTATAGGAGAACTGGTTAACTTCCCTTTTCGGTGGACCGACGAAACTGAGAAAAAAAACTATCCCACATTTGGCTACGCTACCTATCAGTTAACTGTACTGTTACCGAAAAATGCGGCTCCCCTTCGGCTTGCCATGCCAGAAACTTATTCTGCCTATCGCCTCTTTATCAATAACCAGGAAATAGCAGTTAACGGCAGGGTAGCTAAAACCGCAAAAGACTTTACACCCTACTGGGAAACCAAAATCCTGGAAATCCCCCATCATACAGATACACTGCACATTTTGCTGCAGATAGCGAATTTCAGCCATAGCAAAGGCGGAATAAAAAAGCCTTTATTTATCGGAAATAAAGCAACTGTCATCTTAAAAAATAAACAGGCAGAAGCCATTGACCTGCTGCTAACCGGCTGTCTGATCATGGGTGGGCTTTTCTTCCTGGGCCTTTACCTGATGGGGAACAGGGATAAAGCAATTTTATTATTCGCCTTATACTCCATTGTTTACAGCTACCGGGTTATTGGAATAGACAATTATGTACTGCATACCATAATACCCAATCTTAACTGGTATCTTACCGTCCGGCTGGAGTATTTAAGCTTATTTTCAGGAATTGGCTTGTTTGCCTTATATACGCGTTACTTATATCCAAATGAAATCAATGTCATCATTGTAGGCACCATCTCGGTAATTTGTTTTGGTTTTTCTCTGGCTGTGATCTGTTTAACCCCGGTGTATTTCACCCAGTTGATCAACCCCTTTTTAATTGTTATGATATTTTGCCTCGTGTACGTACCTTATGTATATACACTGGCTTACAGGAGAAAGCGACCGGGTGCCATTTATACATTAATGAGTGCCTTTGCATTAATGCCCGTTTTTGCCATTTCATTACTCCACTACTGGACGTTCATCCCACCGTTTCAGCTGGTCTCCTTCCTCTTCTACATCAGTTTCTTTTTCCTTCAATCCTTAATACTGTCACACCGGGTATCTTTTGAACAGAAAACAGCCAGAGCCGAAGCCGAGCAGGGCTTAAAAGCCAAAAGTGAATTCCTGAGCACCATGAGCCATGAGATCAGGACACCGTTAAATGCAGTGATCGGGATGAGCCATCTACTGTTAAAGAATGCGCCAAGAGCGGATCAGAAAGAACAGCTTGATGTCATGCTTTTTTCGGCCAACAACCTGCTTTCCATCGTAAACGACATATTGGATTACAATAAAATTGAAGCAGGTAAAGTCTCTTTTGAACATATTGAGATGGACATTTCGGCCATCGCCGGAAATATTGTTTCAGGGCTCCAAAGTTCGGCAAATGATAAAGGCATAGAATTGACATTGCACGTTGATCCCATTTTAAAAAACAAATTAATGGGCGATCCCACACGCAGCTCCCAGGTGATCACCAACCTGGTACATAATGCCATAAAATTTACAAATAAGGGCTCTGTAGAGGTGAGGCTAATTGTTGCCGCACAAACAGAAAGCAGCATCACCTTAAATATCCAGGTTAAAGATACCGGCATCGGCATTTCAAAAGACAAACAGAAGGTTATTTTCGATCGTTTTACCCAGGGCGATTCTTCCACATCCAGAGGTTTCGGTGGTACAGGACTGGGACTTTCCATCTGCAAAAGGATCCTGGAACTGCAAAATTCATCCTTAAGCCTGATTAGCGATGAAGGCAGGGGCTCTACGTTCTATTTTATACAAACTTTTGAGAAAAGCACCAAAAAACTGAAACATCTGGATCCAGAACAATTGCCAAATGAAAATGATAAACCACTTACAGGCATCCCCATTTTACTGGTAGAAGACAACCTGATGAATGTTCTGGTAGCCCAAAAATACCTGGAGCGCTGGGGAGCAACAATTGATGTTGCACTAAACGGACAGGAAGCACTAGAGAAACTGGATGTTAACAAACACCGGCTTATTTTAATGGATTTACACATGCCGGTAATGGATGGTTACATAGCTGCCGCAAAAATGCGTGAAAACGGAATTAAGATACCTATAGTTGCCCTTACCGCCAATCTTCCTGATGAAATAGCACTAAGAGTAAAGGAAGCCGGCATTGATGATATGGTGATCAAACCTTTTCTGCCCGATGAATTGTACAGAAAGGTACTGCATCATATTTTCAGTCTGTAGTAAAAACCAGATCATTTAAACCTGATGGCCTTTAAAGGACTGATCCTGCTCACCAGCATAGAAGGAAGGATCAGCACAATAACACAAATCACCATGGTAGCCAGGTTCAGGATCAGCACATCCATAAAATGAAGTTCTATCGGTACATAAGACAGGTAATAAGAAGACTGGTCCAGTTTGTAGATGTGCGTATATTTTTGCAAAAAGCCCAGGCCTAAACCCAGCAAATTACCCAACAATAAACCCAAGCCAACCAGGTACATGGCATTGTACAAAAATATTTTCATTACACTGTAATCTGTCATGCCAAAAGCCTTCATAATGCCAATCATATTGGTACGTTCCAATATCATGATCAGCAGAGCAGTAACCATATTGATCACACCAACTACCATCATTAATACCAGCAACACCTTGGTATTGACATCCAGTAAAGACAGCCAGGTAAAAATTGCCGGGAAATATTCAGAAACTGATTCCGATTTCAGCTTCAGTTCCATGTTTTCATAAATATGGCCCGATACCTCTTTCAACTTAGAGAAATCTTTAATTCTGATCTCCAACCCACCTATTTCTTCAGGCTTCCAGTTGTTTAACCGGCGTATGATGTTTAAATCACCAATTACAAAATTCTTATCAATCTCTTCCACACCGATATCATAGATTCCTACGATCTTAAAGGGACGTTTGCGCGGAGGGTTTTGTACAAAATACATGATAAAATCGTCACTAACCTTCAGTTTTAAACGATTTGCCGTAAACTGGGAGATCAGGATCTGTTTACTGGCCTTTACACTATCCGTAAAATCAATTACAGCGCCACTAACCAGATGCTTGCGGATGTAATCCCAGTTAAATGTTTTGTCAATTCCCTTAAAATTAATACCCTCCACCTCATTATTGGCTGATATAATAGCTGGCTTAGTAGCATAGGGCTGATAAAACTCCACCTCCGGATTATTTTTCAACTGGGTTAAGGTTTCCTTTGCCGGAACAAAAGGAGAAAGCTCAAACGAATTGTTTAAATCATACTTGAAAACCCTTACATCACCAATATAACCCCTTACTTTTTCCTGTATTTCAGTTTTGAAACCTTTTATAATGGCTACAGAAAGCATCATCACAGCCAGACTGAGCATTACCCCCGCTATGGCAATGCGAACAATCAGTTTAGAAAAAGTACGCTCCGATTTGATGGCTATCCGCCCTGCTATAAAATATTCTGTATTCAATCTTTTGCAATAAATTGTAACTTAGCAAAAATGGTTATTTGATTTCGATTTAAAGTATATAAAATAAAAAAGGTTCTTAAATGACACGATCCATAGCAAGCATCCTTAACATCGTCCTGATTTCATTCATACTTCAGGCATGTGGCCCCTCAACCTCAGTAGCTTTTAATCCTGGGAAAGGAAAACTCCTTACCGGAGCAGAACAAACGCATCTGTACGTTCCCTATTTAAAAGGTAAACGGGTAGGCATGGTGGTAAACCCCACTTCAATTATTGGCAAAGCAACCACAGTTGACAGCCTGCTAAAGCTTGGTGTAAACATTGTAAATATATTTGGGCCTGAACATGGATTTAGAGGCAATGCCAGCAATGGTACCCATGTAGATGATGAGATTGACCAAAAAACCGGGATCAAGGTTATTTCCTTATATGGAAAAAACGCTATCCCCTCTAAAGAATCTCTTGCAAAAATAGATGTTATGGTATTTGATATTCAAGACGTAGGCGTGCGTTTTTACACCTATATCAACACTTTACAACACGTAATGGAGGCCTGCGCAGCCAATAACAAAGAAGTTCTGATCCTGGACAGACCTAACCCAAATGGGTTTTACATAGATGGCCCGATACTGGACCCGAAATTTAAATCAGGCATTGGTTTAAAACCAATCCCGGCGGTACATGGATTAACAGTTGGCGAATATGCCCAGATGTTAAATGGCGAAAACTGGCTGGACAACAAACTGAAATGCAATATCAAGATCATCAAAGTGGCCAATTATACGCATGACACGCCGTATGAATTACCGGTAAGCCCGTCGCCAAACCTCAACACAGCCCAGTCAATTTTACTGTATCCAACTACCTGTCTATTTGAGGGTACTTATTTAAACTATGGTCGTGGAACCCAGTTTCCATTCACCATAGTAGGTGCACCGGCATTAAAAGGTAAGTACAGTTTTTCCTTTACACCAATAAGCATCAAGGGGATGTCAGAAAGTCCTTTGTTCATGAACCAGGTTTGTTATGGCCTGGACCTGAGAAACTATGACACCAATAACTTCAGGAAAACCAAACAGATCAACCTGGGCTGGATGATAGAACTCTATAAAAATTCACCTAATAAGGCCGATTTTTTCAACTCCAAACTGAGCAAACAGATGGGTACGATCGAAAAATTGATTGGCGTTGCAGATTTCAGACAACAGATCATTGCGGGCAAATCAGAAAAAGAGATCCGGGCCAGTTGGGAACCAGGGCTGAGTAAATACAAAACAATGCGTAAAAAATATTTGTTGTATCCATAGGAAGACAAAGAAAAAGCTTATACGATCGTCATCTCGAACAAAGTGAGAGATGACGGCTCTACCCTGACGACCGCTTTACTATTAAAACAACAACTATGAACAACGCAGCTAAAAAGAAAAACGAAAGTCCGGGCAGCAATTACCAGGAAGAAATTCCAAAAGACAAAGTTCCTGCCGGCGATAAAGCCGTAAAAAAACCGGAAGACAAAGACTATAACCGGGATAACGCACACTTTAAAAACCCGGCTAAAAAAAGGGAAGAAAGCGAACAGCCGGTACATCCCATAAAAAAAGCACCAAAAGAATAAACTACAGTTTATTCTTTTGGGCTGCTTTTAAAAATTTCATCAGCACTTTCTCGTCATTTTCTAATACTTTAATCGTATTTGGCTGATCTATATGGATCATATTCAGGTATTTTCCCAGCTGGCCATCTTCAAAGGCCTGCAACAGCAAGGGGTATACATACGAACTTTTACACACCGCACGCGTATTACCCAGCTTTCCGGCTACACAATCCAGCACTTCAACAATCACTTTCTTTTTAGGCTTTTCATCAACTAGACTATTGCATCTCGCCAGTTGCCTTAGCGCCTCCAGCGTGCCGCCCCAGGTGCGAAAATCTTTAGCGGTAAAATCACTGTCTGTAATCTCCTTAATGTAATTGTTAATCCTGCCAGAATCAACAGGTTTATGTTCATTGCCATTGGTATAATATTGAAAAAGATCCTGTCCAGGAATGTCTCTGCATTTTTTTACCAGCCTGCTGAGTGTTTTATCATTCAGCAGTACTTCCTGCTTTACCCCTTTTTTTCCAACAAAACTAAGTTTCATGGCATGGCCATTAATTTGCACATGCTTATCCTTTAGCGTACTCAATCCGTAGCTTCCATACAATTGTTTATAAGCTTCATTGCCTACTCGGATCAGTGTTTTTTGCATTACCTGTAAACAAATGGCCAGCACTTTCTGTTCATCCAGCTCCTTCCTTCTTAAGTCTTTAGCAATCCTTTTACGGGCAACGGGCAATACTTTCCCAAACTCCAGTAACCTAAAATACTTACTGTCCGACCTCCGGGAAGTCCAGTCAGTATGGTATCTATATTGCTTTCGGCCAGCAACATCAATACCAGTAGCCTGTAAATGCGCATTTTTCTTTGGCGCAATCCATACATTCGTCCAGGCCGGCGGCAAAACAAGCGCTTTGATCCTGTCGAGTTTACCGGCATCCGTAATCCGGTTCCCGTTGCTGTCAACATAATAAAATTTTCCGGGCTTCCCCTTTCTGTATATCCCTGGCTGGCTATCTGTTAAGTAAACCAAACCACTTTCTTTAATTTCCTCAAGGGTGCCTGTCATACGGTTTGTCTAAAATATGCGTTAAATTTTTAGTTATTTTGTTACCTAAAACAAAGGACAATGAGATTAGTTTTTATGGGTACCCCCGATTTTGCTGTTGCTGCATTAAATGCACTTGTACAAGCAGGTTTCGAGGTAGTAGGCGTAGTAACTGCTGCAGACAAACCTGCCGGACGCGGACAAAAACTACAGGAAAGTGCAGTAAAACAATACGCTGTTGCCAATGGCTTAAAAGTATTGCAGCCCCTAAAGCTCAAAGACCCTTTGTTTATAGCAGCGCTAAAAGCATTAAATGCCGACTTACAAGTGGTGGTTGCCTTCAGGATGTTACCCGAAGTGGTATGGAATATGCCCCCAAAAGGAACCATCAACCTGCATGCTTCATTATTGCCCCAATACCGGGGTGCCGCCCCTATTAACCACGCCATCATTAATGGCGAAAATGAGAGTGGCGTAACTACCTTTTTCCTGAAACAGGAGATTGATACCGGAGATGTGATCTTTTCCGAAAAAGTAGACATTACAGCTACGGATACCGCCGGAGATTTACACGACAAACTGATGAATGTAGGTGCCGGCCTGCTGGTCAAAACCGTAAAAGCGATTGAAACAGGCAGCTACACCGAACAGCCACAGCCAAATGCCGGACAACTGGAATTAAAACATGCACCTAAGATATTTAAGGAACATTGTTTGATCGACTGGAATCAGCCTGCAAAAAACATTTATAACCTGATCCGCGGCTTAAGCCCATACCCTACCGCTTTTACCAAACTGAACGATAAAACCCTTAAAGTTTTTAAAGCAGAACTCGAAGAAAAAGAAACAGGGCTGGCAGCCGGGGCCTTCCTCTCAGATGGGAAAACCTTTCTCAAGTTTGCTGCAAAGGATGGCTTCATTAAACTGACCTATCTGCAGTATGAAGGCAAAAAACGGATGCAGGTTGATGAATTTTTAAGAGGGATGCGCCTGTAAATTACTTTACACGATTGATAAGCGCTTCTCCTTTGGCAAAAGCATCCAGGTTTCCAAAAGTAGTCCGGGCAATTTCCTCCATGGCCTCTTTGGTAAAAAAGCCCTGGTGTGAAGTGATCAGTACATTGGGAAAAGAAATGAGCCTGGTAATCAAATCATCCTGTATCACATCTTCCGAACGATCGTGGAAAAAGAGCTTTCCCTCCTGTTCATACACATCAAGGCCAAGTGCACCCAGCTGTCCGGTTTTTAAAGCCTCAATAACCGCTTTGGTGTCAATCAGGCCACCCCTGCTGGTGTTGATCAGCATAGCCCCCTGCTTAAACAATTTAAGGCTTTCGGCATTGATCAAATGATTGGTCTGTTCCGTTAAAGGGCAATGCAACGCAACTACGTCAGCATCAGCCAGCGTATCTTCCAGGCTGCCATAGTGTACACCGGTTTCTTTCAGCGCTGCTGATGGATAAAGGTCATGTGCACTGATCCGGCAGCCAAATCCGGTTAAAATTCTGCAAAAAGCAGCGCCGATATTCCCCGTACCGATTACAGCAATTTTACGTCCATGAAGATTAAATCCCATTAGCCGCTCTAAAGAAAAATTACCTTCCCGCACGCGGTTGTAAGCTTTATGGGTTTTCCTGTTTAGCGTTAAAATCAGGGCCATCGCATGTTCAGCAACCGCCTCTGGCGAATAAGCAGGCACCCTGAGTACCGGAATACCTAAACGGGTTGCAGTGGCCATATCCACATTGTTAAAGCCTGCGCAACGCAAAACAATTAACTTCAATCCATTTTCATGCAAATGATTCAAAACAGCAGCATTGATGCTGTCATTAACAAAAACGCAGATGGCATCAAACCCATCGGCCAGTCTGGCCGTATCCCCGGTTAGCGGAACCGTAAAAAAAGACAATTCATGCCCGGTATTGAAACGGCTTAAAAATTCTTCATCATATTGGCAGGTACTAAATACGGCAATCTTCATAAGGCTAAATATAATACAAATTGCAACAGGGCCACGTTAAATTACAACGCATTCAGTTTAACACTTAATTGCTTTGTCATTTCATTAAAATACCTTTTGCGGCCATAGCCCATTACCCAACTGATCCCGTTGATGGCATTGGTCACAAATACCTCTTCCGCGGCTTTTAAAATCTCGGGGCTAATCTGGGCTTCAATCACATCAATATCGTTTAGCCTGGCCATATTCATTACCACACCACGCATCACCCCAGCCACACAACCTTCAGACAATGCTGGTGTATATACCTTTTTGTCATATACCACAAAAACATTTGAACTGATGCTCTCACACAAAAAACCACTTTGATTTAATAGCAACGCATCATCCAGGCCGTTCTGTTTTTTGTACAATCCGGCCATTACATATAGCAAAGCATTGCTGGTTTTATAATTAGAAAGCTTATTTACAGGTTTGGTAATTTCATCATATACATCAATGATCAGTCCCCGCTTATTCAGTTCGTAGTGGTCATCTGTCAAAGGCGTAGCTTCCAGCAAATAGCCCGATTTATTGCTATTAGGGGTATACAATCCATCACCAGCACGAAAAACCGATAACCTGAAGCGTACATTCTCTTTCAGTTTATTTTTTTTACAAAGCTCTGCGGTTTTCTGTTTTAAAAAATATTCATCCAGCAAAGTACTCCCATCTATTTTCAGGGCCTTCATTCCGGCATGTAGCCGATCCGCATGCTGCGCGGCAAATTGCAGTTTACCGTTACACATGCGCATCGTCTCGAAGAGGCCATCACCATATTTAAAGCCCCGGTTATTCGCCGTAAGGATGGGCTGGCTGATGGCTACAAACTCATCATTATGTAAAATATATTCCTGCATCTGATTGCCCGCTGTATTAATTTGATTGTACGATGTAATTTCTCCACTTAGTCAATGCCGAATCGAAATCCGAGGGCAAAGGTGCTTCAAATTCCATATACTTTTTAGTGGTCGGATGAATAAACCCTAAAGTTTGCGCATGCAGTGCCTGACGTGGCAACAATTGAAAGCAATTTTGAACAAACTGTTTGTACTTATTAAAAGTAGTACCTTTTAAAATTTTATCACCGCCATAGTTGGCATCGTTAAATAAAGGGTGGCCAATGTGTTGCATATGTGCTCTGATTTGATGTGTACGGCCAGTTTCCAGCTGGCAGCTGATTAAGGTTACATAACCTAAACGTTCCAACACGCTATAATGTGTTACAGACCATTTACCTTTTTCTTCATCATCATATACATCCATCACAATCCTGTTCTTCGCACTGCGGCCAATAAAGCCCGTAACTGTACCATCCTGCTCAATATCACCCCAGGCCAATGCCACGTACTTACGGGTAATGGTATGGTCAAAAAACTGCCTGGCCAGTTTCGTCATCGTAATTTCATTCTTACTGATCAGCAACAGCCCGGATGTATCCTTATCAATACGGTGCACCAAACCCGGACGCCCTTCATTGCCCGGCAACTGCGGCAACTGATCAAAGTGAAAAGCAAGCGCATTCACCAGCGTACCTGTATAATTGTTAAATCCCGGGTGTACTACCATACCAGCGGGTTTGTTTACCACCAGCAGGTCATTGTCTTCGTACACAATATCCAAAGGGATATCTTCCGGATAAACTTCTGTATCACGTGGCGGATGAGGGAACACAATAGAAATCTCGTCGGCAGGTTTAACCTTATAACTAGGCTTAACCGTTTTTTGATTTACCAGCACATTTCCTGCATCAATGGCATTTTGTATACGATTTCGTGATGCATTTTCCATACGGTGCATCAAAAACTTATCTATACGCAGTAAAGACTGTCCTTTATCAACAACAATGTTAAAATGTTCATATAAATCCTGCTCCTCTAATTCTGGCCCGGTATAACTGTTTTCCATCTGTTCTCTCTTGTTTATTATTAGGTAATGGAGCTTACTGCTGCCTTCTGGCTTTTGCAGATTCCCTGTTGCAAAACTAATCTTTAACAATTACATATTTAAAAAAGAAATTGGTCTGCTTTTTGTGAACCCTACGCGCATACCTTTTAAAAAATGGTTATAAAGCTAAGTAGAATGGCTTTATAAGAAATGAAAAACAAAAAAATATACGCTTATGAAAAACTTTACTCAAAACGTTAAGATCATACTTAACTTCTTCCCATACCTGCTTAAAAAGATTTATTTCAAACAATAATCCAGTAAAGTATTGTTTGTAGCTATACACAGCCCGTTACAATCCTTAAATTTCTTTTCCGGACACCAGGTGATGGTAAAAAGGGACGATCTGATTGATCCTTTTATATCAGGGAACAAATGGCGTAAGCTGAAATACATTTTAGCAGAAGCAAACCAAAATCAGAAAACACATCTGGTTACTTTCGGAGGTACATATTCCAATCATTTAGTAGCCGCAGCAGCAGCCTGCTCCAGAACAGGCTTAAAAAGTACAGCTTTCGTACGCGGAGAACCGGCAGAAAACGAAATGCTCCTGCTGTGCAGGTTGTATGGAATGCAGCTGATATTTACCGACCGGCTGAGCTATAAAAACAAAACCTTATTATTTGATCAGCATTTTGGCCAAAACCAGGATGCTTTTTTTGTGGACGAAGGCGGAGCAGGTGCACATGCGGTTAAAGGCTGCGCAGAAATCATTGCAGAACTGCCTGCAGATATCGATCACTTATTTTGTGCTGCCGGAACCGGAACAACCGCTGCAGGCCTGCTAAAAGGCATACAAACGCATCAGCTAAAAACAAAACTCCATGTAATACCTGTGCTAAAAGGTGGAGATTTTATTGCAGATGAAATTCTAAAGTATACCGGCAATAATGATCAGCTGACATTGCATACCGAATACCATTTTGGCGGTTATGCAAAAACCACTCCTGTTTTAATTGAATTCATAAAACAGTTTGTTGCCCATACTGGCCTGATGATAGACCCTGTTTATACCGCAAAAATGTTTTATGCACTGGCCGACCTGCTGCAAAACCATTATTTTAAACCCAATGCTAAAATAGTAGCGCTGCATACCGGCGGATTACTGGGCCTGTTGGGCATGAAAGATAAATTCAGTTAAAAAAGAAAAACCAAGTTTATATTCGTATCTTATGTAACATATTGATTACGCCAGTAAACAATACATAGGGATAGCACAATTTATGGATACGTTAGGAAACGGCAGGAAACGCGAACACCTTGACGAAAAGTTAAGGATAAGCGAAGAAAGGTTTAGGCGCGCCTTTGAGCACGCGGCCATAGGCATGGCAATTATCAGTACAACAGGCAAATGGCTGAGGATCAACAAGAGTCTTTCCGACATGCTGGGCTATAGTTCAACAGAGCTGATGAAGCTTACCTTCCAGGATGTAACCTATCCGGAAGACCTCAACAAAGACCTCATTCTGCTAAGCGAACTCATCGGGGGCAAAAGAGAATCGTACCAGATGGAAAAACGTTATTTCCATAAAAGTGGCCATTTGGTTTGGGTTATTCTTGCCGTATCTGTAATCAGAAACAACAAAGGGAAGCCTTTGCATTTCATTTCACAAATTACAGATATCAGCAAAGTTAAAGCTGCAGAAGACGAGATAAAAACAGTGCTGGATGTAACAAACGATCAGAACAGACGCCTGCTTAATTTTGCACATATTGTTTCCCATAACCTCCGCTCCCACTCGGGCAACCTCAGCATGCTGCTCAATTTTATAGAAACCGATACAGACGAAAATGGCAGGCAGGAGTTATTCAAAATGTTTCGCCATGCAGCCACTAACCTGCAGGAAACCATTGGCCACCTTAATGAAGTTGTTGCAGTGAATAGCGTCATTCATCAAAATTTAGTTGTCGTTAATCTGCGCAGTGCCATTGATGGTGCCATCGGCAATGTCGAAGCCTTACTGAAAGCAGCAGGGATAAACTGCATCAACGAAGTAGAAGACGACATCAATATTAGCGCTATCCCCGCATACCTGGACAGCATTCTGCTTAATTTTTTAACCAACTCCATCAAATATCATTCTAAAGAGCGCAAACCGGTGATACGGTTATCTTCAGCGTTGGAAAACAACCTCATTGTACTTACCATTGAAGACAATGGGATTGGCATTGACCTGAAACTAAACAGGGATAAAATATTTGGGATGTATAAAACCTTTCATAACAATAAGGATGCCCGGGGTATCGGTTTATTTATTACCAGGAACCAGATAGAGGCCATGGGTGGAAAAGTTACCGTTGAAAGTGAATTGGATCAAGGTACCGCTTTTAGCATCTATTTTAAGCCGGGTTAAGTGTGTTGCTATAACCGCACTTTTACCCCTCAGATCCAAAGCATCTCTTCTTCTGAAGGCCGGCTTTCTATCTGGCTATTTCTAAACAAAGAAGCTATGGGTGCTAATAATGCGATTACCACAAAAGCAATTAAAACAGGATTTACTTTCATTCGTAATGTTTTTGTTATACGGCAAAGTTAAAGCCCTGTTATTAAACCTACGTTAAATTACCGTAAATACTCAAATAACCCCGCATTAATGTTATGGTTTGTCTACGATGTAGCTCAGTTCAGTTACGCCACAAGTAAATTGAGTGGTAGTCAATAATTTTAATTTGATTTTGTCTTTGATTTCTGCAAACAATGGAATGCCTTGTCCAAGAATAACTGGATTAACGAATAGCCAGTAGCCATCAATTAGGTTCAGTCGAATAAGTGAATGTGTTGCCCTGGGGCTACCAAAAAGCAAAATATCTTCACCGTCCTGCTGTTTTATTTCATTTATTTTGTCAGTGATGCTGCCGGTTATAATTTCTGTATTGGTTAAACCGGCGTCTTTCATTGTTGTTGATAAAACAACCTTGTGCACATTTTTATACCACTTTGAATGTTCAATGTCATGCCTGCTTGCTGTTGGCTTGTCTGCTGCCGTAGGCCAGTAACTTTCCATCATCTGATAGGTTACCCGTCCGTATAATGCGGTATCTCCTTCGCTGATCCGTTTGCCGACATGATCAAAAATTTCCTCATCAACTGAAATCCAGTCCATTTCTCCATTTGGTCCTGCCACAAATCCGTCAAGAGAGAGGTGCATAAATGAAATTATTTTTCTCATGATTCTATGTTTTGGTGAATAGTATTGATTTTTTCCAGATAGCTTTCCAATATTATTGATTTTTTTTGAAACACTTACCACCTTCACCATTATCTTGAACATTTATCGCATCCTTCACTTCGTTCTGGATGACAAATTGTGCTATTTGCCGATACTGAGGCTTGTAACATTTGCTGGTCTCTTGTAGTCTATTTAAAAAATATATATTTTTTGCAATGAACAAAACCTGGCTTGTTGTCCTTTATTTTTCAATTCTTCCCTATGTTTCTGTAGCCCAAAGCGTTTCAGATCCGCTTAAAGCAGAATTTGTAACAAAGGATATTCCGAATTTCTGGATAGCCTTTGACAGCCTTCAAGCTGGCTACAAAGGAAATCCTTTCAATGACTTTTACATCAGTAAAGGTTCACCCGGAATAGCTGCTTTTATGAAAAGCCGCATCATAAATGCAGATTCATTGCGCAATAGGGTTAGTCGCAATAAGACTAAGTATTTGGAGAAGAGGGAAAGCAGTTTGCAATTTTTAAACCATAAAAAACAATGCATTTCTACTTATATGGCATTAAAATATTTATATCCTGATGCAGTTTTCCCACCCGTATATTTTGTAATTGGCAGGTTTAATTCTGGCGGGCATTCGCATAAAAACGGACTGGTTATCGGTGCAGAAATGAATGAACCCAATAATGTTCCTTACACGGTAGCACATGAATTAATCCACTACCAGCAACAAGACATACAGGAAAGTGAAACCAATCTTTTATCAGCATGCATTGCCGAGGGAAGCGCCGACTTCATAGCTGAACTGATCTCCGGTGGAGGCCCTAACGCCAAAACATATGCTTATGGCAATACCAATGAAAAAAAACTGTGGACGGAGTTTAAGACCATCATGTATGACAAAGACAACAATCACGATTGGATCTATAGCTATAAACCTAAAAACGGATATCCGCCTGATCTGGGCTACTGGATGGGTTACAAAATAACTGAAGCTTACTACAAGAAATCAACCGATAAGAAAAAGGCAATAGCCGATATACTGCACATCAAAGACTACCGCAAATTTCTAAAGGATAGTGCTTATGAGGAAAGATTTAAATGACAACCTCTACCTACTATCAAAGAGCTGATAGACATTATGATTAACGGTTAAGTTTGTTTTCTGGAAAGAAAAATTTATATTTAAGATGGCTCATCATGCCGGTCAAACACTGCTACCTGGTGTATCAGGAGTATGACAGGATTACGGTGATCATACCAGTCACAGGCTAAATCAAATATGACTAATAGAAGAAACTTTATCAAAAATATATCGGCAGCGGGATTGCTGAGTGCAATTCCAGGGGTCTTATTATCGCAACCAGCCGGAATCACCTTCAAACCTTCGGTGAACAGCAAAATATGGGGATGCCTGCTGCATTTAAGTTATAATTTTTGGGTGGAGTACAGTTCCCCAAGTCCATACAGAGGGTATCGACCTTATCTGCAATTGAGTGAATCTTTATGGAATGATGCCACAGAAACCATGGCCAAAGCCGGTATGAACATGGTAGTGATAGATTTGGGCGATGGGGTTGCATATGAAAGCCATCCTGAAATTGCCGTAAACAATGCATGGTCTGTAACACGGCTAAAAAAGGAATTGGTGCGGCTGCGCAAAATGGGCCTGGAGCCAATTCCCAAACTGAACTTTTCAGCAGGTCATGATGTTTGGTTAGGAGAATATTCAAGAATGGTCTCTACGCAAAAATATTATGAGGTTTGCAGTGAGCTGATCAAAGAAGTAGCTGATATTTTTGAAAAACCTCGTTTTTTTCATCTGGGCATGGACGAAGAGAATGCTTACGACCAAAGATATCTCAATTATGTGGTAATACGACAACACGATCTCTGGTGGCATGATTTTAATTTTTTAGTAGGGCAGGTAGAGCAACAAGGTTCCCGTGCATGGATCTGGTCTGACTATTTATGGAAACATGCTGATGATTTTTTCAAAAAAATGCCTAAATCAGTGATACAGAGCAACTGGTATTATGGTGAAAACTTTGATGAGAAACTAACTCCTGTAAAAGCATACTTAGACCTGGAAGCTTACGGATATGACCAGATTCCGACGGGAGGGTTTTATAAAAAAAATGACGAAGGTGAAAAAAACATAGCTAATACCGTTAAATTTTGTGAGGAGAAGATTGCTGACCCTCATTTATTTGGTTTTTTGCAAACATTCTGGGCGCCAACTACCGAAGAAAACAGGAAAGGTATTTTAAAAGCCGTCACCCTGCTGGGCGAAGCAAAAACCTGGTATGACGAGCATCATAAAAAGTCTTAATCCATAATGACCAGGATTGCTTGGGGCCTTCTCGGGGTATTTATGGGGTTAAGGTTACCTTTTGCCCGTTAAACCCCGAGAAAGCCTTGCTAAATCTCCAACCAGCCCGATACACGTTAAATGCCAAAAACCCTGCTCAGCTCTTCCCCGCCTATTTTTCCATAATTATCAAACAAATGGCCGGTAACTTCCGTTTTTAGTTTCTTCTTATCTGTAGTACCGTAAGCAGATTTAATTAATTCAATCTGTTTGGTAATCTCTTCCTTATTGGCCAGTACCGGATAAAATTTGGCCAATGCTGATGATTTTGCCTTCCCATCTGTATCAGACTGATAACATAATGTAACAGGTCCTGATGGTGTAGCTAAAAGTTTCCCTGAAAAAAGAAGCCCCCTGTCTGTATGTTCAATCTTATGTGTGGTTAAATTACCATTAACAGGATATTGCAGAAAGAAAAAGTTTGATGCATCCAGTTTATAAATTGGTTTAACTATAAATGGCTCGTTTTCAATTAATAAAATACGATCCTGCGTTTCCAAAGAAGAGAAATATGTTACCGGATCGTTTCCCTCAAACATCATTGATCGTGTACTTAATCTATAAGTACTTGTTGAAGGTACCAAATTACTCTTGAGCACAGCAAGAAGTTCGCTTTTACCTCCCCCAACGATCTTCGCAGCATTGATATCGAAGCGCCCTTTACCCGGACTGATACAAGACACTTTTCCGGAACTTTCCTTGAATACCAGGGCATCTGTTGAAAGGAGTGCGTCACCAATCTTTAGCGGTTTACCTGTTTTCTTAAGGATTACTGTTCCTTTGATAAAAGTTACGTAATAACGTTCGGCCTGAACAAAAGCAAGGCTGATCATGATGAATACGGCGAATGTTAATTTTCTGAACATACTATTTGAAATTAAAATAAGTTTCTCTCAATTCCAGCAACCATTTTTTAAAATCACCTTTGCTCCATTTTGAATTGCGTTGCTGGATAACAAAGCGGAGTAAATTGATATACAAGGTAATAATCAGTACCTGCAGGTGCTGATTAAAGAGTAAATAGGATATCATGGAAAACACGGCAAGATAAGTGGCGCTTCCCAGTAAAGGCCCAAACCAGGAAGACGGATGTTCCTCGTCATCAGGCAGTGGAAAAAGCATGATCCTCGAAAATACCAGGTATCCGGCTAATAAAAATAATAACCACCAAATGCTGATCAGGTGTTGTCCGGCTGTTAGGCTCAGGTAAACGTTGATTAATATCAGTGTACCGGGGGTTGAACCAAATACAGTTTCGTGAACATCCGAATTGAAGTCACCCAAAATAACAAAGCGGTCTTTTAAAAATTCATTTACCAGAACCTCCTCAGGCAACAGCAGTAATTCTGATAAGGTCACTACAGGATATTCACCCTGCTCAAATAACTCATGCGCACGGATCTGGTAATCAATGATCATTGAATTTAAGCTTGGCCTGTTATGGTCCAGCCAGAAGCCTTTATTATAAATAAGTTTTCTTTGGTTAATTTTTTCATAAAGCAAAACCGGAACTGTAGGCAGGGTATCGCTTTGGAACAATTTAAACTTCATAAATCCGCTGCTTGCCATGCGGTAGTCAGCTATTGCCCTTGGTACATCAACGTCCAGTTTTTCGATATGGTCGTTGCCATCAGAATGTGTAGGAAATACAATTTTATCAATACCATTAACAGCTGCCTGAAGCAAACTGTCGTTTGCTGAGTAACCTTGCAGAAATACATCACAGAAAGTAAACTTAACCTCCTGCTGATGCTGCTTAACGATCTGAAAAAACTGCGCAAGTTTCTCCCGGTCAGTAATTACTTCATTGCCAAGCCCGTCTGCTCGGGGTATCAGTGCCTTTTCATAAGCAAGGTTTATAAAAATGAAATCTTTTTTTGGCGGATCTTTATCGATCTGAAAAACTACACGCTTTAAAATAGATGACCATTTGATCAGCAACTGTTCGTCGCCATACGTGAAACCTGTATTCATCCACCAGGCAGTAAAACCAAGTAATAAGAATGCATGTGCGAAGCTGATGAGCCATTTGATCGAAGTCTTCAACTTAATCTACTCCTTTATTTCTTACTAAATATAAAATCTCCTCCAACGTGTCCGGCTAGTTCAAGCGTCCCGTACCTGGGTTCTGTTTTGGTTTCGGTCATCACGGCTTCCAGAATTTGATTGATGAACATTTTTTGTGCGGTCAGGTATTTGTCCTTATTATCACTCAATGCCTTTACCAGGTATTTCATAAAAACACTTTCATCAGGCACTTCTGTATCGTTACCAGAAGTGATGGCTACACGGGTAATTTTGTTTTCCATTTCCCTGATCGCGGGAGGGGCATCTTTAATTCCCCTGGTTTTAAATACAGATCCTGAAAAACAGGCATCAGTAATCAGCAAAGTATGCCTTGAGGGGAGTTTGGCAATAAGGTCCAGAACATCTTTATTAGGCAACCAGGTGTTCACATCCTTATATTTGGAATCTGTTAATAGCCAATATCCCTTTTTTTCTTTTTCTACCCAAATGCCATGGCCGGCATAAAATATCAGCAGGTTGTCTTCCGGCTGTAAAGTACTGCCAAGCTCAAGCAGATGCTTTTTAATTTCCGTATTTGCCGGATTAAACAAAGTTGAAATATTGCTTTCCACAAAGTTATAGCTGTTTTTAAGGATCAATTTCAGTTTAATGGCATCAGCGATGGGGTTTTCAAGAGAAGGTATGCTGGTGTCATCATAATTTTGCGCTGCAATCAGCAAACAGTAATTCTTGCCTTCCTGAGTCACAACAGGGCTGATTTCATGACCAGCTACCTGTACAGCTTTTTCTATTTCAAAGATCAGTTCAGCCTTATTGCCTGCCACATCTTCGGCTACTAAAGCGAATTTATTAACTCCGTCAGCCAGTTTTACATCTCCCCAGAAATCGCCACCATTTTGTGCGTATACCTTATTGCCATTTATGGTTACCTGTTTAAGGCCAGAAGGGTCTTTTGCAATTCCTTTAATCATGACGGTTGTTCCGGCAGCAGTAATTTTAAGGCCTCTCTTGATGGCAGGCTCGGTAATGATGATTTCAGGAGGGTTTTTGTCCAGTTTCGTTTCTTGTATCAGTTTACTCTCCAGATGGGCCAACCCATTTATTGCAGGCAGGTGATCTGAATTATACAAAAGGGCAAGCTCATAATCTGACCTGGCTTTATCATATTCTTTGAGCCCCATATAAGCTTCGGCCCTACCAGTCAGGTACCTGTACTTTGCCCAGGAATATTTTGGATTTGCCGTGAAGCCCGGGGGCTTATATTCAAACGCTGCTTTAAACTGGGCGATGGCAGATTCATAGGCCTTGGCTGCCAGGTCTATAAGGCCGGCTGTATAAGCAACTTCAGGATCCGTTTTTGATAGCGCTACGTGTTTAATAGCCAGATCCAGGAATACCCTGGCCTGTTCAATGTTTCCGCTTTTGGCATAGGCCTGGGCAGTGATCATCCTGGCGGCGGCTCTCCAGGTGGTATTCATTCCTTTATCTTCTTTTTCCATCCTGTCACACAGTGCAATGGCCTGTTCATAGTTTCCTTCTGCCAGCGCCAGATTTGCGCCGACATATACTGGCGACAGTTGTTTATCCATAAAGGCACGTTTTTCCCCAAACATTTTATTTAAGGTATCTATACAGCGCCGCGCAGTTTCAAAATCGCCAAGCTGAACAGCGGTAATCCCGAAAGCCCCGTAACCATCCTTATCTAATGCCCCCAGCTTTTCCATGGCAAAGTAATCAATCAGTGTTTGCTTCATGTCTCCGCTAAGTGCATTTGCCGATGCCCGGACCTTGTAAATCTCAAGGTGAAATTTATCCACAGGCTCATATTTGTAAATGGATTTAAAAATAGTTAGTCCCGGATAATTCACCATGATACTGGGATAGGTATTTATGGCCTTCAATATGGCATTCCACTCTGCATTAGCACCATTCGCATCGCCAATCTGCATCTTGTACAAGGGAAGCTGGTTTACCAATGCCAACACTGGGTAAGTAGCCAGCGACTGCCGGAACTGCTTTTCTGCAGCTGCGTAGTCTCCCGATTTCCAGGTTTTATCAGCTTTCAAGGCCAACTCAAAAGCTTTATTATAAGCCGCAATATCTTTCTTCTTATCACCCTCAGACTGCGCCAGGGTATACATTATACTGCAAATCGTCAGGCCTGCAGCCAGGCAGGCTTTCTTTAACCAATTCATTCTTATCATTTCTTAATAAATATAAAATCACCGCCCTCATCACCTGCTTCTCTGATCTCACCATATTGCGGTACCTGTCCATTCGAACTGTTATTGATCACCGCATCCCTGAAGCTGGAGTACAGCCTTTCAGCGGATAAATATTTGGCGCTGTTTTGCGTCAACCGTTTTACCAGATATTCGATGAATACACTTTTATCCGGGACCTCTTTAAGTGTCCCACTGGTCATTGCTTTCCGGCTTGGCATTTCATAGAGTTCTTTTATTGCCCTGGGCGCACCAGTTAAAACGGCCCGGCTTTTAAAAATACTCCCGGCAAAACAGGCATCTGTGATCAGTAATGTATGCTTAGAAGGAATGGCAGAAATGTATTCTTTAAGATCTGCATTCGTAACCCATGAGGCACGGTCATCCCTGCCGGCATCTGAAGGAAACCAATAACCTTGTTTCCGTCCGGCATCCCAAACGCCATGTCCTGCATAAAAGATCAGCACATTATCTTCCTTTTTTATTTTCCGGGAAAGTGTTTCCAATGACCTGAATATCTCTGACCTTGTCGGGTTTGCCAACAGTGAAATATTCTCTTTGTCAAATGTATAATTGCTAAGCAGAACATCCTGTAATGACCTGGCATCTGCTACAGGCTGGTCCAGATCCGTTATACTTTCATCATTATAATCCTGAATACCTATGATCAGCGCATAGTATTTGCCCTCAGTATTTGTTACAGCAGCATTTACAGGTACAACCGGTACCGGCTGAGGATTGGGAGAAGGATCAGGCTTATTGGAACTGCGGTTGATGACAAATTCGTGTACTGCAGAGTTGAGTTTTCTATCCGTGGCCCTTACCTTAAGCTGGTTATCACCCATGGTAAGCGGAACACTGGCAAAAAAATTTCCTGTTTCGCTGATTGCGGCGGCAATCCCATTTACTTCAACTGATTTTATGCCGCTTTCGTCTGTAGCTGTTCCTGAAATCAGGACCCTGCTCCCGCTTTGTACCACCTTCAATCCGCGGGTAACCTCTGGTTCTGTAATGGCAATTACCGGCGGCGTATGATCTGCATTAACCTCAGCTTTTACAAATTTAGACAACACACTGGATACATCGTCCCCCCTCAGGTTAGTGGCAACAATTTTTCCCGCAGGATCAATTAAAAAGTTTGCCGGAATGCTAGTTATCACATATTGTAGCGCAATCTCATTTTTCCAGCCTTTTAAATCTGATAACTGTGTCCAGTTCCTGCCATCCACCTCGATGGCCCTAAGCCAATCATCCCTTTTACCTGGCATATCCAGCGACACGTTAATAATGGCAAAATTATTATGCTTAAACTTGTTATAGGCAGCTACCAGATAGGCGCTTTCAGCACGACATGGGCCACACCAGGAAGCCCAGAAATCAATAAAAACAAATTTCCCCCTAAAATCTGATAATTTAACAGGGTTGCCATTTACATCATTTTGGGTAAAATCTCCAGCCATTGTACCAATTGGTGCCGCAACATTAAATGGATTTTGAGCTAACACCACCCAGGGCAGCAAAGCAATCGTAAGTAACAGGAAAAGTTTTTTCATCCTTTATGAATTATTATTAATCCAGGTTATTTATGCTCCAGTTCAACCATCATCGGCACAATACTTTTCCCCTTGCTAAAACCTGTAAAAGCAATCTTATCTGCAGAAAACTGTATGTTTTTAGGATCTACCGTTTTATCTCCTATTACCTTAAAAACCCGCTCACTAAATGAGCCTTGCTCCGCACCTATTTTTTTAACCAGGTCATTAAGGTTCAGTGCTTCCCGGCTGTAAAGCACACATAAAAAATCCTTACCGGGTTTATCATCAAACTCTATATAGTGGTCTTCATCAGGTATAGGAACCTCGTTCTTTTTATCTGTAAGCGCCGCGCTTATACCTTCTTCATACGGAAATATTTTGGTGACCTCATTGCTCAGGTCTGTACTTATGGCATAAACAAAAGCAGGTTCATTATTCGAAATGTATATTCTGAAACGTGTACCCGAAGCATATGGCTTTGCTGTTTTATACAGTGTTAAAGGGCCCGGGGCTGCTTTAGCAGGCACTATTTTTAAACCTCTGGTAGAAACCAGCAGGTTTGTCTGCATATCACTTCCATCGGCAAGGGTAAGTTTTATCTGACCAGAAAGGTCGGCTATTTCGGGTTTAACCTCCGGAAGGTCCACAAATTCGTAGGCATAGCGGGTAAAGCGGGCGAAATCTGCATATTTAATCCAGATATAGCCCATATTACCCCATCTTGTTCCCCAGCTGTTCTGAATTTCAAAAGCTCCCCCAAACTTTTCATCATCGTATCCAACTACACACATGGCATGCCCGCCCTGACTGGTTAGCGGTTCCTCGGTAGGTTGCCATACTTCTTTGGCAGTCATGAAAGAATTGGGGCAGAGCATACCAAATACTACCGGTTTTTTTTCTGCTATTGATTTTTTAACCGATTGTATTTTAAACTCCGCCGTTCCATCAACATAAAAAAGTTTCATATAGTCTTTGATCTTTGAAGAAGCAGCCATACTCAACTGATCCTCGCTAATCGAAGGTGTACAGGTTACCGGTAAGCTTTTATGAGGGATACTTCCCTGCTGTTTCATGATTTCAAGCGCGTAGGAAATTACAGATCCGCCTGTGCAGTCCTGATCATTAGGTTTTAACATTCTGAATAGAAAGGCAGGGGAGTATGCATGCTCCGTGATCATCTTTTGATCTGTCCAATTGTTCTTTACAGCCTCAACAATGGTACGACCGCAATAAGCCACGGCCCATGAAGTACAGGTACCGTATGCCCCCTGGCTGCTGGGAGTTGGCGCATAGGTTTTAATACTTGCTGATGAAGGCAGAGCTGTTAAACTGCGGGTAAGTTTTGCTTTTTGCGGAATGGCAGCATAAGCTTCATCATTAAAGTCCATCCCCTTAACATACTGGGCCTGAACTGAAATCACAGAAATGCTTGCGATAAACAAACAAATAGGGCGTAATTTTTTCATAATCAACTAAAATACTGATAATTCAACTGAGAAGAAATACCTACTTATAGGTATTTCTTATTCCATTTTTTTTGTTAAAAATCACGCATTTGTAGCTTAGGGTGACAGGACTGTAACAAATCTGCTTTTACAGGCTCAAACCTGATGTACTGACACTAGGAATCTTAGAAAAAAATTTATGCTCAAACTCCTGATCTTTAGGCTTAGCCTATGCCTCACTTTCCTCAGCGTTAATGCAACCTATGCCCGGCAGGGAACAGCGTACTGCGATAACATCGTTGCACAGGTACGGGCCAGCTTCAATCTAAATCAACCGGAAAAAATATATGCTTTAACCTCGGTAATATTTCAGAAAAAAATGCCGGGTGAACAATTTGCACTTGGGATGAACAAGTTCCATGCAAAAACAGGAAACTGGATAAGCAGCGTTTTTAAGGAGGAGAATGAAAAAGGACTGGATTATCTTGTGGTATTTGCAAACTCCCGGCAGATATTTTCCATCAAGTTAAACGGAGAGGGTAAGATAGACAGGCTCAATTTTGCAGCTGTTCCAATAATGATCCCGGAAAAAATTGGCCAGGTGCCCGGCGATAATCCGCTGAAGGATTCTCTTGACCTTATGGTGGAGCATGCTGTAAGGCCCTATATCCAGAAGGGAAATACTTGTGGATTGGTCCTGGCGCTTATCCATAATGGGCATGTGCGTAAATACAGTTACGGTTCTGTCAATAAAAAGGTAAAGCAATTGCCCGATGCGGAGTATACCATTTTTGAGATTGGCTCGATAACAAAAACTTTCACCTCATTGATCCTCGCCGAAGAAGTTGTAGCAGGCAGGATGAAACTTACTGACCCGATAAACCTTTACCTGCCGGATTCGATACCTGCACTTAGTGTCCAGGGTACACCTATCACCTTACAAAATCTGGCTAATCATACTTCTGGTTTTCCAAGGCTGCCTGCCAATATTTTTAATGGCAAAGTAGATCCGAAAGATCCCTATAAGCATTACCTTCCCGACTCTCTGTATAGTTTCCTGATGCGTTATCATCCGTCTGTTATGCCGGGTACGGTATTCTCCTATTCCAATTACGGCGCAGGCGTGCTGGGCACCATACTGGAACGTAAACTCCATGGCAGTTTTGAACAGCTGGTCCTTAGCCGGATCTGCAAGCCTTTAGGGATGAGCCATACCAGCCTTACGCTTAATGATACGGCCCAAAAGAATTTTGCACAAGGTTACAATGAAACTGGTGAAACGACTGCTCCCTGGGCTCTTGCATCGTTAAAAGGCTCGGGAGCCATCCGCTCTACCCTGAACGATATGGTTAAATATGCCCAGGCCCAGATGGCAATAAAAGGTCCATTACATAAAGCGATAGCACTTAGCCATCGGCCAACCTTCATCGGCAAAGCACAAAGTATGGGATTGGGCTGGAGAATTAACCGGATCGGACAGCACACCTATCTGCGCCATTCGGGCGGAACAGGTGGTTTCAGGTCTTTTATAGGATTCGATCCTGACAGACAGACCGCAATCATCATCCTGTCCAATGCGGCAGAGGATGTGACCAGTATAGGTGAGAGATTCTTAAAATAGCAGGAGCTATCGCTCAGGTTATCATAAAACCTCCTTTTTTACGCTATTATTTTTTAAAAAAACCTATTTTTAGCGAACAAATAATAAAAAAACCTAAACAGTTAAACGAGCAATGAATAATTTGATAAAGGAGTTCATGGATAAACTTGAACTCAGGAATGCACATGAACCAGAGTTTTTACAGGCAGTATTTGAGGTAGCAGAATCAATTATTCCGTTTAGTGAAGAAAATCAAAAATACAAGATCCATAAAATTTTAGAACGCATTGCTGAACCGGAACGGGTGATCATATTTAGGGTGCCCTGGTTAAATGATAAAGGCGAAGTAGAAGTGAACCGCGGCTTTAGGGTACAGATGAATAGTGCCATAGGCCCATATAAAGGGGGGCTGCGTTTTCATCCTTCAGTAAACCTGAGCGTGTTAAAGTTCCTGGCTTTTGAACAGGTTTTTAAAAACAGTTTAACCGGACTGCCGATGGGCGGCGGAAAAGGCGGAGCTGACTTTGATCCAAAAGGAAAATCGGATCATGAGATCATGAAGTTTTGCCAAAGCTTTATGACCGAACTTTATAAATATGTAGGCGCTGATATGGACGTTCCAGCCGGAGATATTGGTGTAGGTGCCAGGGAGATCGGCTATCTATTTGGGCAGTACAAACGCATCAGGGGTGAGTTTACAGGAGTGTTAACCGGCAAAGGGCCTGAGTGGGGCGGCAGTTTGATCAGACCTGAGGCAACCGGATATGGTGTAGTTTATTTTGTGGAAGAAATGCTGAAGCTTCGTGGCGATTCGCTGAAAGGTAAAAATGTAATCATTTCCGGATCAGGAAATGTTGCGCAGTATACAGTAGAAAAATGCATTGAAGTTGGCGCCAAAGTGCTTACCATTTCAGATTCAGAGGGCTATATATATGATCCGGCAGGAATTGATAAAGAAAAACTTGCCTTCATTATGAACCTTAAAAATATCCGCAGGGGTCGTATCAAAGAATATGCGGATCAATTTAACTGTGAATTCTTCCCCGGCCAGAAACCATGGGGTGTAAAATGTGACATTGCATTTCCGAATGCCACGCAGAATGAACTGGAAGAGGCAGATGCCATTTTACTGACGGAAAATGGCTGCTTTTGTGTAGCTGAAGGCGCTAATATGCCAACTACACCTGCAGCCATCCATGTATTTGAAAAGGCTAAGATTTTATATGCGCCTGGCAAAGCTGCAAACGCTGGTGGTGTGGCTGTTTCCGGACTGGAAATGTCTCAGAATTCTTTACGCTATTCTTGGGGACGTGAAAAAATTGATGATAAGTTAAGGCTGATCATTGAACAGATCCACCAGGCCTGTGTGAAGTATGGTAAAGAACCGGATGGGTATATCAATTATGGCAAAGGGGCCAACATTGCCGGCTTTGTTAAAGTGGCCGATGCGATGATTGCACAGGGCATTGTTTAAACCTGGTTTGCCCTATGCGGTAAATTCCCTGTATTTGTTAATTTGGTGGTTTTAGTTACATTTGGAATATACCAAGAAAAGAAATTATGTATCAACTCACTGTAGCTCCGGATAAGGTAAACGAAACGCTAAGCAAACATATTTTAGCCGATGGTTTTGATTTGACTTACGACATGGAAAAAAGCCAGGGTGCCTATATTTACGATGCTAAATACAAGCGTAGCCTGCTGGATTTTTTCACCTGTTTTGCTTCAGTGCCCCTGGGTTATAACCATCCGAAAATGATCCATGATGAGGCCTTTAAAAACAACCTGCTGCAGGCTGCCCTGGCCAATCCTTCCAACTCGGATGTATATACACAGCAGTATGCCCAGTTTGTGGATACTTTTTCTAAACATGGCATTCCGGATTATCTGCCGCATGCTTTTTTTATTGCAGGTGGTGGACTGGCCGTGGAAAATGCGATTAAGGTGGCCATGGACTGGAAAGTACAAAAGAACTTTGCCAAAGGATATCAGGAAGAAAAAGGATTTAAGGTATTGCATTTTGAAAAAGCCTTTCATGGCCGTACGGGATATACCTTAAGCTTAACGAATACGCTTCCTGATAAGACCAAATGGTTTGCGAAATTCGACTGGCCAAGGGTTTCGGTACCCTCGGTTAAATTTCCGCTAACTGGTGAAAACCTGAAACTTGCAGTAGAAACGGAAGAAACCTCTATCGCGCAGATCAGGCAGGCTTTTGCAGCTCATAAGGATGACATTTGCGCCATTATCGTGGAGCCGGTACAGTCTGAAGGGGGAGACAATCACCTTCGTGAAGAATTTCTGATCCAGCTGAAAACGCTGGCTGATCAAAACGATGCCTTCCTGATCTATGATGAGGTGCAAACCGGCGTTGGTCTTACCGGTAAATTCTGGTGCCACCAGCATTTTACGGAGAAAGCACGCCCGGATATCATCGCCTTTGGCAAAAAGATGCAGGTATGCGGGATATTGGTTGGTCATAAGGTAGACCAGGTGGAGGGCAATGTATTCAGGGTCCCTTCCCGCATCAATTCTACCTGGGGTGGTAACCTGGTCGATATGGTCCGCTCTTCACAAATCCTGCAGATCATTGCCGAAGATAATTTATGTGACAATGCAGCTGTGGTAGGCCGCTATTTACAGGAACAGCTGGAACAGCTTGCTGCCAGACATGATAAAATGAGCAATGTACGTGGGAAGGGCCTGCTTTGTGCCTTCGATTTTGCCAGTAAAGGGATGCGCGATGCATTTATACAAAAAGGAATGGAAAACAACGTGATGTTTTTAGGTTGCGGCAGCCAGACCATACGTTTCAGGCCGGCCCTATGTATAGAGAAAAAGCACATTGACGAAGGTATTGAAGTTATGGAACGTATACTGCCCCTTTTGTAATGGGGAATAAAAAATTCAATACTTTTTTAGGGATACTGATCCTGGTTTTAGTGGTTTGGATGTTAAAGGGCACCTTTATGCAGCCCGGTATCAGCAGCCTGAAAGGCGGCTTTACTGAAATAGCCCATTATAGAAATGACAACAATACCGGACCTATACAGCATGTTTTTGCTGTAACGGTAAAAGATACCAGTATAGCCGAACTGGAAGCTTACGGCAATTTTATGCCGCACCATAAAGGCGGGAATACCAAAGTCTATTTCTTTGCTGCCGGGAACCCGGTTCCGGATCAGTTAAATGCCGGAAATGTAAATTTTGACCCCAATTTTGACCAGTACTGTATTGCCCTTTATGAGAAAACCGCGATGGGCAATGCCAGTGTTCAAAAAAATCCTTTTCAATAGCATTTTATACAAAAGCAGAGAAACCGGTAATGGCACGTCCTACTATAAGGGTGTTGATCTCTTTGGTACCTTCATAGGAATAAATAGCCTCGGCATCGGCTACAAAACGGGCCACATCATATTCCAGCAGGATACCATTGCCGCCCATTACCTCTCTTGCCCTGCTCACCACATCACGTGTACGCATAGAACAGAATACTTTTGCGAGTGAGGCATGTTCATCTGTTAACAAGCCCTGGTCCTGCAGCTGGGACAGGCGGAAACAAAGGGTTTGCATGGCCGTAAGGTTGGATAACATTTCGACCAAATGGTTTTGTATCAGCTGGTACGAGGCGATAGGCCGGCCAAACTGTTTCCGGGTACGGGTATAATTTAAAGCACTTTCATAAGCCCCTCTTGCACAGCCAACTGCCTGCCAGGCAACTCCTGCCCGAGTCATTTTTAATACTTTGGCCGTATCTTTAAAGGAGTTGGCGTTTTGTAAGCGGTCTTCCTCATCTACTTCGCAGTTTGTTAAAGTGATCAGGCCATTCTGTACAATGCGCAAGGCCATTTTATCCTGCATCTTTTCTACGGCAAAGCCTTTGCTGTCTTTTCTGACCAGGAAACCTTTAACCTGGTTATCGTCTACATCCCTTGCCCAGATGACAGTAATATCTGAAAAGGTAGCGTTGCCAATCCATTTTTTTTGTCCGTTCAACAACCATTTATTGCCATGACGTTTAGCCGTAGTGGTTAAACCACCTGCTACACCCGAGCCTACTTCCGGTTCTGTTAACCCAAACGCGCCAATGATTTTCATTTGCTGCATATCGGGCAGCCATTGCTGTTTCTGTGCTTCTGAGCCCAGTAAATAGATGGAACCCATAGCCAGTCCGCTTTGCACACCAAAAAAAGTAGACATGGAAGTATCAACCCTGGCCATTTCCATAGCCAGCATGCCTTCCATTAGGTTAGATCTCCCTGCACATCCATAACCCTGGTAGGTTAAACCACATATGTTCAGTGCTGCAATTTTAGGGATCAGCTCAAAAGGGAATTCTGCTTTAAGCCAGTATTTGTTCACCACCGGCTTTACTTCTTTTTCCAGGAAAGCCCTTACTTTTAGCTGTAGGGCGCGGTCTTCATCTTTTAAGGCCTCCTCCCCAAGGTGATAAAAATCGCCTTCAATCGGGGGCAGCTCTTTCTTTTTATGCGGCGTTCCGATCATTTTTAGGAGCCCCTGTAACTGGGTATCATCCAGTTTGGCCACAGAATCTACCACCTTTTTAAGGTCTACTTTTTT
The DNA here is from genome assembly GCF_032678725.1 of Pedobacter heparinus. Classification (GTDB taxonomy): domain Bacteria; phylum Bacteroidota; class Bacteroidia; order Sphingobacteriales; family Sphingobacteriaceae; genus Pedobacter; species Pedobacter heparinus_A. Next base: position 404,317 of record NZ_JAVTSC010000003.1, read on the forward strand.
AGATAAAGCTTCAAGTTGCTGAAAGTCGACACTTTTAAACAGGGAATAAGCATTTTTTAAAGACGAGAAGATATTGGCCATAATTTGCTGTTTAAGATAAAACAGAATATACCACTTTTTGTTGGCTCAGCACCAATATTTCATCAAAATTAACTGAGGTTAAAGAGGCTGTCTACCCCTAAAAGCTTGCGGGAAGTAAAGCCTTCTCCGTAGGTGCCCCCCACAGCTTTGCCAAATTCCCTTGCCCGGCCGATTACACTTTCAAAAAACTCAGGCGAAGAGATATAGGTATCCGGTCCATCCAGATCAGGATTGAAGAACTGGGTTTTAAAGGCCTTAATGGCAGTCAGCTTGGTTTCAAAATAAGGGCTAATGTCTACAATCACATCTGGCTTAATGTAACGGTCCTGGATGTATTGCAACACCAGCCTTGGGCGCCAGGGCCCTTGTGCTACACCGTCCAGTTCGGTATTTATTTTAACCAGGCCAGACAAAAAACAAGCCTCGTCAGCCAGGTCGCCCGCCCTGCCATGATCCGGATGCCTGTCCTGCAGTGCGTTAGTCAATACAATTTCGGGCTGGTATTTGCGGATCATCTTGATCACTTCCAGCTGATGGGCCTCATCGTTTTTAAAAAAGCCATCTCTCAGCTTCAGGTTTTCGCGCGCATGCAGTCCCATGATCTTTGCCGACTCCGCAGCCTCTTCATCACGCGTTTCGGCAGTACCCCTGGTACCCAGCTCTCCTCTTGTAAAATCGATTATCCCTACTTTTTTACCTAAGGCAATGTGTTTAACAATAGTTCCTGAACAGCCCAGTTCTGCATCATCAGGATGAACGGCAAGCACCAGTATATCTAATTTCATAAAATATCTTCTTTTTAATTTAAAGCAACCGCTGGATTTTCTTCTTTACTTTGGAAGAAAGTGGTTTGGTAAAAGGGAAAAAATAATCTACTACTTCTCCATCTTTATTGATCAGGTATTTATGAAAATTCCAGCGTGGAGTGGATGTTTGTGTTAAAAACTTAAATAAGGGATGTGCCTGCTCGCCCCTAACCATGATCTTTTCAAATACAGGAAAACGGACCCCGTAATTTGCTTCACAGAAGGTTTCGATGGCGCTACCTTCCAGTGGTTCCTGCCTGCCAAAATCGTTAGATGGAAAGCCGAGTATCTCAAAATTTTCTGGTCCCAGCTGCTCCCTGAGTTCCTGCAGCTCCTTTAACTGGGGGGCAAAGCCGCATGCGGAAGCAATATTTACAATCAGCAACACTTTGTTTTTATAGGTAGAGAGGTTCTTTTCAGTTCCATTAATAAGTTTCACCTTAAACTGGTGTACGCTTTTTGATTGGTCAGACATAGTTATTATTGATAAAACCCAGAGGAAATGATAATGGCTTCGATGTCCCTATCTTCCTGCGGGCTATATGTGCTTTTCAGGTTATGGCCCACTACCCTTGCCACCGACTGGTACAGGAACGCAGTAACACCACCTTTTGTTTCTCTTATGATATCATAGGTAGTTCTGCCCAGCTCCCTGTCTATCAATTTGGTTAAAATTTGCCCCTGGGTAATCGTAAGCTCCTTAATTTCCCTGTTAAACATTTCTTTGATCTCTTTATCACATTGTTTAACCAGCTTTTTTTGTTCTTTTTTTTCGGCTGTCAGTGCCAGGTCCCTTTCCAGCTGCTCATATCTTCTTTTTGCAAATAAGGCATAAGGCATCACTTTCATTACATTGTACCGCAACCTGTTGTATGCTGCACGGTCTGCCGGCGATTTAAAGATCCGCATGGCAAAGATCTCGACCTCATTGAGTGGAATCCAGGGGATCATCTCTCCGTTGTCATTGGTTGAGGCTACCCTGATGGTATCATTCTTTCCCATCACCGGCATTTTGACAGGCAATGAATTGACTTGCGCTTTCGCGGAAGCCCCTGAAATAATGACAATTGAAAGAATAAACAGCCTGTAAAAATTCATAATTTTATACCTAAACAAAGTTAGGGCTAATTTTATATTTTTGTTCCTTTAGTAATCTAATATACCCATTTAACGATAAACAGGTATAATTTTTACGTAAATAATACAAAATGACAATTGACTAACTCTCTATATGGAATTCCATTTAAAAACCTTATATTAAGAGGATCATCAATACAGCTATTAACGAAAAACAAAGGAATATCAATGAAGAATGCATTAGTTATTGATTTAGAAGCAGAAAAGCAGGAGATACTGAAAAGGTACCGTGCCCTTTTGCGTGCTTGTAAGCCAACGATGCAAAGGGGGGATAAAAAAGAAATCAGAAAGGCTTTTGATATGGCGCTGGAAAGCCACAAAAACATGCGGAGAAAATCCGGTGAGCCTTATATCTACCATCCCATTGCCGTTGCCCAGATTGCGGCGGAAGAAATAGGCCTTGGTACCACTTCCATTGTTTGTGCCTTATTGCACGATGTAGTAGAGGATACAGATATTACCCTCGAGGATATTGAACGCGAATTTGGTAAAAAGACAGCCAAAATTATTGACGGGCTGACTAAAATATCGGGTGTTTTTGATTACAACAGTTCTTTGCAGGCAGAGAATTTCAGAAAAATGCTGCTTACACTGGCAGATGACGTAAGGGTAATCCTGATTAAGCTGGCCGACAGGCTGCACAACATGCGTACCATGGATTTTATGCCCAGGCAAAAGCAGCTTAAAATAGCTTCTGAAACCATTTACCTGTATGCGCCCCTGGCACATCGTTTGGGTTTGTATGCCATTAAATCTGAATTGGAAGATCTTTCCATGAAATACCTGGAACCGGATACCTATAAATACATTGCCACTCAGCTGAACGAGAAAAAAGCAGAAAGGACCTTGTTCATTAAACGTTTTGTGGAGCCGATCAACGAGATCCTGGCCGAACAGGGTTTAACGGCTGATATCTATGGGCGCCCAAAATCTATCCATTCGATATGGAACAAAATGAAGAGCAAGAACATCCCTTTTGAGGAAGTGTACGATCTTTTTGCGATCAGGATTATCCTGGACAGCCCGCCTGAAAATGAAAAAGCGGATTGCTGGAAAGCTTATTCTATTGTTACCGATCTTTACCGGCCCAATCCAGACCGTTTGCGCGATTGGGTATCATCGCCTAAAGGAAATGGCTATGAATCTTTGCATACCACCGTAATGGGTCCTAAAGGACAATGGGTGGAAGTACAGATCCGTACACAGCGCATGAACGAGATTGCAGAGAAAGGATTTGCGGCCCATTGGAAATATAAGGAATCAAGCAATGACAACGGGCTCGATCAATGGATCATGAAGGTAAGAGAAATGCTGAACAATCCGGAAGCAAATGCCCTGGATTTCCTGGACGACTTTAAAATGAACCTTTTCTCGGACGAGATTTTCATTTTTACCCCTAAAGGTGCGTTACTGCAGCTGCCGCTTGGGGCTACCGCGCTCGATTTTGCTTTTGAGATCCACACCGATGTCGGGGCCAAATGTATTGGTGCAAAGGTGAACCACAAACTGGTACCGCTGTCTTATAAACTGCAGAACGGTGACCAGGTAGAGATCATCACCTCCAGCAAACAGTCGCCAAAAGAAGACTGGCTGAACATCGTGGTTACGGCCAAAGCCAAATCCAAGATCAAATCTTCCCTGAAAGAAGAAAAAAGAAAAGTTGCCGAACTGGGCAAGGAAACCCTGGAGCGAAAACTTAAATCACTAAAGATCACCTACAATACTGACAATTTAAATAAACTCAGCTATTTCTTTAAACTGCCTTCTACCCAGGAACTTTTTATTGCGGTAGCAAAAGGTAAGATAGAACTAAAAGATCTGAAAGATTACCTGGCCAGTGAGAAAGAAATAGAAAACCGGGGCTCCGACAGGAACGACCACCAGCAGATAGACGCTTTACTGAATAAGGTAAAAGGACCGGAATCGGATATTTTACTGATCGGCGAAGACCTGCAAAAGATAGATTATACACTTGCGGCCTGTTGCAATCCTATTCCGGGAGATGACGTATTTGGTTTTGTAACCGTTAACGAGGGGATAAAAATACACCGCACCAATTGCCCTAATGCCGCCCAGCTGATGGCCAACTACGGCTACCGGGTGGTTAAGGCTAAATGGAACCGGCAAAAAGAACTTACTTTCTTAACAGGCCTCCACATTATAGGTATTGATGACGTGGGGCTGATTAACAACATCACCAAGGTAATCTCAAACGATTTTAAGGTAAATATGCGTTCTATAACTGTGGATACAGACAATGGTATCTTTGATGGTTCCATCATGATCTTTGTAAATGACAAGGAGCACCTGGACAACCTGATTGAAAATCTGTTAGAAGTTAAAGGCGTAACGGGAGTTACACGCTTTGATGCCTAAAAATAACAATAAATCATAGCGTTTATATAAAAAAATGATACCTTTGAAAGGAGTTTAAAAACTATGTCGACAAACCACAACAGCGAGTTGGTTAGAAAAATATTCGAAGCCTACCTCGAAAATAAAAGTCTGAGAAAAACACCGGAACGTTTTGCCATCTTAGAAGAAATTTACTCAAGGGATGACCATTTCGATGTAGAGACCCTTTATATCCACATGAAAAACCAGAAATACCGTGTGAGCAGGGCTACTGTATACAATACATTAGAGCTGCTGGTTTCATGCGACCTGGTTACCAAACATCAGTTTGGTAAAAACATGGCCCAGTTTGAAAAGTCATATGGCTACCACCAGCACGACCACGTGATCTGTATTGATTGCGGAAAGGTTGTGGAATTCTGCGATCCCCGGATCCAGCAGATACAAAGTATGGTAGGGGAACTGCTGAAATTTGACATCAAACACCACTCTTTAAATCTTTATGGCGTTTGTTTTGATTGCGCTGCAAAGGCATCAATGAACAGCCAGACGGCCGCGGCTGGTATTAAACATGCAAGTTAACCAATTATAATATTTCCATTTTTAAATTTAAATAATGACGCAAGTAGACGTGCTTCTGGGCCTGCAATGGGGCGACGAAGGCAAGGGAAAAATTGTTGATGTACTGAGTCCGCAATATGATTTGATAGCTCGTTTTCAAGGCGGTCCGAATGCCGGCCATACTTTGGAGTTTGATGGCAAAAAATTCGTTTTAAACACCATTCCTTCTGGTATCTTTAATGAAAAGACCATGAACCTGATTGGCAATGGCGTGGTAATAGATCCCATCATTTTAAAACGGGAACTGGACAATCTTAAAACTGCAGGTCATGACCCTATTGCTAAAGGCAAACTGGTAATTGCCCGTAAAGCACACCTGATTTTACCTACCCACCAATTGCTGGATGCGGCAAATGAACAAAAAATGGGAAAAGATAAAATCGGCTCTACTTTAAAGGGTATTGGCCCTACTTATATGGACAAAACCGGACGTAACGGACTCAGGGTTGGTGATACTACGCTTCCTGATTTTAAAGAACGTTACAACAGACTGGTTGAAAAACATAAAGAAATACTGTCTCATTATGATTTTGAATACGATCTAAGAGAAAAAGAGGCCGCTTTTTTTGAAGCAATAGATTTTATAAAGAACATTCCCCATGTAGATAGTGAGCACTTTGTGAACGGCTATTTAAAGGAAGGTAAAACTGTACTGGCAGAAGGTGCGCAGGGTACTTTGCTGGATGTTGATTTTGGTTCTTATCCTTTTGTAACTTCTTCCAACACCACTACTGCAGGTGCCTGCACCGGATTGGGTATTGCACCGAACAAAGTTGGTAGTGTTTACGGGATTTTCAAGGCTTACTGCACACGTGTTGGCGGTGGGCCCTTCCCTACCGAACTTGATGATGAAGTTGGGGAAACCTTACGTCAGGTTGGTCACGAATTTGGTGCGACTACCGGACGTGCGCGCCGTTGCGGATGGATTGATCTTCCGGCATTAAAATATGCCATTATGCTGAACGGGGTTACAGAACTAATCATGATGAAGGCAGATGTACTGGATGGCTTTGATACCATTTATGCCTGCACACATTATGAGCACAATGGTGAAACCATTGACTACATGCCCTACGACATCATTACCGTTAAACCTAAGCCTGTATTGAAAGCAATAGCCGGCTGGAAAACTGATGTAACGAAAGTAAGCAAGGTGGCAGACATTCCTGCCAAGCTGAGTGAATACATTGCTTTTCTGGAAAAAGAACTGGAAGTACCTGTTAAGTATCTCTCTGTTGGACCAGACAGGGTGCAGACATTAATTTTGAATTAAATTAGACCTATATGTATAAAAAGGCGGCCATTGGTCGCCTTTTTTGTTCTACATTTGCGCAAATTAAAATGAGAGTTCAGGATTTATATTCATTTAAGCAAAAGGCCCTGACCTGGGCAAGTTCTTTTGAAGTATGCTGTTTGCTGGATTCCAATCACTATACTGATCCTTATGGCGCATTTGATCTGATCATTGCGGCAGGTGCAAAAGTGGCGTTAAATGCACGCTCTGCGGATAAATTTGCTGAACTGAAAACATTTTATGAACAGCACAGCAACTGGATGTTCGGTTTATTGGGTTACGACCTGAAAAACGAGGTTGAACAGCTCAGCTCTTCGAATCCAGACCATATCCATTTCCCCGACTTGTTTTTCTTTGTGCCCCAATACCTGGTCAGGGTTAAAGCGGGCAATGCGGAGGTATTGATCGGCGATCCAACAATTTTTGATGCGATTGAGCAGAGTTCCCCCTTTGCTGCCAACTGCGAAAAAGAAATTTCCATTCAAAGCAGACTTACAAAAGACCGTTACATCCAGACTGTTGAAGCTTTGCAGCAGCATATTGCACGGGGGGATATCTATGAAATTAACTTTTGCCAGGAGTTTTATGCAAAACATGCGGAAATAGATCCTGCTGCGATCTACTGCCGCCTTGCTGAAGTTTCTCCAACGCCTTTTTCAGGTTTCTTCAAAATAAAAGACCAGTATATTTTATCAGCCAGTCCGGAAAGATTTCTTTGTAAACGTGCAGATCAGTTGATTTCTCAACCCATTAAAGGTACAGCCAAACGAAGCCCGGATCTGGAAGAAGATGCGCGCATCAAAAATGAACTGGCTAAAAATACGAAGGAACAGGCGGAAAATGTGATGATCGTAGACCTGGTGCGCAACGACCTGACCAAAAGCGCCATAAAAGGCAGCGTAAGGGTTGAAGAGCTTTTCGGCATCTATGCTTTCCCACAGGTTTACCAGATGATATCTACGGTGAGCTGCCAGTTAGCTCCTGATATACACTTTGTTGACGCCATTAAACAGACTTTTCCGATGGGCTCTATGACAGGGGCACCAAAGGTTAAAGCGATGGAGCTCATCGAAACTTATGAATCGAGCAAGCGCGGCGCCTATTCGGGAGCACTGGGCTATATAAACCCTGATGGCGATTTTGATTTCAATGTCGTCATCCGCAGCATATTGTACCGGGCCGATACCCATTATTTATCCTTCCAGGTGGGCGGTGCCATTACATTTGCGGCCAATGCAAATGATGAATATGATGAGTGTATGCTGAAGGCATCAGCCATTATCCAAACCCTGAGGTCATAAAAAAAGCTGCCCTAAGGCAGCCTCTTATACTAGTTGACCGGTTTCCCGTTTGTAGATTTATAATATTTTTGCGCTTCAGGCAATATTCTTTGAATCTGTGCAATCCTTGTCGCATCGCTGGGGTGCGTGCTTAAAAATTCGGGTGGTTTCTGACTACCCTGTGAAGCTGCCGCCATTCTTTGCCAGAATGCAGTTGCATTTTGAGGGTTATAACCTGCCATCGCCATAAAGATCAGTCCCAGTCTGTCTGCCTCCAGCTCCTGGTTACGGCCATAGCTCAACATGGCCAAAGGTGTACCTACACCATATAAGGTATTAAATACCGACTGGGTTTTTGAGTTCTTTGACAAGGCTACATTTCCCGCTACGCCAATACCTTGTGCAACCATCTGCTGCGACATCCTTTCGGCCGAATGCCCTGCAATGGCATGGGCAATTTCATGTCCCATTACCGTGGCCAGGCCCGCATCATCTTTGGTAACCGGGAGCAAACCGGTGTAAACCACTATTTTGCCGCCAGGCATGCACCAGGCGTTCAATTCTTTACTTTGAACAACGTTTACCTCCCACTTATAATCCTTGATCAGATCAGCGTAGTTGTTGTTGTTCATGTAATTTTTTACAGATGCGATCAGTTTATTTCCAACATTCTTAACCCGCTGGGCCTCAGCATTGGAAGAGGACAGTACCGCACTTTTATTTTCTGTTAAAAACTCACTATAGGCCTGAAAGGCCATAGGCAGTACCTGATCGTCACTTACCAGGTTTAACCTGCTCCTTCCTGTCAGCGGCACTGTAGAACAGGAAGAAAATGCCAACCCTATAATGGTTATGCCTACAATTAATAATCTTTTCATAAGTTTTTGTTTAATTAGTTCTCTTCTTAAACAGATATACTTTGGATTCTTTTCCTTTAAGTAATCGTTCCAGGTTTTTCTGATGGGTGACCAATATCAGTATACAAACGCACATGCCGTACAGCACCTCTGATTTTATGGACGACTGAAACACGAATACTATGCTCAACGGAAAGGTAAAACCTGCACATATAGAGCCTAATGATACATATTTGGTGATCAGTAACACTGTAACAAATACCAGAACACAAAGCATCGCTGCCGGAAAGTTAACTGCCAAAATCATTCCAAAAAGCGTAGCTACCCCTTTTCCACCCCTAAAACCTGCAAATATCGGGAATAAATGCCCCATAACCGCCGTAACGCCCAGGGCAAGCTCGTAATTAACAAATTGCGCGGAATGCTGGGGCCCGGTTACAGACAGACCTATAAAATAGGCAAGTTTAGTTGCAGTGTAGCCTTTTGCAATATCTATGGTCATTACGGCAATACCTGCCCTTTTACCCAAAACCCGGAAAGTATTGGTGGCACCTGCGTTTCCGCTGCCATACTCCCTCACATCAACACCATAAAAAGCCTGTCCCAACCAAACTGCGGTAGGAATGGAGCCAAACAAATAGGCAAGGAGAACCGCTGAAATAGAATAGATAGAAATCATACCCTAAAAGGCTTTTAAACTCATGTCTAAACTCTTAACAGAATGAGTTAATGCGCCCATGGAGATATAATCTACCCCGCAGGCTGCATATTCTGTTACATTTTCTTCTGTAATACCGCCTGATGCTTCTGTAATGTATTTTTTGTTAATGATACCTACAGCCATCCTCAGATCAGCAAAGCTAAAGTTATCCAGTAAAATCCTGTCTACGCCGCCCGTTTGTAAAACCTCGTTCAACTCCGAAATGTTTCTTACTTCAATTTCTATCTGTAATTTTTTACCCTTTTCTTTGAGGTATTGACTGGCCGCCTGAATGGCCCTGGAGATGCCCCCGGCATAATCCACATGATTGTCTTTGATCAGGATCATATCATAAAGGCCAATGCGGTGATTTACACCCCCACCGATACGTACAGCCCACTTTTCCAGGTATCTTAATCCTGGCGTCGTTTTCCGGGTATCCAGCAACCTGGTATTATAACCAGTCAATAGCTGTACAATACGATTGGTTTTGGTGGCAATGCCACTCATGCGCTGCATGCAGTTGAGCACCAGCCGTTCTGCCAGCAGAATAGACTGGGAATTTCCGGTAACTGTAAATGCAATATCTCCATAGCTTACCCGGGCACCGTCCAGAATAAATACTTCTGTGAGCAAACTGGAATCAACCTGCTTAAATATTTCCAATGCAAGCGCTACTCCGGCTATAATGCCTTCGTCTTTAATCAGCAATTTGGCTTTGCCTTGCGCATCTGCAGGAATGGTTGAAAGAGAGGTATGGTCGCCATCGCCCAGATCTTCGGCAATAGCATTCTTTATGAATTGGTCTATGACTTGTCTATCCAAAATTAATATTTAAATCCAAAAATAGTATTTTTACTATTATTTATCAGGTTCTATCCTTAATTCTGTAATAAAAAAAGCAGCACCCGATTTTTTCATGGTAATAGAGACCCTGAATTTTCCATTTTTGGTTTGTAATGAAAGTATACCGAAACGAAAATTTGGATTGGTATTGATCAGATGGATCACCGCCGATTTTTGGGGCACATATTTGGTAAAGAAATTTCTTAGAATTTGTTCAGCCTGAGCTTTTGAGTATACATCCTCGTCATCTATGATGATTAATTCCACAGAGGAAGAGAAGTTTGCTGCGATTTCTTTTGCATTACCTCCCTTAAAATGCGCAGACAAATTATCTATAATATCGCCTTGAAGCGTATAAGAGTGCGGGATATCCAGAAAAAAAATAAATAAAAAAAGTAAGGGCTTTATCATCTCTATATAGCTAATGTTTGGAACGCACATAAACTATGCCATTAATAGAACATAAAACTTAATATATTTGCTTTGTCTATCGACACTTAAAATTTAAGCAAACACCAATGAACAATAAAAAGCTAGTGCTCCTTATTCTTGATGGCTGGGGATACGGAAAAAAAGACAATTCTGACGCAGCTTATGCAGCCAATACTCCATTTTTTGATTCTTTATTGCAAAAATGGCCCAATTCTAAACTGGAAGCCTCGGGTGAAGCTGTAGGTTTACCGGTCGGACAAATGGGCAATTCTGAAGTAGGACACATGAACCTTGGTGCCGGAAGGGTAGTTTACCAGGAACTGGGCAGGATCAATAAAGCGATCAGCGACAGAACATTGCATTCAAATCCTGTTTTAACAGACGCTTTTAACTATGCTAAGCACAACAACAAAACTGTTCACTTTATCGGGTTAACCTCTGATGGAGGTGTACATGCGCACATCAATCATCTGAAAGCCTTATGTGATGCTGCTACTGAGCAGGGATTAAAAGAGGTATTTGTACATGCTTTTATGGACGGAAGGGATACAGACCCGAATTCTGGACTGAATTTTATTAAAGACCTGGACCATCACCTGCAACATACTTCAGCTAAAATTGCCAGCGTAATTGGCCGTTACTATGCAATGGACAGAGACAGCAGGTGGGAAAGGGTTAAACTGGCTTATGACCTGCTCACCCAGGGCATCGGACAGCCGGCAAGTGATCCGGCAATAGCCATCGAACAATCCTATGCAGCTGGCGTAACAGACGAATTTATCAAGCCGGTGGTCATTACACAGGCTGACGGAAAGCCGGTAGCGACGATACAACCCGGCGATGTGGTGATCTGCTTTAATTACAGGACAGACCGCGGACGGGAAATCACAGCGGTGCTTACCCAAAATGACTATCCTGAATTTGGAATGCATAAACTGCCCTTGTATTATGTAACCATGACCACCTACGACGAGAACTTTGAAAATGTAAAAGTTATTTTTACCAAAGATGACCTTACAGAAACCCTGGGAGAAGTTTTAGCGTTACACCATAAAAACCAGATCCGCATTGCGGAAACTGAAAAATATCCACACGTAACGTTTTTCTTTTCGGGAGGCCGCGAACAGGCATTTGAAAATGAAAAAAGGATCATGATCCCTTCGCCTAAAGTAGCAACCTACGATTTACAGCCTGAAATGAGCGCAGCTGGGATTACCGAAGCCATTTGCAAAGAGCTGGAAAGCGGCTGGCCGGATTTTGTGTGCCTGAACTTTGCCAATCCGGATATGGTGGGCCATACCGGTGTTTTTGACGCCGTAGTTAAAGCAGTTGAAACAGCCGACAGCTGCGCGGAAATTGTAGTCAGCAAAGGACTTGAAAACGGCTATTCTTTCATCATTCTGGCCGATCACGGAAATTCGGAGTTCATGATCAACGGAGACGGGTCTGTAAACACAGCACATACCACCAACCTGGTGCCCTGCATTTTGGTTGATGCAGATTATACCAGTATTGCTGATGGCAAGCTTGGCGATATTGCCCCTACCATTTTAAGCATTATGGACATTCCTAAACCGGCAATCATGACCGGCAACAGCCTGGTATAATGGGAAAATGTTTATGCTTAGCCTTTACTCTTTTGTTCTTATATGGCTGTACATCATCCGTAAAAGAACAAAAGGGGATATTGACCTATTTCGATCTTAAGGGTTATTTTGAAAAAGAAGCCGCGAGACTTAAAAGAAACAAGCCCGTACTTACAAAAACGGTAATGGTTAACGGCGCTGCCGAAACGAAAAAGATCAGCATAGCTGACTGGCCAAAAGAGCTGGCGGTTTTTTCTGATGCAGACATTAACCGCTCGGCCTGGGCGGGGCTGTTTAGTGTTGAAAAAGACAGCCAGAAAGAACTTTACACTTCGGCTAATGAAAAAGTGCCGGTAAAAGAAGTTCGCATCCTTAAAAAGGACAATAAACTTTATGGGATACAAATTTTTGTAAAAAACGCCAATGTTTTATACAGTTCATCTGACACACTATCTTATTATCCTGACAGTCTGTACCAGGTAAAGAAAAAGCAGCACATTAAATTGTTAACTGAAAAAAACTATAGCATTACAGGAAAGTTTAAATAGCGGGCAGCTATTTTAAACTGGTCACCTGGGCTTTAACGTAATCAATCAAAGAAAGGATATCTTTTCTTTGTGGCTGAACCAGTAAAACCTTCTGGAAATCAGCTACCGAATTGTTAAAAATCGCTATACAAGCAGCTTTTTCTGCCTTTGTTTTAATTTTATAAGACTTATAAATAGCGTAATCCTTGTAAGCAAGGGCCCTGTTCTGCAGCAATTGAGGATCTTCTTCCCCATTGATCTCTATTGCTTTTGTAAAATCTTTGATGGCTGCCAGGTAAAAATTCTCCCTTAAATTATTTAAGGACTCCTTCGGGTCGTTAGCCACATTTTGCCTGGCCTTACCCCTGTAATAATAAGCAGAATAATCTGAAGGCTTTAAAGTGATCAGGTTGCTGTAGGTTTTAATAGAGTTTTCGAAATCTCCACATTGAAAATAAGAATATCCTAACATTTTCAGCACACCGGCATTATTGGGATTCTTTGCATCGGCTTTCTCCAATTGGTTAACCGCACCCTTATAATCACCCTTCATCATTGCCTGCATGCCCAGTTTATCGTATCCGCCGGTTTGTGCAAAAGTGGTACTTACAGAAAAAACAAATAACAATAAGATCGTTTGCTTGAAATAGTTCATCAATTTCTATTTAAAAAATAAATATATTTAAAAGGTTGGATATTGTCAACTATCGTACCATTTGCAAATATCTAACTAAAACGTCAAATAATTCAAATTATGATGTACTAATTAATTATTATTGCCGGCATGACTTTTTAACAGGGAAAAGCAGTGATTTCTTTTTTGGCACAGGAGTTGAAAATATCCCTGTACAATACAATTAATAATTTTTAAACGACATGCTGTCAGATTGTCGTTTTTTATTTTAGAAAGACTTATTTAATGAGTAAACAAGATCCATTCGATTTTAGCAATGCACTACCCATCATAAACGAAGACACTGAATTTTTCCCATTGATGTCTCAACAGGATGAAGATGAGATGAATAATGAGGATACGCCTGAAGTTTTACCCATACTTCCACTGAGGAATACGGTACTTTTTCCTGGGGTTGTAATACCTATTACCGTAGGCAGGGACAAATCTATCAAACTGATAAAGGAAGCATATAAAGGTGACAGGATCATTGGTGTGGTTTCTCAGCGTGATGTTTCTATCGAAGATCCAACATTTGAGCAACTGAACGGTGTAGGTACGGTTGCCCATATCATTAAAATGCTGCAAATGCCAGATGGCAACACTACTGTAATTATCCAGGGAAAACAGCGTTTCCGCTTATTGGAAGAGGTGCAGTCAGAACCCTATATCAAAGTGACCATCAGCAAGTTTGAAGAAACAAAGCACAAATCAGACAAGGAATTTAAGGCATTGGTAGCCTCTATTAAAGAGATGTCCAGCCAGATTATCCAGCTTTCGCCAAACATTCCGAGCGAAGCTGGTATCGCCCTTAAAAATATAGAAAGCACCTCTTTTTTAATCAACTTCATCTCATCCAACATGAATGCAGATGTATCAGATAAACAAAAGATGCTGGAAATGACCAACCTGCGTGAACGTGCCATGATGGTAATGGAACTGCTTACCCTGGAACTGCAGATGCTGGAACTCAAAAACCAGATCCAGTCTAAGGTACGTACAGACCTGGACAAACAGCAAAGAGATTATTTCCTGAACCAGCAGCTAAAAACGATCCAGGAAGAACTGGGCGGAAACTCTTCTGATCTGGAGTACGAAGCACTGGAAATCCGTGCAAAAAAGAAAAAATGGGAGGTTCAGGTAAAAACACATTTCAACAAAGAGCTGGAAAAACTGGGCAGGATGAACCCTGCGGCCCCTGATTATTCTGTTCAGATCAATTACCTGGAGCTCTTGCTCGATCTTCCCTGGGGAGAGTTTACCAAGGATAATTTTGACCTTAAACGCGCGCAGCGTGTACTGGATAAGGACCATTTCGGACTGGAAAAAGTAAAACAGCGCATTGTAGAATATCTGGCGGTATTGAAGCTTAAACGTGATATGAAAGCCCCTATCATTTGTTTGGTTGGCCCTCCGGGAGTGGGTAAAACTTCACTGGGAAAATCGATTGCCAAAGCATTGAACCGTAAATACGTACGCATGGCCCTTGGTGGCATCAAAGATGAAGCAGAGATCCGCGGGCATAGAAAAACCTATATAGGTGCCATGCCTGGCCGTATTATCCAGTCTATCAAAAAAGCCGGTGCATGTAACCCCGTATTTGTACTGGACGAAATTGATAAAGTGGGTTCAGACTTCAGGGGAGATCCTTCTTCTGCCCTGCTGGAAGTATTAGACCCTGAACAGAACAGTGCTTTTAATGACCATTACGTAGAAACAGATTACGACCTGTCTAACGTTTTGTTCATTGCAACGGCAAATTCACTCAGTTCCATACACCCTGCTTTGTTAGACCGCATGGAGATTATTGAGGTAAATGGTTACACCATTGAAGAAAAGATAGAGATTGCTAAAAAGTATCTTTTGCCTAAGCAAAAAGAGCAGCATGGCATAAAAACCAAGGACATCACTTTAAAAAATGCCTTAATTGAAAAGGTAATTGAAGATTATACGAGGGAATCGGGCGTGAGGGGGCTGGAGAAAAAGATTGGCTCACTGGTTCGTGGCGTGGCCACCAAAATTGCCATGGAGGAAAGTTATGATCCAAGCCTTAGCCTGGAAGATGTAGAACGTATTTTAGGTGCACCTGTTTATGACAAAGACCTCTATGAAGGCAATGAAGTAGCCGGTGTGGTAACCGGTCTGGCCTGGACACAGGTGGGTGGTGATATTTTGTTTATAGAAGCCAGCTTAAGCCCGGGTAAAGGAAAACTGACCCTTACAGGTAATCTTGGTGAGGTAATGAAAGAATCGGCCATTATTGCCCTGGCTTATCTGCGTGCACATGCCGAGCTGTTCGGTATAGATTATGTCCTGTTTGATCAGTGGGATGTACACGTGCATGTTCCTGCAGGTGCTACACCTAAAGATGGCCCTTCTGCTGGTATAACCATGCTTACGGCACTTACTTCGGCCTTTACGCAACGTAAGGTAAAATCTAACCTGGCCATGACCGGCGAGATCACCCTGCGCGGAAAGGTTTTACCGGTTGGTGGAATTAAAGAAAAGATCCTGGCTGCAAAACGTGCAAACATCAAAGACATTATTTTATGTAAGTCAAACCGTAAGGACATTCTGGAAATTAAAGAAAGCTATATCAAGGACCTGAATTTCCATTACGTTGCCGAGATGAAGGAAGTGATTGACCTTGCTTTAACTAAAGACAAAGTAAAAAACCCGCAGGATCTTACACCTAAAAAGCCCCAAATCTGATGAAACAATTATTTCTGACCCTGCTTCTGCTTTCGCTATCAGGCACAGTGATTTACGCGCAAACCTATAAAAACGAGTTTGGCTTCCGCAGTGATAACGATTCATACCTGGCCCAGGGCTCAGACCGCTATTATACCAACGGACTCTTCATCTACTTTCGCCATGCCCTTGACCAGGAGAAACTGGATCCAAAGCTTGAAAAAAAGACTTATGAAATCTCCGTTGGCCAGAAAATGTACAACCCCATCTCCGGCTACGCTCCCGATCCTACCCGGCAAGACCGCCCTTTTGCGGGTTATTTATATGCTGGTGGAGCTTTGAACTGGTTTTACACCAACGAAAGTATTTTAAAAATGAGCGCTGAAATTGGTACTACCGGCCCGAATTCGCTGGCTGAAGACGGGCAGGAACTGTTGCATGATGTAGTTGGCTTTTATGCACTTGACGGCTGGCAATACCAGATTAAAAACGCCATCGCCATAAATCTCTCTGCCCAGTATTCCAGGTTGTTGCATCGTGCGTCCAATAAGGCTACAGAATTTTCTTTTGAGGGATATGCCAATGCCGGAACCACATTTAGCGGGGCCGGGGCCGGCATTTTGTTCAGGGCCGGCGGGTTGAACCAGCTTTTTAATTCGGCCTATACCAATGCCGTAATTGGCAACAATGCCAAAACCAAAGCATTGGTAAAAAGAGAAGTGTTTTTTTATGCCAAACCGCAACTTAATTTTGTGGCTTATGATGCCACTGTGCAGGGCAGTATGTTTAACAATGATGACCCGGTTACTTTTGGCGTTAAACCCATCGTATTTGCGCAGCAAATTGGCTTTAATTACAGTTCACAGCGTTTTACTGTTGATTTCGGGATGATCTTTAAAACAAAAGAGATCAAAAGCACTGCAAAGGCGCATCAATATGGTGCAATAAGTATGTTTTACAGGTTTAATTAAGCGGGATCGCTGAACATGGCTTAATCAATCGCCGGGCGCCGTCTGCTTTCCTTTTTACCGGCAATGGCCTGTTTGTCGGCCAGCCTTTTCCTGATCACTGCTTTGGGTATTTTGGTAGATTTTCGTTTTTTCTGAACATGAAGTGCAGATTTTAACAGGATGATCAGCTTGGCAATGGTCTTTTCCTTGTTCAGGAGCTGGCTCCTGTCTTCCTGAGCTACCACATGCAGATTCCCTTCCTGATCCAAACGTCCGGAGAGTCTCTCCATGAGCAGTGCCTTTTCCTCCTCATTAAAAAAAGGCGCTTCCGCAATGTTTAAGATCAGCTCAACCTTACTGGACACTTTGTTTACGTTTTGCCCGCCCTTTCCTCCGCTGCGCGAAGTTTTGAAGGTAACAGCTTTTAATATATCATCTTTAACGGGTATCATGCGGCAAAAATAACAATTTATTGCATTAAGCCGTGCTATAGCAGTTTACGATTGACATCATACAATCCCACCAAAACAGTATTCCCCTCAGCATCTATCTTTAAACCGCCAAATCTGGCCGGCTCATATTTTTTTGCGCTTCCCTCTTCAAAAAAGTAAGACGCTGCACCTATATGTATCCTTGTAAAAGATCGGTTTCCATTGGAATAATATTTTACCGCAATTTCTTCTGCCCCCAAAGGCTGTATATCCGGCTGAAAACGAATCCTTTGCGCCACACCTGAACTGTCCGTCTTTAAAATGCAGTATCCTCTCTTCCCTATTGTGGTGGTTCCACGCTTGTCCAATACAGTTTCTTCAGGCAAACGATTGATCTGGTAATCGAGCCGCATGTAATCGCCCTGCATCAAAGATCTTGGATCAACGGGAGCCAATTCGAGCAGCAGCAATTTCCCATTGCGTAAGGTCTTTTCCTTCACCGCAACAGCCCAATTGATGTACCCAATTACCAGCACCAGGTTCAGCAGCAAAAAAATTTTCTCAGTCTTGCTCATGTTCTTGTTTCAGTTTGTTCTTAAAGATAAACCAGGCTATTAAAAATAAAACACCTGTGCCCAGCATCATATACGATTTTACAAGCAAAGTAAAATGCAGGTTATAATAGTATTGCCCTACAGCATAAATAAGCAATAGTATACCCGCTGCCAACCCAGTTCTGTGGCCAGTGTGAAAACTCACAAATATGATCAGTAAGGAACCCCATATGGGCAATGCCAGCACCTGAACCCAATTTGGGCCAGCATCTCCAAATAGCACAGTACCCGAATAACATAACGATGCCATAAGCGAAAACAACATACCCGTCCGCCATGGGTTAAACCGGATGTTTACCGCTGCGCCCTGAGTTAGCAACCGGGGCTCATATAAACTCAGCAAGGTAAATCCTGCGGCAGGCAATAAAAGAAACAGATGCATCAGCTCCTTGCCTCCATTTACATTCAACAATGCAAAAAGACAACCATGAATCATCAATACGCTTAGAAAATTGAGCATATAACTCGGTGTAAGGAAGGGAACGGTTAACGAAATAGCCAGCAGCAAAACAGCGACCATGTTGTCACTTTTGGTGATTTGATACATTGCCATGCCAATCATCAGGTTCGCAGAAAGATAGGCACTGATAGAAATGGTATCCATGATCACACTTTTAGACGCCCGGTCTATCCATACCGTACCCAGGATCATCAGCAGTCCCGAGGCCAGCAGCGCCTCAGACCAGTTCGATATCATCATGGCAACAAAGCCTATAAAAAAAGAACTGGATAAAAACCCGCCCACTACCGAAAGCGCCTTAATCCCCAGTCCCTGGTATTTATTCGCCTCCACAGCCAGCGCTTCCTCCATCTGCCTTTCCTGAAAAACAATTGTCCCATTGTACTCAGCCTGCAGTTTTTCGATGATCGATTCTGTATTAGGATTTAACGGCATACCAGGTTCTATTTAAGCGCATCAGCTCCCTAACCAGGAACGTAATGCTAATGACGATAACTAAACTGATAAAAATGAAGCTCTCTGTTTTTGCACTAACGCGTTCAAAATACAAAGCACATAAAACAATAATAATGCTGACCGGCAGGATACAAAGCAGATACATAGACCGGCGTTTGATACTATAATACACCCCTGCCGTATAACTAAGCAGACACAATCCCAAAGAAACAAACCATTCCGGAGGATACTGCTGCCAGATGCCAGACACCAGACCGATCGTTAAAATCACAACAGCCCCAAAGATAATTATCCTGGTAAACCAGCTGGCCACCTCAATCCTGGGCGACAGCAACTGAACACCAATCACAACCAGCAGATTAAAAGAATAGAGAATCGCATACATGGATTTCTCCAGCACATATGGCCCCGCCTGCCCTACATAAAGGACAAAAGTAGTGTTGATCAGCACTAAAAAAATAATCCACAGGGCCTCAAACCTGGTGCTTAGTGCCCATATCGCAATAAATATAGTCCAGCCCAGGAAGAGATCGTATGCGTCTGCGCCAGTCTGATAAATTTGTCCGAATACCGCAAACAGCACTCCAACAAGCACACAGCTAATGGTAATCAGCATATTTTTAACCAATTCTCTCGGTTTAAATATCCATATGGAAACTACCGGCAATATGATCATCGCCTGGATCATGCCCAGTTTCACAAATTTGTGAAGCTTATCCCAGTTGTAAGCAAAAAAGAAAATCATACCGGCCAGCAAAAAGGCCGCAGCAATACCCAATAATGCCAGGTCAGTAAATTTAGCCCATGCAATCCGATCGGCATATACGCCGTTCTTTCTAAACAAACCTTTTACATCCTGTTCCGGCAAATTGCTGTAACGGCTGATGATCTGAATGATGTTTCGGTTATAACCAGGTTTCAAAATATATATTTAAGCGTTTACCTGTCTAAGCTAACAATTATTAAATAAAATCAAGCGCTGATCACCAGTTTTCCTAAATACAGGCTGGTGCTTACTGCATCTCCTTTTACATTCAAGTAATGCATCCAGGCATACACTTCATCACCGGAAAAGTTAGCCGGCAATTGCAGCAGCACCGCTGACTCGGACTGAATTTACTTGTCGTTTGGTCTGTACAGTTCCATGGTAAAGTGACCTTCCAGTAACTGTATATCAAATGGTTCCATAGTTACTTTTATATGTTTTCCGGATTGTAAGTGCCGTGATCCCGGTCGCTTTTATAATTCATGGCATCATCTTCAGGTCCGTTGTCCTGCTCTCCAGCCTGGTCTGCCAGCTTATCTGATTTTTTTGCTTCTGCGTCTTCCCGCATTTCAGAAATACTTTTATTCGCATCTATATTATGCTCACGTTTATCATCCCTTGTTTTTAAAGGCTGTGCATTTCCATTGTTATCTTGATTTTCCATGACGATATCATTTAGTTTACAAGCAGAACAACGCTAAAAAGATAATGTTTCAAAGATCATACATTCTGGCACTGGCCTTAGAAATAAAAAAAGTACGCCACAGACAAACCATTGGCTTTCCATAAATCAAAGTGATCATCCAAATGATAGCGGATGGTATGAAGGTTACATTTAGATTTTACAAGACAGCAGATGGCAGGTTGTTTATTGATCTGCCGGAATGGGGCGGGTCAATTGATGATTTGCGAGCGGGTTAGGGTAGCGAGAGCTGTATATCATTTATAGCTTACGCTGGTAGCAGCGATCACTTTCCATCCCTGCTCAAACAATTTCCAAACCCTTGTGAACCGAACCCGGCTTTCAAAATCTTGCGAAAGATAACTTCCCTTGATATCTTTAAATACAGAAACTACAACTGTATCACCAAAAACACTGATTTGCTGATCCGCAATCAGGATTTCTTTAAATTTTAGTTCGCCGCTTAAATGTGGAGCCAAATCATCCTGTTTGGAAACGAGCACACCCAGATGGTTGACAAATACCAGGTCTGTATGCAACAGCCCATCCAACACGGCAACATCGCTGTATAATATGGCTTCAATAATATTCTCTTCTAGCTTGATGATTTCACTAATCATAATGGTGTTTATATAACTTCTTTGTAAAATTGTTGACCTTTTTGTATTAACATTTAAACAAGTATTTACGCCGAAAGTTTTGAGATTGATTAACCAAGACCAATTACTTTTCATGGTCAGCAGAAAACCTGCCACCACCCTCATGCAAGGAGATCATGCATAAACCAAGCATCAACAGGAAGAATTCAGCGCCTTCCCCATTCTGATCTCCAAACCAATTCATGAAAAAGTGTTCATGCTGAACAGTAACGATCACCCCCGTCATTACAACAAAGACCAGGAACGCTGAAATCCGGGTACCGATGCCGATAACCAGTAACAACGGGCAGAAAAATTCTATAAAAATAACCAGTGCCCCAACAGGGTAAGGCAACCCGACCGTGTCGGTAAAGTATTCCATAGTGGCCACAAAGCCATGGCCATCCCACCAACCCAATAATTTTTGCGCACCATGGGGAAACAGGACGAGCCCGATCGACACTCTGGCCAATAAGCCCGTTAATCCATTGTTGGTTTCTAAAATTTTGCTCATCATCATCATCTTTTTTTATCTTAGGTATGTCTATAAGTGAAATCTGCTACAAAGTTGCCTGCAGCAACCCAATATCCGAAGGACGAATGCTACAATTTATATGTAACATTTGTTACTAAAAGTTGCGGATAGCTGTATTATTTTAGAACGTTTTATCAATTTATTGTCTTGCACACTTTACACAACCATATTGCACAATTTGTGCACATTACCGATGAGGAGTTTGACCTGATCCTTTCTCAGGCAAAAAAAAGGACGCTGAAGAAAAATCAGTTGCTGCTTGAGGCAGGTGAACTCAGCTCATCAGATTTTTTTATCCTGGATGGTTGCGTTAAACAGTACCACCTTGATCAGGCTGGCCAGGAGCATGTAATTCAATATGGCTTCACCGGCTGGTGGATTGGCGACTGGTATGCTATAATGAACAAAACAAGCTCTAAATATCATATTGAAGCAATTACTGTGACCCAGGCACTTCAGTTTAGCGTTGACAGCCTGGAAATGCTCTATCAGCAAATTCCGCAACTTGAACGATATTTCAGGATGATTTTCCAGCGTGGATTTGCCGCCCAGCAGCTCAGGATCTTATGGTTACAAATGCCCTTGAAGGAGCGGTACCTACAGTTTGTAGAGGTTTATGGCTATTTTGAACGCATGCTCTCACAAAAAGAGATAGCCTCCTACCTGGGCACCACGCGCGAATCTTTGAGCAGAATGAAAAAGGATCGATCCAAGCCTTGAACACTCCATTCTTCCAGGGGCTTAAATATTTTACGCTGATTAAATAGGCTGTATAAAGTCGGTTTTTCTTCAACGGTTGACAATGTGCCAGTCTTGGCTTGTTTCCCTACTAGAAGCCTTTGTTTGATTGGATGGCCTGTAATTACAGATGGCGAGCGGTGAGATAAACCAGTCTTACTAATATTATTTTTCCCGCACCATCTCTTCATAAATATCATCGAATTCTCTGCCTTTATGTTTTTGCCACAGTGCGGAAAATTTTACCTCTATATTTTTAAGCAGCTGAATACAGAGCTGTTTATCGTCTGCTGAGAGGTCATTCATAAGCATTCTTGCATTTTTTTCTATTTTGTTCAGCCCCACCTGCGCAGCTTTTTCTCCTTTTGGAGTGAGTTCAATCCTTTTAGAGCGTTTGTCCTCATCATCGGCGTACTCTCTTATCAAACCTCTTTTTTTCATACGGTTGAGCATATCCGTACCGCTGGAAAGTTCAAAAAGGTTGCCGTAAATAACTTCTGTTTTCTTAGGATTCTTTTCTTTCCTTATGGTCTGCAATATCCCGAATTCCTCAATCTGATTTAATTCTGTTCCCTTAAGTGCCATGTTTGCATATGCCATATTCAGCTTGCTGATCCTGCCGATTATCTTCATCAGCAATCCGTCTATCAGCGATGGGACAACCCCGCCAACCAGGACACCATCTGTTTTATTTTGCTGTTGGTGTGCCAGATAATGCCTGCAAAAATCTGCTATGGTCCCCTTAGGAAATTGCTGCTCATACTGTC
This sequence comes from Pedobacter heparinus, assembly GCF_032678725.1. Lineage (GTDB taxonomy): Bacteria > Bacteroidota > Bacteroidia > Sphingobacteriales > Sphingobacteriaceae > Pedobacter > Pedobacter heparinus_A. The sequence goes on from NZ_JAVTSC010000003.1 coordinate 427,240, forward strand.
CCCATTGGTTGACAATTTCTACGGTCTTGTTCATAAATAATTCGTTTACGTAGCAAATTTATAAAAAAACTACGCAAACGTATTATTATATCGAAAACATAGTATATTTGAAAAATAAACTACGATAACGTAAATAATTAACAATGGAACAAAAAAAACAAAACATAGCGCTTTACTGGATCGCTAAGGGATTTATCAGCTTTTTCATGGTATTCAGCGCATATTTTTCGTACTCCCATCCGACGGATCTAAAAATGTTAGGCTTCCCAGACTACTTTCGAATTGAGCTTGTAACACTGAAAATCGTCGGGGCAATTGTATTGCTGTTTCCATTTACCCCAGTGCGGGTTAAAGAATGGGTATATGCGGGATTTATAATCACAATGGTTTCTGCCCTGGTCGCCCATATATCTACAGGCGATCTCTTATCCAAAATCATTTTTGTGTCGGTTGACCTGTTGCTGGTTCTGTTGAGCATCAGATACGTTTCTAAACGGGATTTAGCATCTCAAAAAATATAACGATCATGGAAATGAGCACAGCACTTTATCAGGCCGCACTAGTAACACATGTTGCCGGAATTACGATTATGGCCGGAACAACTTTTATTGATTATATAACCTTTAGGATTTTTTGCGGTAGCTATCAAAGCGATCAGGCCAAAGGCATTGTTTTAGAAAGCTTACTGAACAAATTGCAGCGGTATATGGGCATAGGTATGTTGGTTATCCTTGTTTCAGGGGTTATGATGATGATCAAACTCCATGAGGTATGGGGAGCGCAGCTTTGGTTCAGGACTAAGATTGGTATTCTGCTGATTATTATAATTAATGGACTCGGCCTGCGCAGAATCGCGGGCTCAAAATTAAAAAAGGCAATCATAAATAATTCGTCCACGACCTTACAACCTGAAGTCTTTAACAGGATCAGACGAAATTTTACAGCTATTCAGCTTATACAGCTGCTGCTGTTTATCATCATTTTTGTATTAAGCATTTTCAAATTTAATTAAGATGACAGTTAAAATGCCCAACGTAACACAGGATCCTGCAAACAAAAATACCGCAATCTAAGCCTACTCAGCTGGTTATATTTTGCTACTTTTATGATGCCCGGCAACCGAAAAGTGGGAATTTGCCCCGGGTGACTTTATATTTGTTCCTGCTCAGGAGGAACATTGAGCATTTGTTGCAAAAACACATATGTTAAACAGCCAAGCACACTAATTCTAAAAATAAGCGGAGAAACGGATGATTCGGTAAAAGTTCATCTAATAACTATACCGGGTGGTAAAATAACTGCGCAAACAATATGGCTTCAGTTAATGTTTTATTACCATGGCAACTACAAAAGAACTTATCGAAGAGATCAACCTGCTGTTTACTGAAAACAGAATGGATGCGTTTATGGATTACCTGGCCAAAGATGTAGTTTGGGACATGTATACCGCAGCTTCAGGTCATACCAGGTTCAACGGAACAGAAGAAATCAGCAAGATGGATGGAAGCAATATGCCGGAGTATACCAACTTCCGGTTTAGCACCATAGTCATTGAAGGAGATATGGCCTCTGTACAGGGATCAAGCACTAACAAGAAAAAAGACGGCACGGAATACGAGAGCAACTTTTGCGATGTTTACCACTTCAAAAATGATAAGATCATAAAAATGAGCTCTTATGTAATTGATAATAATAAATAGACAGCTCCATTATGTTAAATGATAAAGAGATAAAGATCTACCAACATGGAACAATTCAGAATAGAAGTAGCGTATAACGGGCGGGGCCGGTTTTTCAACATCAAACCTTTAGGTAATGCACGCTACCAGATTTACATAGAAGAGGAAACAATAGGAACCATACAACTCGACGAAAAAGACCATGCCCGTTGCGAAAGTCAGGGCTGCGAACTGGATATGCCACTACTCAATTCCATCAGAGATCAGATCCAGTTTCACGAAAAGTGGAAACATAGCGATTAAAACAATAAGTGCTTCGAATTAAACCCCTTGAACCAAACAAATCCACGTTAAAGCACGCTCAAACAAGAGATCTATCCTGTTGTCGGGATGATGGCAAGAAAACATTACAAGTAGCATTTAGTGGTTTGTTATTTCAAATTTTAAGAATTTATTCCAGGAAAACAAGTAATTGACAATTATAACCTCCAGAACATAAGCCCTATCCAGCCATGCCTAAGCAAAATGCCCGCGAGCAGCAGTAGCGATAAAGCGGTCAATATCAGAACATCCTGTTTAAACCGGCCTATTGTTGTTTTTAAGTTTTTAACGAGCAGCAGGGCATTTATAAGCGCACAGATGCCAAACGATGTAAATCCAATGAAAATGGAAATTGCCGGGAACGAAGGGCTGGCGAGCTGAAAAAGCCTATAGCTATTATTATAGACCTGCATAAATGCATAAATGCCAAAACTCAATAATGCTACGCTGAGCATGGGGAGTATAAACAAGTGCAATGATTTAGGCTTTTGTCTTTTAATGAGGATGTATAAAATCGCAATTATCCCGGCAATAACAGCGAAGGCCACAAAAAACAGGGCCAGGACAACTACAACAATCCAACTGTAAGCCCAGAACCCCGAAACTTTTTTACTATAATGCTGATTTACGATCATGACTTTTTCGCCCTCGGCGTTCCTGGCAAAGGCAATCCCGGCCTGAGCAGCCCATCTGTCCCGAAAAACCAGGGGAGCGGTCTGTATCAACTGGTGGGTTCTCCCTAAAATATGGTACTGCAGGGTATCATTCTTTATTTCCACCTTAAGCAGCAGCAACTGGTCGGTAAAAGCCAGTAAGTTATACCTCGGGTCTGCCTTTTGGTAGTAGCCCAGGTATGGACTGATCTCTTTTTTATTGAGCGGCATGGAAGTCGAAGGTCTTGGTTTTTTAAGGTTCGCATATTTGGCCGCGAGATATTCATTGATGAGGTTTTCGATGTTTCCCAGACCGTTGGCGTTTGATGAAATGACAAATCCATAGCCAAGCTCCCTGTTGTACCGGTAACTTGACTTGCAGGTTCCCATGGTTCCATCGTGGCCTCTCATCATTCCGAAATCTTCATTTCCCAGGGCGTATCCGGTTGTCAGTCCTGCAGTGGCAGCAAGGGAACTCGTTGGTTTTTCGAAAAGTTCAAAACCTGTTTTGGAGAGTAGCCGGGGATCTGACCGGAGCAGGGCCTGCAGGTAGCGGTTCATTTCATGAGCTGATGACCATAATGAAGCTGCGGCACCTGGGAGCAGCGTCACAGAAGGGACCTCTTTGAGCGGACCGGAAGCGCTGGAGTATTCCTTTGTATCAAAAGCGGGATACCTGCTCCAGGCATTAAAATTGGAGTGTGGCATGTCCAGGGGCCCTAAGATGCAGGCGCTTAGGTACGCTGGATATTCTTTTCCACTGAGCTTGCTGATCAGATAGCCCAATATGGCATAATTTACATTGCTATAGGTGTAGCGTTCGGACGGGCGCCAGCGACAGACCATCGATGCTTTTTGCTGTAACATCATTTCTTTCGAGCTATACTTATTGCGCTCCAGTGTGTAAAACTTATTGAATTTAAAATCGTCAAAGCCTGTGGTATGTTCGAGCAGGTTAACCACCTGCAGGGGATGCGTGCCTTCCCATCGGTTTGTAAAGGGAACCTCCGGTGCAATGTCTTTTAACCGGTCGTTCAGTTTTAGCTTGCCCTGTTCCACCAGTTTCAATATCGCAATAGCTGTAAATGATTTGGTAATGGAGCCCATTCGGAACAGTGTTTTGCCAGTTACAGCACGTTTTTTTTTAAGGTCGGCATAGCCAAAGCCACCGGAAAACAGCACACTGTCCCTGGTTACGATGCCCACCATCAGGCCGGGAATGTTCCGCTTCCGCACAATCGTTTCAATGGAATCGGTCAGTTTGGCAAGCGTCTGGGCGCTGGCGTTGAGAAAGCCCAACAGACAGATGAGCAAGATGTAGACAGTTTTCATTGTGTTTTAATTTCTACAAATGTCCGCCAATGGGCGGAAATGGCCGAAGGTTAGGGCCGGACATGGGCCAGGCGGATGCAGACGCTAAGAAATCTGGATGGAGTATTCATCTACCGTTTCACCGTATCCGTCACTTTTCAGGCGTTATTGAACCCCAACGCTTAAATGCTAAATTTAATTATTGGATATTTGAGCTGATGGAAACAACCAATAGTACATTTACCAGTCTTTTAAAGCAAGGGATAAGGATACACCTGACATTCTTGCTGGGCTTGATGTTACTTACGGTTGCCATCATTCTGCAAAGTCCGGATAATAAAAGGGTGGCGCCCAAAGCGTTATTGGTGTATGTGCTTATGGTGATGTGTGTATATGCTGGCAGGTGGCTGAGCAGGCAGTTATTTAAGAAATGGAAGCCGCGGACCTTAATCTTACTCTTTTGTTTTTTCCTGTGCTTGTTTGCTGTGGCAGGGATATTCGGAGTGGCCTGTTTCCTCGGCTTTAAAGATGGGGACGACGTATCGGGCCTGGTAGTCATCACTACCTTATTGGTTATCCTTTTTATGTTTGTTGGGGGGATCACTGCCATCACCAGGATGGTAACACGCCAGCAGATCAGGGAAAGTAAAGTTCTTCAGTACCAGGCCGAGACAGAATTGAATTTATTGACCAGTAAATTGAGTCCGCATTTTTTGTTCAACACCTTACATAACCTGTACGGTTTGTCGCGGCAAGACCATACCAGGGTGCCAGACCTGTTGCTGAAACTGTCTGACCTGCTCAGTTACACCCTGTACAGTTCGGGCGAGCCTTTTGTGAAATTGAGCCAGGAGGTAGATTGTGTCCAGAATTTTGTAGCGCTGGAGCGGATTAGAATAGGGAATCGATTGGTTTTGGAGGTAAATTTCAGGGGCTATGATCCGGCCAGCACGATTGCGCCGATGATTTTGATCGTGTTTGTAGAAAATGCCTTTAAGCACACCAAAAATACGCTGTCGGGACCGATAAAAATCACGATGAAGTTATGGACCGAAGCTGGGTTTACGCATTTTGAGATAGAGAATACATTTGGGTCTTTCCCGGATGAAGCCGGAACGCTGGACAAAACAGGGGTATCGGGGAAACCTTCCGGGATGGGGCTGGCCACTACGATAAAAAGATTAGATTTGTTGTACGGCAAGGGTTGCCAATTGGAACACGGCCGCATAGATGATCGTTATGTTGTGAAATTAAAGACCCCGATGCATGCAGCGCATTAGATGTTTAATAGTTGATGATGAACCCATTGCAAGGGGGCTGCTGGTGGATTATTGCAGTTATCTGGATATCCTGGATGTTGTCGCGGTCTGTGAAAATGCTTTTCAGGCACGTGAATGCTTAATGAACCATCAGGTTGAGCTGATTTTTCTGGACATCAATATGCCTTTGCTGGATGGTATCAGTTTTTTAAAGACCGTTAAAAATTTGCCACAGGTCATTTTTACTACAGCATACAGGAAATTTGCCGTAACGGCCTTTGACCTTGCGGCCTGCGATTACCTGGTTAAACCATTTTCGCTGGCCCGGTTTATCCAGGCGGTTGATAAGGTGAAAATGAACCTGTTACCCGCAAAACACGAAATATCCAACGATATTGGAAATATTTTGGTCAAGGCCGAAGGGATGACTTATCAGGTGAAGCTGGATGAAATAATTTTTGCGGAAGCCAAGGGGAATTATACCTGTTTTGTTTTAGAAACCAGGATTCTTAAACCGAAGCTTGCCCTGTCGGAGGTTGAAAAGTTGCTCGCTGTTGGTCAGTTTCTTCGTGTGCACCGTTCGTTCATCATCAACAGAGAAAAAATTAGTCATATAGAAGGAAATTCCATTCATGTAGAGAAACATGTCATCCCCCTGGGCGCAAGTTTTAGGGAAGACTTTTTTAAAAAAATGGGCGGTAGGTCGATGGATTAAATGCCCTGTAAATCAAGCCGCAGTAAAGCCCAGTATCTTGGTGTAATAATCAAGGGAACTACGAAGATCACTGACATGGATCACGGTGGCTGAACCTAATGCTTTCATGAGTTTCGGTTTTTACCAATTTAATAAACAGGCTTCCAGATCTTAAACATATTCTGATTAGTTCCGTCTATCTGTCGGATCACGAGACACAGATTATCCTCTCTTTGCGGGAAATGCTTGTCAATGATCTGTTGCGTTTGCTGTAATAACATTCCAAGGTGCTGGTCAAAGTCAAGATTACTAACATATATTATAACCTGGTTCATTCTAGAAGAAATGGTACACTTAAAGGTGAACTCTTTTTTGAGCGCTTTTACAACTTTAGACCTCAGTTTTTTCATCAGTTTATAATTGATTTTTAATGGTTATGAAGCTATCATGAGCAATATTCATCTCTGTTTGTGAGTGTTTGCTCATGATGGATTCATTGAATTATGATTAGGTAATTACTTAACACAAGTTAATCAACTTTTATCAGCTAAAACGCCAACTGACTTAAATAATTATGTCAGAAATTGTCATATTTTGGTTCCTCTGCACTTAAAGAGACAAATCCCCTTCGCTCACCTTTGCCTCAGGTATAATTCAGGTTTTGTTCGGGTAACGGGTACCTTTATCCCAGCAAAACATGGCCAAAACCTAAATTAAACCTGATTCATCCCAACACTTGTTTTTGCTAATGAAGCTTGATTAGTTCATCTCCTGATGTTTTTGTAAATTTAATGCGGACGAATAGAAATGATAAAGCTATGAGTAAAATTACAGTGATGAATTTCACCATTTCCTTAGACGGCTTTGGTGCAGGTGCGGATCAAAGCATAGAAATTCCTTTAGGTGCAGGAGGAGAAGAACTTCATACCTGGATGTTCCCAACAAAACGGTTCAGAAAAATGGGCGGACATGATGATGGAACAGAAGGAATTGATAACGGCTTTGTAGAAAAAGCTTTTGAAAATGTAGGAGCCTGGATTATGGGACGTAACATGTTTGGGCCGGTCCGCGGAGCCTGGCCGGATGACAACTGGACTGGCTGGTGGGGGAAAAATCCACCCTACCATGTACCGGTATTTGTATTAACGCATCATGAAAGACAAGCAGTAACCATGGAGGGCGGAACGGTATTTAATTTTGTGACTGGCGGGATTGAAGCGGCATTGGAAGAAGCCAGGAAAGCTACAAATGGAAAAGATGTCAGGATTGGCGGAGGGGTATCAACTATCCGTCAGTTTCTACAGCGAGGTTATATCGATGAACTGCATCTTGCCGTATCGCCGCGCTTTCTTGGTTCTGGGGAACACTTGTTTTCTGGAATTGACATGCTGAGCCTCGGGTACCATATCACCAGTAGAACTGAAGGAGAACTGGCTACTCATATGATGATAACAAAAGATTAACGAGTTGCAATAACTGAGCAAAACATTAACTTTGCGTACCTATGAGAAAAAACCTCGTTATAGCTATTGATGGCTATTCATCTTGTGGAAAAAGCACCCTGGCAAAAGCTTTAGCGAAGAAATTGGGATTTATCTATATTGACAGTGGTGCCATGTACCGCGCAGTAACACTGTATTTTATCCGCAACCATGTTGATGTAAAAAATCCTGAGGCAGTTACTGATGCGCTGCAACATATAGAATTAAACTTCGATTCCAGAGACTACCAGTCGCACATTACCCTTAATGGCGAAGAAGTATCAGAAGAGATCAGGCAGATGCCGGTTTCTGAATATGTTAGTGAAGTTTCGGCCAACAGGCAGGTGCGCAAGGAAATGGTAAGACAGCAGCAGCGCATGGGAAAATCGAAAAACATTGTGATGGATGGACGCGATATAGGTACCACGGTATTTGAGGATGCACAGGTTAAGTTTTTCATGACTGCAGATCCAAAAATAAGAGCCGAGCGCCGCTATAAAGAAATGCAAAGCAAGGGTGACACCTCAACTACAATGGAGGAGGTATTTGAAAACCTGGCCCACCGGGATTATGCCGATACGACAAGGGAAGAGAGTCCGCTTACCAGGGCTGAAGATGCCATAATACTCGATAACACTGAACTTAGTGAAAGGGAACAGCTTGATTTTGCACTGGATATGGTACACCAGCACCTACCCTAATCTTTTTGCAAATATTTGGTTACAATAAGCCGCTTAACCTAAACATTACAATTCGATGTTTTAACTAAAATATGGGATTAATACTTTTGTTTAACAATTTTGTCAAACTTAAGAAATGACCCCAAAAGATACTGGTACAGAACAATTAATTAAAGATACTGCCAAACATCTTTTTTTTGCTGAAGGTAAAATCCATGCTACTACGCAAGAAATTGCCGATGCAGCTGGTGTAAACCGTACACTTGTTAATTATTATTTCAAATCACGGGATGCCCTGTTTGATCAGGTGTTTAACGAGGCGCAGGAAAAAGTAGTAAAAATTCTGGACGAGGTGATGGAGTCTGATATGCCTTTCCGGGAAAAGATAGCCAACCTGATCACTGTTTTCCTTAAAGAAGCCATGCATTTCCCTTACCGGGAAATTTTCATTATTACCCAGATGAACAGGAACGACGTGATCGATGCCAAAAGGGCCCGGGTAGAAAAGGTGAATGCTTTTCTGGCAGAAATTGAGCAGGAAATGGATAAAGGGAACATCAAGAAAATGAACCCAAGACATTTTTGTATCAACCTTTTCTCCTTAATGGCCTATCCCCTGGTTACGGCTCCACTCTATAAGATCTTGTATGACATGCAGGATGATGAATATAACGCCCTGATGGAAGAGCGAAAAAAACTAATTTTTGAATTTATATTCCCTTAACGATATATACTATACACTACGCTAAAAAATATATGAAACCTAGAATCCAATCTTTTTATTTATTACTTCCCCTATTATTAATCATCAGTTCATGTGGAAACAGCGATCAGAAAAAAGCTGGTGCAGCTGCCAGCCAGGTACAGTCGTACCCTGTTTTTACGATAGCAACCCAGGCAACAGATCTGGAAACAGATTATCCTGCTACACTCGAAGGGATCCAAAATGTAGACATCAGACCGAAAGTTGACGGCTTTATTGAAAAAATATATGTGGATGAAGGTGCGACTGTTAAAAAAGGTCAGCTGCTTTTCAGCATCAATGCGCCACAATACGAACAACTGGTGAGAACCGCCAGTGCATCCATCAGCAGCGCCGAGGCTGATGTGAACAGTGCCCAGCTGCAGGTAAACAAAACCAAGCCTCTGGTAGAGAAGGACATCATCAGTAAATATGACCTGGATGCTGCCCAGTTAACGCTGCAAAGCCGTAAAGCTGCCTTGGCCCAGGCTAAAGCCGAACTGGTAAATGCCAGGGTAAATTTAGGATATACCCGCATCACCAGCCCGGTTGATGGTGTAATTGGCAGTATTCCTTTTAAAACTGGAAGTCTGGTAAGCAGCAGCAACGCAAGCCCTTTAACAACGGTATCTAACATTTCCAGGGTATATGCCTATTTCTCGATGAATGAAAAACAGCTGCTGGAGTTTACACGCCATTATAAGGGTGCCAACCTGGAAGCTAAATTAAAAAATATCCCTGCTGTTTCGCTGGTATTGGCAGATGGAACAAGCTACGCCGGGAACGGCAAAATAGAATCTATAAATGGGCTGATCAATACCAGTACAGGTTCCGTAAGTTTAAGAGCTACTTTTTCCAATCCTGCAACGCTTTTAAGAAGTGGCGCGAGTGCTTCGGTACGCATTCCGCAACACCTGGAAAATATAATCCTTATCCCGCAAAAAGTAACTACCGACCTGCAGGGGAAAAAATTTGTATATGTACTGGACGGGAAAGGGAATGTTAAAAATACGGAAGTACAGGTGATGGAACTGACAAAAGGTAATTTTTATGTCGTTACTAAAGGTCTTAAGGCTGGTGATAAGGTAGTGCTTGAAGGTTTCCAGTCTTTAAAAGACGGAGTGCAGATCAAAGCTGAAGAAAAAAGTACCGATTCGGTTTACAGTGAAATCAATAAATAAACACGGCGTAAACGATAATACAACAATCGAAAATCAGAAGTATGTTTAAGAAATTTATAGAAAGGCCGGTTTTATCAACGGTCATATCCATCATCATAGTTATACTGGGCATATTGGGCTTGATTACGCTACCCGTATCTCAATATCCTGAAATTGCCCCGCCTACGGTACAGGTATCGGCGTCTTATCAGGGTGCCAATGCCGATGTAGTAATGAGTAGTGTGGTAGTTCCGTTGGAAGAGCAGATCAATGGTGTGGAGGACATGACCTATATGACCTCCAGTGCGGGTAATGATGGAACGGCAACCATTACCGTAAACTTTAAACTGGGTACCAATCCGGATCTGGCAGCGGTTAACGTACAAAACAGGGTGGCACGGGCTACCAGTTTATTGCCTGCAGAGGTGACGCGCGCCGGTGTAATTACAGCAAAGAAACAAGCCAGTAATGTACTGATCTTTGGTATTTATAGCGATAGTGCATCCTACGACCAGAAGTTTTTACAGAATTATGCGAACATCAACCTGATCCCGCAGATCAAACGTATCAATGGCGTTGGTGACGCCACTGCTTTCGGCCTGATGGATTACAGCATGCGCATCTGGCTTAAACCAGAGGTAATGGCTACTTATGGCCTGGTGCCGAATGACATTAGTATAGCCCTTGCAGAGCAGAACATTGAGGCTGCCCCGGGACAGTTTGGAGAACAGGGTGACCAATCTTTCCAGTATACCTTAAAATATTCTGGTCGCTTAAAGAATGAAATTGAGTTTAGCAACATCATTGTAAGAACGGCCGAAAACGGGCAGGTATTAAGGTTAAAGGATATTGCCAGAATTGAACTGGGCGCACAGAGCTATGCCAGTTCGGTATTTTTTAACGGAAAACCTGCATTGGGTATTGCGATTAACCAGACGGCCGGTTCAAATGCCAAAGATGTAATTGAAGGCGCCATAAAGGTTTTGGAAGAATCAAAGGTTAACTTTCCTAAGGGGGTACATTATACGGCGCTGATCAACGTGAATGACTTTTTGGATGCTTCTATTGAAAAAGTGATCCATACATTGATCGAAGCTTTTATCCTGGTTTTCCTGGTTGTATTTATTTTCCTTCAGGATTTCCGTTCCACTTTAATTCCGGCCATTAGTGTGCCGGTAGCCATTATAGGTACCTTCTTTTTTCTCAGCTTATTTGGCTTCACCATTAACCTGCTTACGCTCTTTGCATTGGTACTGGCCATAGGTATTGTGGTGGATGATGCCATTGTGGTGGTGGAGGCTGTACATGCCAAGCTTGATCATGGCTATACTTCGGCAAAAAAAGCGACCATAGATGCGATGGAAGACATCACTGGCGCCATCATTTCCATTACCCTGGTTATGGCGGCAGTGTTTATTCCTGTGAGTTTTATACAAGGTTCATCGGGCGTATTTTATAAACAGTTTGGTTTAACCCTGGCCATTGCCATTATTCTTTCGGCCATTAATGCCCTAACCCTGAGCCCGGCACTATGCGCTTTATTTTTAAAACCACATGCTGCTGACCACCATAAGCCTAAAAACTTTATGCAGCGTTTTTACGCGGCCTTTAATGCTTCTTTTGATGTAATGACCAACAGGTACAAAAGATCGGTAAGCTTTTTAGCGCGCAGAAAATGGATTGCAGGTTTGGGTATTGTACTTTTTACAGTAGTGCTGATCTGGACGATGAACACCACGCCTAAAGGATTTGTGCCAAATGAAGATCTGGGTACGATAATGTCGGATATTTCTTTGCCTCCGGCTACCTCACAGGAACAGACGGCTATAGTGATCAAACAGATTGACAGTATTGCACACACCATTCCGGAGATCAAGTTCTCGCTGACCGTAGTTGGCCGAAGCATGATCAGTGGTACGGGAAGTTCTTATGGAATGGTGATCGGAAAGCTGAAGCCCTGGAACGAGCGTAAACGGGATGTAAAAGCAATTATTGCCGACCTGTTTGCCAAAACAGCCAGCATAAAAGGCGCCAGGGTTATTTTCTTTGCCCCTCCTACCATCCAGGGTTTTGGTACCGGTGGTGGTTTTGAATTCCAGCTGCAGGATAAAACGGGTGGCGACATCAATAAATTCAGTTCGATTAGCAATGAATTCCTGGCGGCATTGGCTAAAAGACCTGAAATCCAATATGCATCTACTTCTTTTAACCCTAATTTTCCGCAGTACCAGATTGACGTGAATGTGGCGACTGTAAAACAGGCCGGTTTGTCGGTAAGTGATGTACTGGGGGTATTACAAGGTTATTATGGTGGGGTATATGCCTCAAACTTTAACAAATTTGGTAAGCAATACCGCGTAATGTACCAGGCAGATGCCCAGTACCGCGCAAACCAGCAAACCCTGAACAATATTTACGTTCGGAATTCTGGTGGCAAGATGGCGCCGATCAGTAACTTCATCACGCTGAAAAAAGTATATGGACCGCAGGCAATATCCCGTTTTAACTTGTTCACTTCCATTGCAGTGACGGGAAACCCGAATGCAGGCTACAGTTCGGGCGATGCCCTGAAAGCGGTGCAGGAAGAGGCGGCGATACATTTACCAACTGGATATGGTTATGAATTTTCGGGTTTGTCCCGTGAAGAGATGTCGAGCGGAAGTCAGACTATTTTTATCTTCCTGCTTTGTGTAATCTTTGTATACTTCCTGCTTTGTGCACAGTATGAGAGTTATATCCTGCCATTAGCGGTATTGATCTCCCTGCCAATCGGCTTAGCCGGAGTATTTATTTTCGATAAAATATTTGGTGTTGACAATAACATTTATACCCAGATCACGCTGATCATGCTGGTGGGCCTGCTGGCAAAAAACGCCATTTTGATTGTGGAGTTTGCGGTAGAGCGCAGGAGAAAAGGCATGACCATTGTTGGGGCTGCCATTAGCGGTGCAACTGCACGTTTACGTCCTATTTTGATGACCTCCTTTGCCTTTATTCTTGGCCTGCTGCCCTTAATGTTATCAACCGGTGTAGGTGCTGCAGGGAACAAATCCATTGGTACTGGTGCTGTGGGTGGTATGCTGATCGGAACTGTGTTCGGGATATTTGTAATTCCTGCATTGTTTATCGTTTTCCAGAGTATACAGGAAAGCGTAAGCAGCAAATCGCCATTTGATGAGGGATATGGCCCGCGGCAAGAGGTTATAGCATTTCCTGAAGTTGACACCCGTGAACACTAATTTAAAAAACATGAACACCAGATATTATAAATACTATTTCATCATCGGTTTTTCTATACTGACCTTAACGGCCTGCGTAACTAAAAAATACGAGCGTCCGGCGGTGAACAGTAATGACCTGTACCGCGACAATACCACAACAGACAGTACAAGCATAGCCGACCTGCCCTGGAAAAACCTGTTTGCCGATGCCACTTTACAAACACTGATACAGCAGGGCATAAATGAAAACCTGGATTTAAAACAGGCCATTGAAAGGATTAAAGTTGCCGAGGCTACTTTACTGCAAAGCAAGGGTGCTTTACTGCCAAGTTTAGCAGGGGATCTATCGGTAACCGATGCCAAACAATCCAGGGCTGCTTTAAACTTCCCTCCAGGCATCAACATCAATACGGAAACCCAAACTTACAGGGCACAGTTAAGTACCAGCTGGGAAGCAGACATATGGGGCAAACTGAGCAGTGCAAAAAGATCGGCTTATGCGTCATTGCTGCAAAGTGATGCTGCAAAAAGGGCGGTACAAACCCAGTTGATTGCCAATATTGCCAATGGATATTACAACTTATTGGCCCTGGACAAACAGCTTGCCATTACGGATCAGACCATCAGGATCAGAAAGGCTGATGTGGAGACCATGAAATCTTTAAAAGAAGGCGCAGTGGTAAATGGTGCTGCTGTAGTGCAAAGTGAAGCCAATTTGTATGCTGCCCAGGTAACGCTTCCTGACCTGAAAAGAAACATCAGGGAAACTGAAAATGCCCTGAGCATCCTTTTGGGAAAAGGCCCGGGAAAAATAGAGCGCAGCACACTTGACCAGCAAACGGTTTACAGCAATTTGCAAACCGGGGTGTCTGCCCAGTTGCTGCAGAACAGACCGGATGTACAAGCAGCTGAATTTGCTTTCAGGGCGGCATTTGAGCAAAAGAATGTGGCGCTGGCCTCCTTTTACCCGGCCTTGACTTTGACGGCAAACGGGGGTTTATCCAGCCTGAGTCTGAAGAATTTTTTCGACAATTCTCTTTTCTACAATTTAATTGGGGGCATTACCCAGCCTATATTTAGCAGGGGGCAGAACAAAGCAAGGTTGAAAACAGCCGATGCTCAAAAGCAAATTGCATTCTATGGCTTTCAACAAACGCTTTTGACCAGTGGACAGGAAGTATCGAATGCCTTGTTTGCTTACCAGACTGCTGCAGAGAAAGAAACTACACGGGCTATGCAAATTGCATCGCTGACCAAAGCGGTTGATTATACCAAAGAGCTGTTGCGTTATAGTTCTGCTACAAATTATACGGATGTACTGACTTCTGAACAGAGCTTACTGTCGGCACAATTGAGCAACATTAACGACAGGCTGCAAAAGCTGCAGTCGGTAGTGAATCTGTACAGGGCGCTTGGCGGGGGATGGGAGTAAAAAATGATGCGTTTTTCGTTCTCAAAATCTTTTGAAGGAAAGATTTCACATGTCCTTAAAACGCATCATTTTTTAGTGTAAAAGGGTTTTCGTTCTCAAAATCTTTTGAAGGAAAGATTTCACATGTCCTTAAAACGCATCATTTTTTGGTATAAAGATGTAAATTAGACAAATGAATATCCTGATTGTTGAAGATGAAAAAAATCTGGCACTGGAAATGGCAGATTTTTTAGGTAAGGAGGGTTATACCATTGAACATGCCTGGAAAAAATCTTCGGCAGAAGAGAAGATCTTTGTCAACGCTTACGATTTTATACTCTTAGACCTGGGATTGCCGGGCGGTGATGGTTTTGAATTGCTGCATCAACTGAAAAAAATGTCTGGACGGGAAGATGCAGTGATTATACTGACGGCACGTGGCGAGCTCGATGACCGCATCAAGGGCCTGGAGGAAGGCGCTGACGATTACCTGGCCAAACCTTTTTCTTTAACAGAACTCCTGGCAAGGATGCATGCCATTATCCGGAGAAAGCATAAACTGGAACGTAACGAGGTAAACATTCATGATTTTATACTGGACATTAAAAACCACCTGGTCAGTTTTGACGGACAAAGAATTAACCTGACCAATAAGGAGTTTGAGATCTTTAATTACCTGGTATTGAATAAGAACCGGGTAATTTCAAGGGCTAATTTAACCGAGCATGTTTGGGGGGATATACTAGAAGTGAATTCAGATTCTAATTTTGTAGATGTGCATGTAAAAAATCTTCGCAAAAAACTAACTGCACATGCAGCGATAGACTGGTTTGAAACGGTAAGAAGCATTGGTTACAGAATTAATTTTTAACTGGTAATGATTAAAGCAATGACCTCATGAAATTACAGTTCAAACTTGCTTTATACAATACCTTAACCAAAATTGCCATCATCACCATGCTGGGTATTCTGATCCTGGTGTCTATCAACCGGATCTCGGTAAACCATATCCAGCAACGACTGCTGCAAAAAAAATCGAGACTGGTGGCCAATCTTTCCAGCATAGAGATCAATGAACTGTTAACGCAGAAAATCTATACAGACTATAACCTTTTAAGGGAAGAATATATCATTCTAAAAGAGCTTAAAAAAAATGAGAAGCCCTTTAAAAAGGTATTTATCCGGGAGCTGCGCAGCATTGAGGGTAACCAGGACGAGTTTCAGATCTTGATGACAGACTTTAGTTATGAAGGGAAGAATTATCGGCTTGAACTGGGCGAGTCGATGTCTACCCTGGCCCAGCTGGAGCGCACCATATCTATGTTCACTTTTGGGATCCTGATCGCAGCAGTTATCCTTACCCTCATTACTGACCTTGCTTTCACCCAATTTTTACTCGCACCATTTTATCGGATCATTGATCAGAAGCTGAATAAGGTAGATGATCCGATAAATTTTAATTATCAGCCGGTAAAGACCAGTACAGAGGATTTCAGGATCCTTGACCGCAGCATCAGTGTGCTGATGGATAAAATTGCGACACTTTTTTTAACTGAAAAGGAGTTTATTGCCAATGTTTCTCACGAACTGCTTACGCCCATTTCGGTACTCAGTACCCGGCTGGAAAACCTGCTCAATGATGAGCAGCTGACGCAGGAAGGTGAAAATAAACTTTTTGCCTGTTTAAAAACATTAAACCGTCTAAAAGCAATCATCAATAGTTTGCTGCTCATTTCAAAAGTAGAAAACAACCAGTACAGTAAACCTGATGTAATTTCTGTAAAACATACGGTAGCGGAAGTGTATGAAGAACTGGAACACCGGCTCTTGATGATGAAGCTTAAAATTGACATTAACCTGCCTGAAGATTATACTTTTACAGGAAACAAATCTCTTTTTCATACCCTGCTGACAAACCTGGTTAACAACGCCATAAAATACAATGTCCCTTCAGGCAGGGTTGACATTTACAGTGAACGCATTGAAGGGGCTTACACCCTGGTTATAGCTGATACTGGTGTGGGCATGGATGCAGAATTGGTACAGGATGCTTTCATCCGTTTCGAAAAACTAAAATCTGAAAAGGAGGACAGTCATGGTCTTGGCCTGGCCATCGTCAGAAGTATCGCCGCTTTTCATGAACTGCAGGTCGGGATTAAATCGAAAAAGGGGGAAGGCAGCCAGATTAGCATTAGCTTCCCTTTATAAAGACAGGATATTTTCCTCTTCATCAAATCTTCATGTTGTGTTTGCAAATTTGGTTTAACAAAAACATAAAATTATAAACATGAAAAGAACAATCTTAGCGTTGGCATTAGTTGCAACAACTTTCGGCGCATTTGCACAAAACACAACTCCAGCTACAAAACCTGCAACAGCTACAACTGAAACTGCAAAACCAAAACATCACAAAAAAGCAGTTAAAAAAGCAGCTAAAGCAGAAGCTAAACCAGCTGAAACTAAAAAATCTGGTAAATAAGAATTGCATTAAGTAGTTTAGGGCCGTCTGTTCATCCATAGCAGACGGTCTTTTTTATGACGGCAACCTTGCTTTTACTGAGCTGCAGGGTGTAAAAAGAAAAAATCGGTAAAGGCATGATTTTTTTTTAATTTGCATTTCGTTTAAGCCAGAAAATAATGACACAGGTAGCCTTGTTATTGCCCAATAAATATCGTTTGTTAAGTGTTGCAGCTATATTAGATGTATTTGATACGGTAAACAGTTATTATGAAGCCAATGGAGAGGAAGCTTTATTTAACCTGAGCATACTCTATGCGGCCAACAGCAACAATGACGTTCCTGTTTTTAATCGGCATAAACCCCGGCCCCTCCATTCAGCAGGGCCCCAGGACCTGATTCTGATCCCGGCTTTTGGTACAGCCGACTTACCTGTTGCCATTGAAGAAAACCTTGAATTCCTTCCATGGCTGATACAGCAGCATGAAAATGGTGTGGAGTTGGCCAGCTTTTGTACCGGTGCATTTTTACTGGGGGCAAGCGGCTTGCTGGATGGCAAAAGTGCGACTACGCACATTCATGCCAGCACTGTATTTGCTGCCAGCTATCCGGATGTCTATTTAAGGCCAAATGAAGTGGTTACCTACGATCATGGGATATATACCAGCGGCGGTGCAACCAGCACTTTTCATTTGCTGCTCCGGTTGATCCATAACTATGGGAACAGGGAAATTGCAGTAAGAATTGCCAAAGTTTTTGCAATTGACATGAACCGTGGACAGCAAAGTTATTTCGGCACTTTTATCCCAAGCCGCGATCATGGCGACGATCTGGTGTTTAAAACTCAGCTGTGCATAGAAAACAGCTATGATAAAGCGACAACGATTGAAGATATTTTACAACAGATACCTGCAAGCCGGAGAAATATTGAACGTCGTTTTAAACAGGCTACCGGAAATACACTGATTGAATATTTACAAAAGACAAGGATAGAAAAAGCTAAAAAGCTATTGGAACAAACCAATCAAAGTATATTGGAAGTGATGCTGAACTCGGGATACAATGACCAGAAAGCATTCCGGCAATTGTTCAAAAAAAGTTCAGGGATGACCCCCAAAGATTACCGGGATAAGTTTAAAGCCAGGGTTGCCTGAACGCGCGGGGATGCCGGCTGGTTAAAATTTGATCAGCAGCTGGTCAGAAATAAGCTTTCCATTGCTGTAGTATTCAAAAAACCAGTTTTCATTCTTTTTTAAGACGATCCCATGAACAGTTCCGTTATCTGCAATAAAAGAATCCGGTGCAGATGTTTTAAAAAGGGTTAAAATTATTTTAGGTGTGGTATCTATTAACTGGTAGCCTACGGCTGTTGGCTGCGCATATAACGTACCTACCTGCTGGCTTGTTGCTGCAGTTACAGCTTTGACAGGAATGGGTTCACTTGACGAGACGGTAACAGCTGCAGCAACAGGCGGCTGCAACGGCGGCGCAGCATTTATTGGTGCATTTGTTGTTGTCGTTGTATTTATTGCTGTATTTGCTCCTGAAGCACTATAAGTATATTGTACCTCATTTAACGAGGTAAACGCTTCTCTTAATGCCTGGTTATAAGAAGTCTCAAATTCTTTCTCCCGGCTTTTACCTTCCCTGCCTTTAAAAACAACATTACCCTGGCAATCTTTTAAAGAAAGTGTAAGATTAGTGGTGAACATCGATTTTCGCTGTGCCAGCTCAAAAACCAGGGCCTGACATTTATTGCCGGCAATTTCAGTGGGCAATTGCATATTGTCAAAATAAACCGTAAAGCCTTTTTCTTCTAACAGTGCTTTGGTAAGCGTATTTAAGCCATATTGGTTAATTTCTTTAAGAAAGCTAAACTTCTCGGGTACCAAAACATATTTGTAGTTGTTTATCGTATTTTGGGAATAGCCGGAGAAGGAGACCAATAAAAGGAAGAATAAAATGGATCTTTTCATGTTGGGTAATTCTGGTTTTCTAGATCATAAAGATACAAGATTAACGGAAATAGCGCTGAATTATTTGGGAATACCCTATTTTATTTGTCGCATTGCACCCCTTTTAATGTCGTTTCTGCACTGCATTTATTGTTCAACATACTGGTATCTTTATATTATTATAAAATCAAATTCGAAATGTCATGAATAATTCCATTTACCCATGCCTTACGCTCAAAGGCAAAATTGCGGAAGCATCAGATTTTTACATCCAGACCTTTGGCGAAGGTAAAGTTATCCAGACCTCTGCATTTGTGATACAAATTGAGTTAAGCGGACAAAATTTTATGCTGCTCAATGATGGGCCAAGCTCCTTGCCTAATCCATCCATCTCATTTATGGTCATGTGTTCAACGGCTGAAGAAACGGAAAGGTACTGGAATAAGTTAATTGATGGCGGAAATGCATTAATGCCTCTTGACAGTTATGACTGGAGCCCTAAATATGGCTGGCTAGCAGATAAATATGGTGTTTCCTGGCAATTGTATACCGGAACCAAGGCAGACAGTTTTCAGAAATTTTGCCCTACACTAATGTTTACGGGAGCAAAGGCCGGCAAGGCTGCGGCTGCGGTTCATTTTTATACAGGGCTGTTTCCACAATCTCATATTGAGGGCATTTTGAAGTATGCTGAAGGAGAAGGTGAAAATGTCGCATTTGTAAAACATGCCCAGTTTAAGCTCAATAATTTTACGGTCATGGCCATGGACAGTTCGGAAGATCATAATTTTGATTTCAATGATGCCATATCCATAGTAGTGGAATGTGATACACAAGCTGAAATTGATAAGTACTGGGAGCAACTGACAATCGCTGGCGGACGGGAAGTAGCCTGTGGCTGGCTGACAGACAAATATGGGGTCAGCTGGCAGATTATTCCAAAAGCATTGGGTAAACTGGTAACGGATCCGGAACGTGGACAACGGGTTATGGGGGCATTGATGCAAATGAAAAAACTAATTATCGCCGATTTAGAAAACGCATAGCCTGATAGCAGCCTGGACATGGTGTGTCCAGGCTGCTTTTAAACAAGCTCCTTGATCTGATTCAATGACGCATCCGGCTCCGCCTGCTCAGGTCAATCCTGTTGTCTGCCTTTGATTCATCGAGTACAAAAAAAGTTTTTACAGTTTCAATGTTTTTAACTTTTAACAATGCATTTGAAAAAAATGAATGATACTCCTGCATATCGGCAACAGCAACATGCAGCAGAAAATCAAAATCGCCGTTTACCATATAGCAGTTGATCACTTCAGGAAATTTGCTGATAAGTTCCATTGAAGTGATCAGATTGTACTGAGTATGCGTACGTAACTGCAACCCGGTAAACGAAGTCAGCTTTTTATTCACCATGCTTTTATTCAGTACTGCTACGTAATTCTTAATGCATCCCCTTTCTTCCAGATTTCTTATTCTTGCATGAATGGCGCTTTCTGACAAATGAATGTACTCAGACATTTCTTTAATTGGCATTTTTGCATTTTTTTGAAGATAAAATAGAATTTTAGCATCAATTGCGTCTAAATTTAAATACATAAGTTGGTTTTTAGGTGAATACCTTGATCCTGTTATCTGTAAACTTAAACAGAAATTGACAAACCAGCCAACCTGAAAAAAATATGGCGGAGGATTGGGCCTGCTTACAAAATCAGTTACCCTGGAATTTTTCAGCAATCAGCTCGTGGTTAATAAACGCTCCAGCCTTGTTACCGGTATAAACCGCAGATGACACCGATCGCATGGCAGCAGCGTTATCTCCTGCAGCATAAATTCCAGGTATGCTGGTTTGCTGAAGATCATTGACCTCAATATGCCCTCCTGCAGTAAATTTACAGCCCAGTTTTTCCGGAAGGGCACTTTGTTGTTCAAAAGGCGGCCTGGCATAAAATGCATTGAGCTGGAAAATACTGCCTTCCTTAAACACCAGTGCCTTAAGCACGCCATTTTCATGTACCAGTTCCTGTAATTCCCGTTCTTCGACCCGGATATTCATTTGCTGCAGCTGCAGCAAATGCTCCGCATTTAAAGTGGCGGGGCCATTGGTAAAAACCGTCAGCTGATCCGTCCAGTTGCTGATCAGTTTTGCCAGTTCCAATGCCGGTTCTCCGTTCATCAAGATACCAGTAGCCTGGTTTCTAAATTCATAGCCATGGCAGTATGGACAATGGATTACAGATAAACCCCAGCAGTCTGCAAAGCCTTTAATTGCTGGCATCAGATCTTTCTGTCCGGTTGCAAACAAGATTTTTCTGGCATTAAATACCTGATCAGAACCGACAACAACTTTAAAGTAGTTATCATGCACTGTTACATCACTTACAACTCCTTCTTTAAATTGAACGGTCGGATAGTTCATCACTTCTTTTTTTCCAAGTGCCGAAATTCCGGCAGGCGTATTTCCATCCTGTGTTAAAAAATTATGAGCATGTGGGGTTTGCCAGTTACAAGGCGTTCCTCCATCAATAACCAATACTTCGCGGATAGCCCTACCCAGGGACAATGCGGCTGAGAGCCCGGCGTAACTTCCCCCAATGATAATGACATCGTAATGTTTAGACATATGATCCATATGATAAGTTTAAATTAAATGCAATCAAGTTGCAAATATAAAAACCACAACTTATACAAATGCAATTTGGTTGCAATAATTTAATTTCCAGCTCCTTTATGCTTTAAAAGCAAAGGTATTAATATATGGAATCAGCATTTTTTTTAACAAAGCACAGGAGAATGCATTGGAGTTTTGACATAGGTATGGATATTGAATATACAATCTGTTCTAAATCAACAACATTTATCAAAAAAATCTTTGCTGTAAAATTATTAATTTCTATCTTTGCCGTCCCTCACGGGAAAAGGAGATTTAATTTTAATGGCTAAAAAACAAGTAGCAGAAAAAGAACTAGAGGCTAAAACAGCCGAACTTCAAGGTGCAGACGCTCGTCTGGCTGAGAAAGAAACTATTGAGTCAGAAGCTGATTCAGTATCGATCGAACAGATCAAATCATCGTTGGCAACTCCAGATCAGGATTTTGACTGGGATGCAGATGATAAAGCATTCGGTAATTACAGTGATGCAGACCGTAAAAAGTTTGAAGATATGTATACCGATACTTTCAATCAAATCACTCAGGGTGAGATCATCAGTGGTACCGTTGTTTCCATCAACAACAAAGATGTAGTATTGAACGTAGGATTTAAATCAGACGGTTTGGTATCTACTTCTGAATTCCGCGATACACCTGATTTGAAAGTTGGCGATAAAGTTGACGTTTTCGTGGAAGCCCCTGAAGATGCTAACGGCCAGTTAATTTTGTCTCGTAAAAGAGCTAAAACCCAAAGATCATGGGAGTCTATCAATGAGGCGCTTGACAATGACAGAATCATCAACGGATTTGTTAAAAGCCGTACTAAAGGTGGTCTTATTGTTGATATCATGGGTGTTGAAGCTTTCTTACCTGGTTCTCAAATTGACATCAAACCTATCCGCGATTACGATGTATACGTGGGTAAAACAATGGAATTCAAAGTTGTTAAGATCAACCACGAATTTAAAAACGTAGTTGTATCTCATAAAATCTTAATTGAGGACGATTTAGAAAGCCAAAAAGTGGAGATCGTATCTAAACTTGAAAAAGGTCAGGTATTGGAAGGTACAGTTAAAAACATCACTGACTTCGGTGTATTCATCGATTTAGGTGGTGTTGACGGTTTACTTCACATTACTGATATTTCCTGGGGCCGCATAGAGCATCCAAAAGAAGTATTGAGCTTAGATGAGAAAATCAACGTTGTTGTTCTTGATTTTGATGACGAGAAAAAACGTATTGCATTAGGTTTAAAACAATTGACTCCTCACCCTTGGGAATCTTTAGATACTGGCTTAGCTATTGGCTCTAAAGTGAAAGGTAAAATTGTTACTGTTGCTGATTACGGTGCTTTCTTAGAAATCATTCCTGGTGTTGAAGGATTAATCCACGTATCAGAGATGTCATGGTCACAAAACTTACGCAGCCCTCAGGAATTCCTGAAAGTTGGCGATGAGATCGAAGCTGAAGTGTTAACTTTAGACAGAGATGACCGTAAAATGAGCTTAGGTATTAAGCAACTGACTCAGGATCCTTGGCAAAATGTTGCGGAAAGATATCCTATCGGAAGCAAACATACTGCAGTAGTTAAAAACATGACTAATTTCGGTGTATTTGTTGAAATTGAAGAAGGCATCGATGGCCTGATCCATATCTCTGATCTTTCATGGTCTAAAAAAGTTAACCACCCTAACGAATTCACTAAAGTTGGTGATACATTAGACGTAGTTGTTCTTGAATTAGACGTTGATAACCGCAAATTGAGCTTAGGTCACAAACAACTGGAAGAAAACCCTTGGGATACTTTTGAAACGATCTTCACTTTAGATTCAATTCACCAGGGAACTGTTGTTAAAGTAACTGATAAAGGTGCTGTTATTGCTTTACCTTATGGTGTAGAAGGTTTCGTACCAACCAAACACATGGCTAAAGAAGACGGTTCTGTAATCAAAGCTGAAGAAACCAATGACTTCAAAATCATTGAATTTAACAAAGATGCCAAACGTATCGTTGTTTCTCATGCCCGTATCTGGGAAGAGGCTAAAGCTGAAGCTGTTGCTGAAGAAAGAAACGCCAAGAAAAAAGAAGCCAAAGCTTCCAGCAGTGCAGTTAAAAAAGTTAAAGATTCAGTTGAAAAATCTACATTAGGTGATTTAGGCGTGCTTGCACAATTAAAACAACAAATGGAAGGTGAAGAAAACAAAGCCAAAAAAGGCGAGTAATCTTTAAAAGCTTATATATTGAAAAGCATCCCCTAACCGGGATGCTTTTTTTTTGCCCGGCCCCGATCAAATCTTTTTTGTATTTTGCAATCACACACCATTGATCAACCAATTATCATTAACAATGAAAAAAATAGCAACAGGAATTCTATTAACTTGTATCCTATTTGCCAAATCAGCCAGTTCGCAGTTCAACGGCATCATTCCACAACCTGTTCAGTTCAGGTATACTGTTGAACAAGGGTTCTTTAACATCAGCCCCCAAACCAGGCTTCTGGCTGACACCTTAACCAAATCAGCAAATTTCATCAACGAATACCTCTTAAATTATTATGGTTTTGACCTCAAACAGTCATCCATGGAAAGTAAACAGGCAATCCGTCTCCGAATTGATCCAGATAAAAATCCAAAAGAAGGTCAGTACACGCTAAGCGTAAATCCGGGGAGCATAGAGCTCAGCGGCAATTCCCCGCAAGCGATTTTCTACGGCATCCAGTCTCTGATCCAGCTGTTACCTGTGGAGAAAAATACCAGCAAAACCCTCTCCATACCAGCCTTAGAAATTGTTGATTATCCCCGTTTCGCCTACCGGGGCATGCACCTGGATGTAAGCAGGCATTTCTTTGATGTCTCCTTTATTAAAAAATATATCGATTACCTGGCCCTGCACAAACTGAACACCTTTCACTGGCATCTTACTGACGACCATGGATGGAGGATTGAGATCAAAAAACATCCAAAACTTACTGAAATTGGTGCCTGGAGAAATGGTACTATTATCGGTCTTTACCCCGGAACGGGTAATGATGGCCTGCGCTATGGTGGTTATTATACACAGGATGAGGTGAAAGAAGTGATCAGGTATGCAGCGGATCGTTACATCAATGTCATCCCTGAGATTGAGATGCCGGCGCACAGTATGGCTGTTCTTGCCGCCTATCCGGAATTTGGTACGGAGCCTGCCAAAAAATATGAAGTGGCCCAGACCTGGGGCATTTTTAATAAGTTTAACAATGTATTCCAGCCTACTGAACCAACTTTTAAATTTCTGGAGGAAGTTTTAACAGAAGTAATGGAGCTGTTTCCATCGAAATACATTCATATTGGTGGTGATGAGGGCTCCAGGATCTGGTGGAAACAATCTACAGTTTCGCAAAAGATCATGAAAGACAAGGGGATAAAAGATGAAAGTGGCCTGCAAAGTTATTTCATCCACCGGATAGAGAAATTTGTGAACAGTAAGGGTAAAACCATCATTGGATGGGATGAGATTCTGGACGGAGGACTGGCACCCAATGCTGTTGTAATGAGCTGGCGCGGCGAAACAGGCGGTATAGCGGCTGCAAAACAAAAACATAAAGTAATCATGACGCCAGAAAACATGATGTATTTTAACCATACCCAGTTCATAAAGGATGACTCGCTTACCGCCGCTAAATACCTGCCTTTAAAAACGGTATACGATTACGAACCGGTTCCTGCCGTACTTACTGCAGATGAAGCCCAATACATCTGGGGAGGACAGGCGAACTTATGGTCTGAGTACATTGCCAATCCGGCAAAAGCGGAGTACATGCTTTTCCCCCGTCTGGATGCCTTAAGCGAGATTTTATGGAGCCCTAAAGAAAAACGCGATTACGCAGATTTTCAGAACAGGTTAAAGATACAGTTTAAGCGTTACGACCTGATGAAGGTAAATTACAGTAAACGATATTTAACAAATTAAAGCATTTAAGCCCAATAACCTAGCTATGTATTTTCCAGTTTTAGAATTTAAACCTGCTTTATACATTTGGCGTTACAACTTTTTGGCTATATTTGCATAATCTTTAAGTCAATGCAAAAACGAACACTGCTAGACGGTCAAAAATTCCAGATCACAATTAAGCGACTTTGTCATCAATTAATTGAGAACCACAATGATTTTTCTAATACAGCCCTAATTGGTATACAACCTCGCGGCAGCTATTTTGCCGACCGGGTAAAAAACGAATTGTCAGAAGTCCTGAAAAAAAATACGATACTGAAAGGTAATCTGGACATTACTTTTTTCAGGGATGATTTTAGACGGAAAGATGGATTGGTCTCAGCAAGCAGCAATACCATAGATTTCATTATTGAGGGCAAGAATATCATCCTAATTGATGATGTGTTATGGACTGGCCGTACGATTAGGGCAGCGATGGATGCCCTGCTGGCCTACGGCAGACCTGCAAAAGTAGAACTCATGGTGTTGATCGACAGGAGATTTTCCAGACAACTGCCTATAGAACCCAATTACATAGGACATCAGGTAGACAGTTTAAACTCACAAATGGTACGGGTAAGCTGGAAGGAAACCGAAGGAGAAGACAAAGTTATCTTAATATCAGAAAGCAATAAATAATATGGCAGTAGAAAAATTATCAACCCGACATCTTTTAGGTATCAAAGATATTAACCGGAATGATATCGAACTGATCTTCGAGACTGCAGATAATTTTAAAGATGTCATTAACCGGCCCATAAAAAGAGTACCATCGTTAAGAGACATTACCATAGCCAATATATTTTTTGAGAACTCGACACGTACCAAGCTTTCTTTTGAACTGGCCGAGAAAAGGCTTTCGGCCGATGTCGTAAATTTTGCTGCCTCGTCCTCTTCTGTAAGTAAAGGAGAGACACTCATCGATACGGTAAATAACATCCTGGCCATGAAGGTAGATATGGTGGTGATGAGACATCCTTATGCCGGGGCAGGTCAGTTTTTGAGCAGGCACATCAAAGCCCAGATCGTAAATGCAGGTGACGGGGCGCATGAACACCCTACTCAGGCTTTGCTGGATGCTTTTTCTATCCGCCAGAAACTGGGTGAGGTAGCCGGCAAAAAAGTAGTGATCGTTGGCGATATCCTGCATTCAAGGGTAGCCATTTCCAATATCCTGTGCCTGCAAAAACTTGGCGCAGAGGTGATGGTCTGCGGCCCTACTACCCTGATACCTAAACATATGGAAAGTTTGGGTGTAAAAGTTGAACACAACCTGATCAAAGCCTTAAACTGGTGCGATGTAGCCAATATGCTGCGCATACAGCTGGAAAGACAGGACATCAAATATTTCCCATCCCTGAGGGAATATGCCATGATGTACGGACTGAACAAACAGATCCTGGACAATCTGGATAAAGAAATCGTGATCATGCATCCTGGACCAATAAACCGGGGGGTAGAGATTACCAGTGATGTAGCTGACAGCAAACAGTCCATTATCCTGGAACAGGTTGAAAATGGGGTTGCTGTCCGCATGGCTGTGCTGTACCTGCTGGCCGCCCAAAACGACTAAATTTACAGGTCAGTATATCCTGGAATAAAATATTACCGGATATTTTTCAAGGATCAATACGAACTTTCTTTTATAACCGTTAAACCTGTGTTATCAACAGATGTTAATTTCTTATGTTAATAAGACCCAATACTATATTTATATTAGTACCAACCATATTTGAAATCAGATGTCAAAAAAATACCTTTTTATTCCGCTACTGCTAGCAGGTGGCTTTACAACTGGTTACGCCCAGACAAGCGTACTGGTAAACCTGAACAAGAATTACCAAACTGGTCTGGAACTACTGGATAATGAAAAATATGTAGCGGCCGCGCAACAATTTAAACTGGTGGAACAGCTTAGGCAAAAACCAGGCACTCAACAGGAAAGCAATGCGGAATTGTCTATGCTTAAGGAAAATGCGAAATTCTATGCGGCAGTTTGTGCGCTTGAGCTTGGCAACAGCGATGCAGAAAGCCTGTTTCAAAACTTTATTAAAGATTATCCGCTTAATCCAAATACCAAACTGGCCTATTTCCATGTTGGCAAATCGTATTTTGACCAAAAGAATTACCAGAAAGCCCTGGAATGGTTTGAGAAAACCGATCCTTCTACGCTTTCAGGCAAGCAGCGCCTGGAATATCAGTTTAAACAAGGTTATGCTTATTTTGAACTGAACAACATGGAGAAGGCGGAACCTTTATTTGAGGCTGTCAAAAAAGAAAAATCCCCCTTTCAGGAAAGCGCAACCTATTACTTTGCTTACATTAACTACCTGAATAAAGAATATAAAACTGCGTTGAGCAATTTTGAAAAGCTGAAGGGTTCGCCGACCTATGAAGCCAGCTATCCTTACTACATCACCTCCATGTATTACCTGGATGAAAGGTACGATGAGGTGATCAGCTATGCCATCCCTATTTTAAAAACTTCAAAACAGCAGTATGAGGCAGAAATGCTGAGTTTGATTGCGGCTTCTTATTTTGCAAAATCTGATTATGTAAATGCGGAGAAATACTTCAGGGAGTTTTACGCGAAAGACAAGTCCAACAATAAGAACAATCTCTTTACCTATCAATATGGCTATGCGCTATTTGAATTGAAAAAGTACAGTGAATCTGTTACGGTACTGGAAAAACTGGATACTGATGATGTGTACCTGCAGAGTGGTATGTATACCCTTGGCCGTTCATTTTTGCAGTTAAAGAATAAGGAGAAAGCAAGAAGTGCATTTTTCAGGGCATCCAGACTTGATTTTGATAAAGTGGTACAGGAAGAAGCCTGGATCAATTATGCGAGATTGAGCTATGAGCTTGAATTTAACCAGCAGGCGCTGGAAGCTACGCAGAATTTCCTGAAACAGTTCCCTTCTTCCCGTAAGATAAATGAGGCCAAAACCTTGCTTGGCGAAATATTGCTGACCAGTAAAAATTATCAGGCTGCAATTGATATTCTGGAACCCATCCAGAGCAAATCGCCTGAAGCCAGGGAAGCGTATCAGAAAGTAACTTATTTCAGAGGGCTGGAGTTTTATAATGAACGTGCATTTCCAAATGCACTGTCCATGTTCCTCAGATCGGAAAAATTCCCGGAAGATGAGGAGATCTTCGCGCTGAACACCTATTGGAAAGCGGAAGCCAGCTATGAGCTAAGGAAATTTGGTGAAGCTGTAAGACATTTTGAAACCTTCCTGGATTTGCCGGGCGCCAGCAAAACAGGCGTTTACAATTTTGCCAACTATGCATTGGCCTATTCAGCATTTGAGGATGAAAAATATGGAAAAGCTGCTGCTTATTTTGAACGCTTTTTAAAGGGCAATGACAAAGATCAGAAAACAGTAAATGACGCTACCATCAGGCTTGCTGATTCTTATTTCGTGAACAAAAGTTATGGCAATGCCCTGGTAAATTACAACAGGATCATTGACAACAAAGCTGCCGGAGAAGACTATGCTTTATTCCAGCGCGGGATGATACAGGGATTGGAAAACCAGAATGATGCCAAGATCAATACCATGCAGAATTTGCTGAAACAATTTCCTACCTCTAATTACGCGGATGATGCAGGCTTTGAAATGGCTTATACTTATTTCAATAAAGGAGAACTGGACAAATCAAAATCAGATCTGATCAGCCTGGTAAGCCAATATCCCAACAGCAGTTATGTACCCCGGGCCCTGGTAACCATCGGTCTTGTACAATACAACCAGGATCAGGATGATGCGGCACTGGAATCATTCAAAAAAGTGATCCGGGATTACCCAAGTACGGAAGAAGCCAAACAGGCACTGGAGTCGATCAAAAATATTTATGTAGACAGAGGAGATTCACAGGGCTTTATCAACTATGCGGGTACTACCCCATTGGGCAACTACTCGAACGCAGAACAGGACAATATTTTATTCCAGGGCGCCAACAACCTTTATTTAAAAGGAGATGCTAAAGGTGCTTTCGAGGCCATCAATGCTTATTTTGACAAATTCCCTAAAGCAATTCATGATAAAGAAGCTAAATTTATAAGGGCAGAATCGTTGGTGAAACTGGGCCGCCCTAATGACGCGATTCCTGATTATGAATATATCCTGAACGACTGGACCAGTGATTATACGGAACGCTCGCTGGTAAGTATCTCCAAACTATTCCTTGATCAGAAAAAATACAATGAAGCCATCGTTTACCTGAAAAGGCTAGAAACTACAGCTGATTATAAAGTTCACTATACTTATGCGCTGAATAATCTTTTAAAAGCTTACAGTGAGTTAAACATGCCGGATGATGTATTAAAATATGTGCAGCTGGTTAAAGAATCTGACAAGGCTTCGGAAGAAGAAAAAAACAGTGTAGACCTTTATGCAGGTAAAGCCTACCTGTTGAAAGCGGATACCACCCTGGCTGTAAAAGCATTTAACAGCGTGGTTGGCAAAACCAAAACCCTGGCAGCTGCTGAGGCCAAGTACAATCTGGCTGCGGTACAGTATACCAAAAGGGATTACAAAACCTCTACAAAAACCTGTTTTGACCTGATCAACAACATGCCTTCTTATGATTATTGGGTAGCGAAGGCATTCATCTTATTATCCGACAACTATGTAGCCTTAAAGGATAATCTACAGGCTAAAAGCACGCTTTTAAGCATTATTGACAATTATGAAGGTAAGGACGACATCGTACCTACCGCTAAAGCCAAATTAGAAAAAATTAAATAAGAAAAAGCGACATGAGATTGACCAAGTTAATATATACAACCCTATTTTTTATTGCTGCCGGAGCATTAAGTACCAAGGCCCAGGATCCGAAAACGCCAGAAAAGAAAGCGGAAGAAAAAGCGGTGACCGAAGAGATTGAAGTGGTGAGGCCTTATAAACCGGTACTGGCCGAAGCGGTTAAACTGAGGAGAAGCCCCGATTTAAATGACATCAAAACCTATAAAGCCAAGTTTAACTACAGCCTGACAGACAGAAAGCTGGACCTGAATTCTGACATCAATAAGCTACAGGCACAACAACTGGTAGCCGAAAAGGAAGCTGAACTGATCAACAACTACGTTAAAGGTGCTTTTGGGTCTTCAAGAACGGTCCTGGCCGAAGCTTATGTAAACATTGGCCGCGATGAGGCCTTGCAGGCTGGCGCATTTTTCAAGCATTTTGGCCAGGCAGGCAGCCTGAACAAACAGAACGCCAACCAGCAGCAACTGAGTGTTTTTGGCAGGAGTATTGGCGAGCAGGCTACCCTGAGCGGCCGCCTGAATTACCAGAGAAATGGTCTGTTCTTTTACGGAATTGACAAAGCCAATCCGACCCTGAATCCTGATCCGGAACAACAGGCATTTAATTTCATAGAAGCGGAAGGCGAAATTGTAAACAAATTTACGGAAGACCCGGATGCTTTAAGTTACGCTGCAAAACTGAATGGCTATATCTGGAATGATAAATACGATGCCAAAGAAAGCTCCATTGTGCTTAATGGTTATTTAAATAAAAGGATCAGCAGTTTTAATCTTGGGCTTGCTGCTGCTGTTGAGTTTGGCAGTACCAAGGATGCGCTTACCGATGTGGGCAATAATCTGCTGAGGCTAAATCCTTATATCAGGCTGCAAACCAGTGGTGTTAAAATTAATGCAGGAATTAACTTTGTACAGGAATTTGGAACGGTCTCTTCCAGCCGGATATTCCCTGCAGTAACTGCTGATTTCACGCTGATCCCAGACTATCTTCAACTTTTTGGTGAAGTAAAGGGCGACGTAAACCGCAATTCCCTGAAACAGTTTACTGATGAAAACCCTTTTTTAAACAGCAATATTGCCATCAGGAATACTATTGAAAAATTGAGCATAAGCGGTGGCATCAAAGGCACCGGGGGTCCTGGTTTTGGCTATAAAGCCAGATTTTATCACAAACGCATGGAAGACATGCCTTTATTTGTGAACAACTTTAGCAGCTTCAATAAGTTTGATGTGATCTACGATTTCGGGACAATGAAGTTAACGGGTTTGGAAGGTGAATTGTCTGTACAGGTAAGTGATGCCCTAAAATGGACCGGAAAATTAAACCTGGAGGATTATAAACCCGCTGCCGAAAGCCAAAGCTGGTTTAAACCGAAAATCCGTGTAAGCTCTGACCTGATGTATGCCATCACCAAGCAGCTTAGCTTAAATGCAGCTGTGGCCATTCAGGATGATAGTAAAGCAAAGATCTATACCGCTGCCCCTGCAAATCCATACCTGATTCCGGATATGAACAATGAGACCATCGTTACGGTTAAAGGATTTGTGGACCTTGGTGTAGGTGCAACCTATAAGATCAACAATAAATTCTCGGCCTTTGCAAGAGCCAACAATTTGTTGAATACCAAGTACAGTAAGTACTTACATTATGAGGTTATTGGCTTGAATATATTTGGAGGCTTAGCCTACTCATTCTAAATGCTTTTCAATTAATAATTGGTTGATACGGAATTAAAATTTATTTTTACCAGAATGGATATCTTATCATACCTGACAACACTTATAAAAACCCATAAAGAAGTGGGAATCCCCGGATTGGGAACCATTTATAAAAGGAAATCTCCCGGGAGGTATGATACAGAGACGCATTCGTTTTTGCCACCAAGCTATACCCTGGCCTTTACTTCAGATTTAAAGGAACAGGAACTGCTTACAGGCATCATCAGTAAAGAAAAAAATATATCAGCAGATGCTGCTGCCTATTTTACGGAGCAGTTTGCTCAAAATACACTTGACGAACTTTCAAACCAGCAGGAGTCTGATTTTGGAAACCTTGGCACTTTCTCTACGGTGTCGGGAAGCCTGACCTTCATTCCTAAACAGGATCAGAATTTTGGTTTTGATTTTTATGGTTTACCTGCGTTAAAGGATGAACTGGTTTTGGGAGAAGAGAAATTGGATGAAGAAGATCCCCAGGTAACAAGGGAGCAGCTGGAACTGGAAAACAACAATGCTGATTTAGGGGACGGTTCGGAACTTATTGAAACACCGGCAGCAAGTGATGATGAAGCTGGAACAGATGATGTACTTATTGCGCATCTGGACAGTACAGAAGAGCAGCTTCCGGAGGCTGTGTCAGACAACGATGATCAACCGGTATATGAAGAAATAGCCGAGGTAGTGAGTCCTGTTCAGCCAGAAAACCAGCAACCTGAGCTGCTCATTGAAACCCCTGAAGAGCTGAACGAAGAACAACAAGAGGAAGAAAAAGAGCAGCCCATTATTTTTGAGCCACTGGAACCGGTAAATACAGCTTACATTACAGAACAGCAGGAAAAAAGGGGGATGCCGGTTTACCTGAAAGTAACCATCGCTTTATTGGCAGTAGCGGCTATTGCAGCAATTGCTTATGCAATTAAACCGGAATTATTTAAAGGGGCTGCTGTAAACGAACCGCGGAAACAGGACAACACACAGGCCATAAAGGAAAACGATCAGCGAAAAGCAGATTCGATAGCCCGGGCAGACAGCATCAGGATCAGCAATGAAAAAGCCATCATGGCTATAGATTCGGCCAAAGGCCTGCCGGTTAGCCCGCAGGGGCAAGTGCCGGCAGATACCATCATTTCTTATGACATCATTGCGGCCTCTTTATTAAATAAAAAGGAAGCGGACCGCTTTCTGGCCGATATGAAGAAAAGGGGTATTCCTGCAAAAGTTTCAAAAATGCGCGGCAAAAGGATCAAGATCAGCATCGGCTCCTTCCTGGATGAAGACAGCGCAAGGAAAGAACTGGAGGTCCTTAAAAAAACTACGAAGATCCCCGGAATTTACGTTACACCAATTAGACACACAAACAATCCTAAATAATTATGATCGCATTAATTCAAAGTGCCACTGATACCATTCAACAACTTACCGACACCACAAATGCATTAAATCAGGCTGTTACCCCTGCGCCGCCGGAACTACATTTCATAGATCTCCTGCTAAAAGGAGGATGGGTAATGCTGCCCCTTGCTTTTTTAGCATTCCTGGGGCTGGTTATCTTTGTGGAAAGGTACCTGACCATCAGAAAGGCATCAAAAACAGAATCTAACCTGATGCTCCAGATCAGACAGTATATTCACGAAGGCAGGCTGGAGAATGCGATTGCATTATGCAGAAACAACAACTCACCGTTGGCCAGAATGCTGGAAAAAGGCTTAAAACGTATTGGCCGTCCTATTAAAGACATTGAGGCCGCGATTGAAAATAATGGCAAACTGGAAGTATCCAAACTGGAAAAGAACATCGGGATACTGGGTATCATTGCCGGTATTGCCCCTATGCTTGGATTCGTAGGGACAATTATTGGTGTAATTACCATTTTCCATGATGTTTCCATTAAAGGCGCTATCGAGATCGGTACCATATCGGGTGGTCTTTATACCAAAATGATTACTTCGGCAACCGGGCTGATCATTGGTATCATAGCCTATGTATTGTACCACATCTTAAATATGATGGTAGAGCGCATCATCCTGAGAATGGAAACTGATGCCATTGAATTTATTGATCTATTAGAAGAGCCAGGGAAATAATGAATCTACGCAAAAGAAATAAGGGAACAGTAGAAGTACATACTTCTGCACTGAACGACATCATGTTTTTCCTGCTGTTGTTTTTCCTGCTGGCTTCTGCAGTAGTTAATCCGCAGGTAGTAAAGCTGTTGTTGCCGCGTTCTGAATCGGGACAACAATCTTCAGCACAAAAAACCGTTACTGTATCTATAGATGAGAAACTAAATTACTTTGTAGACAAGCAAAAGGTTAGCCTGGAACAACTGCAAACCACGATAGAAAGCTTCCAGAAAGCCTCCCCGGATTTAACTATAGTACTTTATGTAGCCCGGGGTGTTTCCATAGAAAATACCATGCTGGTATTTGATGTCGCAAACAAATTAAAACTGAAAGTTGTACTTGCTGTAGAACCGAAGAAATGATGACTTATCCTAACGAAGAAAATAATTATCCCAAAGCGCTGGCCATATCAACCGGGATCATGGCCCTTTTACTCGCTTTGAGCTTTTTCATTGCCATAGGAACCTTCCAGCCGGAACAGACAGGCATGGGCGGAATAGTGGTCAACTACGGAACTTCCGTAGAAGGCATGGGAACAGATTATACCAGTATCGAAGAGCCTTCTGCCGATCCCAATGCCAACAACCAGGCACCGGACAAAGTAGTCCCGGATGAACCTACTCCTCAAAAATCAACAGCACAAACCAGTGATAAGGAGATTGTAACACAAAGTACGGAAGATGCCGTAAGTGTGAAAACAAAAACCACTAAAAGTACGGCTACCCCCGTGGCCACTGCAACAGAGACAAAACCGGCAAAACCGGCCATCAATCAAAATGCATTGTACAAGGGAAAAACCAATAAAGGTACCGGTGGTGGCGATGGGACAGGCAGCACTCCCGGCAATCAGGGCAGTGTAAATG
Organism: Pedobacter heparinus; assembly: GCF_032678725.1. Classification (GTDB taxonomy): domain Bacteria; phylum Bacteroidota; class Bacteroidia; order Sphingobacteriales; family Sphingobacteriaceae; genus Pedobacter; species Pedobacter heparinus_A. Next base: position 462,364 of record NZ_JAVTSC010000003.1, read on the forward strand.
GTGATCCGCTATCCAATAACTACGGTGAAGGTGGCTCTGGTTTTGGTGAAACCCCGATTGCTTTAAGAAAATTTACCAACCTGGTTACCCCGCAGGATGAGGGGCAAAAAACAGGGAAAATTGCCGTAAGGATAAAAATCAATAAAAGCGGCGTGGTGATCGATGCCACCCCTGGAGTTAAGGGAACAACCCTGAACGACAGGGAATTATGGCAAAAATGCAAAGATGCCGTAATGGGTGCACGCCTTACGCAGTCAGAATCAGCACCAGATGTTCAGATTGGTGTAGTTGTTTTCAACTTTAAAGTAAAATAATCCTTCAGCTTTGGTAATTTTGCGTCATCAGGCATTTACAGATGAACTATAAACAAACCATTGACTATTTATACAGCAGGCTCCCCATGTTTACACGTGTGGGAGCTGTTGCTTTTAAAAAAGACCTGCACAATACCGTGGTGATGTGTGAGCAGCTCGGTCATCCGCAAAACAAGTTTAAGAGCATACATGTTGGCGGCACAAACGGAAAAGGCTCTACATCGCACATGCTGGCTGCTATTTTTCAGCAGGCGGGCTACAAAACAGGCCTGTATACCTCGCCACACCTCAAAGACTTCAGAGAACGCATCCGGATCAATGGTGCAATGATACCGGAAACTTTCGTAACTGATTTTGTGAACCGGCAAAAGGAGCTCATCGAAGAGATCAGCCCCTCGTTCTTTGAAGTAACCGTGGCCATGGCTTTCGCCTACTTTGCCGAAGAAAAGGTAGACATCGCAATCATCGAAGTAGGTTTGGGCGGCCGGCTTGATTCTACCAATATCATTACACCCGAACTGGCTGTCATCACCAATATCAGTTTAGATCACACCAATATTCTGGGCAATACTTTAACGGCAATTGCGACCGAAAAAGCCGGAATCATCAAAGCAGGCATCCCCGTTGTGATCGGCGAAACACAAACTGAAACAGCACCGGTATTCCTTGCCAAAGCTGCGGAAACCAACAGTCCGCTGGTATTTGCTGATCAGGAATTAAGCACGTTAAATAATTCGCGTGAAAATGAATACCTGGTCAGTTCTGTGTACAAAGGCAAAACCGCCCTTTATGAAGCGCTGCGTTTAGACCTTAGTGGCATTTATCAGCTAAAAAATATCCTGACGGTATTACAGTCCATTGCCATTCTAAAAAACAAAGGCTATACCATCAGTGATGAAGCCGTTTATACTGCATTAAAAAATGTAAAGGCTTTAACAGGCCTGCAAGGCAGATGGCAAAAGCTCGGTGAGCATCCGCTGATCATTTGCGATACCGGGCACAACATGGCTGGTATAAAAGAAGTGGTACAAAATATTAAGGACACCAGCTTTCAAACGCTGCACATGGTTATTGGTATGGTTAAGGATAAAGACATCAGTGGCGTGCTGGCCTTGCTTCCCGCCGGGGCCAGTTACTATTTTTGTCAGCCACAACTGGAAAGGGCACTTCCGGCCCATGAACTGGCATCGCAGGCAGCAGCCCAACAGTTGTATGGAAGTATTTTTAATACGGTTAGCGCTGCCTTCAGCGCTGCCAAAAAAAACGCAGGCGATGATGACCTGATCTTTGTTGGTGGCAGTACTTTCGTTGTAGCAGAAGTGCTATGAAATCTTTACACTATAAATAAAGAATACTTCTCCCCATTTTCTATATTTAGCGAGCTTTAATGATTCTTTCGCAAACTTACAAAGTCCCACAATTTAACTTGCAAAAAGTTTCATAACCTTAACCAATATTGAACAAATACCAAAACACATTAAAACAAAACACACAAAACAAAAATGAAAAGAATTTACTTGCTGTTTGCTGCGCTTATCCTGCTTACCCAGGTATCATCAGCTCAAAAAAAAGCCATTAAAAACGAATCAAAAAAAGAAATCCCGGGAGCTCTAAACCGGCCAAAACTGGTTGTCGGACTGGTGATTGACCAGATGAGATGGGATTACCTGTACCGCTACTACAGCAGGTACACGAGCGGTGGTTTTAAAAGACTGATCAATGAAGGTTTCTCGGCCGAGAATACTTTTATTCCTTATACCCCAACTTATACCGCATGTGGCCATGCCAGTATTTATACAGGCTCCGTACCTTCCATTAACGGCATTATCGGAAACGACTGGTACGATCCCCAGCTGCAGAGAAGCGTATACTGCGCCGAAGACACCACCGTTAAAACTGTAGGGAGCAATACCATGGCAGGTTTAATGTCGCCAAAGAATATGCTGGTTACCACCATTACCGATGAACTTCGCCTGGCTACCAATTTTAAAAGCAAAGTAATTGGAATTTCATTGAAAGACCGTGGTTCTATTTTACCAGCGGGCCATTCAGCCAACGCTGCCTATTGGTTTGACGGACAAACCGGTGACTGGATCACCAGTACTTATTACATGAACCAGCTCCCGGCCTGGGTTCAGGATTACAACAAGCAGAAACAAGCCGATCGTTTTTATGCCCAGAACTGGAATACGCTTTATCCGATTGACAGCTATACCCAGAGCACTGCCGATGACAAAAGCTATGAGCGAAAAACCAGAGGTGAACAAACGCCTACCTTCCCCCATCCCTTAAAACTCTACATCGGGAAAAATTACGAGATCATCAAAAGTACACCATACGGAAACACCATTACCCTCGACCTGGCCAAACAGGCAATTGTTGCCGAAAACCTGGGACAGAACAACACCACCGATTTCCTGGCGGTGAGCTGTTCGGCTACCGATTATGTAGGCCACCAGTATGGTCCCAATTCTATCGAAGCTGAAGATACCTACCTGCGCTTAGACAAAGACCTGGAAGCCTTCTTTAATTACCTGGACACTAAGCTGGGCAAAGGAAATTACCTTTTCTTTTTATCTGCGGATCATGGCGCAGCGCATGTTGCAGGCTTTATGACCGAGAATAAATTACCTGGAGGAACATTTTCTGATACCAATATCATAAAAAACCTGAATGCCCAGTTCGAAGATAAATTTAAAGTGAAAAAAGCAATCATCACAGGCATGAACAGCCAGATCGTATTTAACCACGATGCGATCAAAAAAGCAAATGCTGATTATGAGGAAATGAAGACCATCACCATTGACTACCTCAAAAGACAGCCTGGGGTAATGAATGCAGTAGATTTAAGTAAACTGAGCAGCACCACACTGCCTGAACGTTTAAAAATGGTCATCACCAATGGCTACAATGCCCGTCGCAGCGGCGATATTTATTACATGCTGCAATCGGGCTATTTTAGTGGCAGCAGTGCAGGAACCACGCATGGTTCATGGAACCCTTACGATTCGCACATCCCATGCGTATTTATGGGCTGGAAAGTAAAACCCGGCAAAACCAATAAAACACATTATATGACCGATATTTCGGCAACATTGGCGGCCATGCTGCACATACAAATGCCTAGTGGTTGCGTAGGTGAGCCCATTACAGAGCTTACCCATCCATAAGCAAAGCTATTCAACATCAATTAAAAGCTGTTCTGGAACAAAAACCCGAACAGCTTTTTGTTGTTTAGGCCATTGCATTTGATGCAATGATCTTTACCAGCCTGCGCCCGGTTTTTGTTACCTTTGTGTACCGATTATAAATCTGATATGGAGCAAATTGAAATCTATAAACCCAAACATAAAATCCGTTTTGTTACTGCTGCTGCACTTTTTGACGGTCATGATGCGACCATCAACATCATGCGCCGCATCCTGCAGTCCTCTGGTGCAGAAGTGATACACCTGGGGCATAACCGTTCTGTAGAGGAGGTGGTAAACTGCGCAATTCAGGAAGATGTTCAGGGGATAGCCATGACCTCCTATCAGGGTGGACATATGGAATATTTCAAATACATGTACGACCTGCTGCGGGAACGCGGTGCTGCCCATATTAAAATATTCGGTGGTGGTGGAGGTGTAATCCTTCCCTCAGAAATTGCAGAACTGCAGGAGTATGGCATCACCAGGATCTACTCTCCCGATGACGGCCGAAAAATGGGCCTGCAGGGTATGATCAATAACATGCTCCAGCAAACAGATTACACTACTGTCAACTCATGGAATGGTGAGCTTAAAACCATCCCGCAAAAAAACGTCAAAAGTATTGCCTCTGCAATTACGGTAGCTGAAAACGATCCTGAAGCTGCACAGCAATTTGTAGATGAGTTAAAAAAACTGACCTTAAGCAGTCAGGCCCCCGTACTGGGCATCACCGGTACCGGCGGTTCTGGTAAATCGTCCCTGGTAGATGAACTGGTGAGGCGTTTCCTGATCGAAGTTGAAGATAAAACCCTGGCCATTATATCAGTAGATCCCTCCAAGCGTAAAACGGGAGGCGCCTTGCTGGGCGACAGGATCCGCATGAATGCCATCAACAATTCCCGGGTATATATGCGTTCATTAGCCACCAGGCAGGCCAACCTGGCCCTGTCTAAAAACGTCCAGGAAAGCATAGACATCTGTAAGGCCGCCGGATATGACCTCATCATTGTAGAAACTTCCGGAATAGGACAGTCAGATACCGAAATTACCGAACACTGCGATGTTTCCCTGTATGTAATGACACCAGAATTCGGTGCCGCTACCCAGCTGGAAAAGATTGACATGCTCGATTTTGCCGATCTGGTAGCCATCAATAAATTCGATAAAAGAGGAGCACTTGATGCCCTGAGGGATGTCCGCAAACAATACAAGCGCAACCATAACCTTTTCGATGCCAAAGATGAAAACATCCCGGTGTTCGGCACTATGGCTTCACAGTTTAACGACCCGGGCATGAACAACCTGTTTACGGCCCTGATCAGCAAAATTGAAGAAAAAACAGGACTTAAGTTCGATGCCCGGATGGAGCTGACCTCCGGACAGTCAGAAAAGATCTACATTATCCCCCCCGACCGGATCAGGTACCTCGCTGAAATTGCCGAAGCAAGCCAGAGCTACAACGAATGGGTAACTAAGCAATGTTATATTGCCCGCAAACTATACCAGCTGCAGGGGGTCATTCAGCTTACACCGCGGGAAAACATGACAAAAGACATCTCTGTCAGCGAAGAAACAGCGGCAACCCTGCAACAAGTTTACCAGCATCTCGAAGAGCAGCTAGATGGAGAATGCAGGCGTTTGTTACGTCAGTGGCCGGAAACAAAGATCAAATACCAGCAAAAAGACTTTATCTATAAGGTAAGAGACAAGGAGATCAAACAGCCGCTGTTTTACGAATCATTGTCCAAACTTCAAATCCCTAAAGTGTCCTTGCCCAGGTACGAAGACTGGGGTGATATTCTTCGCTGGCTACTGACCGAAAATGTACCGGGAGAATTCCCTTATGCTGCCGGCGTATTCCCGCTAAAACGTGAGGGAGAAGATCCGACAAGAATGTTTGCCGGAGAAGGCGGACCCGAAAGGACCAATAAAAGATTCCATTACGTATCCCTCGGACAACCCGCCCATCGCTTATCCACTGCCTTCGATTCTGTGACCCTATACGGAGAAGACCCGCACATCCGTCCGGATATATATGGAAAAATAGGCAATTCCGGTGTCAGTATCGCCACCCTCGACGATGCCAAGAAACTGTATTCAGGTTTTGACCTCTGCGCAGCTTCCACCTCAGTGTCCATGACCATTAACGGACCGGCCCCTATGTTGCTTAGCTTTTTCATGAATGCGGCAATAGACCAGCAATGTGAACAATACATCATAAAAAACGGGCTGCAAAAAGAAGTGGAGTTGAAAATAAAAGACATTTACAAGGCAAAAGGCCAGGAAATGCCACGTTATAATGGTGCCTTACCCCAAGGCAATGACGGACTTGGATTAATGCTTTTAGGTGTTACCGGCGACCAGGTATTACCGGCAGACATCTATGCAAAAATAAGGGCACATGCCATTAGCACAATTCGCGGAACTGTCCAGGCCGATATCCTCAAAGAAGATCAGGCCCAGAATACCTGTATCTTTTCAACCGAGTTTGCACTGAGGATGATGGGCGATATCCAGAACTATTTCATTACTGAGAAAGTCCGAAATTTCTATTCCGTATCTATCTCAGGCTATCACATTGCGGAAGCCGGCGCCAACCCCATCTCTCAATTGGCATTTACGCTTAGCAACGGATTTACATTTGTAGAGTATTACCTGAGCAGAGGCATGAACATCGATGATTTTGCCCCTAACTTGTCCTTTTTCTTCTCTAATGGGATTGACCCTGAATATTCAGTCATCGGTCGTGTAGCGCGGCGCATCTGGGCAAAGGCCATCAAAAAAAAATACAAAGGGAACGACAGGTCGCAGAAGCTTAAATACCATATCCAAACTTCAGGCAGATCCCTGCATGCCCAGGAAATCGACTTCAATGATATCCGTACCACACTGCAGGCACTTTACGCCATATACGACAACTGCAATTCCCTGCATACCAATGCCTACGATGAAGCCATTACCACTCCCACAGAAGAATCCGTGCGCAGGGCAATGGCCATTCAACTGATCATCAACAGGGAACTCGGATTGGCTAAAAATGAAAACCCATTACAGGGCTCTTTTATTATAGAAGACCTTACTGACCTGGTTGAAGAAGCAGTATTGGATGAATTTAAACGCATTAATGACCGGGGAGGCGTGCTTGGTGCTATGGAAACCATGTACCAGCGTAGCAGAATACAAGAAGAAAGTCTTTATTACGAAACTTTAAAACATAACGGAACTTATCCAATAGTTGGCGTAAATACCTTCCTGAATAAAAATGGTTCCCCTACCATTGTACCAGGCGAGGTGATCCGCGCTACAGAAGAAGAAAAACAATACCAGATCACCACCTTAAAAACCTTCCAGGAGAGGAATGCAGATCAAGCAGAATTGGCCTTAAAGAACCTTCAGAAATCCGCTGTTGCGGGAGACAATATATTTGAACAGCTGATGGAAGTAGGTAAAATATGCTCCTTGGGACAAATATCAAAAGCCCTTTATGAAGTTGGGGGCCAGTACCGCAGAAACATGTGATGGCTAGGCGTGTATCCAGCTAAACTTATACTCCATTGTAGGGTTTTTCATCCGTTCTGCAACCCGCAATAACCTTGCAGGTAAAGCCATGATATAATCACGGGCCTTCTCGCCTGCTTCATTTAAATCAACCATACTTTCCAGTTTCCACTCCTCAATCAATTGCTGCATGATCTCTACATAATCAATCGCGGTATAAACGCCTAAACGCTGAGCAGCATCCGTAAAATGACCAAAAGTCTGCCCAATCTTCAATCCCATTTCCCGCAGGAAATGCGCAGGCATCACGATCTTCTGACGCATCATATCTTCAAATGCAATCATCGCTTCGTTCCGGTCAACTTCAAAAATCTTAGACATAAAATCTTTATAAGCCTTAGCATGACGGGCCTCATCAGAAGCAATCACACCACACATCTTAGACAACAAAGTGTCCCCGTCCTTTTTAGCCAATGAGGCTACCCTTCTGTGCGAAACATTTGTAGCCAGCTCCTGAAAGCTCGTATAAATAAAGTTACGGTAAGGATCATGGCCGGTTCCGATATCAAATCCATCCGCTATTAAATACTGCGTTGAAATTTCCATTTGCCGCATATCTACCCTTCCAGATAGGTAAAGGTATTTATTCAGTAAATCACCATGTCTGTTTTCTTCGGCAGTCCAGTGACGGGTCCATTTCATCCATCCACCTTTTTCATCCCTTGAAATTCCATCCACCATACTCAGCCAGGACTCATAAGTTGGCAAAGCCTCCTCCGTAATGGTATCACCGATCAGTACTGCAACAAGATCATAAGAAAGATCATTTGCATTTTCACGTAGTATTTTTATATCCTGGTAAAATGTATCGCTGGTAGAATCAGGCAAAAAATCAGATGGCTGCCAATTTGTATCAATCGGTTTCAAGTAGGTATCCATCATTTCAAGCATATAGCTCTCTATGTGTAACATTACTTCCCTTCTTTTTTCTGCGAAAAAACTCATTCGTTTTATAATTTTAAATTTGTATCAAAGATAACCAAAAATTGTTCAAAATAAGTGATGAGCATCATTTATTCCTAATAAAGTTCTATATAATTGCCTAAAATAGTGTTAAATTTTGTGCAAGGCGGGGCTTTGTTGCAAACCGTAATGATCAGACAGGCAAACAGCTAATGAAAGCGGGACATGCCATGTGCTGATAAGAATTCCGGCTGCTCTAT
>NZ_JAVTSC010000004.1:0-459368 GCF_032678725.1 Pedobacter heparinus
TGTCCTCCAGCTACTCCACTAAAAACACCCAGAACAAAGGCCACAACAAGCCAGGCTGATTAGACAAATCCTTGCTGCCAAAGCCAGGCCTCAGTAAGGCCAGGTCCTCACATCAGACACACATTCCACACACTTTCTTCACAAAAAGGTACCTGATTGTGGATTTGGTGTGAAGAAAGTGTGGACCAGGTGTGAAGAAAGCCCATAAAAAACCCCTGCAGTATCTCTACTACAGAGGCATATCTAAACCATTCCTCTCTGAAAGAATTAAACCTTCAATATTGTCCGGTAGACAACAGCACCAGCGTACACGCTTGCACAGGTTCAATCGCATTCGCCCTAAGCAAGCCATCCAATTCTTCATTCTCCGTTCCCGGATTAAAAACAACACGCTTTGGCTGTGTCTGCAAGATATAATCATAATACCTGTCCTGCAAATGTGGCCCGATGTATAAGGTAATGGTATGAATGTCCGTATGAATATCCCCCGGCTCTTCTATTTCCACGCCGGCAACCGAACCTTTCTTTATGCCAATGTTTACAATCTCATGTCCTTTAGATTTGAGCATATTGGCGGCAAGGTATGCATACCGTGAGGGATTTGGAGTTGCTCCTATAATTAATGTCTTCTTCACCGTTTTAAAATTTAACTGGCCGATCGTTTATATATAAAACACGCCATCACTATATATATAACAAGGCATCACGAAATCTGTTTAAATTAAATGGTTTTCAGTACTGCATTTGCACAGTTTACCCCATCAATGGCTGCAGAAACAATGCCTCCGGCATAGCCCGCACCTTCTGCACATGGAAACAAACCTGCCAACTGAGGGTGCTGAAAGGTATCTCTGTCTCTTGGAATTCGCACAGGCGAGGAACTTCGGCTCTCTACTCCTACTAAAATCGCTTCATTGGTATAATAGCCCCTCATTTTTTTTCCAAAAACCGGCAGCGCATTTTTTAAACTGGAGGCCACAAAATCCGGTAAGGTATCTTTAAGGATCACACTTTTTGTTCCGGGCAGATAAGAGTTTTTAGGAAGGTCAGCAGAAAGCCGGCCTTCTACAAAATCAACCATCCGCTGTGCGGGTGCAACCAGGTTACCCCCACCCAATTTAAAGGCCTGTTGTTCTATCTGCGCCTGAAAATGCATCATTCGCAAAGGGTTCTCCCCTTTTACATCCTCCAGTCCAACCTGGACCACTGTTCCAGAATTTGCAAATGGGTTGTTTCTTTTTGAAGGCGACCAGCCATTGACCACAATCTCATGCAGATCAGTAGCACATGGTGCGATGATCCCCCCAGGGCACATGCAGAAAGAAAACACGCCCCTACTGCCTACCTGTTCCACCAAACTGTAATAAGCAGGTGGCAAAAACGCACCGCGCACATCGCAATGGTATTGTGCAGCATCAATAATGGCTTGAGGATGTTCAATCCTTACACCCAGGGCAAAAGGCTTGGCCTCCACCAAAATACCCTTGCGATGGAGCAATTCATAGATATCACGTGCAGAATGGCCTGTAGCCAGGATAACTGCATCGGCCAGCAGGCGGTTTCCGTCGTTGAGCACCACGCCTTTAATTTTTCCAAAATCAACCAGCAGATCTGTCACCTTTTGATCAAAATGCAGTTCTCCACCGGCATTTAGTATCGTCTCCCTGATGGCGGTAATGATGTGCGGCAGCTTATTGGTACCGATATGCGGACGGGCATCTACTAAAATATCAGCTGTTGCACCATGCTGAACAAAGATTTGAAGTACCTTATTGATGTCCCCGCGCTTATTGGAGCGGGTATAAAGTTTGCCATCAGAATAGGTTCCAGCGCCCCCCTCGCCATAACAATAGTTAGATTCGGTATGCACTATTCCTTCTTTATTGATGGCCGCCAGGTCTCTTCTACGCTGTTTTACAGCCTTGCCCCGTTCTAAAACAATGGGTTTAAGTCCGTTTTCTATACATTGCAGCGCAGCAAACAGTCCTGCAGGCCCGGCACCTACAATGATCACAGGCTTGCCATTACTGACATTTTGATAGTTTAATGTAAAAAAATCTGCCAAAGGCAGTTCATCAATAAAAACCCTGACCTGTAACCGATATATTACTTTTCTGGAACGTGCATCGATGGAACGCTTAAGGATCTTATAGCCCTTCAGTCGTGCCAAATCCAGCTTAAGCGAGGTAGAGAGCGCTTTTTTTATTTCAGTTTCAGTGCCCGCATGCTCTGGGGCCATTGTAATTTCTATTTCCTTTTGCATAATCCTGTCAGGTTTTTATCCTGAAAACTGTAACAAAGGTACGGAAATTGAGTTCTAATGTGTAAATTAACATTATTAACAAAAAGCGCAGGAAAATGGCGCGCTAAAAAACTAAAGCATATGAAAAAAACAGTATTGGCAATAGCAGGCTTCCTGGTCCTGATGGTAACAATGAGCGGATGTGGCTACAACAGCATGGTTAAACTTGACGAAGATGTAAAAGCAAAGTGGAATCAGGTGGAAACCCAGTACCAGCGCCGGTCAGATTTAATCCCTAATTTAGTGAATACCGTTAAAGGTGCTGCAAAATTTGAACAAAGTACCTTAACCCAGGTAACAGAAGCCCGCGCCAAAGCTACCCAGGTTACCGTTGACCCCGATAAATTAACGCCAGAAAATATTGAAAAATTCCAGGCAGCACAGGGCCAGGTTAGCCAGGCTTTAGGCCGCTTACTGATGGTAACAGAGAATTACCCCGAATTAAAAGCGACCGAGCAATTCAGGGATGTATCTGCAGAATTAGCCGGAACAGAGAACAGGATAGCAGTTGCCCGTAAAGATTTCAATGAATCGGTACAGACCTATAATACCAAGGTAAGGTCATTTCCTAACAACCTGATGGCAGGCATATTTGGCTTTAGCCAGAAAGCAGGCTTTAAGGCCGATGCAGGAGCAGAAAAAGCGCCAAAAGTAGAATTCTAATATACCTCAACACATTTAAGGGTAATGCGTGTTTATTATCAAAACATGTATTACCCTTATTCTTATTCAGCAATCCTATCATGGGCATATTTACAGAGCAAGACCAGGAACTTATTGCAAACGCAATTTCAGAAGCCGAAAAAGGCACTTCAGGCGAAATCAGAATAGCAGTAGAAGCGCATTGCCATGGCGATGCTTTTGAAAGCGCTACTGCTTATTTTGCAAAGCTGGGCATGGATAAAACAGCCAGGCACAATGGTGTGTTGATTTACTTGGCCTATGCAGACCACAAATTTGCCATCATTGGCGACAGTGGCATTAACAAAGTTGTCCCTCCTGATTTTTGGGAAACAACGCAAATCGCCATGAAGGCACACTTTGCAGGCGGCAACATTGTGCAGGGAATTATTGCAGGCATAGTGCTGGCAGGAGAAAAACTGGCTACCTTCTTTCCTGCCCTGGGCGATGACATCAATGAATTGCCCAACGAGATTATTTTTATGGATCAACACAAAACCCCCGGGCAATGAAAAAAATACTCATAGCCTTATTATTTAGTTTATTTTCCGTTACCGGCTTTGCCCAGGATTTTCCGGCAAAACCCAATACATTGGTTAATGATTATACCGGAACACTTTCATCCGGACAGCTTCAGCAGCTGGAACGTAAGCTCGTTGCTTTCGACGATTCGACCTCTATCCAGGTGGCTATAGCCATTCTGAAATCTGTTGGGGAATATGACATCAATGAGTATGCCCTCGAACTTGGCAGGAAATGGGGAGTAGGCAATAAGGGCAAAGACAATGGCGTCATGATCGTTGTAGCCCTTGGCGACAGGAAGATCGCCATCCAAACGGGGTACGGTGTAGAAGGTGTATTGCCCGATATGTATACCCGACGCATCATTGACAATGACATCAAACCTTATTTTAAGGCCGGTGACTATTATAAAGGCCTGGATGCCGGAACGGACGCGATCATCAGTGTTACGAAAGGCGAATATAAAAACGATAAACCTAAAGCTGGTAAAAGCGGTAGTGGTGCTTCGGGCGTATTGATTATCATCATCATTGTAGTGGTCGTGATCATTGTGCTTAAACGAGGTGGCGGCGGAGGTGGCGGCAGCCAGGTTATCGGCGGCCGTGGTGTTGCTGATGCATTGTTCTGGAGCATGCTATTGGGCGGCGGAAGAAGTTCCGGCGGCGGTGGCAGCTGGGGTAGTGGCAGCAGTGGCGGCGGCGGTTTTGGTGGCTTTGGCGGCGGTAGTTTTGGTGGTGGCGGCAGCAGTGGCAGCTGGTAATTATATTCTAATGGAAATATTAAAATGGAAAAAGCTTTCCTCCACCTACCTGGTGAAAGAAAGATGGGCTACCTTAAGGGTAGATACCTGTGAACTGCAAAACGGAAGTATAAAGGACGACTATTATGTGCTGGAATACCCAAACTGGGTAAACGCGATAGCACTTACTGCAGAAAACAAAATGATCCTGGTGCGCCAGTACCGCCATGCGGCCGATATTGTGTCGCTGGAAATCCCCGGGGGTGTGATCGATGGTAATGAACTACCGGAAGATGCCATAAAAAGGGAATTGCTGGAAGAAACCGGTTATTCGTTTAAAAGCGCAGAACTGATTGCAACACTATACCCAAACCCTGCAACGGCAAACAATGTAACCTATACCTATCTGTTGAAAGAAGGCACCAAAACTCATGAACAGCACCTTGACGAACATGAAATATTAAATGTAGAGGAATATACCATTGCAGAAGTTAAGCAATTACTCGCGGACAACAAGATAGACCAGGCCCTGCATTGCGCAGCCTTATTTTATGGCTTAATGAAGCTTGGAGTTTAATCGTCCGGTAAACTATAAAAAAGCCCCCTAAGCAAAACTAAGGGGGCTTTTTTAATAAAATGAGCCGGGTTTAGCTCATTTTCAATTTCTTTTGTATGTCGTGCACATATCCTTTAAACTTTTTATCCGTATCGATAAGGTCTTCCACCGTCTGGCAGGCATATATTACTGTGGAATGGTCCCTTCCGCCAAAAAAAGCACCAATTGTTTTCAAGGATGATTTGGTATGGCTTTTTGAAAGGTACATCGATATTTGTCTGGCCTGAACGATCTCGCGTTTTCTTGTCTGCGACTTTACCATATCTACCGGAACTTCAAAATACTCGCATACCAGCTTTTGGATGTACTCCATGGAAATCTCCTTGGAGGTATTCTTGATAAAATTTTTCAGCATCTGTTTGGCGAGTGCCAGGTCGATATCCTTTTTATTTAAAGTAGACTGGGCCAGCAATGAAACCATTGCCCCTTCCAGTTCCCGAACGTTATTGTCTATATTGTGAGCAACATACTCTACTACTTCTGCCGGCAGCTCTATCCCATCGGCATACATTTTCTTTCGAAGGATGGCAATCCTGGTTTCCAGGTCCGGCACCTGCAAGTCAGCAGAGAGTCCCCATTTAAACCTGCTCAACAAGCGCTCTTCCAGCCCTGCAAGGTCTTTAGGTGCTTTATCTGAAGACAATATCACCTGCTTGCCTGATTGGTGCAGGTGGTTAAAAATATGGAAAAATATATCCTGTGTCTTTTCCTTACCTGCAAAGTTGTGTACATCATCCATGATGATCACATCCATCGCCTGATAAAAGTTCACAAAATCATTAATGGTATTGTTCTTCAGAGAATCTACGAACTGCTGGCAAAACTTCTCGCAGGACACGTAAATGACCAGCTTGTCCGGCATATTTCTTTTGATCTCATTACCAATGGCCTGGGCCAGGTGTGTTTTACCTAAACCAACACCTCCGTAGATCATCAATGGGTTAAAAGAAGTACCTCCTGGTTTTGCGGCAACAGCATAGCCTGCAGAGCGGGCTAAACGGTTACAATCTCCTTCAATATAATTTTCAAAAGTATAATTGGCATTCAGCTGAGGGTCTACATTCAGCTTTTTTAAACCCGGGATAATAAAAGGGTTTTTAATGTCTTTATTGATAGAAACAGGAATGGGCATCGACTGCTTCTTGGCTTCGGCACCGTTACCGTTACTAGGCATATTGGTGGTATAAGGATTACCGGAATTAGAAGACTTGTCTACAACAATATTATACTCCAGTCTGCCTTCATCACCCAGCTGCTTTTTTACTGTTTTTCTGAGCAAACCAACATAATGCTCTTCCAACCATTCATAGAAAAATAAACTTGGCACTTGTATCGTTAAAACATTGCCTTCCAACTTAAGCGCAGATATCGGTTCGAACCAGGTTTTGAAACTTTGGGTCGGAATGTTATCCTTTATGATTTGGAGACAGTTTTTCCATACATCGATGCAAGTTTTTTCCATTGTCATTCTATAATTTGTTGGTTTACAGTAACGATTTGAGCACAAAAAATGAACCCTTTCGAGAGATCGAATATTCAAAAAATTATCAACAAAAAAAACTTAATTTTCATTTATTTGGTAAGTGCTTATACAGCAATACCATACCCCAGTTAACCTCAATTTTTTATGTGGATAACTATTTATTAACATCAATTTCAATATTCTCCAAAAACGTTACGCAGTACATTGGCAATTTCGCCCAGGGTGGCATAAGCTTCCACTGCTGCAAGAATAAACGGCATCAGGTTGCCAGTTCCTTTGGCAGCCCGCATTAGGTCGTTTAATGCTTTTTCAACCACTTCATTGTTTCTTTCAGCTTTAAGCTTTTTCAGTTTTTCTGTTTGTATGGTCCTGATGGATTCATCAATGGTAAATACCTCATTGATCCCTTCCTTTTGCTGGGTAAATCTGTTTACACCAACAATCACTCTGCTGGCCTGTTCCACCTCCAGCTGGTACTGATAGGCAGCATCGGCAATTTCGTTCTGAATGTAGCCATTTTCGATGGCCTGGACAGCGCCGCCCATGGCATCAATTTTATCGATATACAACTGGGCAGCGGCTTCAACTTCATTGGTAAGTGCCTCCACAAAATAAGAGCCTGCCAAAGGATCAACGGTATCGGTTACCCCACTTTCAAAAGCAATGACCTGCTGTGTCCGCAAAGCAATTTTTGCGGCAGCTTCAGTAGGTAAAGAGAGGGCTTCATCATAACCATTGGTATGCAATGACTGCGTGCCACCCAAAACTGCGGCCATCGCCTGATTGGTTACCCTGATCACATTATTAAGCGGTTGTTGCGCCGTTAAAGTAGAGCCCCCGGTCTGGGTATGAAACCGGAGCATTTGTGCTTTTTCATCTGTAGCGCCCAGCTGCCTGGTCATTTTTGCCCACATCCTTCTGGCAGCCCTGAATTTCGCAATTTCTTCAAAAAAATTATTGTGGCAGTTAAAGAAAAAGGAAAGCCGCTTGGCAAAAACATTGATATCGAGGCCTTTTTCAAGTGCTGCATTTAAATAGGCTTTTCCATTTGCCAGGGTAAAGGCCAACTCCTGCACTGCTGTAGACCCTGCTTCCCGGATATGGTAACCTGAAATGGAAATGGTATTCCATTTTGGGACTTCCTTACTGCAATATTCAAAAATATCCGTAATGATCCGCATGGAGGATTTAGGCGGATAAATATAGGTGCCCCGGGCCGCATATTCTTTTAAAATGTCGTTCTGTATGGTCCCGGATATCTGGCGGATATCGGCGCCTTGTTTTTTAGCCAGAGCAATGTACATGGCCAGCAAAATAGAGGCCGTGGCATTAATGGTCATAGAGGTACTGATCTTTTGCAATTCGATCCCATCGAACAGGATTTCTATGTCTTTCAGGGAATCAATGGCCACACCTACTTTACCTACTTCACCTTCAGACATTTCATGATCTGAATCGTATCCAATCTGTGTAGGCAGGTCAAAAGCAACAGAAAGTCCCATTGTTCCCTGTTGTAACAGGTAATGGTAACGTTGATTAGATGCCTCTGCTGTAGAAAATCCGGCATACTGACGCATGGTCCAGAGCTTTCCCCTATACATGTCTTTTTGAATTCCCCTCGTATAAGGAAATTCACCCGGTGCTTCCACCTGGGCACTGGCTTCGGTATAAACTTCTTTGATTTCAATACCTGATGTTGTGGTAAATTTCTTATTGTTCATAATTAAAACAGCTGATGTATATCTTTTTTAATCAGGTCGAGGGTCAGATCATAGGGATTATTTTCAACCCCGGTCATGTGCTGCAATACCATCCGGCTTAGATCTACACCTGTTGCATCTCCGGGTAAATTTTTCACCCCATTGTTCAGCATGGCTATCGTATCATCTTTCAGTTGCTTCACCACATTCCAGGTAGCTGTACCGATGTACAATTGCTGGGTAATATTATGCTGATACTCTGACCTGATCTCGTTTAACAGGATTGCCTGCAAGTCCTTCAGGGATACGCCTTGCTGATGTAGCCTGATGAGCAGGTTTGATGGGTTGATGCGTTCCACAAAAACGATCAAACGTTCATGGGCCTGCAGGCGGAGCGACAGCAATTGCGGATTTTCTTCTTTTTGCTGTCTTCCAAACTTCAGTCTGAAATAATTACGGATGTCATCCTTAATCAGGTAATAACCTGCCGAAACGGTGGCCACACCTCCTATCACCAGCACAGCTGCATCTGTTAAAAATTTTTGTAAGTCCATTAGCTTTGTTTGAATACCGTAATAATTAGTGTTAGTACCGGCAAAAATGTACATTTTGATTTATATTTGCGCTATTGATAGTTTTTTATCAAAGCTTTGGCAGAACAGTCTCCATTGTTTTCACAACAATTATAGCTATTTTGCAATTAACAGATTTTTTAAAACGGCACAAAATCATATGAGTAATACTGTAGATACGGCATTTGCACCAGTAACATTTACAGAAACAGCTGTAAAAGAACTTTTCAAATTGAAAGACCAGCAGGAAATTGCTGAAGACTTTGGCCTGCGCGTGGGTGTAGAGGGCGGTGGCTGCTCCGGCATGAATTACGTTTTAGGCTTCGACCAGAAAAAAGAAGGCGATCAGGAATTTATCATCGAGGGAATTAAGGTTTTTATGCACAAGGCACATCAAATGTATTTGCTGGGCATGCAGGTTGACTGGCAGGATGGTTTGAATTCCAGAGGTTTTACCTTCAGTAATCCAAATGCAGCCAGTACCTGTGGTTGCGGAACCAGTTTCTCCGTATAATTGAGCAGGTTAAATGCGGTAATTATTGGCCTCCTGTTGTAACATTATTCAAGTCCTGTTGTCTTAACAACAGGACTTTTATTTTTCCCTGAAATTATCCTGTAATGACCTATACTGAAAACGTAAAACTAGCCATACAATCCATTACCAGCAACCGGTTACGTACCATGCTAACGGCATTGATTATCGCCATTGGCCTCTCGGCACTGGTGGGTATATTAACTACGCTTGATGCGGTTAAAAAAAGTATGACTGAAGCTTTTTCCAGCATGGGCGCAAACTCTTTTACGATAAGAAACCGGGGTACCGGAATCAGGATCGGCGGCTCCGGGCAAAGACAAAAACCCTTTAAGTCCATACGTTATGAAGATGCCCTGGCTTTTAAAGAGCGGCTCGTTACACCTGCAAAAGTTGCCGTAAGTGTTGTGGCAACCCGTGGTGCTACAGCTAAATTCAGCACAGAAAAAACAAATCCAAACATCAACATTCAGGGGATTGACGAAAACGGATTGAACTCACAGGGTCTGGAACTGGCTTTGGGCCGAAACTTCAGCCTTGCCGAATCGCAGTCGGGTAATAATGTCTGCATCATAGGCAGCGAGATCAGCGAGAAATTATTTAAAAGCCAAAGTCCCTTAGATAAAATCATCAATGTTGGAAATACCAGGCTTAAGGTAATCGGAGTGCTGGTACGTAAGGGGCAAAGCATGGGTTTTAGCGGTGACCGTGCCATATATGTCCCTTTGTTAAAAGCAAAACTGATCAACTCCAGCTCCAATCCTTCTTATACCATTACGGTAATTGTGCCAAGCAATGACATCATGGACAATGTGATAGGTGAAGCCACAGCACAATTCAGGAACATCCGTAAAATAAGGGTAAATGAGCCTAATAATTTTGAGATTACCAAGAGCGATGCCATGGCACAAACGCTGTTCGAGCAATTAAATTACATCGTTCTGGGCGGTATAGCCATAGGAGTCATTACTTTACTTGGCGCTTCAATTGCGCTGATGAACATCATGCTGGTCTCAGTAACGGAGCGGACACGTGAAATCGGAATCCGGAAAGCCATAGGTGCAAACCCCGCAGTCATCCGCAAGCAATTCTTGCTGGAAGCAGTGATGATCTGTTTAATGGGCGGAACGCTCGGAATTTTTATGGGTATAGCCTTAGGAAACCTCATCTCTTTTGGAATGGGCGGTTCCTTCATTATTCCATGGGAGTGGATTTTTGGTGGTTTTGCGGTTTGTGTACTTGTAGGCATCGTTTCGGGATACTATCCCGCAAAAAAAGCCTCCAAACTTGATCCAGTGGAGGCTTTAAGGTACGAATAAGAGATGATTATCTTCCCTGATACTGTGTATCGTAATAGGCCTGATAATTCCCTGAAGTTACATTGCTGAGCCATTCTTCATTTCCCAGGTACCAATCCACTGTTTTTTCCAGACCTTCTTCAAATTGCAGGCTCGGCACCCAGTCCAGTTTATTTTGCAGCTTGGTAGAATCTATCGCATAGCGCAGGTCGTGCCCTGCCCTGTCGGTTACAAATGTAATCAGCTTCGCAGATTCACCGGGTTCGCGCCCCAGCTTTTTATCCATGATATTACATAGCAAATGGATCAGGTCGATATTCTTCCATTCGTTATGTCCGCCAATATTATAGGTTTCTCCGGTTTTGGCCTCATGGAAGATGACATCTATCGCCCGGGCATGGTCTTCTACCCAAAGCCAGTCGCGTACATTCTCCCCCTTACCATATACAGGAACAGGCTGGTTATTTTTGATGTTGTTAATGGCCAGTGGGATCAATTTCTCCGGAAAATGGTGTGAACCATAGTTATTGGAGCAATTAGAGATCACCACGTCCAATCCATAAGTATCATGATAAGCCCTTACAAAATGATCCGATGAAGCTTTAGATGCAGAATATGGACTATGCGGATCATAAGCGGTGGTTTCGGTAAACATACCCGTATCTCCCAATGCTCCATACACTTCATCAGTAGAAACATGATAAAAGCGCTTGTTTTCGTATGCCCCTTTCCAAAATTCCCTCGCCGAGTTCAGCAGATTAACCGTACCAATCACATTGGTCATTACAAAGGCGATCGGATCACTGATAGACCTGTCTACATGCGATTCGGCAGCCAGGTGGATTACAGCATCAAACTGTTCTTTCTGAAACAGGTTGTTCATTTCTGCCGCATCGGTGATGTCTGCTTTAACAAACCTATAGTTGGGCTTATCTTCTACATCAGTCAGGTTCGCCAGGTTACCTGCATAAGTTAATTTATCCAGGTTTACAATCTCGTACTGCGGGTAACTCTTTACAAATCGCCTGACTACATGAGAGCCGATGAAACCTGCACCGCCTGTGATTAATATCTTCTTCATTGATTCAAATTGTTTTTACAGGTCTTCAGGTAAATGAAGTGACCTCGCAGCTTCCGCTGTTTTATGCTTATAAATTTTATTCAGTAGCATATTCAGAGATCCCTTTAAATCAAACTGCAGATCCTCGTGCATTTTATGATACTTATTTAAGAGCAAAACTGTTGTTTTCACAAAATAAACGTTTAGCTTCTCATTAAACTTATAAAGTGATGAAAAAATACTTTCGTTAAATTCAATAGGGATATGTGTCAGCAAGTGGACCCTGAGTTCCATTTCACTATTTAAATCCCTGGTCACTTTAAAATGATGGTTAATGCTTCCATTTAATTTTCGCATCCGGAGCAGTGTCTCTTTTGAATTTGGTTTCCTGGCTGCCTGCAACTCAGCTATTCCTGCATCAATAAGCTGCATCAACTGCTCTTGCCGGTTTACCAGGTCCTGCTCATCTTCCAGTAATTTAAAATGGAGGTGCTCCGTTAATACCTTGTCTTTAGCAATTAACCTGAGCAACAGCTTATCCTTTTCCTTTTCGGGAAGAGATTTGATCTCCAGTTTCAGCTCCTTATGCTCACTCAACAGCATTTAAAAAGGATTATCCTGCAAATATTTTTCCCATTTCCAGGCTGATGACATCATTTCGTTCACATCAAGTTCGGCTTTCCATCCCAGGTCTCTTGCCGACTTGGTCACATCTCCCCAAACTTTTTCGATATCCCCTTCTCTTCTGGCGCCAATGGTATAGTTTAGCTTTACACCGGTAGACGCTTCAAAAGCGGTAATGATCTCCAATACAGATGAACCTTTACCTGTTCCCAGGTTAAATACTTCGTAATTGCTGGTCGCTTTATTGCTTTCCAGACGTTTGATGGCCGCAACATGTGCCTTCGCCAGGTCTACAACATGGATATAATCCCTTATTGCACTGCCGTCAGGTGTATCGTAATCATTTCCATAAACAGTTATCGGGCCACGTTTACCAATGGCAGATTGTGTAATAAAAGGAACCAGATTTTGGGGTACACCAATCGGAAGTTCCCCGATCAGGGCCGTATCGTGCGCACCAACGGGGTTAAAATAACGCAGCGAAGTCACTTTTAATGAAGGGGTTACCGCACAGGTTTCCTGCAGGATTTCTTCTGCAATCTGCTTGGTATTGCCATAAGGCGATTCTGCTTTTTTTGTTGGGGCATCTTCGGTTACCGGCAAAACATCAGGTTGTCCATATACTGTACAAGATGAAGAAAACACCAGATTCACCTTGCTGTCAAAAGCATTTATGAGGTTAATCAGGGAGTAAAAATTATTCCGGTAATATTTTAAAGGTTGCTGAACAGATTCGCCAACGGCCTTAAAAGCAGCAAAATGAATCACGCCGCTGATGTCTCTATGCTCGGCGACAAAGGCTTTCACTTTAATTTCATCGCAAAGGTCCAGTTCCACAAAATCCGGTCTGTTCCCTGCAATTGCTTCAATTTGCGCCAGTATTTTAGGATTAGAATTCGAGAAATCATCAACGATGATCACCTCATAGCCCGCATTATACAATTCAACTACGGTATGCGAGCCAATAAAACCGGTTCCACCGGTTACCAATATTTTAGACATACTTATTATTAACGATTATATCCTTTAAAATCTTTATGTTCTTTATTAGTTAGTGCCTCCTGAGGCAGAGATTTAAAATATGCATAGGTAATTTTTAAACCTTCAGCCCTGCTTACTTTGGGTTCCCAACCCAATATTGATCTCGCTTTGGTAATGTCCGGGCGCCTTTGTTTAGGGTCATCCACCGGTAGGTCTTTTAATACCAGTTTTTGACTGGTCCCGGTAAGTTTGATAATTTCCTCACCAAATTGTTTGATGGTGATCTCGTCAGGGTTGCCAATGTTAACCGGCAAAGCATAATCACTGAGCAATAAGCGGTAAATACCTTCTATCAGATCATCCACATAACAGAATGAGCGCGTCTGCGATCCATCACCAAAAACCGTCAGGTCTTCTCCCCGCAGGGCCTGCCCGATAAAAGCAGGCAAAACCCGTCCGTCATTCAGGCGCATTCTTGGTCCATAAGTATTAAATATTCGAACAATACGGGTTTCAACACCATGAAAGGTATGGTAAGCCATAGTCATGGCTTCCTGAAAACGTTTGGCCTCATCATAAACTCCCCTTGGTCCAACCGGGTTTACATTGCCCCAATATTCTTCAGGTTGCGGGTTTACACTTGGATCACCATACACTTCAGAGGTAGAAGCGATCAGCATTCTTGCATTTTTATGTTTTGCCAGACCAAGCAGGTTATGTGTTCCCAGTGACCCTACCTTCAGGGTCTGGATAGGGATCTTTAAATAATCGATCGGACTGGCCGGCGAGGCAAAATGAAGGATATAATCCAGCTCACCTGATACATATACATATTTAGAAACATCGTGGTGTGCAAACTCAAAGTTCTCCAATCCGAATAAATGCTCAATGTTTTGCAGGTCACCTGTAATCAGGTTATCCATTCCGATCACATGATAACCTTCTTTGATAAATCTGTCGCATAGATGCGAACCCAAAAAGCCGGCAGCACCGGTAATTAAAACTCTTTTTCTTTCCATTAGTTATTGATAAGCTTACGGCCAACACTATTATAATAATATCCCAGGTCGATCATTTTTTGCAGGTCGTATAAATTACGTCCGTCAAAAATGACCTTATTGCTCAATGTTTCCTCCATTCTTTCAAAATCAGGATTTCTGAATACCGACCATTCAGTAGCAATCAATAACGCATCTGCATCTACCAGTGCATCATATTGGGTTTCAGCATAGGTTATTCTATCGCCTACAAGCGCTTTAACATTATTCATCCCTTCCGGATCAAAGGCAGTGACCGTAGCTCCATGTTTAAGCAACTCTTCAATGATATATAAAGATGGTGCTTCACGGATGTCGTCTGTCTCCGGTTTAAAGGCAAGCCCCCATAGCGCGAAGTGTTTACCTTTTAAGTCGCCCTTATAATACTTGAGCAGTTTATCCACCAATATGGTCTTTTGCCTTTCATTTACCTGCATTACCGACCTCAGGATCTGGAAATCATAATTGTGCTCATCGGCCGACTTTGCCAAAGCCTGCACATCCTTAGGAAAACAGCTGCCGCCATATCCGATGCCTGGGAAAAGAAAGCGTTTACCGATCCTTGCATCAGAACCGATGCCTTTACGCACAGCATCCACATCCGCATTTACAATTTCGCAAAGGTTGGCTACTTCATTCATGAAGGTAATCTTTGTGGCAAGAAATGAATTGGCTGCATATTTTGTCAGCTCCGAAGAACGCTCATCCATAAACAAGATTGGATTTCCCTGTCTTACATACGGACCATACAATTCTGCCATCAGCTTTTGCGCCCGCTCGCTCCGGGTTCCTATAACCACACGGTCCGGCTTCATAAAATCCTCTACAGCTACACCTTCCCGTAAAAACTCAGGGTTAGATACCACATCTATTTCTACATCGGTATGCGCCGTAAAAACAGCCTGTACTTTATCTGCTGTACCCACAGGAACAGTGGATTTATTTACAATGACCTTATAATTGGTTACCAGTTTGGAAATGTCTTTGGCAGCACCCAGAATATAGGATAAATCCGCAGCACCGTCTCCTCCCGGAGGCGTAGGCAGCGCCATAAAAATGATCTGGGCATCCTTAATGGCATGGGCAAGATCTGTGGTAAAAGTTAAGCGGCCCTGTGCAATGTTCCTGTGGAACAAAACATCCAGTCCCGGCTCGTAGATAGGTACTTCACCAGCCTGCATTTTTTTTACTTTGGCTTCATTAATGTCTACGCAGATTACATTATTCCCTGTTTCAGATAAACAAGTACCTGTAACCAAACCAACATACCCTGTTCCGATAACGGCTATTTTCATCTTTTTATAATTTTGTTTTTTTTTTTTAAGGTGACAAAAGCAATCATGAACCTCAAATACCGGCTTTTCATGCCTGTTGGTCCACGATGGTTTCCTATATTATTCCCGTGTTTTAATTATATTAAAGTATCTTCGGCTAAGATAATAAATAAACACACAAAATGCTTTGGCTTTATAACATCTCGATTCATCTTTACGCGCTGCTAATCAGGATATTTTCTACATTTAATACCAAAGCATCACTTTTCATCAAAGGCAGGAAAAATATTTTTACCCAGATAGACCAGAAAATAGTGGCCGGAGAGCGTCATATCTGGTTTCACTTCGCTTCTTTGGGTGAATTTGAACAAGGCCGCACCCTGCTCGAAAAAATAAAGGAACACTATCCTGAAAAAAGAATTGTAATTACTTTTTTTTCACCTTCGGGCTATGAGATCAGAAAAAACTATCCGCTGGCCGAAGGCGTTTTCTATTTACCCTTAGATACCGCAGTTCATGCTGAAAAATTAATTGCAGCTTTCAATCCCGAATTCGCAATTTTCACCAAATATGAATATTGGTATCACTATTTTAGAGAATTGAACAAAAAAAACATCCCTCTACTAATTATATCAGGAATATTCAGACCAAACCAGGTATTTTTTAAAGTTTACGGCTCCTTTCACAGGAAAATCCTGACATTTGTAAGCCATTTCTTCGTTCAAAATGAAGAAAGCATCCAATTGCTAAAAACCATAAATATCCAAAATGCCAGCCTAAGCGGAGACACCAGGTTTGACCGTGTCGCTGAAAACGCAGCCTCCGTAAAGAGGCTAGCCCTGGTTAATACATTTTGCGGAACAGCAGCAGTATGCATTGCCGGCAGTACCTGGCCTGAGGATGAGGAACTGATGGGAGGTTTATGTGTCCAGCATCCCGATTGGAAATTCATTATTGCGCCCCATGAAATCGGCGAAGCCCACCTTAAGGCGCTCGAAAAAATATTCCCGCAGGCCGTAAAGTATTCTGCACTTGCAGCAGCAGATGCAAACCAGCATCAGGTACTCATCATTGACAATATAGGCATGTTGTCTGCGCTGTACGCCTATGGCAGGCTTGCCTATATTGGCGGGGGTTTTGGCGCAGGCATCCACAATACACTGGAAGCCGCAGCATTTGGCATTCCTGTTATATTTGGCCCCAGATATGACAAATTTCAGGAAGCTAAAGACCTCATCGCCTTGGGTGCTGCAAAAAGCATCGGGAATCCGCAGGAATTGTCAAACGCTTTTGAGGAGCTGAGTACTGCTGCAGAAAAAGGGGATGTTGCAAAAGCGTATGTAGTTTCAAAAACTGGCTCAACCGATCAGATTCTTCAATATATAGCCCGGCATTTTAAGCCTTAGCCATATCCACCAGGGCCCGGATAAATTTAGGGTCATCATTCAGGCTTTCAACCAGCTGAACATGCTCCCCACCCAGTGCCTTGAACTCTTCCTGGTATTCCACAGTAATTTCATACAGGGTTTCCAGACAATCGGCAACAAAAGCAGGACTAAATACCAATAACCTTTTCTTTCCTTCAGCCGCAAGTTTCTTTAGCACATCAGTGGTATAGGGTTGTACCCAGGGCTCTTTGCCTAACCTAGACTGGAAACAAACCGTATAGTCTTCCCTGGCAATATTCAGTCTTTCTGCAATTAGTTTAGCGGTATCATGCCCCTGGGCAGCGTAACAGAATTTATTGGTATCGTTCAGGTTGTCACAGCAACCGTCTTTTTTAAGGCAGTAATGACCGGTATGGTCGCACTTTAACAGCTGGCGTTCCGGCAAGCCATGAAAACTGAACAATACATGGTCAAAAGTTTCAGGCTGGTATTTCCTTGCATTTTCAGCAAACGTTTCAATCATCAGTTCATTATCATGAAAAGAATTGACAAAAGATACCGGTGGTATGGTAGTCCATTTACTAAGCAGTTCCATCACCAGCTGGATCACAGAGCCCGAGCTGGCCGAAGCATATTGCGGAAACAAAGGAATCACCCTGATACTTTCCACCAGTCCGGCCTTCATTTTTTCCAGTGCCGATAAAATAGAGGGGTTTTGGTAGCGCATGGCCAGTTCCACATGGTATTCCTCTCCCAATTGCTCCTGCAGCATAGCAGCCTGAATTTTACTGAAGTACAATAAAGGTGATCCGTTCTCATCCCAGATCTCTTTATACAATTTGGAAGTTTTCGGACTGCGGAAAGGAACAATAATACCTTTAACCAGCAATGTCCGGTTCACAATGTTCACATCGATTACCCGTTCATCCATCAAAAACTGATCAAGATATTTACGTACATCACCAACTTCCGGACTATCCGGAGTTCCTAAGTTCACAAGCAGTATACCTTTTTTTCCCATAATTCCCGCAAAAATAACCATTCCATCCATTATTCTGATTGATCAGCTTAAGGAGGTCCAATAATTACTTTTTAATGATGATCAACAAAATTTCTTTAAAGACTAATAAGACAACAATTCGGTTTTAACCTGCTCCATCAGCCACATTGGTGTAGAGGTAGCTCCGCAAATGCCAACCTTATCCTTAGGATTAAACCAGGCCCGATCTATTTCGGCTATATTGGAAATGAAATAAGAATGCGCATTGTACTTTTTACAGACATCATAGAGCACCTTTCCATTGGAAGATTTTTTACCAGATACAAATAAGATCTTATCATAATTTGCAACAAATTTCTCCAGGTCAGCGTAGCGGTTGGATACCTGTCTGCAAATGGTATCATTTGCTTTTACCTCATAGCCTCTGGCCATCAGCTCCTCCTTAATGCTGTAAAACTTATCCGTGCTTTTGGTTGTCTGACTGTATAAGGTAAATTTCCCGGGCAAATCTACCTGGTCAAGCTCGGCAATATCCTGAAATACGATCGCCTTGCCATCTGTCTGTCCCTGCAAACCGATGACCTCGGCATGCCCATGTTTTCCAAATATCAGGATCTGCTCATCCTCATCGTGGGATTGCTTAATCCTGTTCTGTAACTTCAACACCACAGGGCAGGAAGCATCAATTAAAGTAAGCTCGTTCCGAAGGGCCAGCTCATAAGTAGCCGGGGCTTCGCCATGGGCACGGATCAGCACCTTCTCCTGACGCAGATCCTTCAATTGCTCATGATCAATGATGCGCAAACCCTTATCGGTTAAACGCTTAACCTCTTCATCATTGTGCACAATATCACCAAGACAATACAGGTAATCCTCATGATCCAATATATCCTCTGCCATATCGATAGCATAAACTACTCCAAAGCAAAAGCCGGATGCTTTATCTATCGTTACCGCTAAATCGTATTTCATTGACATAATCCTTTTGAGCCATTGCAAAATTACGTAAAAACTGTTTGATATTCCTATTTCTTAGGTTTAAATGACCTCAGCATGCGCATCCAGATCGCCTTGCCTGTAAAAACAAACAACAAGAGCATTTGAAGTGGGTGTAACAACACCTGTAAAACGGGATTCTGAGCAGTCATAAAAGCAATCATAATCCTTGATAAAAAGATCAATCCAAATGGAAGAACAGCAAATGCAGGATTAAAGCTAATTAATAACACCATTGGCCCGGCAACAACCAGGACCAGGTAAATAAACGCAACCAGGGCACTATTGCCGAAATTTATTAACAAACGCTCCGAAAACCCTTCCAGATCCCCCAGGCTGACTTTGTTAAAGATCAATTTATTGCCCAGTAAAACTTCTGCTTTAAAATGTTGCTGCTTTACCAGTTTTACCATTTCCATACCCAACTTATGGCCAATTTTCTGATGCCAGCCCTGCTGTTTACATAAGTTTGCGTCCAGAAACAAGCAAGCATTGCTACCTGCGGCAAAAGCAGGCTGGTTACTCAAGCGGATTAACCTCAGGGGCAGCAGATTCAACAATAAGAAATCATTCAGGGGATAAATACATTTTTCCATAAAACCAGCCGCCACATAAGTTGGCACTAAACTCAACGCTGCGAGATCAAAGATCTTAAACCTATAAATCAAACTGTTGATTAAACCATGTTGCGGGGTAGTCCCCGCTCTTAAAAACAACAGATATTTTCCACTTGCCCTACCTACCAGTTCTTCCTCGTTAGCTCCCTGTTGCTGGACAAGCAGTTCTATATTTTTATATTCCTGTCGCCCAATCGCATCAACTGTATTTTTAATATCCCCTTCAGCCCGGGCTGATAAGATGATGATGGAAACTTTATCCGTAAAATGTTTTCCATAATAGCCCAGTTTGGGATTAGATAAAAAATTAAACAAAGTAACAGAAAACCGCAATACCAGGAACACCAGTACTGCGTATACAAACATCATCATACCGGCATCCTGCTTTGGTCTTTTACCGCCTGATCATAATGTTTATTGTATTCACTTTTCAACAATTGAAGGCTCATGTACTCTTCAGCCTCCCAATTGGCAAGATAAGTCTGCATTTTGGGTTTTCTTTCCGCATAACTGATCAGGCTTGCAGCAAAAACAATTTGAAATTCCTTTTTCGAAGCGTTTACTGCCTGCATGACCCCTTTCTCAAAGGCAATACTATCACTGTAAACAGGGTACAATTTACCCTGGGGAAACAACAACACCAGGTTAGCCGGATCATCCAGCAATTTACCGGCAGACAACAACGTTTCCAACACATCCTTACCTTTTCCTTCTGCCGCAAAAGCCCCCAGGTATTTTAAAAACCAATGTTTTTTATATTCCTCCTCTGTTACAAGCACATGAAATTCTTTTTTGAAGACCAGCCTGTTTAGCTGGAACATGATGAAACCGTCCCACCAGCTAAAGTGATTGGCCAGCAACAAAACTGCTTTTTGTGCTTTAACCTCAAAATGATTAAATCCATAAGCAGCAAAGTCCTTTTTTAGGATATACCTGATATACCAGGAAAAGAAATTAAAAACGATAAAGTTTTTACGGGACTGGTGCATCCCTCTAAAATGAGAAAAAATAGCCTCAAATGCAAACGGCTAACTTAAATAAACGCGATCTTCCTCTCCGTCCACATCCATGACCACATCAACATGCTCCTTTAGCACAGTTGCCAGCTCCAGCCCCACAAAATCTGTAGCTATAGGAAATATTTTGTGGCTCCTGTCTACCAATACCACGGTCCTGATCTTTTTATGAGGGGTATTTAGAAACACGCCTAAGCCATAGGCCAGCGTCTTTCCACTGTTTAGTACATCATCCACCAGGATGATCACTTTGTTTTTCCAGTGCACTTCATCCAGGTCAGTATTGGCAACCAGCTTGCTATTTTGCCTGTCCAGCTCAATTTTCAGCATCGTGATCTTCAGCTCAGAAATTTTAGACAATACCTTCTTTAAGCGTAAAGCCAGTTTATATCCCCTGTCCCAGATACCGGCCAGCACAATCTCCTTTTCATTAAGGTTATCTTCCAGTATCTGATAAGCAATCCGGTTTATTTTCTGTTGTATCTGCTTTTTATCAAGAATGAGCAATTGAGATCCTGCCATTGTCTGCTTTATTTTATGCTACAAAAAGAACGATTTTAAGGCTCATATTCAAATATTAAAAAATATTTTATAAACCATGAAACCTTTCGCCCTGTGCGCTGTCTAATTGTTAGTTTTTTAGTAATCCTTATCCATGTTTGCCCGGGTAGGGATTTCTTTTTTAGGATCAGGCCTGGCCTTTCACCTGATAAGGATAATAAATAAAGTTTGCCCCTTCCGGTACAATCACAAATACACACATATAGTCTTCCGGCTTTTTATAACTCTTTAAAAATAAAGCCTTCTTTTCCGGATTAATGATACCTTTCTCCACAAATTCTTCAATGGTAGAGGCCTGTATGGTCCATTCCGTATGGAGTTCTTTCCGGTCAAGGATCAGTTCACCAATACTCACCGTATGCTGGTGCGCTACAAAAATCGGGTTTGCAGAAATTCCTTCTACCATAATTTCAACTGCAACTTCCTTAATAGAAGGCGCATACAATGCCAGGTCCTTTTCCAGGCTTACCAGCGGGCTCTTTTTTTGCTCTTCTTTGCCACCCTCTTGTTGCGGCATCAGTTCTTGTATATCCATTGCTATAAATCTTTGATCTGCTGGCCTTTAAATTTCAGCAACACTACATTTTCAACATGCTGTGTATGCGGAAACATGTCGACAGGTTTAATCCTCAGCACTTCATATTTCTCTTTCAGCAAGGCCAGGTCACGCGCCTGTGTAGCCGCATTGCAACTCACATAAACTATTTTCTCTGCTTCCATTTCCAACAGCCTTTCCACTACATCTACGTGCATCCCAGCTCTTGGTGGATCGGTAATCACCACATCCGGCTTACCATGTTCCGTGATAAATTCTCTCGTTAAAATGTCCTTCATATCTCCGGCATAGAACAGCGTATTGTCAATACCATTTAACGCCGAATTAAACTGCGCATCTTCAATGGCCGTAGGTACATATTCAATACCAATTACCTGTTTTACGCTGCGTGCTACAAAATTAGCAATGGTACCGGCCCCTGTATAAAGGTCGTACACCAGTTCATCGCCAGAAAAACCAGCAAACTCCTTAGTGATCTTATACAGCTCATAGGCCTGATCAGAATTGGTCTGATAAAAAGATTTTGCACCTATTTTAAACTTCAGGCCTTCCATCTCTTCAAAAATATGGTCTCTTCCAGCGTAAGTCCTTACTTCCTGGTCAAAAATGGTATCGTTCTTTTTCTGATTCACGATGTACAACAAAGACGTAATCTCCGGAAAACGGCTTTTCAGGTGCGCCATTAAACCATTGATCTGATCCTGCTCCACATAAGCAAAAACCACAGCCACCATCACCTCGCCGGTTGATGAAGTACGGATGATGAGGTTTCGGAGGCTACCCTCATGATTGCGCAGGTCATAAAACGAAAGCCCGGCTTTTAAAGCATAATCCCTCAGCTCATTTCTGATCGTGTTGGAAGGCTCTGCCTGCAAATAACAATGCTGAATATCCAGGATCTTATCAAACCGCAGGGGTACATGAAAACCCAATGCATTCATTTCCAGTTCCGGGCTATCCGCATCAGGCGCTGCTGATCTTTCGTCCATATCTGCCTTATTCAGCCAGCGCTTATTAGAAAAGGTGTATTCCAGCTTGTTCCTGTAATATTTATTAGCTGCAGAGCCAAGAATCGGCTCCATGCCTGTCGTATCAATCTTTGCCAGGCGTTGTAAAGCAGCTTCTACATTTTTAGACTTAAACTTCAATTGAGCATCATATTCCATATGCTGCCATTTGCAGCCACCACAGGTACCAAAGTGCTGGCAAAACGGATCGGTTCTCAATTCCGATTTCTTATGGAGCTGTTCAATTACAGCTTCAGCAAAGTTCTTTTTCTTCTTTACCACACGTACATCCACCACATCGCCGGGTACGGCTTTCTCTACAAAAACAACCAGTTCATCAGCTTTACCTACACCTTTTCCTTCTTCGGCAATGTCAATAATACATAAATCAGGAATGATCGTCACCGTTCCGGCTTTTCTATTTCTACTCATTATGGCGCAAAATTAACTAAAATTGCCTTAAAATTTTAAATGTTTTTTATAGGCATAAAGATTTCCTTAGGGCATTTTGGGATGCCTCCTGTAAAGAAATTATAGCTGTTAAATTCTACTTAGCAAAGATTTTAAGTATAAAACCAAAAACACCTCCAACCAGATCAAATTTCACATCAAACTTCTCTTCAACCAATACTGAAATCTCTAAAATCTCTTTACTCATTGTAGTATAATGATGGTAATAAAGCAAATGTAAATCATTTTATACCAAATGCCCAATCAGTACACGTTAAGGTTTTGTAAAGAAATAAGATCATTCCCTAAGCCAAACTGCGATTTACAGTGCCGCTTTTACCAGAAAGGGGAGCAACTCTTTCTGAAAGCTGACAAAGTTTTTACGAACATCCGAATCGCTCACCGAAGTAAAGGCAAATGAAAATACGATATTCTTGCTGGCTTTCAGTAAAAATGCCAGTCCCTCCCTTCGCGAAGGATGGTTTTTAAAGTGGTCCAGCTCCAGGTATGCTGAAAGGAGTAAAGACTCCAGCTGGTCAGACAAATGTTTCAGGAACTCCTGCGAGTTGGCGTTTTCACGTACAAAATCCCAGCCGATAAACTCATTGCAAACGGTATACGTTAACCTGCAGGTTTTCATTACCAATGCTTTAAGGTGCTCTTCCTCGTTGGCAAACTGGGCCTTATTCTTCAATATCTCATGCAGGTTCAAATCCAGGTAATCCATTAAAATGGCATCCAGGATCTGCTCCTTACTCTCAAAATACTTGTATATCGTAGCTTTAGCTATTCTTGCCTTCCTCGCGATCTCATTCACACTTGTTTTATGATAACCGTATTTTCTGAACAATTCTTTAGCAGCCCTTATTATACTTTCCTTTATTTTTTCTGGTTCCATTAATTGGTTACATGTAATGTATTTCCTGCTACAAATGTATTATACTTCTTTAACGACAGCTGGGCAGGCGCCTTTGCAGGACTGCCATCTTCCAGCAGGTATTTTGCCCCTGAACATTTATCCGTTACTGTAAAACTTGGCTCATCCAATTCTACCGCGCATTTTTTCTCCGGATTAACTGTACTGCAGCGGTCATAGGCCACATAGCCTCCGCTATTGGTCCGGTAGATCACCACCCCTGCTACCCCGTAGTCTGATAAAGCCACAGCCCCCCCCGGGCTGCTCAGCCTGATCAACCTGGGATCGGTTAGCTGGGCGCTAAAATTAACCGGCACATTCGGAATGGCCAGGTTCTCTTTACCGCATCCGCCCACTACCAGGATCAGCAACAGCATTCCGGGTAATATTCTGCTCATCAGATCAGTGAGGTTTTATATTGCTTTAAGAACCTGGCATCATTCTCAGAGAACAAGCGAAGGTCCTTTATTTCAAATTTTAAATTTGCAATGCGCTCTATACCCATTCCAAATGCAAAACCACTGTATTTTTTGCTGTCGATGCCACAATTTTCCAGCACATTCGGATCTACCATACCGCAACCCAAAATCTCTACCCACCCACTGTATTTACACATCTGACAGCCTTCACCTTTACAAATTGTACAGGAAATATCCATTTCAGCGGAAGGCTCAGTAAATGGAAAATAAGAAGGGCGGAAACGCACTTTAGTTCCTTCCCCATACAGCTCCTGAACAAAATAAAACAGCGTTTGCTTTAAATCGGCAAAAGAGACATTCTCGTCTACATATAAGCCCTCCACCTGGTGAAAAAAGCAATGTGCTCTGGCAGAGATGGCCTCGTTCCGGTAAACCCGGCCAGGCATGATTGCCCTGAAAGGTGGTTTGCCGGCTTCCATCATCCTTACCTGCACTGAAGAGGTATGCGTACGCAGGGCAATATCTCCATGTTCTCCGCCTTTTTTGATAAAAAACGTATCCTGCATATCACGTGCCGGGTGTTCTTCCGGGAAGTTCAATGCTGAGAAATTGTGCCAGTCATCCTCAATTTCAGGTCCTTCAGCAACCACAAAACCAAGTTTATTGAAGATCCCGATGATCTCCCTTCTGACCAGGGCCAGCGGATGCCGCGATCCGACCTCAAAGCCTTCACCTGGCAAAGTCAGGTCCAGACTAGCATCTTTAGCCGTATCCGTAGTTACAGCAGCATCTTTCAACTCCTGATAACGGGCTTCCGCGAGTTGCTTAAATTCATTTAAAACTTTTCCCAGGGTTCTTTTTTCCTCAGGAGAAACGGCCTTAAACTCATCAAAAATATCTTTTATGATCCCCTTTGTTCCCAGGAATTTAATACGGAATTGCTCCAGTTCATCAGCACTGCTTGTCGAAAACGCCTCTATTTCGGCGGTATATTGTGTTATCTTCTCTTGTAACATGGCAACAAATATACAGCTATTTTATATTACACCCAATGCCTTCCCCACCTTAGTAAATGCAGCAATGGCCTTATCCAAATGCCGCTGCTCGTGGGCAGCCGACAACTGCACTCGGATCCGGGCCTTACCCTGTCCTACCACCGGGTAATAAAAACCAATCACATAAATGCCTTCCTCCAGCATTTTTGCTGCAAACTCCTGTGCAAGTTTCGCGTCGTATAACATTACAGGCACTATAGGGTGCACCCCTGGTTTAATGTCAAAGCCTGCTTCGGTCATCCGCTCACGGAAATAGCGGGTATTGTTTTCCAGCTTATCCCTCAAATCTGTGGTTTCCGTCAGCAAACCGAGTACCGTAACAGAGGCACCCGCAATAGCCGGGGCAAGTGTATTGGAGAATAAATAAGGGCGGGAGCGCTGGCGCAGCAGCTCAATAATTTCCTTTTTGCCTGAGGTAAAACCACCAGAGGCACCGCCCAATGCCTTGCCTAAAGTGCCGGTAATAATGTCTACTCTGTCCATTACATTAAAATGTTCATGCGTACCGCGACCAGTTTTACCAATAAATCCCGTACAATGTGATTCATCAATCATCACCAAAGCCTCATATTTATCTGCCAGATCACAGATCTGATCTAAAGGAGCTACAACTCCGTCCATAGAAAAAGCACCGTCCGTAACAATAATGCGGTGTCTTGAGTCTCTTGCAGCAATCAGCTGTTGCTCCAGATCAGCCATATCTGCATTTTTATACCGGAAACGTTTGGCTTTGCACAAGCGCACACCATCAATAATAGAAGCATGGTTCAGCTCATCAGAAATGATCGCATCCTGATCGTTAAACAAAGGTTCGAACACTCCCCCATTTGCGTCAAAAGCAGCCGCATATAAAATGGTATCTTCCGTACCTAAAAAATCAGAAAGCTTTTCTTCCAGTTCTTTGTGTACATCCTGCGTACCACAGATAAACCTAACAGAGGACATGCCATAACCATATTTATCTATGGCCTTTTTTGCTGCATCAGTAACTCTGGGATCAGCCGAAAGGCCCAGGTAATTGTTTGCGCAAAAATTAACCACCTCCTGCCCTGTACTCACCTTAATATCAGCGCCCTGTGGGGTAATGATAATCCGTTCCCGTTTATATAAGCCATCTTTCTCTATTTGGTCTAGTTCTTGTTGAAGAACAGGTTGTAAGGTTTTATACATGATTGTTATGATTTGATACCATCAAAGTTATACAATTACCTGCTTTGGGTGGTAACCTAAATAAGGGATGCCTTACAAATTAACATTTAACTATATTTACCAACAACAACCGATATTTAAGGCCTGGCCTCCTGTATGAAGAAACTATTTTTAACGCTGGTATTGTTCATTGCCACTATTACCATGTCATTTGCCCAGCAATTCAAATTGAACGGCAGTATTAAAGACACTGACGGGCAACCCGTATCCTTTGCTTCCGTATACCTCAAAAACACCACCACAGGCACTTCAGCCAATATTGATGGTTTTTACCGTCTGGCGATAGCGCAGGGCAGCTTTACCATCGTATACAAAGCCATCGGCTATAAAGCCATAGAAAAAGAAATCACCATCAGCGGCGATGCTACGGCAGACATCGTGCTCAGTCCGGAAACCTACAGCCTATCAGGGGTTACCATTCATGCAAACGCTGAAGACCCGGCTTACGCGATCATCAGGCAAGCGATTAAAAAAAGAAAAAACCATTTAACTGAAGTACCTGCTTACACCAGCAATGTCTACATCAAAGGTGTCCAGAAACTGGTTGGCGCCCCAAAAAAAGTTTTTGGCCGGGACATTCAAAAAATGCTTGAACTGGATACCAACAGGAAAGGAATACTATATTTATCAGAGTCGACCTCCACATTTGCCTTCCAGCGTCCGGATAAGATCCATGAAGAAATGATTTCCTCTAAAGTTGCCGGCCGCAACAATGCGTTCAGCTTCAACAAAGCTTCCGACCTGATCATCAATTTCTACGAAAACATCCTGCTGGAAGACAAGCTCAGCTCCAGAGGCTTCGTCTCCCCGATTTCTGACAATGCCTTATTATATTACCGTTATAAATTACTGGGCGTAAATACAGAACATGGAATAACGGTAAACAAGATCCAGCTCATTCCGCGGCGCGATCATGACCCGGTGTTCAGGGGCATCATCTACATCAGCGATGACAGCTGGCACCTGATCAATGCAGAAGTTTACCTCACTAAAAATACGGGCATCAACCTGCTCGACACTTTAAACATCAAACAACAGTTCCTGAAGGTTGAAAATACCTATATGCCCTCAAACATCAATTTCCAGTTCAATGGAAATGTTCTTGGCTTTAAGTTTGAAGGCTATTATGTAGGTGTTTACAGCAATTATAACATTCATCCCAACTTTCCTAAAAATTACTTTACCGGCGAAATTCTGAAAATAACCAGGGCAGTAAACAAAAAGGATTCGCTATTCTGGCTAAATAACCGCCCAATCCCGCTCACGCCGGAAGAAAGCCGGGATTACATACGAAAAGACAGTATCGCAGCCTTAAAAACCTCCAAGTTTTACCTGGATTCTCTGGAAAGGGTCAACAACAAATTTGGAATCGTTAAACTTGCCGCAACCGGTTATACGCTCAATAACCGCTTTGAAGGGAAACATTATACCTTTGATCCACTATACCGTTCTATATTTTACAATACCGTCGAAGGCTGGGCGCTCAAATACGGGATAACCTATACCAAAGACCTGCAGGACCGCCGCTATTACAACATCAGGCCCGAAGCCAGGTATGGTTTCTCCAACAAAACCTTTACCGGAAGCCTGACAGCCAATTACTATTATAACCCCGTAAAACGGGCCAACATCAACATCAGTGCAGGCTCTGGTATCTATGACCTCAACAACTATGGCTCCATGAGCCTGCTGGGCAACTCTATCAACTCCTTATTTTTTGAAACCAATTTCTCTAAGTTTTATAAAAAAGAATTTGCAAATGTAGGTACCACCAGGGAACTGGCCAACGGGCTTCAGGCTACGCTGAACCTGAACTATTCCCGAAATACCAATCTGGTCAATACCACTCATTTTAAGATCAAGGATTTAAAAGGTGAGGAGTTTACCTCCAATAATCCATTTACACCAGAAACGGAAAGCCCATTATTTCCGACTTATAAAGCTTTAACCTTAAGTGCTACGTTAAATTACACCATAGGACAGCAATTCATTACCCGTCCGGATGGCAAATTTTACCAGCCATCGAAATATCCGGTCATCGAACTCTCTTACCGGAAAGGCATCAGCAACATGCTCAGCAGTGATGTGGATTATGACCTGGTATCCCTGGAAGTTTCCCAAAACCGGATCAGCAGCGGCCTTTGGGGTTATTCCTCCTTTGTAGCCGGTGCCGGCAAGTTTCTGAACAACAACCAGATCTTTTACCCTGAGGCCAAACACTTCCGGGGAAACAACTCCCTGTTCTCTGTACCCAATTTAAGGAAGTTCCTTTTCCTTGACTTCTACCTGTTCAGCACAGACCAGGAGTACGTGGAAGCCCATTTTGAGCATAACTTTTCGGGATTGCTTACCAATAAGGTGCCTTTATTGCGCAAACTGAAGCTGGAAGAGCTGGTTGGCGTAAGTTATCTGAGCCAGCCCGTGAAAAGAAATTACACCGAATTTTACTTTGGCCTGCAGCGCCTTATCTTTCGTGCAACTTATGGCTTTGCCTACGATGGCAGCAAACGGGTGCAACATGGTTTCCGGCTATCCTATGGATTTTAAATCAAAAAGGCCTGTAAAAAAATACAAGCCCTTTTAATTGCTGAACAGCAGCAGTTTATTTAATCGCCATTTTTTTACGCAGATCGGTAGGAATGCCGTTTTTGTGCAATAAAAACGCGGTAGTTTTGTATTTCACAAAGTTCTTGGTCACATACAAATAACCTTTATAATCATTACTGGCACCCCATGAGTTTTTAACGATATAATATTCTTTGCCGGCCTGGTCTTTAGCTATACCAGTAATCTGCATGCCATGGTCATCAGTAGTTTCATAATCATCAAAAGCCACCTGACGCATCTCCACAGTAATTTCTTTCTCAGCTTTAGGACCATTAAACATGGCTTTCCGCTCACTGTCACTCATACTTTCAAAATCATTTGCAGGCACATAAGCTATCCCGTTTTTCCAGCTAAAACCTTTCTCACTTACATCAGTGGCCCAGGCAATGGTAAAACCTTTTTTCAACGCATTGTCAATAATAGCAGTAATGTCGTCCATCTGCACATTATAAACCTGATCAAAAGACCAGTTGTCTGGCACCATCAAAACCGCTTTCTCATAATAAGGACTGGTGTTGAAAGAAGAAAGTTCTACATAATCAGCCGGATCAATACCTACCACCTCTTTGGCAAAAGTTTTAGGTGTATATTCTTTCCCCTCAAAAGTAAATTTCTCCGGTACAGCGCCCATACAGGAATCAATGGTTGCAACATATCTTACTTTCCAGTTCGGATCAAATTTACCCGAAACGGCTTTTTTCAGTATCGCTTCAGTCAATTTGTTCATTCTTTCTGATGAGCCGGGGTTACCATAATCATTGCCGCTGTAAGCTTCCTGAGGAAGGGCGCCATATTTGGCAAACATATTAATTACATCATGGCAGGCACCACCGTCACCTAAAGTCAGGGCACCATGCATACGTACATAATTAATTCCCTTTTCAATATAGGCATTACGGGCAGTAAAAAGGTCCGCGATATCCACCGGTTTTTTGCCCATACGGATCATTTCCGACTCCAGAAAAGAATTGGTACTGTAACTCCAGCAGGTACCCGATGATTTCTGGTTTTTTACCGAAGTGGCCTCCGCATTGATGACAGGTGTAAAAATAAAACTATTTGCGCTGTTTGCGCTTTGGTTGTCTTTTAGTGAATTAACAAGATTGTCTTGTGCAAAACCAACGGTTGAACCAAAGAGCAGGCAGACAGCCAACCACAATGGTTTCCTAGAAATTTCAGTCATTTTATGTTTAAAAGTTAGTAGTTAAATATAACGGGTACAAACTTAATAATTATCCTACATAAATTAATAAGCTGTAATCCGACAATGTGAATTTGTTACATAATGAACAAAATGAATCTTTGTTATTAAAGCGCCATTTACCAACTTTAATAAAAAGTACACGCTCCAAAAAAACATGAACCTCTCCAAACGGAACATAGCACGGTTTTACATCGTTGCATATACCCTGATCAGCTTACTGCTGCTGACCCTGATCTGGCAGTACAGCAGGCTCTGGTAATCAGCCTCCTTACTTAACACAAAAATACCTTCTCCGACAAGACCTGGGCGCTGTTGTTCTTCGCAACAGATGCCAGACTTGGAAGAGAACGGTTTTTTTTGCACCTTTGTTGCGCATTAAACGCCGTTTGCATCGGTATCAATGAAATATGAAAAAATTCAAGACCCTACTTTATTACTGCTATAGTCACATAGCTGAGGCAGAACAATTTGCCGGCGATCACCTTAAATTCTGTAAATCACTAGGCCTGGTAGGCCGGATCATCGTTGCCGACGAAGGCTTAAACGGTACCGTTTCCGGCACAAGTGAAGCCTGCAATGCCTATATGACCGCTATTAAAGCTGATGAGCGCTTTGCAAAAACAGACTTTAAAATAGACGAGGTTGAAGAACCCTCATTCATTAAAATGCATTGCCGCTATAAAGCGGAAATTGTGCATTCAGGACTCAGGGACCCGAACATCATTAACCCCAACATACAAACCGGCAAACACCTGGAACCGGCAGAGTTCCAGAAAATGATTGACCAGGAAGACGTTGTGATCCTGGATGTACGCTCCAATTATGAACACAACCTGGGCAAATTTAAAAATGCCGTTACGCTCGACATGGAGAACTTCAGGGAATTCCCGGATAAGATCAACGAGCTGGCCAAATATAAAAACAAAAAAGTACTCACCTACTGCACCGGGGGCATCAAATGCGAAAAAGCATCAGCCCTGCTGCTGCACCATGGTTTTAACGATGTGTACCAGCTCCATGGCGGCATCATTAAATACGGCAAGGAAGCTGGCGGCGAAGATTTTGACGGCAAATGCTATGTATTTGACAACCGCATTGCTGTAGACGTGAATACCGTAAACCCCAGTATCGTATCCAAATGTTTCAACTGCGGCAAAACAACGCCCAAAATGATCAACTGCGCCAATCCGGAATGCAATGAACACATTACCCAATGTGACGCATGCGGAGCAGAACTACAGGGCTGTTGTTCAGTGGCCTGCACCACTAACCCACGTAAACGCAAATACGATGGAACAGGTTATTATGTAAAAGTACCCCAACCTGTAAACGTAGCCGGGAAATAAAACCGTAGCTTTACCGTACATGAAACAAAGGCACCTTAAATACAGTCTGTTTTATCTGATTTTCCTGTTGCCTTTTTTTGCTTCGGCAGATAACATACAGCGTATAGGCGTACCTTATGTGCAAAACTATCCCAAATCGGTATACCTTTCGGGCAACCAGAACTGGTCTATCGCGAAAGATAAATATGGCGTCCTGTACTTTGGCAATGCCCAGGGCCTGCTTAGCTTTGACGGCAAATACTGGCAGCAGTACAAAATGCCCAACCGACAAATTGTACGTTCCGTAGCTGCCGATGCAGATGGCATCATTTATACCGGCGGCTTTGGCGAGATCGGCTATTGGTCGGACAAAAACAAACACCTGGCCTATACCTCCTTAACCAGCCTAGTCCCCAGATCACTTCAGCTTAAAGATGAGATCTGGAAAATATATACACTCGGTAAAAAGGTTATTTTTCAATCCTTTTCTGCCATTTACATCTACGAGAACAAAAAGATCAGCGTAGTTACCGCACAGCAATCACTCCTGTTCCTGCACCAGGTGGGACAGCGTTTTTATGTAGAGGTAAACAGGAACGGTCTCTTTGAACTTGACGGTAATAAACTTACCCCCTTAAAAAACACTGGTATAAGCACTCCAAAAGACGTATTGTCCATACTGCCTTACCAAAACGGCAGCCTGCTAATCGGCACCAGCAAAGATGGACTTTATGTATACAACGGCGAAAACTTCAGCCCTTTAAACACCCCTGCAAATGCATTTCTAAAAACCTACCAGTTAAACAACGGCACCCGCATACGAGACCACTATTATGCCTACGGCACCATTTTGAACGGCCTGATCATTATAGATGAAGCAGGCAATATTATACAGCGCATCAATAAATCCAGTGGCCTGCAAAACAATACCGTATTAAGTCTGTATGCCGATCAGGACCAGAATTTATGGGCCGGCCTCGATAACGGGATAGACCGTATAGAGCTCAATTCGCCGCTGTATTTCTATTTTGATAAAACAGGACAGTTTGGTACTGTATACTCCAGCCTGATCTATAAGAACAATATCTATCTGGGCACCAACCAGGGCTTATTTTACAGCGTCTGGGCATCCGGGACCGGAAGCCTGTTCAACACTTTCGATTTTAAGCTGATCCCCAATTCTCAGGGACAGGTATGGGACCTTACCCTGATAGACGGGCAATTATTTTGCGGTCATAATGATGGCACCTTTAAAGTAAACGGCAATCAACTGGAAAGCATTTCGACAGTTAAAGGGGGCTGGACCATAAAAAAACTGAATTCCAATCCCGGTTTTCTGATTCAGGGCACTTACAATGGGCTGGCGCTGTTTAAAAAAGATGCCAGCGGAGCCTGGAAATTCTCGCACAAGATCGCTGACTTCGGAGAACCTTCCCGATACGTAGAACAGGATGCCAGGGGCGACATCTGGGTAAGTCATGCTTATAAAGGCGTGTATAAACTCGGGTTAAGCCCTGATCTTAAAAGGGTTATTTCTATAAAAACCTATGATGAAAAGAATGGCTTGCCAGGCGATTACAACATCAATATCTTCACCTTGGAGAACCGCCTGGTCTTCTCATCCGATGCAGGGTTTTTCATTTACGATGAGATCAGCAATCGCTTTACAAAGTACGCAACATTAAATAAAGAACTGGGTAGCTTTGCCGGCGCCAATAAAATCATTGATGCAGGCTCAAAAAAATACTGGTTCATTAACCATGGCAAAATGGGCCTGGTGCGTTTGCTGGAGCCTGGAAAGATGCAAGTAGATTCCAATACCTTCAGCATCCTGGACGGCCGTATGGTACAATACTATGAGAACATCAGCAAAATCAGTGACAATATTTACCTGATCAGTGTGGATGACGGCTTCGTGATTTACAATGCCAGCGAAAACCTAAGCAGGCAAAAATCCATCCAATTGCCACAGGTGCTGATACGAAAAATTGAAGACATTACGGATACCTATCACACCATCAGCGAATTTGGCGACAGGGATGAAGAAATTGAAATCCCCTTCAGCCGCAACAGCATCCGCATCTCTTTTGCCCTTCCTTATTACCGGCAAGCCAAAATTAAATTCCAGTACTATCTGGAAGGCTATTCCAAACAATGGTCAGACTGGAGCCCCGCCTCGCAGAAAGACTTTACCAATCTGGGTCTGGGCAGCTATGTTTTTAAGGTAAGGGCCAGCATCAATGAAGGGGCAGTAAGCCAGGTTACCGAATTTAAATTTACCATCCTTCCCCCTTTCTATGCCAGCAAATGGGCCATTGCATGTTACCTTATCGGCATTGCATTTTTATTGTTTGCCTTTAGAAAGCTGTATGAACGCAAGCTGAAAAAAGACCAGCAAGCCATATCCGATAAATTGCAGGCAGAGAAAGAAGCCTTCCTGAAAAAAGAAGCCGAAGCAACCGAAAAGCAGATCATCAAACTGCAGACAGAAAAATTACAGGCCGACCTGGCCGGCAAGAGCCGGGAACTCGCCAATTCGGCCATGAGCCTGGTGTACAAAAATGAACTGCTGCAAAAACTAAGTCAGGAGATTCTGAAACTGAAAGACGGAAACGGGAAGCCCCTGGCAGAGGAGCAGTTGAGAAAAATTCAGAAAGTTATAGACGAAGGCATGAATGACGAGCGGGACTGGAACCTGTTTGAGCACAGCTTCAACGAAGCGCATGAAAGCTTCTTTAAAAAATTAAAAGCAAACCACCCCGACCTGGTGCCCAACGACCTGAAGCTTTGCGCCTACCTGCGTATGAACATGAGCAGTAAAGAAATGGCATCCTTATTGAACATTTCCTTAAGAGGAGTAGAAATACGACGTTACAGGCTGCGCAAAAAGCTTGATGTACCCCACGACAAGAACCTGGTAGAGTTCCTGATGGAGCTTTAGGACTACATCATTACCTCTCATCACCTTTTTTACAGCCTGAATATTCAAGTTGTTAAAAGTGCTGCTGTTGTAGTACTAAATTTCTACCTGTAGCTCAAGAAACGTCATTTTTGAATCAAAAACGAATGTAGAAAGCACATTTGAGATAGTAGAAATTCTGTTGCTGATGTATTAATGTAGAGGCATTTTTTTTGTATTCCCAGCAATTGTAACGGAGCTTTATAACACATTTAAATAACCAAATAGTATGAAAAGAATTTTTACAAAACTTTCTGTTTTAACTTTTCTCTGTTTTCTTTTTACGAGCGCAGCATCAGCACAGGACATTACTGTGCAAGGTGTGGTCACAGATGTAGCAGATAAACTGCCGCTGCCTGGTGTTAGTATACAGGTAAAAGGAACCCAGAAAGGAACAACAACAACTGCTGATGGCAAGTACACCATTAGCGTACCTGCAAATGCAACCCTGGTTTTCACATCCATTGGTTATGCCAGTCGTGAAATACAGATCAACAACCAAACTACGATTAATGTCACACTTTCTACTTCCGCACAGGACCTGGAGGGCGTTGTGGTAGTGGGTTATGGCACGCAAAGAAAAAGAGACGTTACCGGATCAATTACGCAGGTTAAAGGCGAAGAAATTGCGAGAATGCCAAATACTAACCCCTTAACTTCTTTACAGGGAAAGGTTGCTGGTTTGACAATCGTAAACAGCGGTAGTCCAGGTTCTGCACCAACGGTCAGGATCAGGGGTATTGGAACCATAAGTGGCTCAAACCCCCTTTACGTGGTGGACGGTATACATCAAACCAGCATCGACTACGTCAACCCAGCTGATATTGAAAGCATAGAAGTGTTGAAGGATGCCTCATCTTTGGCTATTTTTGGTTTGCAAGCTGCAAACGGGGTGATCGTTATTACTACTAAGCGCGCAAAAGCCGGACAAACCACGGTTAGTCTATCCAGTTCAGCCGGATTTCAGAAAGTTATCAATACCATCGATGTGCTGAATGCGGCAGAATTTCGCAGTGTATATGACAAAATCAGAGCCAATGCAAATTCAGTTCCCTTTGATTATACAAACTATACTGCTGATACAGACTGGCAAGATGAAATTCTGCGGACAGCTTTCCAAACCAATCACAGTTTGACTATTGCCAATAGCGGAGAAAAATCAACAACGCTATTTAGTCTTGGATATAACAATCAGCAAGGTGCACTTAAATACGGAGAATACGAGCGTTACACTGCAAGATTTAATGAAGAGATCAACATTACCAAAAATATCAAAATCGGTGGCGACATCAGCGGTAGTCACTATAATGTAAATGGTACTTCTGCAAGTCTGAACGGTGCATTGTGGGCAGCGCCGATCGTAGGGATCAGAGAAAGTGAAACTGCTTACTATAATATGCCAAGCTTTCAGCGTTCCCAGGTAGGTAACCCTGTAGCTGCAATTGATCAAAATGACCGGAATTCTATAACAAAAAGCTACAAGATTGTAGGCAATCTTTTTGGAGAGGTGAAATTCCTGAAAGACTTTACCTGGAGGTCGCAAGTGTACACGGAATTGAACTTTAATAATTCCAGAGGTTATACGCCAATACCATTTACACAGATAAACCTCGGGGAAAATGGAAATCCCAATGAGTACTTCAACAACCCGAATGCCAGAACTTCAGTAAGACAAAATTCTAACGAGTTCAGAAGGTTTCAACAAGACCATACCCTGACCTACAAAAAAACTTTTGGGGATCACAACATCACAGGTTTAGCAGGTATGACTACTTTGTACAATGGCAGTACTTCTATAGCAGGAAGTCGTACCGATAATAGACTGATCGTTCCGGATGATCCGAAC
Organism: Pedobacter heparinus; assembly: GCF_032678725.1. GTDB lineage: Bacteria > Bacteroidota > Bacteroidia > Sphingobacteriales > Sphingobacteriaceae > Pedobacter > Pedobacter heparinus_A. The sequence continues at coordinate 36,553 of NZ_JAVTSC010000004.1, forward strand.
TTATGGTATATTAATATCATAAACGCAGACAACCCGATGTCATTGAGTGGTGGCGGAGAAGAATACAGTTCTATGGGATATTTCGCCAGGGTTAACTACTCTTTTATGGACAGGTATCTGCTGAATGCATCTATAAGGAGAGATGGTTTAGCAGGTTTACCCACACGAAACAGATGGGGAACTTTCGGCAGTGTAGGATTGGGTTGGGTAATCAGTGAGGAAGACTTTTTTAAAGATAAGATTCCAGGTGTTGACTTCCTGAAACTGCGCGGGTCATGGGGTATTCTTGGAAACGCGCAGGGGCTGGCAAGCTTCCCATTCCTGCCTGAATTAAACACAGGTGGAGCAGGGGTTTTCGGAGATTTCATTATTCCGTCTGTCACTCCCTCTTACCTTCCTGATCCGAGATTGAGATGGGAGTCAGGTAGAGGAATTGATATTGGTTTTGAAGCGAAGGCATTTAACAACAGGCTTAGCGCAGATATCGTATATTATGATAAAAAAACGCTTGATCTGCTGACAAATATCACCAGACCAGGTTCCGCAGGCGGACTGCCGTTTAAAACTAATGCAGGACATATTTCAAATAGAGGTATTGAAGTGGCCCTGGGTTGGGACCAGAATCTTACAGAGGATTTAAGAGTTACCATTTCACCTAACTTCAGTTACAATAAAAACAAAGTGGTTTCTATTGGAGACAATATCGACTACTTACTGACAGGTAATGGCGGGGTAAACAGAACGATCTCCGGCAATTCAGTGGGACACTTTTATGGATATCGCCAAATAGGAATATACCAGAACATCTATCAGATTGAGAACTCCCCAACCATGGCCAATGCACTGCCTGGGGATATCATCTATAAAGACTTAAATAATGATGGAAGAATTACTGGTGAGGATCAGGAATATCTGGGCTCGCCATTTCCGACATGGAGTTACGGGCTTAACCTGAATGTACAGTACAAAGATTTCGATCTCCAGGTACAAGGCCAGGGTGTTGCAGGGAATTACATATATACACAAAGAAGGACAGCTACTTTTTCTGACCTGAACCTGGAAAGCAACAGGTTAGATGCCTGGAATGGCGCCGGCACATCTAATGTAGAACCTATATTGGACAAGGCGAGAACGAACAACTACCGTTTCAGTACCTATTTTATGGAGCCGGGAGATTATTTCAGAATCAGGACACTGCAACTGGGCTATACCTTTAAACCAAAGACTCCTTCAACAGCGCTAAAAAGCTTAAGGATGTACCTGAGCGCCCAAAACCTGCATACCTTTACCAAGGCAACCGGTTATACGCCCGAAGTTCCGATCAGCAGCATTTTAGGTGGTGGTGCAGATAATGGTGTGTACCCGATACCGGCAACCTATACATTAGGAATAAATGTTACATTTTAACTTTATGAAAATGAAAAATTTAAAAAGATCAATTCCATATATCATTGCTGCATGTCTGATGGTTATTGTATTCCCTGCATGTAAACGTGATTTTCTTGACCGTTATCCTCAGGGAAGATATACCGAAGATAACTACCCCTATCCGGAAGGCTCCGGACCTTTTGATGTCACTCTTTTTGCTGCTTATGATGTATTGAGGAGTTACGATGCATCCGGCTCAGGTTTTATAGCCGCAACCAGCATTCGCAGTGAAGACGCTGACAAGGGAAGTACACCAACAGATGGCCCTACTTCCAGAGAAATGGATGAATTCACACTTATTGCGACCAACGGAATAGTGGAGGGCATGTGGAATGGATACTATAACCTGATTGGCAAGTGTAATAATGTTTTGGACACCATCGCCAAGGATACCAGAACAGATCAGCAGGTTAAAACTTATGCGGAAGCAGAAGCTAAATTCCTTAGAGGATACGGTTACTTCATGCTGGTAAGACTTTTTGGACGTGTTCCCTTAGTTGATAAAGCATATAGAACTAAAGAAGAACAAACGAACATCCCTCAAAGCGACCCTGCTGCTATATACACCCTGATAGAAAATGATCTTTCCTTTGCAGCAGCTAATCTGCCTCCAATCTGGGACAAGAATATATTTCCGGGGAGGGCAACCAGCGGTGCTGCCAACGGCATATTGGCTAAGGCATTCCTGACGCAGAAAAAGTGGGGTATGGCCATGAGTACCGCTAAAAAAGTGATGGACTCCAGACTCTACGATCTGAAAACATCATATAATGTGATATTTGGCGAGGATGGTGAAAACAGCTCAGAATCTGTTTTTGAGATTCAGAATACAGCCAATCTGACCGAAAAAAGAGCTAACGGCAGTCAGTTCGCAAGTATTCAGGGTGTGAGAGGCTCAGGCGATTGGAATTTAGGCTGGGGATTTAATGTACCCAGCCCACAATTGGCGGCAGCTTATGAGCCGGGCGATCCAAGAAAGGCCAGGACATTTTTAACCATGGGTGAACCATCAGTCTATGGCGAAGTATTTACAGCGAGTAACCAGGCTGCCGACGCTCCAAAGAGCTATAACCATAAAGTACACTCCAACCCCGCCCGAAGAAAAGCATTATTGGATAATTTTTCCTATTGGATGAACATCAGACTGCTAAGATACGCAGATGTAGTGTTGATGTATGCAGAAGCAGCGAATGAACTGGGGGGCGAATCCAACATCGATGAAGCACTTGCAAGTGTAAATAGTGTGAGGGCAAGAGCAAGGGGTAGTAATAGTAATATTCTGCCTAACATTGATACAAGAGATCAGGGTAGCCTCAGAGATGTAATCAGACACGAAAGAAGGATAGAACTGGCAATGGAACACGACAGGTTCTTTGACCTGGTAAGATGGGGAATTGCCAAGGATGTACTACATGCGGCGGGTAAGACCAATTTCCAGGCAGGAAAACATGAACTGCTCCCAATTCCTGCCAATCAGATACTGATCAGTAAAGGAGTATTGACACAAAATCCATTTTATAACTAATAAAGACATTAAAAATGAAAAAATGGTTTAACATCATAGGCAAATATAAGATTGCCCTCGCTGTGCTCTTCTTGACCACTATAGCTGCTTGCAGTAAAAGCAACAATCCTTTTAATTTGCCCGAAGCAGATCCCTCACAATACACAGGAGGTACAAATGATGGCATCATCAGAATTCTGTCCATCGGCAATAGTTTCTCTGAAGATGCTCTTGAAGCCAATTTATACGAACTGGCCAAGGAGAAAGGCATCACGGTAATTATCGGCAATATGTATATCGGCAGTGCGTCTCTCGAACAACATAAAACCAACATACAAAATAACGCATCGGTTTATAGCTATAGGAAGATTGGCAAAGATGGTGTAAGAAAAATCTATAATAATGTACGCCTTGACGTAGCTGTAGATGATGAACAGTGGGATTACGTAAGTTTCCAGCAGGTAAGCCAGAATTCCGGACAACTGGAAACAATTCAAGCTTCCCTTCCAGCGGTCTTTAACTATGTGAAATCAAAAGTTAAAAACCCTAAGGTTAAGTACGTGTACCATCAAACATGGGCCTATGCGCAGACATCAACCCACGAAGGATTTGCAAATTACAACCGCAACCAGATGACAATGTACAACGCGATTGTAAACGTATCTCAGAAGGTAAAAGAAATAGTACCTGTTGACATCATAGTGCCTGCCGGTACAGCAATACAAACGGGAAGAACCAGCGCAATAGAAGATGGTTTTACACGCGACGGTTACCACCTAAATCCGTTGGGAAGATATACAGCAGCATGTACATGGTTCGAGACTTTGTTTAATCAATCGACTGTGGGCATGACCTATAAGACTGAGGGTCTAGGCAACTTTGAAGCTTCTGTTGCGCAGAACGCTGCTCACTTTGCAGTTCTCAAACCTTATGAGGTGACTGAGATGACTAATTTCCAGGGTGAAGGAGGCCCGTTGGCAAACCCGGTATTTATAGCCTTCGGGAAGGGAACTCCAATACCGGCGGGCTGGAATCAGGTTGGAGATTTTCAAGCGGGGGCCAGGGCGAACCTCAAAGACAATACAGGTAAGGAATATATTGGCTTATCTCTGAGTATCACCGAACGTTTCAATTCAGAAAACACCGGGGGTGCTACTGCAACGACAACAGCGTTTAACATGCCATCGAGCGTTTCAAGCCGTTCCTATTTCGGAAATACCAAAAGAGCTTTCGGGGGAATTATTGTTGCGCAAAGCAAATTCGTGATCTCTGGCCTGGATAAAAACCTGACTTACAATTTAGGATTCTTTGGCTCAAGGGCAGGTGTGGCTGATAACAGGGAAACCAAATATATCGTAGCGGGTTCCAACAACGGAGAAGCCTCATTAAATACATCTGCCAATAGTACCAATATTGTTTATGTAAACAGCATCAAACCTGCCGACAACGGAAAAATTACGGTAACCGTTACGGCCGGACCAAATAATAACAGTGCGGATGGATTCTATTATCTGAATGCCGTCAGACTAACTTCCAACTAATTTATTTTTGGCCCTTATTCTTTGGGTAAGGGCCAATATTTTCCATCTATGCTGAATAACACACTTATACTACTTTTAACCAGCTTTTTATTCGTTGCATGTGCACCGAATAAAAAGGATATACAAGACACAAATCACCAGATAAGCGACGACTCACTATTAACTATCGTCCAGAAACAGACCTATAGCTACTTTTACGAGGGTGCAGAACCAATTTCCGGGTTGGCCAGGGAACGCTATCACAGCGATAACGTTTATCCTCAAAATGATAAAGACGTAATTGCCACAGGGGCCAGCGGATTCGGAATTATGGGCACGTTGGTAGCTATTGAGCGGAAATTCATCACAAGAGAAGAAGGTTACCATCATCTCAAAAAGGGAATTGATTTTTTAGCGAAAGCGGATAGATTTCATGGTGTCTGGCCGCATTGGATACTGCCATCTGGAAAAACCAAGACATTTGGCAAAAATGATGATGCGGGGGATTTGGTAGAAACTTCATTCCTGGCACAAGCTTTAATTTGCGTACGTCAATATTATACCAACGGAAATGAACGGGAAAAACTGCTTGCACAAAAAGCAGATGAACTTTGGAAAGGCATTGACTGGAATTTCTACAGAAAGGACAATGAAAATGTACTTTACTGGCATTGGTCGCCTAACTCGGGATGGAAAATGAATTTCGCCATTACTGGCTACAACGAGTGTCTGATCACTTATGTTTTAGCTGTATCTTCACCAACACACGGAGTACCTGCAGAAGTCTATCATCAGGGTTGGGCCAAAAATGGCGCAATCAATACTGACATTACTATATATGGACATCCGGTAAAACTTAAACATAACGTTGCAGGACAACACGTAGGGCCTCTTTTCTGGGCCCATTATTCTTATTTAGGTTTAAACCCCAAAGGTCTGAAAGACAAATATGCCGATTATTGGCAGGAAAATAGAAGTCATGCGTTAATTCACTATGATTATGCGATTGAAAACCCTCATCGGTTTAAGGGCTATGGTAAAAATTCCTGGGGATTGACCGCCAGCTACTCCGTAAAGGGTTATGCCGCACATATGCCTTCTGAAGATAAGGGTGTAGTTAGTCCTACCGCAGCGCTTTCATCTTATCCTTATACTCCTGGAGAAAGCATGCAAATGATTAGACATCTATACTACAACATGAAAGACAAAGTATGGGGTGAATTTGGTTTTTACGATGCCTATAGCGAAACCGACAATTGGTATCCCAAAAGATATATTGGCATAGATCAGGGACCGATCATTGTCATGATAGAAAACGGAAGAACCGGGTTACTATGGAAGCTTTTCATGAGCGCTTCGGAAATACAACAAGGCTTAACAAAACTTGGTTTCACTTATTCAAAATAACATTTCATGAAAAAGGCCTTCATTGTATTTTATATAGCACTTACCCTCCCTGCAATTGCCCAGCAGAAAAAAGAGGTCAATCCTACTGATCAGCAAATGAATGTCTTTATCAGCAATTTGCTGTCCAAAATGACATTAGATGAAAAGATCGGGCAATTGAATCTGCTTACCGGTGGTGAGGCCACTACAGGTTCTGTTGTAAGTACAGATGTGGAAAACAAGATCAAAAAAGGACAGGTGGGCGGCATGTTCAGCTTTACAACACCTCAAAAAATACGTAAGGCACAAGAGATCGCTGTAAACGAAAGCAGACTTAAAATCCCAATCATTTTTGGGCAGGATGTAATCCATGGCTATAAAACCACCTTTCCTATCCCATTGGCCTTATCTTGTACCTGGGATATGCCTCTTATCCAAAAAACGGCACGTATAGCAGCTGTTGAAGCTACCGCTGATGGACTTAACTGGACTTTTTCTCCAATGGTTGATATATCAAGAGACCCAAGGTGGGGTCGCATCTCTGAAGGCTCAGGAGAAGACACCTATCTCGGCTCAGAAATTGCCAAAGCAATGATTAAAGGTTACCAGGGCGATGATCTTTCTAAATACAATACCATGATGGCCTGCGTCAAACATTTTGCCCTGTATGGCGCCTCAGAAGCCGGCAGAGATTACAATACCACCGACATGAGCCTTGACCGCATGTATAACGAATACCTGCCACCTTACAAAGCCGCACTGGATGCCGGTGCAGGTAGCATCATGACCTCCTTTAACGACATCAACGGTGTGCCAGCTACTGCAAATAAATGGCTCATGACAGACCTCTTACGTAAAGAATGGGGTTTTAAAGGCTTTGTGGTAACCGATTATACCGCCGTAAACGAACTGATAGACCATGGTTTAGGCGATCTGAAAGCCGTATCGGCCTTGTCCATCAATGCTGGCGTAGATATGGACATGGTTGGCGAAGGCTTTTTAACTACGCTAAAAAAATCGGTACAGGAAGGTAAAGTAAAAGTGCAACGCATAGACGAAGCCTGCAAACTGGTTTTAGAAGCCAAATACAAGCTGGGCCTGTTTGATGACCCTTTCCGTTATTGCAACGAAGAGCGGGCCAAAACAGAGATCCTAAAGCCCGAAAATCTTGCTTTTGCACGTGAAGTTGCAGCCGAATCCTTTGTCCTGTTAAAAAACGAAAACAACACCCTGCCACTTAAAAAAACCGGCACAATTGCCTTAATAGGCCCCCTGGCCAATACCGGCGCCAATATGCCCGGTACCTGGAGTGTGAACAGCGACCTGACCAATACGGCTTCTCTTTTAACTGGCATGAAAGCCGTTCTGGGCAGCCAGGTTAAAGTGGTACACAGCCTGGGTTCAAACCTGTTGTCTGATGAAGCCTACCAGCAGCGCGCCACCATGTTTGGCCGCGACATTCCAAGAGACAACCGCCCCGAAGCCGACCTGATCAGGGAGGCTATAGCATTGGCCAAAACCGCAGATGTAGTAGTCGCCGCTCTAGGCGAAAGCTCTGAAATGAGTGGCGAAGCCTCCAGCCGGACCAACCTGGAAATCCCGGAATTACAGCAACGCCTGTTACAGGCCCTGTTGAAAACAGGTAAACCCGTGGTATTGGTGCTCTTTACCGGCAGGCCACTGGTACTGAACTGGGAGCAGCAAAACGTACCCGCCATTTTAAATGTCTGGTTTGGCGGTACAGAAACCGCAAAAGCTATAACCGATGTATTGTTTGGTGATGTAAACCCTTCAGGAAAACTAACTGCCACCTTTCCGCAAAATGTAGGACAGATCCCTTTGTATTATGCGCATAAAAATACGGGCAGGCCATTGGCAGAAGGCAAGTGGTTCAGTAAGTTCCGTTCCAATTACCTGGACGTGAGCAACGAGCCGCTCTACCCTTTTGGTTACGGCTTAAGCTATACCAGTTTTGCGTATAGCAATTTAAAGTTGAGTAAAAACAGCTTCAGGCCCGGCGAATCCATCACCGCCAGTATTGACATTAAAAACACAGGTTCAAACGAAGGTAAAGAAGTGGTACAATTGTACATCAGGGATCTGGTGAGCAGTTCTACCCGACCGGTTAAAGAATTAAAAGCTTTTCAAAAGATTAGCTTAAAACCAGGAGAAAGCAAAACTGTCAGCTTTAAGCTGACAGAAAATGATTTGAAGTTCTACAACACAGCACTTAAGTTTGTAGCCGGACCTGGTGATTTTAACTTGTTTATTGGCGGGAATTCCAGAGATGTGCTGGAAACAAAGTTCGCTCTAACGAAGTAAGATCAAAAAACATTTAAGGTAATTTATATATCCATCAGACATTTGAAATCGGTACACCAAGAATGCACACCTTATCTTAATGTATCCTGCTACGCTCCTCTGCATTTCCTGTGTTTTTATCTCCGGATTTAGCGGTACTATTTCCAAAACGATAGCTGAGGCTCAGTAAAGCATAACGGTTCAGCTGGAAATTGGTAAATTTCTGCTTGATGTTATTTACAGTTGTGGTGATTACAGGGGCACTACTTAAAAACAAGTCATTTACGGTTAAGGCAAGGTCTACTTTCTTCTTCAAAACGGCTGCTTTAAACCCCAGGTCCAGTTTGTAATAACCATTTGTTCGGCTAATCTTATCCACCTCGGGAAACTGGTACCAGAAGTTAACCGCCGCGGCCAAGGTTTTATCTTCATTTAAAAAGATATTGTTATTAGTAGCTAAGTATAGTCCAAAGCCATTTACACCATTAATATTGGCCAGTTTAGATTTTGCCCGGGTATAAGAAAAAGTGACCTGGTTATTGTTGTCCAGCCATGAACCAAATGGTAATGACATGTTTTCAGAAATTCCGTAACGATAGGTTGTGATGAAGTTTAAAGGCGTTGTATACACAATATTGGTATTTGCATCGGCCAGGATTACGTTGCTGAAGCCATTTTCGGTCATGTTGAAAAACAGGGAAGAATTGAGCAGGTGCTTATAGCTGTGTGACAATTCGAAATTACTGTTGTATTCTGGCTGCAGGTAAGGATTACCCTGTCCGTAACTGTAAGCGGTATAAAGCGATTTATACGGATTTAAGTTCCAGAAAGTAGGGCGATTGATGCGTCGTCCAAAATTGAAGGATAAGTCGTGGTCTGTATTGGGTTGATAATTGACCGATAAGGAAGGGAACAGTTTAAAATAATTGTTGAGGGTGCTTTGTTTCAGCACATTGGAATAACCTTTGGTTTGTGTCAGTTCTGAACGCAGGCCTATTTTATATTTCCAGTGATGATGATCGATGTTCATGCCCGCATACAGCGACTGGGTATTTTCGATATAATCAAACTCACTGCTCATGCCCGGATTATAGATCGGCTCATCCTGCCCGGTTTTATTGTAGTAAAAGGCATTGCTGTAATTGTCAATAAAACTGAGCTTTCCTCCAAAAATGAATTGTGCAAAATCTGTAGGTATCGTTGCATCTGCTTTGAACGTATAAATGTTTATCTGCTGTTTATTGGTATCGTAGAACCTGGCACTCCCGGATGGATTGGCACTGCCATCTGCGTCAAAGCTGTTGCTTTCAAAATCTGAAACATCAGTGCGGTAGTGGTTAAAATAATCGGCATTCAGAACCAGTTTTCTGCCACTGGTGTCAAAATTTATAATGCCGTGCAGGTTTACGGCGTTAATGCGGGCAACAGGGTAATAAGTAGCGAAAGCTTTGATGCTGGAATCCAGCTGGCCATTTCCCGGGTTTGTAAAGGTATTGTTGACATGATCAAAACCTTCGTAAATATTCCTTCCACCTGTATAACTAAAGCCGACCGTTGTTTTGTTGTTCAGTTTATAGTCCAGCCCGGCCTCGTAGTTCAGCATGCGATACTTATAGTCGCCGGTATCAGACTGCATCCAGGTTTGCCTGGGGTAATCAAAGTCTGTCCGGAAACCTTCCAGCAGCCGGCCACGATCAATACTGATGCTGGCACGGGCGGCTAATTTATCAGAATTATAGCTGATGTCGCCCGCTGCATTTAGTCCCTGAAAATTCCTGGTGCCATATACTTTAGCCGGGTTATGAAACCAATGTTTTCCGCTGGTCTGAATAGTAACCGCATAGCCTTGCCGGGTACTTTTTTTGGTAATGATATTGATCAATCCGGCATTTCCATCTGCATCATAATTTACACCAGGGTTTTTAATGAGTTCTATGCTGGAAATTTGTCCGGCGGGTATAGATTTCAGGTAGCGGGTCAGTTCGGTTCCGCTGAGCTGTACCAGCCGGTCGTTCATCATTACCCTTACATTTCCTTTTCCGGCGATGCCGATCTGGCCATCGTTAATTTTTATACCCGGAACTTTACTGAGCGCATTTAAGGCATCTGTTCCGGTAGCTGTGACGCTGGTTGTTACGTTATAAATCAGTTTATCTGAATTGTTTTTAACTGTTGATTTAACGGCGATGATTTCGATTTCTTTTAGATTGGTATCAATTTGTGCCTGAAGATGAAAATGGGTTATCATCAGTGCAATACAAACAATTAATGGTTTCAAGCTTTGATTTATTTTGAGGTAAGCGGATCTGTGTGTTGCGCAATTTAATATAATTATTCTAATTAAGTAAAGAAGGGTGATTGCTCGCTTTAGTCATCAATTCGAAATAAATACCAGATTGCTTTTTTAATCCTGTGCAAATCGATATTTTAGCTCTTATGAACAGGTTAAACTTAATCATCCCGCTGATTTTGCTGTTTTGTGGAATAAACGGCATTGCCCAGGATTTCACAAAATACGAAAAGGGGAGCTTTATTAAAGGAAAAGACAGCATCTCCTACCGGGTACTTTTTCCAGAAAATTTTGATCCTGCAAAGCAATACCCGATCCTGTTCTTTTTGCATGGACGTGGCGAAAGCGGCAATGACAACCAGAAGCAGTTGACTCACGGTGGGAAATTGTTTTTAAAGGATGAGCTCAGAAGGCAGTTTCCGGCCATTGTGGTATTTCCGCAATGCCGGGCAGACAGCTATTGGTCCAATGTGAACATCAGTACGGAAGCCAATGGCAGGCGCGTATTCAATTTCCAGGAAAAAGGCAAGCCTACAAAGGCCATGCAGGCTTTGCTGGGTATGGTAGCTAATTTTATGGATAAGCCTTATATAAATAAAAAGCAGGTATATGTTGGCGGCTTATCTATGGGCGGCATGGGTACCTATGAATTGCTGAGGCGCAAACCCCGCTTATTTGCCGCGGCTTTTGCCATTTGCGGCGGAGACCATGTAGCCAATGTACAGCGCTATCAAAAAATCCCTTTATGGATCTTCCATGGGGAAAAAGACGATGTGGTGCCGGTAAGCTGTTCAACCCTCATTGCCGATCAGTTAAAGGTATTGGGCCATCCTGCTAAACTGACCTTATACCCGGAGGCTAACCACAACAGCTGGGACCGGGCTTTTGCTGAACCGGATTTATTGCCCTGGTTATTTTCTAACAGGAAAAAATAAGTTTAAAAAAAAGGCTTGTGATGTGAGGAGAACAAATATTCCTTCCGAACATCACAAGCCTTTTTTACAGGAAAAATCTTTACCGTATTAATCTGGCATATTGTGGTAAACGGCCTGCACATCATCGTCTTCTTCCAGCTTATCAAGCAGCTTCAAAACATCAGCAGCCTGTTCTTCGGTTACTTCATGGTGTGAGAGGGCAATACGTTCCAGCTTGGAACTTTTGAGTTCTATGCCTTTCTCTTCCAGGGCTTTTTGCAGGGAGCCAAAATTTTCAAATGGTCCTTGTGCTACAGCAATGTCATTTCCTTCTTCATCGGCTTCTACATACAGCTCTTCCAGTCCGGCATCAATCAGTTCAAACTCCAGTTCTTCCAGGTCCAGGTCATCAGCAGGTACAAATCTGAATACAGATTTACGGTTGAATACAAAATCCAGCGAGCCCGTTTTACCTAAGGTGCCGTTAGTTTTATTGAAATAACTGCGCACATTGGCCACAGTACGATTGGTATTGTCGGTAGCGGTCTCTATCAGTATGGCCACCCCGTGCGGGGCATATCCTTCATAAACAATCTCTTCATAGTTGGCCATGCTCTTATCAGAAGCCCTTTTTATGGCAGCATCCACCCGGTCTTTCGGCATGTTTACCGCCTTCGCATTTTGTATGGCCGTACGCAGGCGTGAATTCGTTTCGGGATGTGGCCCGGCTTCTTTCACCGCCATTACGATATCCTTACCTATCCTGGTAAACTGTACGGCCATTTTGGCCCAACGTTTAAATTTTCTTTCTTTTCTGAATTCAAATGCTCTTCCCATTTTTTTGCTAATTGTGAGTGTTTGCTCGGGTTGCGAATTTATAGTTATTTTTTCAAATTCTTCAACATATCCTTCGTCAGTTTTTCCAGGTCAAATTCCGGCTTCCAACCCCAGTCTTTGCTTGCGTAGCTGTCGTCAATAGAACGCGGCCAGCCGTCGGCAATGTGCTGGCGCGGATCGTTTTCGGTATAAACCAATTTAAAATCAGGAATATGTTTCCTGATTTCGGCAGCCAGGATCTCTGGTGTAAAGCTGACCCCTGCAAAATTATAGCTGGAACGGATAGAAATTTTGCCGGCTTCGGCATCCATCAGCTCAATGGTTCCCCTGATCGCATCGTCCATATACATCATCGGCAATTCGGTTGCTGCATTTAAAAAAGAGGCGTAGCTTCCTTTTCTGAGCGCGTCATGAAAAATGTGGATGGCATAATCAGTTGTACCTCCACCCGGCGCAGCTTTCCAGCTGATCAGACCGGGATAACGGATACTGCGCACATCCAGACCATATTTTTGGTGGTAATATTCGCACCAGCGCTCACCGGCAAGTTTACTCACGCCATATACCGTATTCGGATCCATTACACAGTACTGCGGGGTCTGGTCTTTTGGTGAATTCGGCCCAAAAACAGCGATAGAACTTGGCCAGTATACCTTGGCCGTGTTATAGGTAATGGCCAGGTCTAAAATATTGAGCAGGCCGTTCATATTTAAATCCCAGGCCAGTTTGGGGTTTTGTTCGCCCGTAGCCGACAACAAGGCGGCAAGCAGGTATACCTGGCTAGGTTTATATTTCTGAAAAATGGTGTTTAGTGTTTCCTTTTCCAGCACATTCACAAATTCGAAAGGCCCGGAGTTTTTAATGTCATAATCGGGCCGGCGGATGTCGCAGGCAATCACGTTATCTACGTGATATGTTTTACGTAGTGCGGTAACGAGTTCTGTGCCGATCTGACCATTAGAGCCCAATACTAATATTTTTTCGATCATTGTTCAATTTGGATTATGGTAAAGGTAAATAAATGAGCAAACCTATTCAAAATTGTTCATAGCGACCAAAAATAAGCCCCAATAATTAAAAGATTACAGCGTTTTATTTTTTATACATCCGAATTCAGAAAATGATAAAAAATTGATTTAGTAACAAAAACATTATATATTTACTTTATGGTGTATTTATAACACTAACTATTTTTTTTTGCTTAATATTACAAAACAGAACACACTTTAAATACACACGAACACCCTTAATAACCGAATATGAACAGAAGAGAAGCGGTGAGAAACGTGGCCTTTTTAATGGGCGGCGCACTATCGGCAACTACAATTGGCGTATTTTTAGAAGGTTGCAATTCACCATCCACTAAAACAGCCGGCAGTTTATTTACGGACGAGCAGCAAAAGCTGATCACCGAAATTGCCGACATTATCATTCCAACCACCAGTTCTCCGGGCGCAAAGGATGCAGGGGTTGGCCCTTTCATCAGTCTGATGCTGAAGGACTGCTATCCGGATGAAGCACAAAAAGCATTTGTAAAAGGATTGGAAGACCTGGATAAACAGGCGAAGGAAGAGCACAAAAAATCTTTTATGGAACTGAGTGTGGCGCAGCGCCAGGAATTACTGGGTAAAGTAAGGGATGCTACTGTTGCGGCCACCAAAGCTGAAAAGGAAAATCTGGACAAGCAGGAGCAGGCCGAAAAAGATAAACAAAAGACAAACCCGGCAGATCAGGCCAAATCTCAGACCGAGAATGCCGGCAACATTTCTATATTACCGAAAGACAAGCCCAGCATGGAGCCGCGTTTCTTCTCCATCATCAGGGATTTAACCTTACTGGGTTACTTTACTTCAGAGGTGGGGGCGACCCAGGCTTATGCTTTTGTGGAAATCCCGGGCCGCTATGACGGCTGTGTTGACCTGAAACCTGGTCAGAAAGTTTGGTCGTAAACCTTTTATATAATAAAATAAATGAGCAATTTAAATACTAAAGCAACAGCGCAGAATACATATGACGCGATTGTTGTAGGATCTGGAATTAGCGGCGGCTGGGCAGCAAAGGAGCTGACAGAAAAAGGTTTAAAAGTTTTACTGCTGGAAAGAGGCAGGAACATTGAACATATAAAAGACTATACCACGGCCATGAAAAAGCCATGGGAATTTGAACACCGGGGTAAGCTGACTGAAGAACAGAAAGCTACGCACCCTGTGCAGAAAAGAGATTATCCTTATACAGAATTTAACGAGAGCTTTTGGGTAAATGACCTGGAATGTCCTTATACCGAGGTGAAACGCTTCGACTGGTACCGTGGTTTTCATGTAGGTGGCAAATCACTGATGTGGGGACGCCAGAGTTACCGCTTCAGCGACCTCAATTTTGAAGACAACCTGAAAGACGGGCATGGCGTAGACTGGCCGATCCGTTACAAAGACATCGCTCCATGGTACGATTATGTAGAGAAATTTGCCGGGATCAGCGGAAAAGCCGAAGGCTGGCCTGCATTACCTGACGGACATTTCCTGCCGCCTATGGAGATGAACTGCGTAGAGAAAGAAGTTAAAAAACGCATTGAGGCCAAATGGAACAAATCGAGGATCATGACCATTGGCCGTACCGCTAACCTGACGGTTGCTCATGGTGGCCGTGGCCAATGTCAGTATCGCAATCTGTGCAGCAGGGGCTGTCCTTTTGGGGCTTATTTCAGTACCCAGTCCTCTACCCTTCCGGCCGCTGTAGCTACCGGTAACTTAACTTTACGCCCTTTTTCACTGGTCAATACCATCATCTATGATAAGGAAACCCAGAAAGCCAAAGGTGTAGTGGTGATTGATTCTGAAACCAAAGAAACAACCGAGTACTTTGCTAAAATTGTATTCGTAAACGGCTCCACACTGGCCTCTACTTTTATTCTGCTGAATTCTGTTTCTGATGAGCATCCGAACGGTTTGGGCAATGGCAGCGGACAATTGGGACATAACTTAATGGACCACCACTTCCGTACCGGTGCAAATGGCCGGATTGAAGGTTTTGACGATAAATATACCTATGGCAAACGTGCCAATGGGATTTATATTCCAAGGTACCGGAATATGGGCAACGACAAGCGCGATTACGTGCGTGGCTTCGGCTATCAGGGCGGCGGCAGCCGCGGCAACTGGCATGCGGACGTAGCTGAAATGGCTTTTGGCGGGGAATTTAAAGACCAGATGACCACACCTGGTGCCTGGACCATGGGCCTGGGTGGTTTCGGTGAATCGCTTCCTTATTTTGAAAACAGGGTGTATATCGATAAAAGCAAGAAAGACAAATGGGGACAACCTGTATTGGCCATTGACTGCGAGTTTAAAGAAAACGAACGTAAAATGCGGGTGGACATGATGAACGATGCAGCAGAAATGCTGGAAGCCTCTGGTGCAAAAGATGTAAAAACTTTTGACAATGGTTCGGCTCCAGGTATGGCCATCCACGAAATGGGTACTGCACGCATGGGTCACGATCCTAAAACATCAGTACTGAACAAATGGAACCAGATGCATGAAGTAAAAAATGTTTTTGTAACCGATGGTTCCTGTATGGCATCAGCTGCCTGTCAGAACCCATCATTAACGTATATGGCTTTAACTGCAAGGGCATGTGATTTTGCAGTGAGCGAATTAAAAAAAGGTAACCTTTAATAATGAAAAGAAAACTGAGAATGGGCATGGTTGGTGGCGGTAAAGATGCTTTCATCGGCGCCGTTCATCGCATTGCTGCAAATATGGATGGGCAAATAGAATTTTGCTGCGGCGCATTGAGTATCCACCCTGAAGTGGCCAGGGCATCGGGAGAAATGCTGTTCCTTCCGGCAGGACGCACCTACCTGAATTACGAAGAGATGATCCAAAAGGAAAGCCAGCTTCCTGCGGACCAGCGTATTGATTTTGTGACCATAGTTACACCTAATTTCGCCCACTTTGCGCCTGCAATGATGGCCCTGGAGCATGGCTTTAATGTGGTGATCGAAAAACCCATTGCCTTATCGCTGGAAGAAGCAAAACAACTGCAGCAGAAAGTGGAAGAAACCGGGCTGGTTTTATGCCTTACCCATACTTACTCTGGCTATCCAATGGTTAAACAGGCCAGGCAAATGGTAAAAGAAGGAAAATTAGGCACGATCAGAAAGGTAGTGGTGGAATATCCTCAGGGCTGGCTAAGCACGCTTACGGAAAGAGAAGGAAATGCCCAGGCGGCATGGCGTACAGATCCGGCAAAAAGTGGTAAAAGCGGATGTATGGGCGACATTGGTACCCATGCTGCGCAACTGGCCGAATACATTTCGGGTTTAAAGATCAGCAAGCTTTGTGCAGACCTGAATATCGTGGTTTCGGGAAGGGCTTTGGACGATGACGGAAATGTACTGCTGAAATTTGACAATGGTGCAAATGGTATTTTAATGGCTTCGCAAATTGCAGCCGGAGAAGAAAATGCTTTGAAAATAAGGATATATGGCGAAAAAGGTGGTCTGGAATGGCACCAGATGGAACCCAATACCCTGCTGGTAAAATGGTTAAATGAACCTGCACAGATTTACCGTGTTGGCCAGGCGTATATGTCCGATATCGCCAAACACAATACCCGTGTACCCGGAGGGCATCCGGAAGGATACCTGGAGGCTTTTGCAAACATCTACAGGAACTTTGCCTTAACTGTAGGCGCCAAACTGGAAGGCAGCACGCCTACTGAGGCCATGCTGGATTTTCCGAGGGTTGAAGATGGCGTAAGAGGAATGGCTTTTATTGAAAACGTAGTGGCATCAAGCCAGTCTGACCAGAAATGGTTTGATTTTAAAATCTGAATAAATGACGACAATTAAAGGACCGGGCGTATTTTTGGCCCAGTTTATAGGAGACGAGGCCCCTTTCAATTCCTTAGATGCGATATGCGAATGGGCCGCAGGTCTGGGTTTTAAAGGCATACAAATGCCCACACTGGACGCCAGGTTCATTGACCTGCAAAAGGCTGCCGAGAGTAAAACCTATGCAGATGAATTAAAAGGAAAGGTTGCAGCATACGGGCTGGAGATCACAGAGTTATCTACCCACTTACAAGGGCAGCTTGTGGCGGTAAACCCAGCCTACGACCTGGCATTTGATGCTTTTGCACCCGATACTTACAAGAATAACCCTAAAGCCAGAACAGAATGGGCGGTACAGCAGCTGAAATATGCGGCTAAAGCTTCACAGAACCTGGGCTTAAATGCACATGCCACTTTTAGTGGCTCCTTGTTATGGCACATGTTCCATCCCTGGCCGCAACGCCCGGAAGGACTGGTTGATGCTGGTTTTACCGAACTGGCAAAAAGATGGATGCCCATACTGAACGAATTTGATGCCTGCGGCGTTGATGTTTGCTATGAGATCCATCCTGGAGAAGACCTCTTTGACGGCATCACTTACGAAATGTTCCTTGAAAAGGTGAACAACCACCCGCGTGCCTGCCTGTTGTACGATCCTTCGCATTTTGTATTGCAGCAGCTGGATTATATCCAGTATATCGATTTTTACCATGAGCGCATCAAGGCTTTCCATGTGAAAGATTCTGAGTTTAACCCTACGGGCCGTCAGGGTACTTTTGGAGGATACCAAAGCTGGGCCAACCGTGCCGGAAGGTACCGCTCTCCTGGTGACGGACAGGTAGATTTCAAAACCATATTCAGCAAACTGGCACAGTACGACTATACCGGCTGGGCAGTGATGGAATGGGAATGCTGCATCAAGGATGCCCAGGTTGGTGCCAAAGAAGGTGCTGAATTTATCCGCAAAAACATCATTAAAGTGACCGGAAGGGCTTTTGATGATTTTGCCGCTTCGGGCGGAAATGACGATTTTAACAATAAAATTTTAGGCATACAATAAACACACACAATGAAAAAAACACTTTTTATCCTGGGCTGCTATGTATTGGCAATGACAGCCTGCGCTAGTCCGGAAGAAAGGGCTGCGGCCCTTAAAGAAGCGGAAACTAAAACAACTGCTGCCGGTGCCCCTGCTGCAGCTGCAGTCTCTGCTGCTGACATTACAGCCGGGGAACAACTGATTGCAAAGAATGACTGCATCGGCTGTCACAATAAAGACAATAAAATCATAGGCCCTGCTTATGTAGACATCGCGGCTAAATACCCTTTAAGTGAAGAAAACATCAACCACCTGGTAGATAAAGTGATCAGCGGTGGTAAAGGCGTTTGGGGAGAGATCCCGATGACACCTCATGATGCTTTAAATAAGGATGATGTCAAAAAAATGGTTACCTATATTTTATCGGCAAAAAAATAAACCTGCAAGGTTATGAAAGAAATTAAAAAAGATCAGGATGCTGCCTCAAGACGGAATTTTCTGAAGTCTGCAGCAATCGCAGCAGCCGCATTTACCATCGTGCCCCGCCACGTGCTCGGCGGAAAGGGCTTTTTAGCGCCCAGCGACAAACTGCTCATAGCCAGTATTGGCGCTGGCGGTAAGGGTAAGTCGGACATTGCCAATTTCTATAAAAGCGGCAAGGCTGAGATTGCCTTTCTGTGCGACGTACACGACAGCAGGGCTGCCGACAGCGTAAAGGCTTTTCCTAAAGCAAAATACTACAAGGATTACCGCGAGATGCTGGACAAGGAAGCGAAAAATTTTGATGCTGTTTCTATTTCTACACCAGACCATAACCATGCCATACAAGCCATTGCTGCCATGCAGCTGGGCAAGCACGTATATGTGCAGAAACCATTGACCCACGACATTTACGAGGCCAGAATGCTGACCTCGGCTGCGGATAAATACAAAGTAGTTACCCAGATGGGTAACCAGGGCGCATCAAATGATGGCCCGAGGCAAATGAAAGAATGGTATGATGCAGGCCTGATCGGCGATGTACATACGGTTTATGCCTGGACCGACAGGCCGGTATGGCCGCAGGGTATTCCATGGTCGGCCAATAAAGCGCAGGTGCCTGCCGACCTGGCATGGGATTTATGGCTGGGCACTGCTCCCTATAAAGACTATGTGGACAAACTCGTACCTTTTAACTGGCGCGGCTGGTGGGATTATGGCACAGGTGCACTGGGTGACATGGGCTGTCACCTGCTGGAAGCTCCTTTCAGCGTGTTAAACCTGAAATACGCTACGGAAGTTCAGGCCAGTGTAGGTTCTGTATATGTAGATGAATTTAAAAGGGGCTATTTCCCGGACAGCTGCCCGCCTTCGAGCCATGTAACCCTGAAATTCCCTAAAACCAATAAAACCCAGGGTGACATTGTAGTGCATTGGATGGATGGCGGCATACAGCCGGAAAGACCGGAAGAACTGGGTGCCAACGATGTATTTGGCGATGGTGGCAACGGAACTTTGTTTATTGGTACAAAGGGTAAAATGATGGCCAGCACTTATGGCCGCAACCCGCGTTTGCTCCCTTTAAGCAAAAACGAGAATTTAAAGGTAGCCCAAAAATTTGCACGTGTACCAGATGGCGAGAACGGCCATTACAAGCAATGGGTAGAGGCCAGCATTGCCGGGTATGGCAAAAAAGAGCTGAGCTCACCGTTCTCTATTGCCGGACCACTTACAGAATCTTTGCTGATGGCCAACCTGGCCATCAGGGGTACGGATATCCAGCAAAAAAATGCGGAAGGCAAGGTCAAATATCCTGGCAGAAACATCAAATTGCTATGGGACAATGCCAATATGAAGATCACCAATTTTGATGATGTAAACCAGTTTGTAAAAAGAGAATACCGCAAAGGATGGTCGCTGGGTGTATAAGCAGCGATCTTTTAATTTAACCATAACCAGTAAAAAACATGAAAAGATATATCTTCTCTGCCATCATACTTAGTGTAATGACAGGCGGCATCGCAAATGCCCAGTCGGGTAAAAAAGGCTTTACCAAACTATTTGATGGCAAAACCACCAAAGGCTGGCATACTTACGGAAAAACCACCACCGGCCCCAAATGGAAAGTAGAAAACGGGGTGATCCATTTTGATCCTAAGGGAGAAAAAAGTGACGGCGGAGACCTGGTAACGGACAATGAATACAGCAATTTTCATTTAAAGATTGACTGGAAAGTAGCACCCAAAGCCAATAGCGGCATCATTTTTTATGTACACGAAGACGCCGCTAAATATCCTCAAACTTACAGTACCGGCCTGGAAATGCAGGTTCTGGACAACGACGGACATCCGGATGGCAAGATCACCAAACACCGTGCAGGCGATCTGTACGACCTGGTAAAAAGCAGTTCTGAGCCGGTTAAACCTGTTGGTGAGTGGAATACTGCCGAGATCATTAGTAAAGATGGTAAGCTGGAACAATACCTGAATGGGGTAAAAGTAGTATCTACCACCCTTTGGGATGACAACTGGAAAAGCCTGGTTGCCGGCAGTAAGTTTGGCAAATGGGAAAATTGGGGTACATTTAAATCTGGTAAAATTGCACTGCAGGACCATGGCAATGAGGTATGGTACCGCAACATCAT
The DNA here is from genome assembly GCF_032678725.1 of Pedobacter heparinus. Taxonomy (GTDB): domain Bacteria; phylum Bacteroidota; class Bacteroidia; order Sphingobacteriales; family Sphingobacteriaceae; genus Pedobacter; species Pedobacter heparinus_A. Next base: position 57,229 of record NZ_JAVTSC010000004.1, read on the forward strand.
GATTAAAAAGCTATAATTCATCAAAGAAATAATCAACCAAACATGAACTTAAATAACCGCATCAAATTATCCATCATGATGTTCCTGGAGTTTTTCATCTGGGGCGCATGGTTTGTTACACTTGGAACATTTTTAGATAAGAATCTTGGTGCTACCGGTGCCCAGACCGGCTCTGTGTTTTCTACGCAATCCTGGGGTGCCATGATCGCTCCTTTTATCATTGGCTTAATTGCCGACAGGTATTTTAATGCGGAACGCATTCTTGGGGTATTGCACCTGGTTGGTGCTTTTTTAATGTACCAGATGTACAATGCAACGGAAATAGCTACATTTTATCCCTATGTGCTGGCGTACATGATCCTGTTTATGCCAACGCTGGCGCTGGTAAATTCGGTATCCTTTAACCAGATGAAAGATCCGGAAAAGGAATTCTCGACCATCAGGGTTTGGGGAACCTTAGGCTGGATTGCTGCAGGATTACTGATCAGCTATGTTTTCCATTGGGACAATGAGCCAAGCGTTAAAGAAGGCTTGCTTAAAAATACCTTCATGATGGGCGCTGTGGTTTCTTTGGTGCTGGGCCTGTTTAGTTTTATGCTGCCTAAAACCCCGCCAAAGGTTTCGACCGGCGAGAAGGTTAAGGTATCAGAGATCCTTGGGCTGGATGCCTTAAAATTATTAAAGGATAAGAATTTTGCCATATTCTTTATTTCCTCTATCCTGATCTGTATTCCACTGGCATTTTATTACCAGAATGCACACTCCTTTTTAACCAATGCAGGAGTGGATAACCCAACCGGAAAAATGACCATAGGCCAGGTTTCGGAAGTTTTGTTCCTGTTGCTGTTACCGCTGTTTTTTACCCGATTTGGCTTTAAAAAGACCATGTTACTGGGTATGCTGGCCTGGGGCTTGCGCTACGCCTTGTTTGCGTATGGCAATGCAGGAGAACTGAGCTTTATGCTCATTGCCGGTATTGCATTGCATGGAATATGTTATGATTTTTTCTTTGTATCGGGACAGATCTATACCAATGCGGCTGCAGGCGAGAAATACAAAAGTGCTGCACAGGGTTTGATTACACTGGCTACTTATGGTGTGGGTATGCTGATTGGCTTTGAAGTGGCGGGCAAGATTACCGATGCCTACAAACTTGCCGATGGCTCCTTTGACTGGAAGATGATCTGGATCATCCCATCGGGTATTGCTTTTGTGGTGTTTGTACTGTTTGCGCTCTTCTTTAGTGATAAAAAGAAGGTAGTCGCTTAATAAAATAAAGATGAACAAAGATTTGAGCAGAAGAACTGCATTGAAAAATATGGTTGCCGGAACCGCCGCTTTAGGTGTTTCGGCAGCTTTGCCCGCTTTTGCTGTAGCGCAACAAAAATCCAATATGTTAAAAGGAAATGTAAATCATGCTGTGTGCCGCTGGTGTTTTGGAGGGATGGATCTGGACAGCTTATGTATCGAAGCCAAGAAAATTGGCATTAAGGCCATTGATTTGGTAGGGCCAAAAGACTGGCCAACGCTAAAAAAACATGGCTTGTATTCTTCCATGTGCAACGGTGCCGAGATTAACCTGGTTGACGGCTGGAACGACACGAAATTTCATGAGACACTGATCAGGAATTACACAGAAATGATCCCTAAAGTAGCGGAAGCCGGGTATACCCAGCTGATCTGTTTTAGCGGAAGCCGCCGCGGCAAGGATGATGAAACAGGATGGAAAAACTGTGTGGATGGTTTGAAGCAGGTATTGCCACTCGCTGAAAAGCACGGCGTAGTATTGGTAATGGAGCTGCTGAACAGTAAAATTAATCATAAGGATTACCAGTGTGACCGCACCTGGTGGGGAGCGGAGCTGTGTAAACGCCTGGGATCGGAGAATTTTAAGCTGTTGTATGACATTTACCACATGCAGATTGATGAAGGCGATGTGATCAATAACATCAAAACTTATCATTCTTGTATCTCGCATTACCATACCGCCGGCGTACCGGGAAGAAATGAAATTGATGAGACACAGGAACTGTATTACCCGGCCATCATCAAAGCCATTGTAGCTACGGGCTTTAAGGGATACCTGGCCCAGGAATTTATTCCTAAATATGCAGACAAGATCAAATCATTAAAAGACGCCGTTAACATTTGCGACGTTTAATCCAAATCCTATGAACTCAAGAAGAACTTTTATTAAACAGGCAGGTTTGGCAGCAGCGGGCGCCGTTTTACTGCCTGCCTTTTCCTGCAGCGGAGCAGCTGCAGAAAGAAAAACCGGCATCCAGTTATACTCTTTAAGGGAACTGCTCCCTCATGATGTAAAGGGCGTGATTGAAAAAGTTGCCAAAGCTGGCTACAAGGAGGTGGAAACCTTTGGCTATTCGGCTGATGGCGGATATTGGGGCCTGGATCCCAAATCATTTAAAGAGCTGCTTAAAGCCAATGGATTAACCAGCCCAAGCGGGCATTTTGTAATTGATGACTTCATCACTTCTGGCAATAAGGAATTGCTAAAACCCTTGATCGCAGGTGCTGCAGCAGTTAATAATCATTATTTCACCATAGCCCATCTGAGTGAGCCGATCAGAAAGAACCTGGACGATTATAAAAAAGTTACGGCCCGGTTGAATGAAGCGGCTGAACTGGTTGCGCAATCTGGCCTTAAACTGGCTTATCACAACCATGCTTTTGAGTTTGATAAGCATGAAGGGGGAACTACGGGATATGAGATCATCCTGAACGGCACGGATAAAAATCTGATCAGGTTTGAAATGGACCTGTACTGGGTGGTACGCTCCGGGAATGATCCTGTTGCCTTGTTCAACAAACACCCGGGCCGTTTTGTAATGTGGCATGTGAAAGATATGGACAAAGTAAATCATGCGCTGAATACGGAAGTGGGTAGCGGGACCATTGATTTCAAGAACATTTATAAACATGCGAAGCAATCGGGACTGGAGCACCTGATTGTAGAGCAGGAAAACTTTGCAAAGGATCCGTATGTGAGTATCAAGCAAAGCTTTGATTATGTAAACCGGGAACTGATTTAAACAGGATAGCTGTTAATAGGAAAAGGGATTGGTTTTGACAACCAATCCCTTTTTGTTTGAGAACATTACAAATGATTAGGATTATACGATTCTGCGGCTGCATGATTCCAATTTTTCTTCAGGAAAAATTGAAGAAACGTTATGCCGCTTCATCGTATAATCCTAATCATAATAATCCCCAACCCGGCATGGTCCAGATTCCAGAGCTTTTCATCACATCATGCTTATTATGAGATATAACAGACCATCAGAATGGGAATAAAGCGAAATAATTTGCATCTTTGCGGCATATTATTCACCAAAAACATAGATTAAATAATTAAAAACAAGTAAAACAACAAAAAAGAACATGAAAGTAGCAGTAGTTGGCGCCACCGGTCTGGTAGGCACCGTAATGTTAAAAGTATTAGAAGAGCGTAACTTCCCATTAACTGAATTGATCCCGGTAGCTTCTGAAAAGAGCGTTGGTAAGGAAATCACATTCAAGGGCAAGAAGTATGCTGTTGTAAATATGGATACTGCGATTTCGATGAGACCTGATATTGCGTTGTTTTCTGCAGGTGGCGGCACTTCATTGGCCGAAGCCCCTCGTTTTGCTGAAGTAGGTACTACAGTGATCGACAATTCATCTGCATGGCGCATGGATCCGTCGAAAAAGCTGGTTGTACCGGAAGTAAATGCCGATGTATTGTCAGCTGATGACAAGATCATTGCCAATCCCAACTGTTCAACCATCCAGATGGTAGTGGCCTTGAAACCACTTCACGATAAATATAAGATCAAACGCGTAGTTGTTTCTACTTACCAGTCGGTTACCGGAACAGGTGTGAAGGCCGTTGAGCAAATGATGAACGAGCGTAAAGGCATTACTGATGGCCCTATGGCTTATGCCTACCCCATCGACCTGAACGTGATCCCTCAGATTGATGTATTCCAGGACAATGGGTATACCAAAGAGGAAATGAAAATGATCCTGGAAACCCAGAAAATCATGGGCGATAACAGCATCAGGGTTACGGCCACTACAGTTCGTATACCTGTGATGGGTGGTCACTCAGAATCGGTAAACATCGAGTTTGAAAATGATTTTGACGTAACTGAAGTGAAAAACCTTTTGGCCGGTACTGAAGGTATCATTTTGGTAGACGATCCTTCAAACCTGAAATATCCTATGCCTAAAGATGCCCATGAAAAAGATGAGGTATTTGTTGGCCGGATCAGAAGGGATGAATCTTTACCAAATACCCTGAACATGTGGATCGTGGCAGATAACCTGCGTAAAGGTGCTGCAACCAATGCGGTTCAGATTGCGGAATACCTGGTAAAAAAAGAATTGGTGTAGTTTTCCAGATCCGGAATTTATAAATTAGTATCGCAGTCGTCATCTCGACGATAGGAGAGATCTCTTGAACCAGCACAACCAAGAGATCTCTCCTATCGTCGAGATGACGACATTTTAATTTAACCATATGCATAAGAAATCCTTTTTAGTGCTATTTGTACTGCTTCAGGGATTCACATCCTTCCCCCAAACACCTGTTCAGAAACTGGAGCGGGCATTTAACATTTTACAAGCCGATCCCCAGGCCAGGTATGCGCTTACTTCCCTCCTGGTGCTGGATGCCAATACCGGCAAAACCATATTTGCCAGGAATGAAAACATAGGTATGGCTACGGCCTCCACCCTGAAAACCATTACTGCGGCTACTGCATTCAGCCTGCTGGGCAAAGATTTTCAATACCAGACCACGCTGGCCTATAGCGGCAGTATTGGGCCTGATGGCACATTAAAAGGAAATCTGCTGATCATCGGCAGCGGCGATCCTACTTTAGGTTCGCCACGTTACCAGAACAAGGAAAATACAGTACTTACAGCATGGGCAGCTGCCATAAAGCAAGCTGGCATTAAAAAAATTGAAGGTGCAGTGATTGGTGATGACCGTGTTTTTGGCACACAAACTACACCAGAGGGATGGACCTGGCAGGATATCGGCAATTATTATGGTGCAGGTACTTCGGGCCTTGCCTGGCGGGAAAATCAATTTGATGTGCATTTAAAGCCAGGCAGCGGCTTAAATGAGGAAGTCCGGCTGTTAAGGACCCAGCCTGAAATGCCCTACCTGAAAATTGTCAATGAACTGAAAACGGGTGCACCGGGCACAGGTGACAATGCATATGCTTTTTTACCTCCTTATGGTTCGGTAGCTTATTTAAGAGGTAGCTGGGGAATGGGAATTGGCAAGTCCGGCATTTCGGTTGCCCTGCCGGACCCTGCTTTTGATGTAGCCTGGCGCTTGCAGGACACTTTAAAAAGATTGGGAATAATGACCACTGAACCCGCAACAAGCAGCCGGCTGATGGCCCTGGATAACCGGCCTGTTCCTTCGTTTAACCAGAAAATAAGCAGTATCACTTCGCCGGTATTATCGGAAATGGTGTACTGGTTTTTAAAGAAAAGCATCAATTTATATGGAGAAACTTTTTTAAAGACCATTGCTTTAAACGCGGGCAAGCCTGCCACAACTGCCCAGGGTAAACAGGTGGAAATCAACTTCTGGACGGCTAAAGGTATCGATAAAAACGCCCTGAACATTATTGATGGCAGTGGCCTGTCTCCGGCAAACCGCGTTACCGCCTCAGCTATGGGCAATGTATTGTTCCAGGCGCAAAAAGAGCCCTGGTTTAACGATTTTTACAAAGCATTTCCGGACTACAATGGCATGAAGATCAAAAGCGGCACCATTAACGACGTTTCGGCTTTTGCCGGATACCATACCGATAAGGCTGGCAACAAGTACATCGTTGTGATCAACATCAACAATTATTCCGGCTCGGGCATCAACAGGAAATTATTTACAGTATTGGATGCTTTAAAGTAATTGGTAAATTGCAGACGTTTCCAGAATTGATCACCCACAATTAAATAAATGAAGAACATCATCGCTATAGGCTGCTTCTGTTTACTAAGTTATACCGGTAAGGGGCAGGCTTCCTTTTCTCCTGGCATCAGCGGCGCTGCAGAAGCTGCTGGTATAGTAAATACCCCACCTGAAATTGCCATTATACCAGAACCGGTAGAAATCATGAAACAGGAAGGCTATTTTATTTTACCGGCCAATGTAACCATACAATGTGCAGCTGTGCCCGAAACCAAACAGGTCCTGGCCTTTCTGGAAGAGCGGCTTTCAACAGCTACCGGCAGCTTTGTTTCTGCAGTAAGTAAAGCCAGCCCGTCGGCAAGCATTAAATTGCTCATCAACGAGAAAAATGATCCTGTACTGGGGGCTGAAGGGTACCGTTTACAGGTTACCCCCAGCCAGGTCACGATAAAAGCAAATCAACCGGCCGGGCTGTTCTATGGCGTACAAAGCCTGCTCCAATTGTTCCCTGCGGCTATAGAAAGCAAGGAAAAGGTGGAAGACATGGAGTGGAAGGCCCCTTGTGTGGAAGTTATGGATTATCCGCGTTTGGGCTGGAGAGGTTTAATGTTTGATGTGGCCCGCCATTTTTTTACCAAAGATGAAGTAAAACAATATATTGATGCAATGGTGCGCTATAAGTACAATGTATTGCACCTGCACCTTACTGATGATGAAGGCTGGAGGATAGAAATTAAGGGTATGCCCAAGCTTACTGAAGTTGGAGCCTGGAATGTAAAAAAAGTGGGGGAATTTGGCAATTTCATTCCGCCGACTGCTGATGAGCCGAGAAATTATGGCGGTTTTTATACCCAGGAAGACATTAAAGAACTGGTGGCTTATGCAAAAGAAAGGTTTGTAAATATTTTGCCTGAAATTGACGTACCCGGACATAGTTTGGCTGCGGTCAGCTCTTATCCGGAATTGTCCTGCACAGTGGGCGCAGAGAATTACCGGGTGCGTTCGGGCGAAAGGATCATGGATTGGTCAAGAGGTGCCCCTCCTATCGCCCTGCTAGACAATACGCTTTGTCCGGCCAATGAAAAGGTGTACAGCTTCCTGGATACGGTCATCAGCCAGGTAGCGGCTTTATTTCCCTTTGAATACATCCATATGGGCGGTGATGAGGCCCCTTTTAATTTCTGGGAAAAGAACGAGGCCGTTAAAGCGCTGATGCAGAAAGAAGGCTTAAAAAACATGCACCAGGTACAGGGCTATTTTGAAAAACGGGTACAAAAGATCGTAGTGTCCAAAGGCAAAAAATTTATAGGCTGGGATGAGATCCTGGACGGGGACCTTTCGCCCAGTGCTGCAGTGATGAGTTGGCGGGGTATGAAATACGGAACTGAGGCGGCAAAAAAGAAACACGAAGTAGTGATGAGCCCGAGTACTTTTGCCTACCTGGATTATATGCAGGCTGATGCCATTACCGAACCAAAGGTATATGCTTCCCTGCGCCTGAGCAAATCCTATGAGTTTGAGCCGGTTCCGGCAGGTGTTGACCCTAAATACATCAAGGGCGGACAGGCCAATCTATGGACGGAACAGGTGTATAATATCCGGCAGGCCGAATACATGACCTGGCCAAGAGGTATGGCCATAGCAGAATCTGTATGGTCGCCTGCGGCCAAAAAGAACTGGACGAATTTCTTTGCCCGTGTGGAACAGCATTTCAAGCGCCTGGACATTGCCGAAACTAAATATGCGCCAAGCGTTTATGATCCTGTTTTTAAGGTGAGCAGATCGGCTGACAGGCAGTTACAGATAGAATTGAGTACGGAAATTGAAGGACTGGACCTTTATTACAGTTTTGACAATTCATTCCCCGACCGCTTTTATCCCAAGTATACAGAAAAATTGACACCGCCCAAAGACGCTACCGTGTTAAAAGTAATCACTTACCGGGGAAAAACACCAGTGGGCAGGATGATGAACATGCCGGTAGAGGAGTTAAACAAAAGAGCGGGTAAAAAATAAGGTTTAGAGAAAGAGAAATTGAGGTACTTTGTTCACATCGGTTACAATGGTTTAAAATACAACGGCTGGCAAAAACAGCCCGGGGTAATGAATGTTCAGGGCGTGATCGAAAACGCGCTGAGCCAGGTCTTGAAAACACCGGTATTCATTATCGGCTGCGGCCGTACGGATGCGCATGTACATGCCAGCCAGTTTTTCTTTCATATGGATGTAGAACAAGCCTGGGATTTTGACCTGATGTTCCGCATGAACAAACTGCTGCCCGCAGGCATCGCCATTTTTGATGTCATTGCTATGGATGGTTTACAGCATGCCCGTTTCGATGCGGTATTGCGCTCCTACGACTATTTTATCCATACCTATAAAGATCCCTTTTTAAACGGGCTCAGTTCTTTTTACCTGCTGGACCACCTGGACTTCGATAAAATGAAGCAGGCAACCGCTATATTGCCAAAATACAAAGATTTCCGGGCCTTCTGTACCAGCCCCGACAAATACGAGCATACGCTGTGTAATGTGATGTCTGCCCGTTTATCAGCGGATGAAAACGGGGACAAGCTCCGCTTCCAGATCTCCTCTAACCGCTTCCTGAGTAAAATGATCCGGATCATTATGGGCCAGCTGCTCAAGATTGGCAGGGGCATGCTGAGTGTGGATGAGTTTGAACATTACCTGATCTATAACCAGACACCAGAACTGATTACCCCCGCACATCCCCAGGGTTTGTATTTGTCTAAAGTGACCTATCCGTATTTGAATTTACCACCCAGAACACAGTTCAGTTCTATCCTGCAGCAGCAGGCTGATTTATCCTGGCAGGCACTATAAGTACTTATCCTCAGGGATTTTAGGCTTGTGATTCTCATTCATTTTTGTTAACTTTAATAGAGGACTTCATTAAAAAGAAGCTACGCTGTATGACAGTTATTCAAAAAATTGAGCACTGGGGTGATGTTCATCATGCCAAATGGCTGGATGTGATCCGTATCGTTTTGGGCCTGCTGATCTTTAGTAAGGGCATTGCCATCGTAAGTAATACCGTTGCACTGCAAGACCTGTTACTGGAAAACAACACCTTCGGTTTTTCAGGAATGATGGCAAGTCTGGCCGTTCACATCATTGGCTTTGTACACCTGGTTGGGGGTATCCTGATTGCCATTGGCCTGCTCACGCGCTTTGCCGCTGTAATCCAGATCCCTATTTTGCTGGGTGCGGTATTCTTTGTGAACCTGGCGCATGGATTTTCGGTCCTTAACAACGAACTCTGGCTATCTTTGCTGGTGTTGTTGCTGCTGGTATTGTTCTGGGTGATCGGCTCCGGGCCATTCTCTGTAGATCAGGCCATGAAAAAACGGCCCAATATTTTCAGGTAATTTTTATTGCCGGCTTAAGATAACTGCTCTCATCGCATCTGCGTTGAGGTCAACGCCCGGCATGATCAAGGCGGCACGTTTGTAGAAAACATCCCGTTCAGTAAGTCTGTTTTCAATAAATTCAATTAATGCGTCATCATGGAGGTCGCGCAACAGCGGTCTTTTTTCCTTGCCGTTTTCCAGGCGTTTGGCCAGTGCGGCCGGGCTCATTTCAATGTACAAGGTTAAGCCATTGGCATTCATCCAGTCCATATTGTCAAAAAAGACCGGCGTACCACCTCCGGTAGCGATCACTGCATTTGCAGGGTAATCAAAGGTTTTCAGGGTTTCGCTTTCCAGCTTTCTGAAGGCTGCTTCTCCGTGTTCCGCGAAATATGTGCCTATAACTGTACCTATATTTTTTTCGATCTGGTGATCGAGGTCGACAAAGTCGTAGCCTAGTTTTACCGCCAGTTTTTTTCCCAGTGTGCTTTTACCGCAGCCCATAAAGCCAATCAGAAATATCTTCATCATTTACGCCAGTTTTACCCTTGGATCTACAAAGGCATACAATACATCTACTAAAATATTAATTATTACAAATACCAGGGCAATAAACAGAATCGAGCCCATAACCACCGGAAAATCCGACATTTCCAATGCATTTACTGTGGTTCGCCCCAATCCGTTGTACCCGAATATATATTCTACAAAAAAGGACCCTGCCAATAAGGAGGCAAACCAACCCGAGATGGCGGTGATCACAGGGTTTAAGGCATTTTTTAAGGCATGCTTGTAAATGATTGCATTGCGGCTTAATCCTTTTGCCCTTGCGGTACGGATATAGTCCTGCGCCAGAACGTCCAGCATCGCACTGCGGGTTAACTGTACGATAATGGCCAGGGGCCTTAAGCCCAGGGTAATCATGGGCAGCCATAAATTCTTCCAGGTCATGATCTCTCCTTCAAAGGGGTCGTAGCTGTACAAACTGCCCGACATATTTAAACCGGTGTAGTCGCTCAGCACGAAACCAAACAGCCAGGCAATAATGATTCCGGCAAAAAAGGACGGGGCCGAAATACCCAGGATGGCAAATGAATTGGCGGTCTTATCAATCCAGGTATCCTTATGAACCGCAGAGATCACTCCCAGAAATACACCAATAAGGGTAGCAAAGATCATGGCGGTTAGTGCCAGGATAAAGGTATTGGGAACCGTTTCTGACAATATGGTGGTGACATCCCTTTTGGTTTGATAGGAACGCCGCAAATAAGGCCATTTTAAGGCGATGCTTTCCGTTCCTAAAGCAATCAGTTTAACATAATGGTATTTCTCTTTTGCTTCTGGTGTATTTTCATGAAGCCCTATTGGCGAAAGATCGTTCAGGTACAGAAAAAACTGTACTGGTTTTGATTTGTCCAGCCCAAATTCTTTCCTTACGGCTTCCAGCGAGGATACGTCGGAACGCTGTCCCATGGTCATCCTGGCCGGATCGCCTGGCAGAATATTGAACAGCACAAAAACCACCACCACTACGCCCGCCATGACAGCTAATCCATATAAGAACTTTTTGACGGCGTAGCGTATCATTTTATTTGTTAAAATATTTTTCTGCTAATTTATCAAAAGATGGCATAGTATGGTAATGCCATTTGTTAATGACCTGCCCGTTTTTAAGCAGCAATACTCCTGGATTAGACCTGACCATACTTTTTAATGGTACGGCATCGGCATAAAAAACTTCTGCAAACAGTTTCATCTGCTTACTGAAAACAGCGGCATCGCTGGCAGAACTGGAGGTAAGCAATACCGTTCTGATGTTATATTGTTCTGCGGCATTCAGGGCCAGGGCATTGAGTTCGCCAATGGCCTGATCATTGGTGTCATTGAGGTTATAAGCTACAATGATCAGGTTATAATAAGGGTTTTCAATCAGTTCCCTGGTATAATCTGTTCCCGAAGCATCATTGATCTGCAGGTCTTTGATCTTAGGTTCATAGCCTTTTTTAACCAGTACTTTATCCGGATCACCTGTAATTTCCCAGTTTTCATCCTTCCAGATCTCGGTTTTCAGGTAGTCTTTATCACTCATCACCTTTTTCTCACCGGTCTTTTTATTGCTCATTTTATACATGATGGCAAATTCATCGCCTTTGGCCCCCTGGGGGATCTTCATCAGTTCGGGAATGTTCGCCCCTATTTTATAGGGAAGGAAATCCAGCACAGGCAAAGTACAATAGGTAAAAATCCCGAAGCCTGTGGAAGCCAGGAGTACAAAAACAAATAGTCCCTGTTGTATTTTAACATTTGTGGTAAAGGGTCTTATCAGTTCCCGGTTGATGAACAGGTAAATGATCAGCACCAGCAGAACGAGGTCTTTGGAAAAGGACTGCCACGGGGTTAAAGGGATCGCATCGCCAAAACAGCCGCAGGAGGTAACCACTTTAAACGCGGCTGATACAAAGGTTAAAAAAGTGAAAAAGATGATCACTGCAAGTAAGCCGCCGGCTACTTTTTTACTCCAGAACCCAAACAGCAGCAAAGCACCCAGCACAATTTCAAATACACAGAGCAATACAGCTATTCCGGTTGCCATACCACCCAGAAAGGACATATGGAATACATCAAAGTATTCCTGTAATTTATAACCAAATCCAAGCGGATCGTTTGCTTTAATTAATCCTGAAAAGAGGAAAAGGACACCAACAAAAATCCTGGAAAAGTGTAAGGCAAATTTTTTCATTTTACTGAACTCCCAATTTTATCAGTGCAAAAACAGCATAGTTTAACATGTCCTGGTAATTGGCATTTACCCCTTCTGATGCCAGGGTCTGGCCCATATTGTCTTCTATTTGTTTTACCCGCAGGATCTTCATCAGGATCAGGTCAGTTAATGAGCTGATGCGCATGTCGCGCCAGGCTTCGCCATAATCGTGGTTTTTATTGAACATCAGTTCTTTGGTTTCCTGTACTTTTTGGTTGTACACGGCCTCAACTGATTTCAGTTCGAGTTCCAGCGGGGCATTTTCATCCAGCTCCAGCTGCGTCATCGCGATGACGCAGTAATTGATGATGCCTATATATTCTGAAGTAATGTCCTCTCCTACTTTAGAGACCTTTTTTTCTTCCAGTGTACGGATGCGCTGGGCCTTGATAAAGATCTGGTCTGTAATGGAAGCAGGACGTAAGATGCGCCAGGCTGTGCCATAGTCTTTTGTTTTCTTTAAAAAAAGCGATTTACAAACCGCTATTACCGAGTCAAATTCCTGAGCTGTATTCGTTGCCAAAACAATTATCATATTTAGTTCAATCCGGTTTCCATAGACCAACAATTTTTATCTAAGTTTGCATGGAAACAATGGCTAAAGATACATTTTTAAACCGAAAGACAACACTAAACCTGAGTGGCAAACTGGTCGATCTGGCTAGTCCGGCGATCATGGGCATCCTCAATCTGACGGATGATTCCTTTTACAGCAAAAGCCGCCTCAGTACGGTTGAGCAGGTTTTAGAACGGGCAGCGACCATCCTTGATGAAGGGGGTAAATTTATCGATATCGGGGCCTATTCTTCCAGACCAGGCGCCAGGGATGTGACTGCGGCGGAAGAAACGGAAAAGGTGGTTACTGCAGTTGAGGCGATTGGCAAAGCCTTTCCGGAAGCATTGTTATCGGTTGATACTTTTCGGGCAGGGGTAGCAAGGGCGGCTGTTGAAGCCGGTGCACAGCTCATCAACGACATTTCGGCGGGCAATATGGATGAAGGTATGTTTGAAACAGTAGCAGATCTGGGTGTGCCTTATGTCATCATGCACATGAAGGGTACACCGCAAACCATGCAGCAACACACGGTTTATGCCAACCTGATGCTGGAAATGCTGGATTATTTTGCAGATAAGGTATCCCGTCTTAAAAAGCTGGGGGTTACAGATATCATTCTTGATCCTGGTTTCGGCTTTGCCAAAACCTTAGACCAGAATTACCTGGTGTTACAACAGCTGCAGGAGCTTGACATTTTTGAACTGCCGGTTTTAGCGGGGCTTTCCAGGAAGTCCATGATCTATAAGTTTTTGGGTGAAGGGCCAGAACAGGCATTAAACGGAACTACGGTATTAAACACCATGGCCCTGCTGAAAGGGAGCAATATTTTAAGGGTGCACGATGTAAAAGCTGCGGCTGAATGTGTGGCACTGGTACAGAAAACACTGGAACAATAATATGGTTAATTTTCCTAACTTGGCATAGATGAAAAGCTTGGACTTCGATTTTCTCAGGGTATCTTTTACGGATGTGGTAGACATTATTCTTGTCGCACTGATCATTTATTACATCTATAACCTCATTAAAAATACACTTGCGGTAAATCTTTTACTGGGGATGGTGATCATACTGGTGATTCACTGGGTGGTTAAGGCGCTGAATATGGAACTGCTCTCAACCATCATCAACCAGTTCATGAATGTGGGGATCATTGCCCTGATCGTCATTTTTCAGCCGGAGATCAGGCGCTTCCTGCTGCTGATCGGTAAGAATACTTTTTTACAACAGAATAAAGCCTGGTGGGGCTATCTGTTTGGCAGCAAGAACATCGAACAGAATAACCTGATCAGGATCAAGCCCATTATTGATGCTTGTAAGAGCATGAAAAAATCAAGAACGGGTGCGCTGATTGTTTTTGTTAAGTTTTACGATGACCAGCTTTTTGCGAACAGTTGTGAAATTATAGATTCCAAGATCTCCAAGCGTTTACTGGAGAGCATTTTCCAGAAATACAGCCCCCTGCATGATGGGGCTGTGGTCATTGCAGAAAACAAGATCAAAAGTGCCAGCTGTATTTTACCGCTGACGGATAATGATAAATTACCGCCCCAGTTCGGTTTAAGGCACCGGGCAGGCATCGGGGTTTCTGAAACTACAGATGCGGTTGCAGTGATCATTTCTGAAGAGACCGGGGAAATTGCGTATGCGAAGCAGGGTCGGGTAAGGATGAATGTGTCTTTTGGGGAACTGGAGAAGTTGCTCAATAAAGATTTTTAAAATTGCTGTATCAAATCTCTCTTATGCAGTATAAAAAGACCGTTACGTTTTAGATATTATTAGCTACGGTTGTAAGCTTGAGCGCTTTTATGTGAAAAGGATAAACAAGGAAAGTGGGTTAACATTTCTTGTGTGAGTTGCCATAATGGCAAGGAGGAGCCGGTAACGATTTAAATTGTTCTTCCTCAATTTTCGAAATCCCTAGGAACAATAAGGGCTGCAATTTGTGATTGCAGCCCTTATTTCAATAATTTGTTGCTCAGCTTAGCAATACTGATCAAACGCGCCGATCAGGCTATCCGCAATCATTTGGGCCGGACGCCCTTCAATCTGGTGACGCTCAATCATGTGAACCAGTTTGCCATCTTTAAATAATGCCATAGCTGGCGAAGATGGAGGGAAAGGCATCATATAACTTCTTGCCTGATCAACTGCTTCTTTTTCCATTCCTGCAAAAACAGTTACCAGTTTATCAGGATGTTTTTCATTGGCCGCAGCAAGTTTTGCTGCCGGACGTGCATTGGCCGCAGCACAACCACAAACTGAATTTACGACAACAAACACAGTTCCTTCGCCGGTGATGGCGTTGTCTACATCTGCTGCAGTTTTTAACTCCTGGAAACCTACATTTGTAAGCTCTGCACGCATTGGTTCTACTAAATATTCTGGATACATATCTTTAAATGTTTGTTTATTTCTTCTTTATGATACAAAGGTACAGCACTTGCAGTTAGCATCAAAGGGCTAGCAGGAAAGGGAGACAGTTTTTACCATTAAATTACTTTGGAGGCTTAACTTCCTTCTTTCCAAAGCGCCTTGGGTAATAGGACAATGTGGTCATGAAATACTGCTGCAAAACATTTTGCGTACCCACCGTAAAACTGTTGGCATAACCGTAGTTGATGACACTGTTGTTTTGATGCAACAAATCAAGTGCAGAAAATTTAAGCTCGGCATTGTTCCCTTTCAGGAACCTGTAGATTGCACTGGCATTCCAAATGGTAAAATTGACAGCTTCTGATCCGGAGGAGGAACTGGTATTAAAGGTGATGTTGCTGTTTAAGGTGAACTTTTTGGTCACATTATAACTGCTACTTAAGCTGCTTGATATATTTTTGCCACTGTATTGGGTATTAAATGCTTTTTGTTTTGTGTGGTAGGTGGAATAATTTTGTCCGACGGCAAGTGCCAGAAAGCTTTTATAGGTGTAGTTGATGTTTGCCGATGAGTTGGTGTTCAGATTATTGGAAAAGGTAAAAATACCATTGGTATAGCCCGGATTTCTGGTGGTATTGAGGGAGCTGTTCAACCTGATCTGCAGCTCAGTAGTTTTAAACTTAAAAGCTTTCTGGACGCTACCGAAAAAATTAAGGTATTTATTCCCATTAGCGTTTACCAGGTAAACTGTTCTTCTGTTGTCAGCATCAATCAATATGCTATCTACAATATTGCGGTCAATCATCCCGGCTGTAACCGAAGCGTTGTAGTTTAGTGTATTCTTTGTTGTCTGATCGTAATGATTGAAATTAAAAGAAATGCTTTTATCGGCCATTTCACGTAAGTTGACATTGCCCCGCTGCAAATGATACAGATTGGTACTATCTACCAAAGGTGCCAGCTGTTGTATGCCAGGAATGCGGATAACGGTGGTAAAATTTAAGCGATAAGTACGGTAATGCTCGCCGAACTGACTATTAGAATAATCCACCGAAGCATCAGGTAAAATATTATGATAACTTCGCCTGATATTCTGAAATGACTTTTGTGACTGGTTATCCTGATAGATAAAATTCAATTTTGGAGAGAAACTAAGGTTCAGGCTTTTCTGGTAACGATTGGCTAAGCGGCTATAAAACATCCGGCGAATCGACAACCCTGGTGTTTCATCCAGTATATGTGTTTGCACCTGATTGTTGAGGTAGCTGTTGCCTTCATAAGTATTGGTAACAGCATTAAAATCTTCAACCTGGTTGTGGCCTTTATCTGATCGCACATTGAATTTATTGGAAATGGAAAAATCCAGCCCGGCCAGATTTTTATCTCCAAAAAACAATTGTTTTAAAGCCGGAAACTCAACATCGAGCTGCTGGCTTATAGCATTGCTTTTGGTGCTGTATTTACGGTTAAACTTCCTGTTGTCGGCGGGATTGGTATAGGATATAAACTCAGTGAGATTTAAGCGCTGGTTCTCTTTATCATTGACGGCTAAAGCATAGGTAGCATTAAATTGCCTGAGCAATTGTTTGGGCCTCCAGTTGCTTTGCGAAAACTGATATTTTCCGTCCAGCTTAAAACTGGTATTTTTAAAATTATTCTCGTTAAAAGCATTATTGGTGCTGGTTAGTGCCTGATCTGGGTTGCCTGCTGTCCGGAAGGTTTGACTGGTATTCTCTCCTTGATTCAGGCTTAAAGAGTTCGTAAACTTCATACTATGGCTTTCTTTTGCCCAATCATAATCTGAAGAGAACCGCTGATCGGTAGCGATAGCTGTATTTGTACGGTTGCTGTTTTCAAAAATCTGATCCGTACTGTTTACCGATGTGGTGGTTTTGGTTTCAGAAATTTCATCGGTATGCTTGTTGATCAAAAAGTAATCGGCTTTAAACGTACTTCTATTATTGTAAGTTGGCTTTTCGACAAAATTATAGTTGAAAGTGACGCCCGCCGCAACAGGCCTGGTGATACCCGATGACCGGAAGTCGGGCTGGTAGTCTATATTGGCACCTGTACCTTTAAAGGTACTGTTGGAGACCAACGTTCTGGCATTGCTGGCTAGTTTATTGATGTTGTTGCTGGCACCAACAATAGCGATCTGCATTTTAGGTGAGAAAATATTAAAATTTGCATCCGCTTCATAGCGGCCATTGGTGCCGTACCCGACCCCGATCTTTCCAAAATAGCCAATATCTTTACCTTTTTTTAGCTTTAAGTTCATTTCCAATGTGGAATCCAGTGGATTACTTTCATTTTTGGCAGTGTTGTACACCTGGATTTTCGCCAGCGCATTTTTGGCTATATTTTGTGTTGCTATTTTCATGTCGCCATCAAAAAACGGCTTGCCATTAACCAGCAGACTTTTGATCTCGCGGCCGTTAACGGTGATCTGTCCATCGCCCCAAACGGTAATATTGGGTATTTTCCGTAAAAGGTCTTCTACCACGGCATTACTGTCGAGTTTAAAAGCCGCCGCATTAAATTCCAGCGTATCTCCATTCATACTGATGGGTGGCACAGAGATGACTACATCTTTCAACGTAATATCCCTGGGGCTGATGATTAAAGTTTGCAGGTCTATGGTATTTTTTGCGGCCGGTATGGTAAAGTTTTTACGGAGCAGCTGATAACCCACATGGCTTACCTCTAATCTTAAGGGCAGATTTACCGGTAGGTTTTTAAAGTTAAATTCTCCGTAGTTATTGGTAATCTGGTAACTGAGCAGGGAGCTGTCTGCTGATTTATAAACAGATACTGTTGCAGACCTGAGCGCATAATTGTGTGCGGTGTCGCGCACGATGCCTTTGGTTGTTCCAATATAGGTTGCATTCGCTGCGAGACTTACTGAAGCATGTTGCGCTCTGGCATCAATAACATTTAGAATAAATATTGATGCGATAATTAAGGAACAAAATATTCGCATAGAGCGCTAACCTTTTTTGGGTTTTAACTGAACAATAATTGGATTGCTTTTTTTGTCGCTTGTTTTAAAATAATGATTCAAAACATCATTATACTTCCGGTTCCTCTTTTCATTCTGCTCTTTGAATGCAAACATGGCCAGGGAGGAATAACTGGTATAAAAGTAGCCGCCATCAAACTTGTGGAAGCCCTTGTTCGTAAAATCGTAATAATAACCGGCGTCAGTTACCGGCAGGAAGCTGGAAAGTGAATCTGGCTCGAGGTGGTTAATTGATGTCATACTGCCCGACTTTAGATGATATACCAATGCATTCTTTTTGTTATTGGACCATGTAAAACTGGCTGTTTTAAAAAAAAGGTTATCCCCTATCTGGTATGGATTGCCTACTGCATAAATTACGGCAGGGTTTTTTGTAAAAAACTCCTGCCTTTTATTTTTATACACAGGATTGGTTTTGAAATCGGCCGGCAAAGAATTGGATGCCGGAAATATGACCCGGTAGGCCAGCGACAGACTTTTGGGGCTTAGCTTATAAATATTGTATTCATAAAACGTGAGACAGAAAAATTCATCCGGCACCCCGTAATCGGTTAAGTTGTTACCGGCAGTAAAAAACTGGTCTTCCTTGTACCTGCTCTTGTTATAAGGGAAATATTTGCCCAGCTCTTTATCATCTTTCAACAATGCAATTTCATATTGGGTACTGTCTTTATCCTTTTTATCCGTATAGGCTTGCTTTATGGTTGTTCCATCTGTAAACTTAAAGGCATTGCCATAGGGCAGATCTTTGGAAAGTACTTTTCTGAGCATTTTACCTTCCAAATTAAAATAGAGAAAATAACGACCGGTATAAACCTGGATAATGGGTTCGTTATTTTCCTTGGTTAAGGTAAAACCATAAAAATTCTTGTCTTCTTTATCGTTAGGGTCTTTCTCTACTTTGCTTGAACTGATCTTATTTTTATACTTGCCATCTTTAGTAAAGATTAAGATGGACTTGGTATCATAGTCATAAATGATATAATATTTATTGGTAAGCTCTAGCTGACTGATGGAACCGAAAAGGCTTTCTTTTGTGGTTTCCAGCGGAATAAATTTTACTTCATCGAAAAGCTGTGAAACAGTGGCACCTCTGGCTGCTTCGGGATCGATGCGAAGGGTACGCATTTGGGAGCTGTCTATTTTACTGGCTTGGGCAAATAGGGCGGTATAAAAAAATATGCAGATGGAAAGTGTACAGAGCGTTTTGGTCATAAAAAAAGTTTGGTTTGGTTTTTAAAGCTAAGTATTTAAATTCAAAATAAGACCTTTGTTGCAACAGATACCACCTTTATACAGTAATGCTTTTGCAAGCTTTAATTTTTTGTTACCATAAATAAAAAGAAATAGTCGTAAATTTGCAGCTCATTTAAATAAAAAAATATGTCATCAGTAGAGACAACTTACGTTCCTTACAAAGTTAAGGACATTTCACTGGCAGAATGGGGCCGCAAAGAGATCGGACTGGCAGAGGCAGAAATGCCTGGATTAATGTCATTGCGTGAAGAATTCGGACCATCGAAACCTTTAAAAGGTGCCCGCATTGCAGGATGCTTACACATGACCATCCAGACTGCGGTTTTAATTGAAACACTGGTAGAACTTGGTGCTGAAGTGACTTGGTCATCCTGCAACATTTTCTCTACCCAGGATCACGCTGCTGCTGCTATTGCTGCTGCAGGTATCCAGGTTTATGCATGGAAAGGCCTTAATGAGCCTGATTTTGATTGGTGTATTGAGCAGACCTTACATTTTGGTCCTGAGCGCAAGCCATTAAACATGATTTTAGATGACGGCGGTGATTTGACCAATATGGTGTTTGACAGGTTCCCTGAACTGATTGCGGACATCAAAGGTTTATCGGAAGAAACTACCACTGGTGTACACCGTTTGTATGAGCGCATGAAAAATGGCACTTTGCATTTACCTGCAATCAACGTAAACGATTCTGTTACCAAATCTAAGTTTGACAATAAATATGGCTGCCGTGAGTCATTGGTTGATGCGATCCGTCGTGCAACTGATGTAATGATGGCTGGTAAAGTGGCTGTTGTAGTAGGTTATGGCGATGTAGGTAAAGGTTCTGCTGAATCTTTAAGTTCACAAGGTGTACGTGTGATCGTTTCAGAAATTGATCCGATCTGTGCACTACAAGCGGCAATGGAAGGTTATGAAGTGAAGAAATTCGCTACAGCTGTTAAAGAAGCTGATATCATTGTAACCACTACCGGTAACTGCGATATCGTTCGTGCTGAGCACTTCAAAACCATGAAAGATAAAGCGATCGTTTGTAACATTGGTCACTTTGACAATGAAATTGACGTTGCCTGGTTAAACAAGAACTATGGCGATACTAAAATAGAGATCAAGCCGCAAGTAGATTTATATACTATTGATGGCAAAGACATCATTTTATTGGCTGAAGGCCGCCTGGTAAACTTAGGTTGCGCAACTGGTCACCCGAGCTTTGTAATGTCTAACTCTTTTACCAACCAGACATTGGCCCAGTTGGAACTTTGGACCAATACAGATAAATATGAGAACAAAGTATATGTACTTCCTAAATATTTAGATGAGAAGGTTGCACGCTTGCACCTGGCTAAAATTGGGGTAGAACTTGATGTTTTAGATCAGCACCAGGCTGATTATATCGGTGTTCCTGTGGAAGGTCCGTTTAAACCGGAAGCTTACAGATACTAGTTCATTCGGGTTTGCCCGGCCAAAATTAAAAAAAGATGCAGCCAATGGCGGCATCTTTTTTTTTGACCTGTAATTTTATTCCTTATTGATCACAGGGCCAGGGACTGTACTGGCATTGCCATCTCTG
Source organism: Pedobacter heparinus (assembly GCF_032678725.1). Taxonomy (GTDB): domain Bacteria; phylum Bacteroidota; class Bacteroidia; order Sphingobacteriales; family Sphingobacteriaceae; genus Pedobacter; species Pedobacter heparinus_A. Next base: position 78,065 of record NZ_JAVTSC010000004.1, read on the forward strand.
ATGGCCTGGTAATGTGGCGACATGATCTCTACCCCTGCAGCATCAAATGCAATATGGATGTTTTTATGAATTTCAGAATAGATGGCAGGCATCTTTTTCGGGTTATCAATATAGGCATTCAGCTGGTAAGAAACATACCAGTCTTCCAGGCTGGTTTGCAGCACAAAGGGTCTTTTTTCTCTAATTACCCCCTCTGAAGTCATTGCCGCATTAATCAGCAGTTCATGGGCTGTTGCCCATGGAATGTCATAACCCAGTGTAACTGTTGTGTGCAGCACCAGACCGTCCTGATTGGCCATACTGCTGTAGTTTACGGTATTGCCGTTTAATATGGCACTGTTTGGAATGGTAATTACCTCGTTCTTAGGTGTTAAAATACGTGTAACCAGCAAGGATTTCTCCTGAACAATACCTGTGGTATCACCAATTTTTACAACATCACCAATTTTAAACGGCCGCATATAGGTGATCACCATTCCCGCAACACCATTGCTGATGGCGGAGGAAGAACCAAAGGAGATCAAAAGCCCTAAAAACACGGAAACCCCCTTAAATATTTCAGAATTGGAACCCGGAATAAAGGGCCAGATCACCACCACCATAAAAGCATTCAAAACAATGCGTACAATATTAAAGGTTGGCTTTGCCCAGTCCGGATAAAAACCATTGATCTTTAATTTTTCGGCAGCAATCTCATCAGAAAGGAATTTGATCGCCTTTTTTAGGTAATGGAACACAATTACAATTACAGCTATGGTGATGAGGCTGGGGATAAAATCTATGATCGCACTGAATATATTCTTTAAGGGGTTAAGTATAAAACCGATGAGGCTGTCGCTCCAGGGTTTGGTCCAGGGAAAAAGCCGGAAAACAATGGGCAGAGTAAGGTACACCAGTACGATGATGACGATGAGCTTGATCAGCCCCAGGAATTTGCTGATCAGCAGCAATTCATTTTGCCTGTTGATCAGTTCATAGTTTTTAATTTTGAGTCCAACTATCCTTTGGTGCAGTTTAATGCGGAGCCATGCATTAAAGCGGTTTGAGTATTTGTTGAGGAAATAAATGCAAAACCCAAGAACGATCAGGATGAGCAAACCAAGGCCTGCCCGTTTCAATAATTCGGTTAAGTTGGTCTCATTTTTATAAGTTTTGATGTTGTTGATCATGATTTCCTGGTAAGCTTTTGCCATGATATTCTGGTCCATCTTTACCGAATCGGCATCAGCTTTAGACAGGCTGAGCAAAACATCACCTTTATAAACAATGGCCACCAGTGTTGAATCGTCTGCTGTGACGAGAGAATCTGGAACAAAGAGCATATCCTCGGCGAGCGCTTCTACTTTTCCGGAAGTTCGCTGTGCCCTTTCGGAGGCCGACAGAGAGCCCAGCTTGTTCTTGATGTGAAACAAAGTATCGGCGTGAGCGATAACCGGATAGCCTTTAAAAATACTGCTGTCCTGCCGGGCATAAGTTAAGTTGCAAATACCAACCAGGGCTATAAAAACAAATAGAGATCGTATTGACATAGGTTATTTATTTTATCTTTGTTTACATGACAAAACTCTCTGTAAATATCAACAAAATAGCCACTTTACGCAATAGCCGTGGCGGCAATAATCCTGACCTGGTAAAAGTAGCACTCGATTGTGAACGCTTCGGTGCAGAAGGGATAACCGTGCACCCCCGCCCTGATGAAAGACACATCCGTTACCAGGATGTATATGACTTAAAAGCTGTAATTGCAACAGAGTTTAATATTGAGGGCAATTGCAGGGAACAGAAATTTGTGGAGCTTGTATTGGCCAATAAACCGGCACAGGTAACCCTGGTACCTGATGCTGATGGACAAATTACCTCCAATCATGGCTGGGATACCATCAAACATCTGGATTATTTAAAGGAAATGGTTGGCCTGTTTAAATCTGCAGGGATAAGGGTATCTATTTTTGTAGATCCTGTGGTAGAAATGGTTGAGGGCGCTGCGCAAACAGGTACGGACAGGATTGAACTTTATACTGAGGCTTATGCCCATAACTTTTATGAAAACCGGGAAAAGGCGGTTTTACCCTATGTTGCGGCTGCACATAAGGCACATGAGCTGGGCTTAGGAATTAATGCGGGTCACGACCTTGATCTGCATAACCTGAAATATTTTGCAGAAAGCATACCTGGTTTGCTGGAAGTGAGTATAGGCCACGCGCTGATCAGTGATGCGCTCTATTTAGGGCTGGAGAATACCATACAAATGTATTTAAAGCAGTTAAAACAACATTAAGCCTTAATTTATGAACAGGAAAAAATTGATCCCGGTATATTTGCTCTTCACAATTCTTATTGCCGCCTGCAGTAATAATGCAGTTTTAGACCAAAGTGCAGCAACTGATCTGGTAAGTGATTACCTGAAAGCAAACCCGGTTTATGAGACACAACAGCTGGAATTGGGAGAAGTTAAATTTAAAAGCAAAAACGATAAAGCAGCCCTGGCCAGTTACAAAGATCTGCAGGACAAAGGTTTTGTAGTTATGGAACTGCAGGAACAGAAGAAAAAATTCCTGTCCAAAGACAGTGCTTATGTATACCAGATCAGCCTGACCGATAAATCGAAACCTTACGTACTGAAGCAGGAACAAAACAAGGCGACACTGAAAGTAATCGAATATGCCCAGGATGAAGACAAGCCAGTTAGTGTTGACAAAAGCAGTAATAAAACAGCAAAAGTTACGGTAATGCTCAAAAAAGTAAAAAATGCTTTCACCGTTTTTTATAAGGACCAAAACACGGGCAGTAATTTCATTACTAAAACCTATAAGCTGAAATACAAAAAGGAGTCTGGCTGGGCTGTTACGGGCGAGTAAACCGCAACTATTAAAAGTTCATGCAGTTTTTTTTAACTGAAGCTAAGGGTATTTTTTATTACCTTTGCGCAACTTTTTATTCATAGACTCCATGAGCTTAGATATTTATTACAAAGAGGACTTTAAAGACCGCCACATTGCCCCAAACACGCAGGATACCGATGCCATGTTACACACCATTGGCCTTGCTACGATTGATGAACTGATTGAACAAACGGTTCCTCAAAAGATCAGGTTAAAACAGCCATTGAATTTACCTGAGGCAAAATCTGAAAAAGATTACCTTGCGGCTTTAAAACAAACGGCTTCTTTAAATAAAGTTTTCAAATCTTATATTGGACAGGGTTATTACAATACCACTACGCCCGGAGTAATATTAAGGAACGTAATGGAAAACCCGGGATGGTATACCCAGTACACACCATACCAGGCCGAGATTGCGCAGGGCCGTTTGCAGGCTTTATTAAATTTCCAGACCATGGTGATTGACCTTACCGGGATGGAAATTGCCAATGCATCTTTACTGGACGAAGGTACAGCTGCAGCGGAAGCTATGTTTATGCAATACAGCTTAAAAAAGAACCAGCAGGCGACGAAATTTTTTGTATCTGAACTGTTGTTTCCTCAAACCATAGATATTTTAAAAACAAGGGCCAATCCTTACGGGATTGAACTGGTAATTGGCAACCATCAGTCGTTTGAGCTGAATGGAGAGTTTTTTGGCGGCATTATCCAATATCCTGCCGGCAATGGTGAAGTATTTGACTATACGGGTTTTGCACAGAAAGCACATGATCAAAATGTTAAGGTAACGGTTGTAGCTGATCTGCTGAGCCTGACCTTACTGACTCCTCCGGGAGAATGGGGAGCGGATGTAGTAGTGGGAACCACTCAGCGTTTTGGTGTACCTATGGGCTTTGGCGGGCCCCATGCTGCTTATTTTGCAACTAAAGATGAATACAAACGTTCCATCCCGGGTCGTATTATTGGTGTCACTATAGACAGCAACAACAATTACGCTTTGCGTATGGCATTACAAACCAGGGAGCAGCATATCCGCAGGGACAAAGCCACTTCAAACATTTGTACTGCACAGGCCTTATTGGCGATCATGGCTGGCTTTTATGCCGTATATCATGGCCCAAAAGGTTTGAAACTGATTGCAGAACGTACGCATGGCCTGACGGTTACGCTGGCCAGATCACTGGAGAAGATTGGCTACAAACAACTGAATAAAGCTTATTTTGACACCATACAGCTGGACCTTGGTGACCTTGCAGATTCTATCCACAGAGAATGTTTAGACAATGAGCTGAACCTGCACTACAACGGAAATACGGTGACCATTGCGCTGGATGAGACCACCTCGGTTGAAGACATTAAACTGCTGACCAAAATCTTTTCAAAAGTAAAGGCCATAGCAGCGGATGCTGTGGAACTGGCAGATGAAAAAAATGTACAGACTGTAATTCCTGCGGCCTTACAGCGTCAATCTGCTTATTTAAGCCATCCGATATTCAATGCGCACCACTCGGAACACGAGATGTTGCGTTATATCAAATCACTGGAAACCAAAGATCTTTCCCTTTGTCATTCCATGATTGCCCTGGGATCATGTACCATGAAACTCAATGCAACCACTGAAATGATCCCGGTTACCTGGCCGGAGTTTGGTGGGATCCATCCATTTGCACCTGCAGACCAGGTTCTAGGTTACTATACAGTATTTAATGAGCTCGATAAATGGCTGAGTGAAATCACTGGCTTCGCGGCCATGAGCTTACAGCCAAATGCCGGGGCACAGGGCGAATATGCAGGATTGATGGTCATCAGGGCTTACCATAATGATCGCGGCGATGCGCACCGTAACATTGCACTCATTCCTTCTTCTGCACATGGAACCAATCCGGCTTCTGCTGCAATGGCAGGAATGAAGATCGTGATTGTTAAATCAATGGAAAACGGGAATATCGACGTGGCAGATTTAAAAGCTAAAGCTGAAGAACATGCTGCCCATCTATCCTGCCTGATGGTGACCTACCCCTCTACTCATGGTGTGTTTGAAGAAAGTATTGCAGACATCTGCAGCATCATCCATGAAAATGGCGGACAGGTTTATATGGACGGTGCAAATATGAATGCACAGGTTGGGTTGACCAGCCCCGGGAATATCGGTGCGGATGTTTGTCACCTGAACTTACATAAAACTTTCTGTATCCCCCATGGTGGTGGTGGCCCGGGCATGGGCCCGATTGGTGTGGCAAAACACCTGATGCCTTACCTTCCGGGTCATGCTGTAGTGGACATCAATAACGAAAAATCTATTCATGCCGTATCTTCTGCACCCTGGGGTTCTGCATCAATATTGATTATCTCACATGCCTATATTGCCATGATGGGGTCTACAGGGCTTACCAATGCCACCAGGTATGCGATTTTAAATGCGAATTACATGAAAGCGCGTTTGGAGCAGCATTACCCCGTTTTGTATTCGGGAGCAAACGGGCGTTGCGCACATGAGATGATCCTGGATTGCAGAGGTTTCAAAAGCTATGGAATTGAAGTGGTTGACATTGCCAAACGTTTAATGGACTATGGTTTTCATGCACCAACAGTATCTTTCCCGGTTGCGGGGACCTTAATGATTGAACCTACGGAAAGTGAACCCAAGCATGAGCTGGACCGTTTCTGCGATGCTTTAATCGCGATCCGCAAGGAGATGGCTTTAGTGGAGCAGGGTGGGTTGGACAAAACAGACAACCCCTTAAAAAATGCACCACATACTGCGGCTGTAGTAACAGGCGACGAATGGACCCATGCTTACAGCAGACAAACGGCGGCATTTCCTTTGCCTTATGTTGCGGCCTATAAGTTCTGGCCATCAGTAGGCAGGGTTAACGATTCCTTTGGAGACAGGTCACTGGTTTGTGCATGTCCGCCAATTGAAAGTTACCTGGAAGAACCTGTAGCATAAATACATCAAAAAACCTATCTTGCATCAAAAACATAAAGAATGAAATTAAAACTCAGCTCATTGGCATTACTACTTGTAGTAATTACTTCCTCGGCCTTTATTGCACCGGTGTTAAAGCCGGTAACGTATAAAGTTGATGTAGAAAAATCTACCTTAACATGGGTAGCTAAAAAAGTAACAGGCGGCCACAACGGCAGCATTAATCTTCAATCGGGCAATTTGCAGTTTGAGGGTAAAAAACTGGCAGGTGGAAATTTTACCATCAACATGGCCACGATAAAGGATGCCGATAAAAGTGAGAAACTGGAAGGACACTTAAAAGCAGATGACTTTTTTGGTGTTGATAAATTTGCGACATCCAGCTTTGTAATTAAAAAAGTTGCTGCCGGATCTGGAAATCAGGTAAATGTAACAGGCGACCTGACCATAAAAGGAATAACCAATTCCATCACTTTCCCTGCAGCTGTGGTATGGAATGCAGATGGGACGGTAACTGCTACCGCAGATAAAGTAGTGGTAGACAGGACTAAATTTGGCATTAAATTCAGGTCTAAAGGCATGTTCCCGGACATAGGCGACAAAATGATTTACGATGATTTTGAACTTTCCATCAAACTGATCGCGAAAAAATAGGTACACTTGTATTAATTATTAAAAAGCCATTATTAATAATGGCTTTTTTTATTGATAAAATAAATGTTTATCAGTTAAAATAATTACAGACATATTTCATAACTTTATAACAGCAGCAAATATTTTGGCTAAAAGCCAGCAACCCTTATGATGGATAATAGAATTAACCTTCTCGTTATTGATGATGATGACATCAACATCTTCATTATCAAAAAGATTGTAGAAAAAACGGGATACAATGTTAATATGGTATCCAAGGCAAATGGCTTACTGGCCATAGATCATTTAAAAGCCACACTAGGTCAGGAATCCTTTCCTCACCTGATATTAATAGACATCAACATGCCTGTTTTAAATGGCTGGGAGTTTCTGGACACTTATGAAGAGCTAAATATCGAAAAAAGGGTAGACATGTATATGCTGTCTTCTTCGGTTTATGAAAATGATATAGAAAAGGCCAAAACCTATGCAAAAGTAAAGGGATTCATTTCTAAACCCCTTTCTATAGAAAGGTTAATAGAGCTTTTTAATTTACTCGGTCAATAAAAACTAGGAGATCTTAAACTGCCCCTCTGTTAAGCTTACGTAACCGGAAGCTTTTGTTTTGCCATGATAAAACAGGCAGTTCCAATGCTCGGCTGCTGCCCTTTTTCCGAATTCTTCACGAAGCTCCATCGCTTTACGACCGTCAAAATCATATTTTGCAATAAATTTCCTGAGCAGCTCTTCAGGCTCTGGCAAGACATCTCCTCCAAAAAAAACTTTATCGTTGCCGTCATCCAGTAAAAAGACCTGGTGGAAAGGCGTATGGGCACCAGTCAGTTCATAACTGATCTCGGGCGTCAGCTGCCCCGAACCTTCAATAAAAGTAAGCTGGGCGTTGCGCTGCAGGAAATCAAATATTTCCGTTTTATAGGAGGAGGAAGGACTGGTAAACGCACTCTCCCACTCTCCCCTTTGTATGACATAACTGGCATGGGGGAAACTGAGTTCCATATTATCATCCACATAGTTGATCATACCGCCGGAATGATCAAAATGGAGATGTGACATGAGTACCATGTTTACATCGTCGGGGTCAAAGCCTGCCTTTTTTATGTTTTCATGCAAAATCAACTTCCCCTGATCATTACGATACCCCAGGCCGGTATCAAACAGTAAAAGTGAATCTTTTAACTGGACAAGGAAGGGCTGAATATGAACAAACAAAGAAGCTGGTCTGCTTTTTGGATCGTCTGTTTCCGGGTTAAACGGAATAAACTTTTTATCGGCAGCTACAGAATAAGACCCCTCGTATAAAGTGAAAACTTGCAATGGCGTAGTTATTAATTAATGATATATTTACGAATCATTGCAAAGATATGGAACCTGCATGAAGTAATAGCATTATAATTAGATGAAGAAAAGATGGGTTCAAGCTGTACAGGGCAATAAAGAGACAACCGAGCTGCTTGCGCAAACGTTAAATATAGATCAAAGTTTAGCCCAGATACTGGTGCAAAGGGGGATTTCCTCTTTTGAGGAGGCAAAGGAATATTTCAGACCTGATATGGCCAGGTTACATGATCCCTTTTTAATGAAGGACATGGATAAAGCCATAGGACGTATTGACAGGGCAATCGGTAGCGGGGAAAAAATATTGGTTTACGGCGACTATGACGTGGACGGTACGACTTCGGTAGCGCTTGCTTTCAGTTTTTTTAGCCAGTTTACGGCAGAAATTGCTTATTATATCCCCGACAGGCACAAAGAGGGTTATGGCATATCTACAACAGGAATAGATTTTGCCAGGGAAAATGGTTTCAGCCTGATCATTGCACTGGATTGCGGGATCAAATCTAACGACAAAATAGCTTATGCAAATACCTTAGGTATAGACTTTATCATCTGTGACCACCATTTACCCGGAGAGGAGCTGCCGGCGGCAGCGGCCATTCTTGATCCAAAACGCAAGGATTGCCCTTACCCTTTTAAAGAACTGGCTGGCTGTGGCATTGGATTTAAGCTTGCCCAAGCCTATTGCCTGCGACATGACCTGCCTGCAGAACAGTATGAACGTTACCTGGATCTGGTAATGGTAAGCATTGCCGCGGATATTGTTCCGGTAGCGGACGAGAACAGGATACTGGCTTATCATGGCCTGGTTAAGCTGAATACCCGGCCTTGCATGGGTTTGAAGGCCTTGATGGACATATCGGGCAAAAATAAAAATTACAGCCTTACAGATGTGGTATTTACCCTGGCCCCACGCATTAACGCCGCCGGACGCATGGACCATGCCAACCAGGCAGTGAAAATGCTGCTGTGTACCGAGGACAGCCTTGCCCAGGAACAGAGTTTACTGATTAACCTCCAAAATACCGAACGCAAAACATCAGACCAGAACATGACTGCAGAGGCCCTGGCCTTGATAGGTGAATGTGAGATCCTGATGAATAAAAGGACCACCGTTGTTTACCATGAGAGCTGGAATAAAGGGGTAATAGGTATTGTGGCGTCCAGACTAATAGAAAAATATTACCGTCCTACAGTGGTGCTGACAAAATCGAATGGCTTGCTTACCGGTTCTGCCCGTTCTGTAGCCGGCTTTGATCTGTATGAGGCCCTTCTGGGTTGCGAAGATTTGCTGGTGCAGTTTGGCGGACATAAATTTGCCGCTGGCTTAACGATAAAGGCAGAGGATATGGATTCTTTTACAGATCGCTTTGAAAGCATAGTAGCGGCAACCATTACCGAAAACCTGCTTTGCCCTGAAATTGGCATAGATAATGAAATCAGGCTGTCACAGATAGATGGAAAATTTCAGCGGATCATTGCACAAATGGCACCCTTTGGCCCACATAATTTGGCTCCGGTATTTGTAAGTCATGAAGTAATTTTAGCAGGCAGCTCATTTGTTGTGGGCACAAAACATTTAAAATTAACCATAAAACAACAAAATTCAGCTATTTTTGATTGTATAGGTTTTGGAATGGCTGAAGAATATGAACACTTGCTACAACCAAACCGGCCTTTTTCTGTTTGTTATACAATTGAAGAGAATGTATGGAAAGAACAAAAACGTTTACAATTGAACATTAAAGCCATTAAACTGGATTGAGCAAATCTACAATCGTAAAAAATCGCAAATCGTAATTCGTAATTATAAATGATATTAAGAGCTGAGCATCTCATAAAAAAATACAAGCAGCGAACTGTTGTTAATGACGTCTCATTTAGTGTAAGCCAAGGTGAAATTGTGGGCTTGCTTGGGCCAAACGGCGCAGGCAAAACAACTTCATTCTATATGATTGTTGGCTTGATCAAGCCGAATGAAGGCACCATTTATTTAGACGAACATGACATCACCAAAGATCCGATGTACCGCAGGGCGCAGAAAGGTATAGGCTACCTGGCCCAGGAAGCATCGGTATTCAGGAAGCTTTCGGTTGAAGACAACATTATGGCCATTTTGGAAATGACAAAGATGGGCAGGGAAGAACGCCATGAGAAGCTGGAAGAATTGATCACAGAATTTAGTTTACATAAAGTACGTAAAAACAGGGGTGACCTGCTTTCCGGAGGAGAACGCAGAAGGACAGAGATCGCAAGGGCCCTGGCCGCAAGTCCGAACTTTATTTTACTGGATGAGCCTTTTGCAGGGGTAGATCCGATTGCAGTAGAGGAGATCCAGACTATAGTTTATAAACTTAAAAACAAAAACATTGGGATATTGATCACAGATCATAACGTACAGGAAACCTTGTCAATTACAGACAGGGCCTACCTGCTTTTTGAAGGTAAAATATTGGAATCGGGCACGCCGGAGGTGCTTGCGGCCAATGAAATGGTAAGGCGGGTTTATCTTGGCTCGAACTTCGTATTGCGCAAAAAACAGTTATAGTCTTTATTCAAAACCAACAGATGGCAATTGTAAATTCAATTTTTACATGGTACATGAAAAAGCGCGTTCACCAGATCGAGCTTTTCATGAAATATCCACACGATGTGCAGGAAGAATGGTTTCACAAACTGATATCCAGCGCAGAACATACCGAATGGGGGCTGAAGTATGATTATCAGTCAATCCTTTCGCCACAGCAGTTTAAAGAAAGGGTACCCATTCAGAATTATGATACTTTAAAACCTTACATAGAACGGATGCTGAAAGGGGAGCAAAACATCCTCTGGTCTTCAGAGATCAAGTGGTTTGCCAAATCATCCGGAACAACAAGCGACAGGAGTAAATTTATTCCCGTGTCTGAAGAATCTTTGCAGGAGTGCCATTTTAAAGGTGGTAAAGACATGCTGTCTATCTTTTGTAACAACAGGCCCGACAACCAGATCCTGACCGGAAAAGGCCTGGTACTTGGAGGAAGCCATCAGATCAACCAGCTCAATGAGGATTCCTTTTACGGAGACCTCTCGGCGGTACTGATCAAAAATTTACCGGTATGGGCCGAGTATTACCGCACACCGAATATTTCTATTGCCCTTATGGACAACTATGAGGAAAAAATGGAAAAGATGGCCGAGGCGACCATTAAAGAAAATGTAACCAATATTGCCGGGGTGCCTACCTGGACAATAGTACTGGCAAAAAAGGTGCTGGAAATAACCGGAAAAAAGCATTTACTTGAAGTGTGGCCCAACCTGGAACTTTACATCCATGGAGCCGTTAATTTTAAGCCTTACCGGGAACAGTTCAAAGAGCTGATCCCCTCAGCGGAAATGTATTACCTGGAAACTTACAATGCTTCTGAAGGCTTCTTTGGCATACAGGATGAGGTAAATTCAGATGAGATGCTGCTGATGCTGGATTATGGAATTTACTATGAATTTCTGCCGTTGGAACACCTGGAGGAGAAACATCCACGTACCTTATCGCTGGAGGAAGTTGAACTGCATAAGAATTATGCCATTATCATTTCTACAAACGGCGGTCTGTGGCGTTATATGATTGGCGATACAGTCCAGTTTACCAGTCTTTTTCCGTACCGGATAAAAATTACCGGTCGTACCAAACATTTCATCAATGCTTTTGGCGAGGAAGTGATCATTGACAATGCCGAACAGGCCATTTGTAAGGCCTGTACCGAAACAGGAGCCGTATTTAAAGATTATACGGCCTGCCCCATCTATTTTAAAGGGGAAGAAGTAGGTGGTCATGAATGGATCATCGAATTTGACCAGCAGCCCAATGATTTTGAACGCTTTGTGGATGTATTGGATCAAACCTTAAGGGAAGTAAATTCTGATTACGATGCCAAGCGTTTCAAAGACCTGGCCCTGCGCCGGCCAAAAGTGCACAATGCCCCTTACAATACATTTTACAACTGGTTAAAATCTAAAGGCAAACTGGGCGGGCAGCACAAAGTACCAAGACTGGCCAATGACCGGAAATATGTGGATGAAATTTTATCTATACTTTAAATTAATGTTTTTGCAGAGAGATTATTGAAATTCATTTTTTTTAGTTAAATTTAATCAGCTAAATATGAATTCTTTATGAAAACGGTACAACAATTACTCAGCACCAAATCGGCACAAATTTTCGCTGTAGCAGAAAATTCATCAGTTTTAGATGCCTTAAAAGTAATGATGGAAAAAAACATCAGTGCCTTGCTTGTACTGGAGGGGGATCGGCTGCTGGGAATTTTTACGGAGCGTGATTACGCCAGAAAGATTATTTTGCATGGAAAATCTTCGGCCGAAACCGTTATAAATGAAGTGATGACAGCCCATCCCATTACGGTGCTGCCATCGGACAGCATAGAGTTTTGCATGGGCATTATGACAGACAAGCACATCAGGCACTTACCGGTAATGCAGGAAAACGTACTTTTAGGAATGGTATCTATCGGTGACGTGGTAAAATTCATTATTGAAGATCAGAAGCAGACCATTTCCCAGCTGGAGAGCTACATCAGCAGCTAAGCTGGATAACATTTAAAGCAAAGGCCTGTTCATCAATGATGAACAGGCCTTTGCTTTACCAGATCTTTACTCTTTTCTCAGGAGCAAGGTATAAGGAATCAGTTGGCTTTACATGGAAGGCGGTATAAAACTCAGGGATATTCCTCACCACACCATTTACCCGGAACTTAGCCGGAGCATGTGGATCTGTTCCCACCTGAGTTCTTAAGGCCTCTTCTGTAGCTTTATTTAGCCAGGCTTGCCCCCAGCCAATAAACACCCTTTGTTCGCCTGAAAAACCGTCCATCACAGGTGCTGGCTTTCCGTTTAAGCTGGCCTTATAAGCCTTTAATGCAATACTTAAACCGCCCAGGTCCCCAATGTTTTCGCCAAGAGTAAAATCCCCATTCACATGGAGGTCAGGAAATACCTTAAACGCATTGTATTGTGCAACCAATGCATTGGTCCTTTTTTTAAATTCTTCCTTGTCTTTCTTGGTCCACCAGTTGCGCATCACCCCGTCGCCATCGAAAGTGCTGCCCTGGTCATCAAAGCCATGACCAACCTCATGTCCGATCACCGCACCGATACCGCCATAATTTACGGCATCATCTGCGTTTCTGTCAAAGAAAGGGGGCTGTAAAATTGCTGCAGGAAATACAATCTCGTTCATAGGTGGATTGTAATAAGCATTCACTGTTTGCGGGTTCATCCCCCACTCGGTGCGATCTACCGGCTTACCCAGCTTATTGATGGTCCTGTTGTACTCAAACTCAGTAGCCCGTACATTATTGCCATAAAGATCTCCCCTGCTTACCTTTAAAGCACTGTAATCTCTCCATTTATCAGGGTAGCCTATTTTAGGCGTAAACTTGCTGATCTTTATCAGGGCTTGCTTTTTAGTTTCCGGGCTCATCCAGTCCAGCTCTTGAATACTCACTTCGTAAGCTTTTAAAAGGTTGGCTACCAATTTCACCATGCGTTCTTTGGCTGCTGCAGGAAAATGTTTTTCAACATATAATTTGCCCACCATTTCGCCCAGATTGTCGTTCACTACATCAACCGCACGCCGCCATTGTGGTTTTTGTTCTTTGATACCCCGCAGGGTTTTTCCATAAAAATTAAAGTTTTCCTGATCCAGTGCCGTATTTAATGTACTTGCAGAAGCGGTAATGACGCCCCATTTCAGATAGGTTTTCCAGGTATCCAGAGGTGTATTTTTCAGGATAGCACTCAGCTCTTTGGTATAGGCTACCTGCGTAACCACCAAACTGTCCACACCTTTGATACCACCCGCACTCAGCAGCATATTCCAGTCAAAATCCGGCAATAGTTTATTCAGGTCTTTTACTGCATATTTATTGTACAAAGCCGCGATGTTCCGGGTATCTTCCTTTTTCATCTGTTTGGCAGCCAGCAATGTCTCCAAAGCCATGATCTGGCTGGCTTTAGCCTTTGCATCTGCTATGCCTGCAATCTTCAGCATGTTTTCTACATGCAACAGGTATTGATCACGAATCTCTGCTGATTTCGCATCCTTAAGCAAATAATAATCGCGGTCTGGTAAGCCCAGTCCACCCTGCCAGCTGTATAGCATATATTTTTTCGGATCTTTAAAATCCTCCATCACGCCCAGGCTAAAAGGGATCTTAAAATCCAATTTATTGGCATAAGCAAAATAACCTGCAAGATCATTATTTGTGCCCAGCGCATCAATCTTCTTAAATTCGGCAGCAAGCGGGCTCAGGCCAATCGAATCGCGCACTTTCATATTCAGGTAAGACTCGTAAAAATCTCCTATCTTTTGCGCTTCTGAACCCTCCTTAGCCTTAATCTTGGCTGCAGTTTCTATGATGGCCTTCACATCATCCTGGGCTTTATCGTTTATAATGGCCATCGCGCCAAAGGAAGCTTTATCTGAAGGAATTTTGGTGTTTTTCATCCAGGCACCATTCACATAGGCCGTAAAATTATTGCCGGGAGCTACTGTCGTATCCATATTTTTAAGGACAACCCCCGAATAAAGGTCAGCAGTTTTAATGCCCGGACCGTTACATGCTGCCATCGTAAGTACAGTTCCGGCAACTACAGCAAGACCTGCAGATTTATTCAATTTTATCATAAATTAAATGAGTTAGTATATTCAAACTTAGTAAAAGATATTTAACGATTGCTATTTAAAGCCCTGCGGAATAATATTTTTACAATTTGAACAACCGGCTGTGGTTACGGGAACTGTTTACGGTGGGCCTAAGCTGTAACGGACAGGTAAATGTCAACTTCGGCATTTTCCGGGTTTAGCGCTTGCTCTCCGTAAACCTCAAAATCAGCAGTATATGCCCTTGGGATGTCAGCATTCCAAATCTCCAGCCAGGCATCAAACACAAGCCCTTTTAACAAATTGCCTTTTACTGTAAGCTTCTGATAAGTTCCGCCTTCAATGAGCAGGCCGGATAACCCTTCCGGAATATGGTCCAGGTTCTCTACCCGGTAGCCGATCAAGGTGGTATACGGCTGGGCATGGTCGCCATCATAAGCCGTATAAATGCTATACACATCATGACTGACCAGTCCGGGTAGCTGCGCAGCAATATTGGACGAATGGAATTTGTTCCAGAGTTCAGGGATGTCTTTTTCCGCATGGCCGGCAGCATTGCTGGTTCTGACCGTGATTCCTATTACTGAAAACGACGGGATGATTTGATTTTCCATTTTTTATCTTTTTGTTGGAACAAAGGTAAAAGGAGCTGATGACAACCCTATGTCAGGCCGCTAAAAGTTTTTTAGCGTTTTACTGCGGTGCTGCCGGTATCGACATTTACCGTATCTGCTTTAACTGTATCAGTTTTAGCAACTGACGTGTTAGCGGCGGTCTGTTCAGCAGCAGGAGCCCTCAGCTGCATTTTAGTGTTATCACAAGCGCTGAGTATCAGTAACGCAGCAGCCATAAAGAGGAAACGTTTCATAAAGATATTTATAAAATTCAGTTTCAAAATTAGAGAATAAAATTTTCTAATTATTACAATGCCAATCGAATATATCACTTATTACAAAAGGATTACAGTTGACTTTAAAACCGGAATAGTTAGTAATTATCAATTACTTAACAATACCTTAATACCAGTACGGCTTTACCTTAATACCAGTACTTTAATTTTATTGTAATCACAAGCATATGGTTATGATCAGTACAAAAGTTTTATACAGCGCTGTTTTAAAAACAGAGCGCATTGATGACGCTCATAAGTTCCAGTCTTTACCACAACCCTCCGGCAGTTATCCATACCGGTTAAACGTTGGAAATTGTGGTAAAAATGAAAAACTCATTTTTCATATGGTTGGTGATACCGGAGGACTGGACATCCCTGGTTATAAACAAGAGGTTGTGGGTCAAATGACTGCTCAATACCTGGATTCAGCCTCAAACGAGCAACCTGCTTTTTTATATCATCTGGGAGATATTGTATACCATTATGGCGAAGCAGCACAATATGACGGCCAGTTCTTGACACCCTTTGAGCAATACCCTGCCCCCATTTATGCAATTGCCGGAAATCATGACAGTGATATCAATCCTGAAAGTGAGGAGCCTTATGAAAGCCTGGAAGCTTTTTATACCACATTCTGCAATACCTGTCCGAAAACAATCTACTTTGGAAAGCATGCAAAACGCAAAAGCCAGGTGCAGCCTCATGTTTACTGGACGATGGAAGCACCCCTGGCGACCATAATAGGACTTTACACCAATGTACCCAAATATGGTTGTATAAAAAAAGAGCAGGAAAACTGGTTCATTAAAGAGCTTCAAAACGCAGCGAAATACAGTTCAGAAAAGGCAATTATCGTATGCCTGCATCATGCGCCTTACTCCGCCGATTTCAACCATGGCTCGAGCCTTAATATGATTGAGTTCCTCGAATCCGCTTTTGAAGCAGCGGGCGTAAAACCAGACGTTGTTTTTAGTGGTCATGTACACAACTACCAAAGGTTTAACAAGCAATATCCAGATGGAAAAACAGTTCCTTTTATAGTTGCAGGAGCCGGAGGCTTCGAAGAATTACATACATTGGCCGATCCTTCGGATCCCGCTTACTGCACACAGAGCCCCGTGCTCGACCAGGTACAGCTGGACAACTATTGCGACAATAAACATGGTTTTTTAAAGGTTTCCATTGAGAAAACTCCATTCAATTTTACGATTAAAGGAGAATACTATACTGTTGCCAATAAAGACAATCGTATGATCAACAAAACAGCAGCTTTATTTGACAGTTTTAGCATAGACCTTACCGGCAGGTAAGCCATCGGATATTACCCCGGATTTTTTTGTGTTGAAAAATTTATTTAACATTGGGCGCAATAGATTTTCATGCATACAGATCAACCGGATACCACTGAACACAATGAACTGCTGATCAAACTGAGGAAGGGCGACCAGCTGGCATTTGCAGAGATTTACAACCTGTACAGGGGAAAGATGTATACTTATGCCTGTAATTTATGCAAGTCAACGGAAACTGCAGAAGAAATTGTCCAGGAAGTATTCATCAGGATCTGGCAGAAAAAAGAACAGATCAATACCGAAATGAATTTTGCTGCATACCTTAAAAAGGTCACATTGAACCATGTACTCAATCACCTGAAGAAAGTGGCACGTGACCGCCGGCTTCAGGAAGAACTGTTCATTTACATAGATGCCATCCGCAATACAACAGAGGATAATTTACTGGAAAAAGAGCTGCTGAAAACGCATGACCAGGCCATCGCACTTCTACCTCCCCAAAAGAAACTGATCTATCAGATGAGCCGCAATGAAGAGATGACACATGAACAGATTGCGGAAAAGCTGAACATTTCAAAGAACACCGTAAAAAACCATATAGTTGAAGCGACAAAGTTTATCCGCAGCTATGTAAGTAAACATGGAAGTATCATTTGCTTTATTGTGGCTTCTTCAAATTATTTTCGGCCCAACTAGTCCCCCCTGCTTTTTCAATTGTATAGTAATAAACGGACGGCACAGGCATGTCCGGCTTAATGATTAAATGGTGAAAGAAAAAGAGCAATTTAAATACCTGTATGACCAATATCTGCATAACCGATGCAGCGCAGACGAACTTACACAGTTCTTCAGCCTGTTAAATGGACATCAGGATAAAGAAGAAATCATGGCTTTATTGTCTGATACCTGGGATCAGACAGCAGCACTCCCTGAAAAGGGATTAATACCGCCATTCCTGCAACAGGAGGCAAAACAAATAAAGCTGGATGTAAACCAAAATAAATACTATGGTTTAAAGAAATGGATTGGAGCAGCAGCATTACTGATTGCATTAACAGGAATATACTTTTACCAGTCAAATATCGCCCGTCTTTTTAACCCTGCGGCAAAACACCTGCTTGCGCGTGCAACTACCGAACGGAAAAAGCTGCAGCTTTCAGATGGCACAAAAGTTTGGCTTAGCCCAAATAGCACACTCAGCTATCCTGCACAATTTGACGATAACAAGCGCCTGGTAACACTTGATGGTGAAGCTTTTTTTGAAGTAACACATGATGCTGACCATCCATTTATTATAAAGAGCGAGGAAGTAAGTACAACCGTACTGGGCACTAGTTTTAATGTCACAGCATACACAAAACAACACACCATAAATGTAACCCTGGTTACCGGTAAGGTAGCCGTTGCCTTAAATGGCAACAACCATACCAGGCGTGATACCATAACAGCTAATCAGCGCCTTATCATTGACAAGGCTGCTTTGCGCATCACCAAGGTAAACTATCCGGATGCGGCAGCTTTCCTTAATAAGCGGTTAGGCTTATATGATTATAAGGGAGCTGCACTTCAGGAAGTAATTAAAGATCTGGAAAACCAATACAACATTCGTATCGGGCTTGATGCCGATTTATATGCAAGAACCTTTTACGGAGGTTTGAACATGACCGATCCGCTAAATGACACTTTAGATAAACTATGTACCGTAATGGAAACTAAATGGGAGAAAGATGGAGGGAAGTATGTTATTATAAAATAAATGCCCGGCAATGTAATTACACAACCAGGCAAGTATCCAATTAATTTAAATGCCCAAGCCTTGAGAACTAAAGGGCAATTCAATCAATCCAATGATAAAGTTATGAAACCTGGATAAAATCTTGCTGTAAAGCAGAAAATATTTAATCCCGGTCTTGTAATAGGAACACACAAAACAATTATATGAAACTTAATGGATCGGTCAGGTTCCTGACCCTTATTGCCATCGTATTGCTGTTGTTGCTAATTGCACAAACCCAAACACATGCGCAGGAACAGCTCAGCAAAAAAATCACCATAAACCTAAAAAATGAATCACTAAAAACTGCTTTAGACAAGATGAGTGGTATCAGTGGGATTAAATTCACTTACAACGAACAGGTGGCTGTGAGTAAAATAAGGATCAGTGTCACCGCAAATGACAAGCCTGTCTCGACAGTTTTGAATACGGCTTTTACCGGGCATCCGCTCCAGTTCAGTGCCCTCGGGAAAGAAATATTTATACGCTTAGACTCCTCAAAAGAAAAAAAGCAGGAAGCCGGTCCGGCGGCCAATCCGGTACAAAGTCAAGAAAAGCACACTATAAGTGGTACTATTAAATCTGCCAGCACTGGTGAAACATTAATAGCGGCGACTATTCGTGCAGCAGACACCAAATATGCTACATCAAGTAATGAATATGGATTTTTCTCGCTTACCCTTCCTCAGGGCAATTACACCATTAATGTAAATGCAATAGGTTCCAGAACTTACAGAACAACGGTTGACCTGCAAAAAAACATCAACTTAAATGTGGCTATGGAAGATGACTTAAACGAATTAGAAACGGTAACGATTACAACAATTGCGACTAAAAGGAATATAGACAACCCGCAAATGGGCATGGAACGACTGAGTGTCAGCGAGACCAAAAATGTTCCGGTGTTGCTTGGTGAACGCGATGTGATCAAAACCTTACAGTTGCTACCGGGGGTCAAAACCTCGGGAGAAGGAAGTGGAGGTTTCTTTGTACGTGGTGGCAGTGCCGATCAGAATATGATTCTTTTAGATGAAGCCCCGGTTTACAATGCATCACACCTGTTGGGATTCTTTTCCACCTTTAATTCAGATGCCATTAAAAATGTAACGCTTTATAAAAGTGGTATGCCGGCACAATATGGAGGCGGGCTGTCCTCGGTGCTGGATGTAAAGATGAATGATGGCAATAATCAAAAATATGGCGTAAGCGGTGGCGTGGGCTTAATTGCTGCCCGGATCAATGTTGAAGGACCAATTCAGAAAGAGAAGTCATCCTTCCTCATCTCGGCCAGAAGAACCTATGCAGATATGTTTTTAAAGCTATCCAGCGACTCTGACGCCAGGGATGCAAAACTCTATTTCTATGATGTCAATTTAAAAGCCAACTATATCCTGGGTGATAAAGACCGCTTATTTGTATCAGGCTACTTTGGCAAGGATGTTTTAGGGTCCGATAACCTGATAGGCATAAATTGGGGAAATGCAGCATCAACATTGCGATGGAATCA
Source organism: Pedobacter heparinus (assembly GCF_032678725.1). GTDB lineage: Bacteria > Bacteroidota > Bacteroidia > Sphingobacteriales > Sphingobacteriaceae > Pedobacter > Pedobacter heparinus_A. The sequence continues at coordinate 97,988 of NZ_JAVTSC010000004.1, forward strand.
TGTATTCAACAATAAATTATTTTCCAATACTTCCATTATTTTCAGCAACTACAACTATAAGATTCAATCCACAACTGACGAAAATTCATTGAGCTTATTCTCTCAGATCAGAGATTGGAATTTTAAAGAAGATTTACAATGGTATGCAAATGAAAAGAATACCCTGAGCTTTGGGTTAAACTCCATTTACCATACCATCAAACCTGGTGAAGTACAAGCCACCGGCAACTCAGGCCTGATTTCTCAAGACCTGCAAAACCGGTATTCATTGGAGAATGCTGTTTATGCCAGCAATACCTGGAAAGTGGGTAACGCACTCAGCTTTACTTATGGATTCAGGATTTCAGCATTCAGTATACTTGGAAAAGGCGATTACTACACTGTAGATGATGCTGGTGCGGTAACAGGATCTGTCAGTTACAAAAAGGGAGAGCTTGTAAAAACTTACCTGAATTTTGAACCAAGGATCGCAGCTGCATTACAATTAAATGAGTCAACAGCACTTAAGGCCTCTTACGTTAGAAATGCACAAAACCTACACCTGATCTCCAATTCAAACGCTTCCTCTCCAACAGACAGGTGGGTAGCAAGTACCAATATCATTAAACCTGAATTAAGTGACCAGGTATCATTAGGTTATTACAAAAACATAGGCAATGACAATTATGAACTAACAGTAGAGACTTATTACAAAACACTTCAAAATCAGATCGACTACAGAAACGGGGCAGACATTTACACCAATCAGCCCATAGAAACACAGTTATTGTACGGAAGAGGAAGAGCATACGGAGCTGAATTTTTATTAAAAAAGAAGAACGGAAAATTAACTGGCTGGTTTGCCTATACCATTTCTAAATCAGAAAGACAGATTGACGGCATCAACGATAACAACTGGTATAATGCCAGGCAGGACAGAACTCATGACCTCTCTTTGGTGAGCATGTATCAGCTCAGCAAAAAATGGTCGTTATCTGCCAACTGGGTTTTTTCTACAGGAAACGCGGTCACCTTCCCTACCGGAAAATACAAACTGCTTGGGCATAGTTATTTCAACTTTTCAGACCGGAATGCAGACAGAATGCCGAGTTACCACCGGCTTGATCTGGGCGCTACAAAACTGCTCAAACAAACAAAGAAATTCTCATCAGAACTGAATTTCAGCTTGTACAATGCTTATGGCAGAGAGAATGCCTATCGCATCACTTTTAGAGATAAAGAATCAGATCCCGACAGAACTGAGGCAGTAAGAACAACCTTGTTCAGGTTCGTTCCGTCAATTTCGTATAATTTTAAATTTTAGTCTTATGAAAACAATACTTCGTTTTATATTTTTACTCTTCATATCGATTCAATGGTCATGCGAAAAGGCGATAGACCTTAAGCTCAAAGACAACGTACTTAAATACGTAATAGAGGGTACCATAACCAATGAACCTGGTTCTTGCAAGGTATACATTAGTGAAACCAAAGAATTTGGTGATGACAATCGGTTTAATGGAATTAGCGGTGCAATTGTAAAAATTGAAAACAAAGGAACAAGCATTGTGTTAACAGAAACAGAGAAAGGCATTTATGAATCGGCAGCAGTAGCCGGCGTACCCGGCGAAACCTATAGCCTGACCGTGAATATCAAAGACCTGGTATTTAAAGCAAGCAGCACGATGCCGCAGCTCGTTCCTTTTTTAGATTTCACACTTAAACCCACTGATTTTGATACCACAAGAGTAACACCAATGGTAAAATTTAAAGATCCTGCGGAAACTAAAAACTTTTATTGGTTTCAGCAGTTTGTCAATGACAAGATACAGAAACAGTATAAAGTAATAAATGATGAATTTACTACCGGGCAGGAAGTTAATGACTACCTGGTATTTGAAAATGATACAAAAAACAAGGCGCTGAATTTTAAAAAAGGTGACAAACTTACTGCGGAAATGCATGGTGTAGATGCTGGTGTATACGCCTATCTGTTTAGCTTAATTAATGCCAACGGATCAGACAACGGCGCAGCCCCCAGTAATCCACTGAGCAACATTAGTGGCGAGGTCCTTGGTTTTTTTAGTGCACATACCGTACAACGAAAAACAATAACAATACCCTGATAAAAAACAAAATGACTGAATTTGATAAAAGTATAACTGTTGTTACTTTATTCGGCTTTGTCACTTTACTCAGTCTGGTTGAGATGTATTTTAGTTACGCCCATGACAGGAAGCACTATCAGGGGCGTGACACCTTAACCAATATATACCTTATGGCAGTTGCATTTGTAGTTAATGTAACAACAAAAGCTGGTACTTTTATGCTGCTTGAGTATGTTTACAGATACCACAGGGTTTTTCAAATCACAAACATTTACCTGTACTGGCTTGTACTGATCCTGGCACAGGACTTTCTGTATTGGGTATTGCATTACACCGGCCACTATGTGCGGTTCTTTTGGGCCATGCATGTGACTCACCATTCTTCCGAATACTTTAACCTGACCACCGGCTTCCGTTCTACCGTGTTCGAACCACTTTACAGAGTTTTTTTCTATCTTCCGCTTGCCTTAATGGGTTTTAGCGCATTTGATATCCTGTTTGCTTACCTCATTACCCAGATTTACGGCAACCTGGTCCATACCCAAACTATCGGCAAGCTTCACCCATTATTTGAATATATTTTTGTAACCCCCGCTCACCATCGCGTTCACCATGCAAGTAATTTGCGCTACCTGGATAAAAATATGGGCATGGTGCTGATCTTATGGGACAGGTTATTTGGCACATTTCAGGAAGAGGTTCCGGAGGAAGAAATTATTTATGGCTTAACCAAACAGCCGGAAGATACAGGTGCGGTGAATATCATTTTTCATGAATTCAGGGCCTTACTGGCCGATGTCAGAAAAGCACCTGGGTTTAAGAATAAGGTGAAATATTTTATTTATCCACCAGGATGGAGCCATGACGGCAGCACGAAAACTGCAAAAGTATTGCAGCAGGAACTCATCAGGCGGGAATTAACTTCATCATAGCTCTTTATCAGGGCTGATGTGGCTTTATATTTCCACTCTGTGGCGGTAAAGGTACAAAATCAGTTTCCCCGGGTACTGGAATAAACGATTGTTCCAGCCACATTGTCTTTGCTTCTTCAATTCTTTCGGCTGTAGAGGCCACGAAGTTCCAGTAAATGATCCGTCCTTCGGCAAAGGGTTCGCCTCCAAAAATATAAATGGTGGTGTTTTCCTGCATGTTAAATTCACAAAGCTTACTGTCCTTTGCAACCAGTAATTGTTTAGGTCCGAACGTATTGCCCTCGCTTTCTATGGCTCCTTCCAGAATATACAAGGCACTCTCTCCAAACAGGTCTTTGCCTGTTTTTATCGTTTGCGGGCTTGTGGTTTTCAGCTCAAGAAAATAAAGCGGGCTATACACCGGCACTTCTGATTTTCGCCCGAAAACTTCTCCGGCAATCAATTTAAAGTGAACGCCCTGCTCCGTCCATTCTGGCAGCCCCTTCCCTTCCACATGAAAAAATTCAGGTTCCATTTTTTCCAGGTGTTTGGGCAGTGCCACCCAGATCTGTAAACCATGCATCATTTTATCCGAATCACGCAGGTATTGCGGCGTTCTTTCAGAGTGGACAATCCCTTTGCCGGCAGTCATCCAGTTTACCTGTCCGGGTTTGATTTCTACTGCTGTACCCAAACTATCCCTGTGCATAATGCTTCCTTCAAAAAGGTAGGTAAGCGTAGACAATCCAATATGCGGATGTGGAGGTACATCCACATTTTCCCGGTCACTCATACAAACCGGTCCCATATGGTCGATAAAAGCAAAAGGGCCTACCATTCTTTTCTCGCGAAAAGGCAGTAACCTGCCCACCATAAAGCTACCTATGCTGGCCGGGCGTTCTTCAATAATCAGATTGATATTTGACATATATTTATTGTGATTAACTGATAGTACTAATATACACAAAAAGAAAAACTTTGGCTTCGAAGTACCTTTCCTGCACAACGCGTGCAGATCGCTTCGGAAAAAGACACCCAATCTCCGAAGCGATCTGCACGCAATCTGCTGCTATCCTGCTTTCAGTCCAACAGAAGCTCCTAAGAAATGTACTAAAATGCATACTTTTGGAGCTGACCTTATCATTTTACATGAACAACATAAAAGCTGCACTATTATCAATACTTATCACCGGAATATTCTTTTCTTCACTCAGCTTTCTTTTTGCCAGCCTTGGAATCCTGGTTGTTCAGCATATGGTCCTGGCCGGACTTAGCACGCCTATCCTATCCGCGACAGGCTTAGCTGTATACCTGTTTTTAAACTCCAGGTTTTCGGATAACCGTCCCGACAGGTTCAGTTTGTCATTCAGCAATCTGGTACTCGGCATCTGTGTAGCCATGTTGTTTTTTGGCTACCTGAAATGGTTCACCGTAATTACATTTTTTGTGCTATTTGCCTTACTGCTTTACATAGAATACAGGAATAAATTAAGGTTTATGTATTACTTCTACCGGGCCTGGGCAGCCATGCTCATTCCTTTTTACCTGGTCAGCTTAATTGTCAAAAGCCAGCAGGCACTTACATTTAATGAAAATGCTTCGTTGAAATTAAGCCTGCTTCAGCTGCCGATTGAGGCTTATTCCTGTTTTATGGGAATGCTGTTGATGACTGTGTACCTTTTTGAGCTTTTTAGACACAAAATGACCAGAACAAATGGATAACCTGCCTGTATATACGAAACAACAACTGGCCTTACGTAACGGACAGGACAAACCACAAATATGGGTGGCTTATAAAGGAATGATCTATGATGTCACGGAAAGCAGGTTATGGCGCAACGGCAAACATTATGAGCATTGGGCCGGGCAGGATTTAACTGATGAGCTGCCTGATGCTCCGCATACGGAAACGGTATTTGAGAAATTTACGGCAATAGGAAAATTGGCTGTATAAAAAATGGCGATTCGTTGCTGAATCGCCATTTATACATTTAAGAAAGCTTCATTAAGCTTCGATGGTAAATGCGCTCAGGCTTACAAACTCCTGAACACGGTCTGCAACCTCTTTCTCTGTGAGGTTCAGAATTTTTTCCGTGCCGAATTTCTCTACACAGAATGAAGCCAATGCCGAACCAAAAATGATTGCATTTTTCATATTGTTGAAGTTTACAGTACCAACTTTGGCCATATAACCGATAAAGCCACCCGCAAAAGTATCTCCCGCCCCTGTTGGATCGAAAACCTCTGCTAAAGGAAGTGCCGGCGCAGAGAAGATCTTATCTTCATGGAATAGCAATGCCCCATGTTCTCCTTTTTTAATGATCAGGTATTTAGGTCCCATCGTTAAAATCTTCTTTGCAGCTTTCACTAAAGAATATTCGCCTGAAAGCTGGCGTGCCTCGGCATCGTTAATGGTCAATACGTCCACCATTTTAATGGTTTCCAGTAAATCTGACATCATAATGTCCATCCAGAAGTTCATCGTATCCAATACGATCAGCTTAGGCCTGTTTTTAAGGCGCTTGATCACGGTTTGCTGTACGATTGGCGTCAAGTTACCCAGCATCAAAAATTCGCAGTCCTGGTAGTTTTCCGGAATAATCGGATCAAAGTCGGCCAATACATTCAGTTCAGTTACCAAAGTATCTCTGCTGTTCATGTCATTGTGATACTTACCCGACCAGAAAAATGATTTTTCTCCTGCTTTGATCTGTAACCCTTCTGTGTCAATTCCGTGTTCGGTAAAAGTATTGATGTCATCTTTATGGAAGTCATCACCTACGACCGCTACGATTTTCACTTTATCGTAGAAGTAAGATGCAGCTAAACTGGCGTAAGTAGCAGCACCACCCACTATTTTATCGGTTTTTCCAAAGGGAGTTTCAATAGCATCAAAAGCTACAGTTCCTATGATTATCAGGCTCATATAAGTTTATTAATTTTTTTTTTATTTTTTTTCACTGCAAATATTGCATAAATAATTTAAAAGCCCTAATATTGCATTCCCAAAACGAACGAATGTTTATCTTCTTTAAGGTATCGGAAACACCGTTTTGACAACCAGCACTCCCTCTTAGCTCAGCTGGTTAGAGCATCTGACTGTTAATCAGAGGGTCGCTGGTTCGAGCCCAGCAGAGGGAGCAGTATTAAAAGCCCTACTCACACTGAGTAGGGCTTTTTTATTTCCCTGCATTAAATTCTCAGAGCAGTACCAGTCTTAAGTATTAGGATTAAAAAAGGAGTATCATAGGACTATAGCAGGACTCCGCTAAGACTAAATATCCTTTCATACGCTACCGGAAAGCCACTGACAGGCTCAGCTGGGATTAACCACACGCAAAGGCTTGCCGGAGCTTTGTGCAGGGCAAAAAAAAGCCCGGCTTCTTTTAGAAACCGGGCTCCTCATGGGATGATATGTTGTCTGTTAAACTACCTCTGTTCCCAAAATGTCTTTTGAATAGGTTTTCAGGTATTTTTTAAGGATCTGGCGGGCCACGTGTATCCTTGTTTTCACTGTTCCTATCGGAATTTCAAGCATCTCTGCAATTTCATGGTATTTATATCCTTCAAAATATTTCACAAAAGGCACATAATATTCAGGCTGCAGAGTTGACAATGCTTTATTGATATCCCCTATAATAAATTTACTTTCGCTGGCATTTTTTGTTGCGCTGTAATGTAAATTAGCAGATGAAATGTCATCAGATTTTGTAATCAATGCATTGGTCTTCACCAAACGTCTGTAATTGTTAATGAAGGTGTTCTTCATGATGGTAAATAACCATCCTTTTAAATTGGTCCCTTCTTTAAACTTTCCATAATAGGTAACTGCCTTAAGCATAGTATCTTGTACCAAATCATTTGCATCTTCAATGTCTTTCGTAAAATTTAACGCGAATGACTGCAAAGAAACCGAATGATTGTGAAGCTGTAGGTTGAACTCATTTTTTGTCATAATGTTTAAGTTTTAGGGTTAAAAAAAACGAACAAACAGTTTTTAGAGTGGCGCTCACTGATTTGTTTAATCTTACACACTAAAGCATATACAACATATGTACCAAAAAAGCAAGTTTCTGTGTTAAGAAATTAATTTTTGGATTTAACAATACTCAAATAATGTAAATGGGTCTATATCACAAGATATTTACTTCTCTTTCCAACCTTACGCCAAACTTGGCATATACTGTATTTATAATTTCTTCCGAAAAAGCATACACTTCCTGTCCTGTTGCGGAACCATGATTAACTAAAACCAATGCCTGGTTCTTCCATGTGCCTGTTTGTCCAACTGTCTTCCCTTTAAAGCCGCAAGCTTCAATAAGCCATCCCGCGGCTAATTTAACCTGATCTCCGGGTGCCGGATAATGTACAATATCCGGAAATTTCTCAAACACCGTTTTGAACTGATCCTTATTTATTACCGGGTTTTTAAAAAAACTACCTGCATTTCCAATAGTCGAGGGATCTGGAAGCTTACTGACCCTTATGGCCGAAACTACACTTGAAATATCACTGATGGTTGGATTACTGATATTCCGGCTCAAAAGTTCAGCCTGGATGGCTCCATATTGCGTATGAAGTTCCGCCTGCCGGCTTAACCTAAAACAAACAGAAGTGATGATGTAACGCCCTTTCAGTTCATTTTTAAAAATACTGTCGCGATAGCCAAACCCGCAATCCTCAAAATCAAAGGTTCTTTTTTTGGCTGTTGCGATCTCGAAAGCCGTACAGGAATGAAATACATCTTTCAATTCCACTCCGTAAGCCCCAATGTTCTGTATCGGTGATGCGCCAACCGTCCCGGGGATCAGGCTCAGGTTTTCCACCCCCGCAAACCCCTTACTTACGCAATAATTCACCAGGTCGTTCCATACCACCCCTGCTCCGGCAGTTACCAGTATGTGATCATTGTCAACCCTTGAGGAAATCCCCGGAATACTTATTTTTAAGACCAACCCATCAAAATCTTTAGTAAACAACAAATTACTGCCCCCACCCAGAATCAACAGTGCTTGCTGTCCGGTGAGCCCCTTTTCCAGTAAATCTTTCAAATCAGCCTCACTGAATATTTCGGCAAAATATTTTGAACTGACATGAACACCAAAAGTATTGTAAGGTTTAAGGGATATATTTTCTTGCAGTATTGACATAAACAAGTAAAGGGGATTAGATGTATGGCACAAATGTAATTGTTAGGACTTGTAATAAATATGTTAAAAGCAATATTTAAAAATTTTGCCTATTTTTCATCCGTATATATTTGTTTTTTTAATTGTGATGAAGCTATCATGATTTTTCAAGGACTTTGAAGTTATATTCTGGTGTTCAAGAACTCGAAGGCTCGGTTTTTTAGGCCAGACATTTGCTTCTGAAAATCATGATGGTTTCGGCCAGGTTGTTAAACAAATTAAATAACACGTAAAGCAAGAAGGGGATCAGTAAAATTTGTATGGAAAATCAGGATAAAAAAAGAGTTTTAATTATTGAAGCTGCATTAAAACGATTCGCTCATTATGGATTGTCTAAAACAACCATGACCGAGATCGCAAAAGACATATCGTTTTCAAAAGCATTACTTTATTATTATTTCCCTGATAAACTAAGCCTTTATGTTAGCGCAATAGAACACCTGATGCAGATCATCAGCAGAGACCTGGTTAAATCTATTGACAAAACAAGCAGTTCAACAGAAGGTATATTTAAATTGCTGCAAAAAAGACAGTCTTTTATTCAAAAATACTATAACCTTCTGGAATCTACCCAGATCATCGGAAATGAACTGCCGGATGACCTCTATCAGAAGTTCAGCAAGGCAAGAGCTTTTGAAGCAATTATTATCAGTTCTTTATTTAGCCGTGGCGTCACAAGCGGTGAATTTATAATGGAGGACCCTAAACTGACCACTGAAATATTTCTGGATGCCTTGTCTGGCATACACTTCAATATCATGTCTAAAGACAAAAATATATTTCCCGGAAAAGACCAGTTCAAACAAATTTTCATCAAGGAGAAACTCTTTGCAGAGATCTTTCTACAGGGATTGAGTCCAAAAAACTAATCAAATGGTCATCCGATTGTAAGTTTCGACTGATTTTTAAACGAAAATTCTTAATGCAAGATTATGGCCGTATTTTTGACTACTTAAATAAAAAAGTCAGAAAGTAAAAAAGTAGAATGGTAGAGACAGATAAAAAAAGAGACGCGATTATTGAAGGTGCGATAAAGCGCTTTATACATTATGGGATCAATAAGACCACAATGAATGAAATTGCTGAAGACCTATCGGTATCCAAACCCTCTTTGTATTATTATTTTCCTGATAAAAACAGTTTGGTACTGGGGGTGATCGACAAAATATTCAATGATTATTTTGACCTGGTGGAAAAGGATTTGTCTGCCGACATTCCGTTGAACGAATGTATGGCCGGCTTTATTGAGATCAGGCATCGCTTTTTCCAGAAATATTACATGCTTCATTTATCAGGGGGTAGCCCGGATTCATCCTTGAACTCTGAGGAGTTAAAAACACATTTCATGCGCATGCATGGAAGAAATATACAATTGCATGCAGATATTTTTCAGAGAGCGGTTGACAAGGGCGAAATCTCTCCGATGGAGGTTTATAAAACGGCAGAGCTTTATCTGGACAGCCTGGCGGGCATCACCTCCTTATGTATCCTTCATGGCAATAAGGAACTGTTTCCCAGCAAAAAGGAAATGAAAAATATACTGGACAGGCAATTGAGCTTATCGGGCATATTTATTAAAGGATTAAAATAACAATAGACTATATATGAACACAATAATTAAACAGATAAAAGTGATTCCGGTATTGTTACTGGGCTTATTGTTATCAAATACGGTTAGCGCTCAGCAAACACTGACATTGAAAGAAGCGCTGAATTATGCGGTACAAAACAGTGTAAAAGTACGTAAAGCCAAACTGGATATTGATGGTGGAAGGTATAAAACAGAAGAGATAAGAGCGCAGGCCCTGCCACAAATTACCGGTAATGCAGGTTTAACCTACAATCCTATTATCGGCCAGTTGGTTGCTAATTTCGGAGGCCAGACTCAAAAAATTCAATTGGGCCAAAATTGGAATTCATCTGCGGGAGTTCAACTTTCACAGCAATTATTCAATCAAACAGTCTTTACAGGATTACAAGCTGCAAGATCCAGTGAAGAATATTACAATCTTACTGCTCAATTAACAGAGGAGCAAATTATTGAACTGGTGGCCAACAACTATTATCAGGTATTGGTAAACAGGCAACAATTGAATGTACTGGATACCAATATCAAAAATGTCAGGGCGATTGAGAAAATCATCACTACCCAATATCAGAGCGGTCTGGCAAAAAAAATCGATGTGGACCGGATCAAAGTCAACACTACCAATCTGCAGACACAACGTGAACAAACTTTAAATGCAATTACGCAATTAGAAAACCAGTTAAAATTTTCTATGGGTATGTCGGTAAATACGGAAATCACCCTACCCAAAACAGAGCTTACCGAGGTTACCAGATTGCCGCAGTTCACAGACTCTCTTTCCTTAGCCAACAGAACTGAAATAAAGATTTTGGACACCCAGGACAAACTATACTGGCTACAACGTAAAGCTTATGTATCAGAATACTATCCTTCTTTAGCGTTGACAGGAAACTATACCTATTCCAGTCAAAGTGGTGGATTCGATTTTTTAAGCTCCAGCAGCGCCGCTATCGGTTATGGTGCATCCGCTGTTGGATTAACGTTAAAAGTGCCGATTTTTAATGGCTTTTTAACCCGGTCGAAGATCAGACAGGCTGATGTTGATATCAAAAAAGCGAGAGAAGACAGAAAAGAATCAACAAATGCTTTGAATATGGCGTATGAGAACGCTAAAATTCAATTGCGAAATAGCTTAAGTACAATTACCGCACAGAAGCAAAATGCCGACCTGGCCAATGAAATTTACAAAAGCACGCAAAACAATTACAACAATGGTCTGGCTAATTTAACAGACCTGCTGGATACAGAAAGTTCATTAACTGAGGCGCAAAACAGCTATACCCAGGCATTATTAAACTATAAAATTGCCGAAATACAATTAATCAAATCAAACGGAAATATAAAATCGCTATTATAATGAAAAGAGGAATAATTACAGTCTTGGTAATCATACTTGCCCTGGGAGGAATTGCCCTGGTATTGAGCAACAACAAGAAGAAGAATTCAGCCAAAACTGCTTTTATTGCAGAAGGTGGCGGAGCTGTCGCCGTTCGGGTTGCAACAGTAGAGAAAAAAATAGTTGATCTGGATTTTAGCAGTAACGGAACCTTTGCTCCAAAACAGGAATTAAACTTCCTGTCAGAAAATGCAGGAAGGGTGAGTAAAATTTTTGTTGATGAAGGAGACCGTGTAAGTACCGGCCAGGTCCTGGCCCGCATAGACGCAGAGATTATCAATACAGATAGAGAAACTGCAGAAGCAACTTATCAAAATGCATTAAGAGATGAAGCCAGATATAAAAGTTCTTATGCAACTGGTGGTGTAACCCAACAGCAATTAGATCAGGCAAAATTGGCCACTCAAAATGCAAAACTGCGCCTTCAGGCTTCGCAAAGAAAATTAAGTGATGCGAATATCAAATCTCCGATTAATGGCATCATCAATAAAAGATACATTGAGGTTGGTGCATTTGTGAATACGCAGGGAACCCAGATGTTTGAAATCGTAGACGTTTCTAAATTAAAACTAAGGGTAAACGTCAACGAATCTCAGGTTGCTAACCTTAAGATAGGAGACAAAATAGAAATTAAATCATCTGTTTTTCCAACAGAGAAATTCAATGGCAAAATAACCTTTATTGCAGCAAAGGCAGATGCATCACTAAATTTCCCGATTGAGATTGAAGTAGACAACAATATTAAAAACAGTCTTAGAGCTGGGATGTACGGAACAGCAGTATTCAACTTCCCTAAACAAGCACCTAGTATCTTAGTTCCACGCAGCTCTTTTGTAGGCAGTGTAAGCAGTAATCAGGTATTTGTTTTAGATCAGGCCAACAGCACCGCTAAACTTCGCAAAGTGGTTGCAGGTCGTATTTTAGGAGATGCTGTTGAAATTCTTGAAGGATTAAACGAAGGAGAAACTGTAATTACCAGTGGACAGATCAACCTGGCCGAAGGCACTCCTGTTAGCATTGTAAAATAAAAGAAAATGAAAATAACAGATATATCTATAAAAAGGCCCTCTTTGGTAATTGTGGTATTTACTGCGCTTACTTTACTGGGGCTGTTGAGTTACTTTTCGTTGGGCTATGAGTTATTGCCAAAATTCTCAAACAACGTAGTATCTATTTCTACAATTTACCCAGGGGCATCACCAGCCGAGGTAGAAAATACCGTAACCAAGAAAATTGAAGATGCGGTATCCTCCATGGAAAATATCAAAAAAATAAACGCGGTTTCATTTGAGAGTTTATCAACAGTTACCATTACCTTAACTGATAAGGCTAATATTGATATTTCATTAAATGATGCCCAGCGTAAAGTAAATGCCATCCTTTCAGATTTACCTGAAGATGTGAAAACACCTTCACTGAGTAAATTCTCCTTAGATGATTTACCCGTGATCACCATGTCTGCCTCGGCAAAAATGGATGATGTTACGTTCTATGATTTAATTGATCAACGCATTGCTCCGGTAATTTCAAGGGTTAGTGGTATTGCCCAGGTTAACCTGATTGGCGGTTCAGAAAGAGAAATCCAGGTTTCTTTAGATGCGGACAAATTACAGGGATATAATCTTTCTGTACCCCAGGTACAGCAAATGATCTTAACCTCAAATTTAGATTTCCCTACAGGAAGTGTTAAAACAGAAAATCAGGATGTTTTAATCCGTTTATCTGGTAAATACCGAAACCTGGATGAGTTGAGGAACCTTGTTCTGATCACTTCAACATCGGGCACACAGGTCCGCCTGCGTGATGTTGCCGATGTACAGGATTCTCAGAAAGAAACTGAAAAGCTGGCCCGTATTGATAGAAAGGGTGCAATCGCTATTCAGATCATTAAACAGAGTGATGCAAATGCAGTAGAGGTAAGTAAGGGTGTACATAAGATCATCGAAAAACTTAAGGTAGAATATGCTGCCAATAACCTTGACATCAAAATTGTTAACGATAGTTCTATCTTCACCCTGGAATCTGCTGATGCAGTTATCCATGATTTAATGCTTGCGGTTATATTGGTAGCCTTTGTGATGCTGTTCTTCCTGCATAGTTTAAGAAATGCGTTAATTGTGATGGTATCTATTCCGGCATCATTGATTGCAACATTTATTGGTATCAGCTTATTTGGCTTTACTTTAAACCTGATGTCCTTATTGGGCTTATCGCTCGTGGTTGGTATCCTTGTGGATGATGCGATTGTGGTATTGGAGAATATCCAGCGACACATGGAAATGGGCAAAAATAAGGTTAGAGCTGCATCTGATGCGACAAGGGAAATTGGTTTTACCGTGGTATCTATTACCCTGGTAATTGTGGTGGTATTTTTCCCTATTGCAGTGAGTTCAGGCCTGGTGTCTAACATTCTGCGTCAATTCTGCGTGGTGGTAATTATTGCCACAATGCTTTCCTTACTGGCTTCATTTACCATTGTGCCTCTACTTTTCTCGAGATATGGTAAACTGGAACATATTGAAGGAAAAAACATCTTCGGCCGTTTCATCCTTTGGTTCGAAAAGCAATTAAAAAAATTCACCTTATGGGTTACAAAGATCTTAACCTGGTCGTTAAACCATAAAAGACGTACCATTGCTGCTGTTATAACCCTATTTGTTGCGGCAATGTGGCTGGCTGGAGCTGGCTTTATCGGGTCGGAGTTTTTTCCTAAATCTGACAAGGGCGAGTTTTTAATTCAAATTGAATTGCCGAAAGATGCACCTTTGGAACAAACCAATTTTTACACACAACGGGCTGAAGCTTTCTTAGACAAACAACCGGAAATTATTCAGTTGATTACCACTGTTGGCCAGGCCAGCGGGGATTTTGGTGGAACTCAGGCTACAGCTTATAAATCCGAGATTAACGTAAAACTCGTTGACCGTAAGGAACGTGAAGGTGTTTCATCAGATATTTTTGCAACTAAAATGAGCCGTGCGCTGGCTAAAGAATTAGTAGGTGCAAAAGTTAAAACTGTGCCGATTAGTATTTTGGGTATTGCAGAAAATGCCCCAATACAATTGGTAGTAATGGGTTCTGACCTGGATAGTGCATTAAAATATGCCGAAGGTGCACAAAAAGTTCTGGCAACAGTTCCAGGTGCTACAGAGATTAAATTATCTGTAGAAAAAGGAACTCCTGAGATTAACGTTCAGGTTGACCGCGATAAGATGGCTGCTGTTGGCCTGACTTTGTCAACCGTAGGTTCTACCATGCAAACCGCTTTTGCAGGCAATACTGATGGTAAATATAGAAAAGGTGAGTACGAATATGACATCAATATCCAATACCAGGATTTCAACAGAAAAAATGTGGATGATGTACGGAACCTGATCTTTATCAATGATAAAGGGGCACAGATTAAACTGTCACAATTTGCGACGATTACTGAAGGTTCTGGGCCAAGTCAATTGGAACGTTTAAATAAATCGACTTCAGTATCGGTTAAAGCACAGTCTATCGGCAGACCAACCGGAACCGTAGTTGCTGATTTTCAAAAGAAACTGGAGGACCTGCAAAAAAACGGGAAGTTAAAGGCGCCTGTAGGCGTAAGTTATACCTGGGGAGGGGACCAGGAAAACCAGGCAGAAGGTTTTGGCACTTTAGGTATCGCCCTGATGGCATCGATCATCTTAGTTTACTTAATTATGGTGGCCTTGTATGATAGTTTTGTTTATCCTTTAGTGGTGATGTTCTCTCTGCCATTGGCGTTAATCGGGGCTTTCCTGGCACTTGCCTTAACGAATAACTCTATCGGTATTTTTACCATGTTAGGTTTTATCATGCTAATGGGTCTGGTGGCCAAGAACGCGATTATCCTGGTCGATTTTACCAACCACATGAAAGCAGAAGGAAAATCGACAACTGAAGCATTAATTTTAGCTAACCATGCCCGTTTACGTCCAATTTTAATGACGACCATCGCCATGATTTTTGGTATGTTACCTATCGCCCTGGCGAGCGGTGCGGGTGCCGAGTGGAAAAATGGTCTGGCCTGGGTTATCGTGGGCGGATTAACCAGTTCCTTGTTTTTAACCCTGATTGTGGTACCGGTTGTTTACTTAATTTTCGACATTATGCTAGACAAACTAGGCTTCAACAAAAAAGGTAAAACTATAGACGAATTACTGGCTGAACCCTACGACCATAAAGATGTGCTGGAGTATGATCTTGAGCTGGACCATAAAGAGCAGGTTAGTTTCAAGTAATAAAGAAAAATTAATAAAAAGAGGAACCTTAAAAGTTCCTCTTTTTTGTTTCAAAACTAAACAAATATCAGTTCAAAGCTGTATAATTACAGCATGTTGAGATTCGGCACCTTAATATTACTGACCTGTCTATTGTTCGAAACCAGGGCACAGCACCCCCCTGTATTTGAGGGCATGCGGTCTGATACCACCCGGATTGTGATGAACGACCTTACTGTAAACCTGGTGAGGTATACTTACAGAACTCCAAAAATCCAATTTCTGGCCATACACGATGATGAGGATACCGGTGTAAAAGCCGCGTTTGAGTACATCCGGTTTAGCGGCGGCAGCATTATAGACTGCCAGTATGGTGGGAGCAGGAATTTTAGACTGAGCAACCAGGGCGAAAGGTTTCAGACGGACCCTAACAGCATTTACACTAAAAGTGGCATTCCTATAGGCATTCAAAAATATGGCCCGGTTGATGACGATGTAGTAAAATTGATGGATCGTGCAGCCAAAACCATTCTTAAATTGTACAATCCTGAAAAGCTGGGTTATATTTTAACACTGCACAACAATACAGATGGGGACTTTGGCATTTCCTCCTATCTTAAGGGCTATGAACTGGAAACAACAGCCGATTCTTTACACATTAACTTTAGTATGGATCCTGACGACCTGCTTTTTGTAACCGACCCGAAATTATTTAGCGCATTTAAAAAAGAGAATGTAAACGTTGTTCTGCAATCAGAAAAAGCACCTGATGATGGTTCCTTATCAATTTATGCCATGAAGAACAAGATACCTTACATCAATGTAGAGGTACAACATGGCCATTTTGATGAAAATTTGCGGTTAATTGAAATTGCGATCAAGGTCTTGTTTCGAACGTATCCTGAGTTCAGCCAAAAGGCCGCAGAATAAACTAACTGCGGCCTTTTGGCTGAACGGTATCAGACATGTATTAAATGTGTATGGCCCTGTTTTCAGTAGCTGCCATGGCAGCTTCCTTCATTGCTTCTGTATAAGTAGGGTGCGCATGGCAAATTCTTGCAATATCTTCTGCCGATGCACGGAATTCCATAGCAACAACAGCTTCGGCAATCATGTCTGCAGCACGCGGGCCGATCATGTGCACACCCAGAATCTCATCAGTCTTGGCATCTGCCAGTACTTTTACAAAACCATCCGTATCCATGCTGGCTTTAGCACGTCCACTGGCTTTGAAAGGGAATGAACCTGTTTTATATTGCACACCTTGCTCCTTCAGCTGCTCTTCGGTATACCCTACAGCAGCTACTTCCGGCCAGGTGTAAACCACTCCCGGAATCAGGTTGTAATTGATATGTGGTTTTTGACCTGCAATTCTTTCCGCAACATATACCCCTTCATCTTCAGCTTTGTGGGCAAGCATCGCACCTTTAACCACATCACCAATAGCATATACGCCAGGAACAGTTGTTTCCAGGTGGTCATTTACCGGGATCTTATTTCCTCTTTCTTCCGTTTTTATGCCAATATTTTCTAAGCCAAGGCCTTCGGTATAGGCAGTTCGCCCCACTGCAACAATACAGTAGTCTGCTTCAAATTTCACTTCCTCGCCTTTGGCATTATTTGCTGTAACTGTAACTTTTTTACCCTTGGCGGTAGCTCCGGTAACTTTATGTCCCATAAAGAACTCCATACCCAGCGACTTTTTAAGTACACGCTGTAATTCTTTACCCAGGCCGGCATCCATGGTAGCAATAATGGAAGGCATAAACTCAATTACAGATACCTTTGTACCCAAACGGGCATATACAGACCCAAGTTCCAGGCCAATTACCCCCCCACCAATAACTACCATCTGTTTTGGAACTTCCGTGATATTTAAAGCTTCAGTAGAAGTGATGATGCGTTTCTTATCGATTGGCAAAAAAGGGAGTGCCGTTGGTTTTGAACCTGAAGCGATGATTACGTTTTTTGCAGTTATCGTTTCAGATTTACCATCTTTTGTAATCGTGATGGTGTTTTTATCTACAAAAGAACCCACACCTTCAAATGAATCAATTTTATTTTTTTTAAACAAGTATTGTATGCCTGCAGTATTCTGAGCTACCACATCATTTTTACGCGCAATCATCTGGGGCATATCAACTTTCAGGTCTTTCAGGTTAATGCCATGTGTCTGGAAGGTATGCGCCGCATTATGAAAATGTTCTGACGAATCCAACAGGGCCTTGGAAGGAATACAACCAACATTTAAACAGGTTCCGCCGAAGGTTTTATATTTTTCTATAACTGCTGTTTTTAAGCCTAACTGGGCACATCTGATTGCTCCAACATAACCGCCCGGGCCCGAGCCAATTACAACTACATCGTATTGCATACTAAGGATTTTTTTTGCGTAAAGTTAATAAACCTATCCCGTATTCAACAATCAATTCCATATATTTATCCTTAAAAAAACCTCCCTATGACTTCTTTTAAATCACTGTGGTGTAGCATACTTTTTATTTTAATCTGTTTTTCCGGTTTTACACAGCAATCCGATTCTGCCTATATACGGCAGCATTACACAAAAATTGAGCGGCTGATCCCCATGCGGGACGGCATCAAACTCTTTACAGCCATATATATCCCTAAGGAAAACAGTAAAAAGTACCCTTTTATGCTTAACCGGACTCCTTATACGGTTTCGCCCTATGGCGAAAGCAATTATAAAACAAGTCTCGGGCCCTCCCCGCTTTTTGTAAAAGAAGGGTTTATCTTTGTGTATCAGGACGTAAGGGGCAAATGGATGAGCGAAGGAAAATTTGAAGACGTAAGGCCCCATATGGCAAACAAAAAGAACAAAGCTGATATCGATGAAAATTCGGATACCTATGATACCATCGATTGGCTGATTAAAAATATTCCGCGAAACAATGGTAAGACGGGCGTATACGGCATTTCCTACCCAGGTTTTTATTCCACTGCTTCCTTACCTGATGCACATCCCTCATTAAAAGCGGTATCGCCGCAGGCACCGGTAACCGACTGGTTTATTGGCGATGATTTTCACCATAATGGCAGCTTATTCCTGGCTGATATTTTTAATTTTTATTACACTTTTGGTGTTCCCAGGCCCAGACCGGCCACACCGGAAAACCGTCCAAAGCCATTTAATTCCCCGGTTAAAGACAATTACCGGTTTTTCCTGGAACTGGGTTCCTTAAAAAACATCTCCAAAAAATACTATGGTGATACCATTAAGTTCTGGAACGACATCAAAGCGCACCCGAACTATGATGCTTTTTGGAAGGCAAGGAATATTACCCCACATTTAACTGGTGTAAAGCCGGCCGTTTTGGTTGTTGGTGGTTTTTTTGATGCAGAAGATCTTTACGGAACCTTAAAAACCTATGAGGCGATTGAAAAACAAAATCCCTCGGCAAAAAATAACCTGGTCATGGGCCCCTGGTATCATGGAGGCTGGGCAAGAAGTACAGGCAACAGTTTCGGAGAGATCGATTTTGGTCAGCCGACCAGCACCTGGTACCAGCAGCAAATTGAATTTCCTTTCTTCATGCAATACCTTAAAGATGCACCGGCAGCAAACATTGCCGAAGCAAATATTTTCATCACAGGCAGCAATGAATGGAAAAAATTTAGTGCCTGGCCACCTGAAAATACAGAAGACAAAACATTGTACCTCCAACCCAATGGTAAGCTGAGTTTTGAAAAAGTGCAACGCACCGATAGCTGGGATGAATATGAGAGTGACCCCAATTCTCCTGTTCCTTATCAGGATGGGACGCAAACCAGCAGAAGCCGCGAATACATGATCGACGACCAGCGTTTCGCCTCACGCAGGCCGGATGTAAGGGTTTTCCAGACAGATCCGCTTACCTCAGACATCACACTTACAGGACCTGTACTGGCCAAACTGGTGGTATCAACTACAGGGACAGATGCGGATTATGTAGTAAAGCTGATAGATGTATATCCCGAAGATACGCCAAACCCGGCTCCTAATCCTAAAAACCTGGTCATGGGTGGCTACCAGATGCTGGTACGTGGCGAAATTATGCGGGCAAAATACCGTCACAGCTTTGAAAAGCCAGAGGCTTTGGTCCCTGGAGCGATCACTACAATAAATTATGCCATCCCTGATGTTGCGCATACCTTTAAAAAAGGTCACCGCATCATGGTGCAGATCCAGAATTCCTGGTTTCCGCTGGCTGACAGGAACCCACAGCAGTTTATGGACATTTACCAGGCTGAGGCGGGTGATTTCAGAAAAGCTACCCACAGAATTTTCCACGATGTGCGCAATTCATCCGCCCTTACCGTAAGGGTATTAAAACCTTAAATATGAGGGGATTTTTATGGCATGCAGCTTTGGTGTTATTGATGACACAGCCGGGCACAGCCCAGCTGATAAAAAGGCAACAGGCCTATACTGCAGCAGATACGCTTAGGGGAATGCTCAGCCCCTTGCGCAGCTGTTACGATGTCAATTATTATCACCTGGATATCAGCCTGGATATTGACAATCGTTCCATCAGCGGAAGCAATGAGTTTAGCTTTACTGCAAAGCAGCATTTCAGCAAACTGCAATTTGACCTGTTCAGCAATCTTGAAGTAGAACAAGTTATTTTTAAAGGGAGGCAGCTTCCGTTTACCAGAAGATTTAATGCAGTTTTCATCACCTTTCCGAGAACTATTGAAAAAGGCAGCCGCGAAAAATTTAAGGTATTTTATTCCGGCAAACCGCTTATCGCTAAAAATCCACCCTGGGATGGGGGCTTTATTTTCAGCCAGGACAAATCCGGTAATCCCTGGGTATCAGTAGCCTGTCAGGGCCTGGGTGCCAGTAGCTGGTGGCCCAACAAGGACCACCAGAGTGATGAGGCAGACAGCATGCTGGTCAGCATAAGCGTTCCCAGGGACCTGCAGGAAATCTCCAATGGCAGGCTGCGCAGCAAAGTAGAAAAACCCAATGGTTACCTCCAGTACAACTGGTTTGTAAACAATCCGGTCAATAGTTATAATGTCAGCTTTTATATCGGCAAATATGCACATTGGAGCGATCAGTATCCGGGAGAAAAAGGAGAACTGACACTGGATTACTGGGCCTTAAAGGCAGACAGCGCAGTTGCCCGTTCCCACTGGGATGCAGCTGTTAAGCCTATGCTAAAATCCTTCGAACATTGGTTTGGCCCTTATCCCTTTTATGAAGACGGTTATAAGCTGGTTCAGGCACCTTATCTGGGCATGGAACATCAAAGTGCAATTGCCTATGGCAACGACTTTAAAATGGGCTACCTTGGGGACGACCTCTCCGGCTCTGGCTGGGGGCTGAAATTTGATTTCATTACTGTACACGAAAGCGGACATGAATGGTTTGGCAACAACATCACCAGCAAAGACATGGCAGACATGTGGGTACATGAAGCTTTTACCAGTTACGCAGAAGCCTTGTTTACAGAAGCTAAATACGGAAAAAAAGCTGCATCCGAATATGTTACCGGCATCAGGAAGAACATTAAAAATGATATTCCCATCATTGCGGCCTACAACCTGAACCAGGAAGGCTCTGGTGATATGTATTACAAAGGGGCCAACCTTATCCACCTCATCAGGCAGCTGATCAATAACGATGACAAATTCAGGGCCATATTAAGGGGATTAAATAAAACTTTTTATCATCAAACAGTAAGCACCCGGCAAATTGAAGGTTACCTGGCCAGACAGAGTGGATTAAACCTGCAAAAAATCTTCGACCAATACCTCAGGCATGCCGATATCCCGACACTGGAGTACCAGATCAACAACGGTTTGCTGAAGTACAGATGGAAAGCCAGTGTGCAGAACTTTGATATGCCGGTAAAAGTAAGCTTGAGGCCAGGCAGCTTCAGCTTAATCAGGCCATCAGGCAGCTGGAAAACAATTCCGGTCAGCAAAAGTATGAATCGTAAGTTATTTAAAGCAGATCCAAATTTTTATGTCCGTATCAAAGCGGTCAATTAAAACCTGGTATACAAAGCGAGCTGGATGGCATGGTTCATGGTATGGTTACCGGCTCCATTTATCAGTTGGTTCAAGTACCCTGCTTCCACATCAAAATTTTTGCTGAACCGGTATCCAATAGCGCCGTAAGCGCGGTTCTGGTCAAAAAATTTACCATTCAGCTTTGACTTATGCTGAACATTAAAAAACAATTCATTTTGCAGAGCGGCAAAGGGGCCGCTGATAAAGGCTTCCTTTGTTTCGGTAAGCGGAATAACACCCCTCAGAAAATACCTCAGGCGTTGCGAGAAAATGTCGTCCCCGGCAGCTTCAATAAATCTTTGCTCCAACCTGAACCGATGCTGCACAGCAATGGACCTGAGCTTATGCGTCAGAATGTATTGCTCCCATATCCGGTGTTCTGTCAACACGTTATCTGCTGATCCGTCCTGTTTCAAAAAAGTATTTGCCAGTAAATAGCCAACGGTGGCATTGCTGTTTTTATTGATATAATAAGTCACACCAGGTCTGAACAAAAAATTCCGGACACCATCCCATTTATCCGCAGACCTCAGTTGAACATCCAGGTGCAAACCCCATTTATCATTAATTTTAGTGCTGTTTAAAAACATCAGCCAGCCAGAACTTTGGTTTACATTCTGGGAGAAACCATTCAGTACAAAAAGAGAAAATAAAAAGGTAAAAATTAAACGTCTCATATAAATTGGATTGGATCAAGATGCTAAAATAAAAAACAAAAACAAACGTTCAATATGCCCGCTAAAATTGAAAGCCCAGTACCGTATAATTCTCGATATATTTGATTTTCTGACTTGCCCCGTCAATATCGTTCCTGCCTGTAGTGTGGATTTTAGTCAGGTCAATATAGCCAACCTTTGTGCTATTTTGCAGATAAAGCCCTTTAAGAATGTAAAACTTGAAGCCGAGTTTAGCAGAAACACCATAACCGGCAATATTCCAATAATTGTTCTTCCCTACATCAAACAAATGAGCATCAGTTCTAGGCACCACCAAACCAGCACCTATTCCGGTTTCCATGGTTAATGAAGTACGTTGAGAATAAGCAACCCAAATGTCATCATACCTTTCCAGCTCTACACTCGCATAGTTAAGCCCGTCCGTATGCTCAAATCTCAGCATATCAGGCCCCACCTCCAGCAATTCACCATTATATACGCCAGCATAGCCACCGGTAGGAATGGCTGGATCAGAAATCGTTGCATCTATATGTCCGTCGATCTTTACCTTTTGCGGAATATCCATCACATATTTCATGTGGTCCCAACCCAATGAGATGCTGTAATTGTCCTTTATAAAATAACCAAAATGAAAATTAAACTGCGGGATGCTTAATGAACTTGGTTGCAGGTATTTCCAGCTCAATTTAGTTTGCCTGTCACGGGCTACCACATCTCTTAGCGTAAAATCATAGCCAGGACCTTTAAAATTGATATCGCTTTTTGCGTACCAGGAATGGTTATATCCCCACATTGCAAAGAAATCCCCTTTTCTCGAGAAGTTTCTTTTCACCTCGTTACCGAAAATACTTCTACCAATTCTGGGCTTTTGTGCAGAAGTAGTGATGTTTTGCTGTGCACTTAATTTTTTTGAAAAAACTAATAAAAAAACAAATAAGTAGTACTTTTTCATAATTGCAATCAACCCACCGGGGGTGATGAATAAAATCAATGGTTTAAATCAAAAAAGACCTGCAGTTTATGCAGGCCTTTTCTTTATTCTTTCGGGACTTATATCCCCAATAACAATCTTGCAGGATCTTCCAGTAATTGTTTAACCCGTACCAGGAAACCAACAGATTCTCTGCCATCAATGATCCTATGGTCATAAGACAAAGCCACATACATCATCGGACGGATTACAACTTCACCTTTCTCCGCAACCGGACGTTCAATGATGTTGTGCATACCGAGAATTGCAGACTGCGGAGCATTGATGATTGGAGTAGACATCATCGAACCAAAAACACCACCATTGGTGATGGTAAAGGTACCGCCTGTCATTTCCTCCAGGGTCAATTTGCTGTCGCGTGCTTTTGTAGCCAGTTCAATTACTGTTTTTTCGATCTGCGCAAGGCTCATGCTCTCCGCATTTCTGATGATGGGAACTACCAAACCTTTAGGTGCAGAAACCGCAATGGAGATATCAGCAAAGTCATTATAAACAATAGACTCCCCATCAATACGGGCATTCACCGCAGGGAAATCTTTCAAAGCCTCACATACTGCTTTGGTAAAGAAACTCATGAAGCCTAAGCCTACACCGTATTTTTCCTTAAACTGATCCTTATATTTTCCACGCAGGTCCATGATCGGTTTCATGTTCACTTCATTAAAAGTGGTCAGCATGGCTGTTTCATTTTTGACAGTAACCAGGCGTTTAGCTACAGTTTTGCGCAATGGCGACATTTTTTCCTTGCGCTCATTTCTTGATCCTGCTACAGGAGCAGCAACAGCCGAAGCTTTCGGAGCCTCTGCTTTAGCAGCAGGAGCCGCTGTTTTTTCTGTATTTAAAGCATCCTCTTTAGTGATCCTGCCGTCTACGCCACTTCCTTTAACCGAAGCTGCATCAACCCCTTTTTCGGCCAGAATTTTACCCGCAGCAGGAGATGGGGTACCCGTAGCATAGCTTTCACCAGATTTTTCTGCAACCGGAGCTGCTGCTTTATCTGCAGCCGCAACTGGTTTTTCAGCAGCAGGTGCAGTTGCTGCTGCAGGTTTTGCAGGGGCAGCACCACCGTCTTCAATTTTACAAACTACAGCACCAATTGCCAGTGTATCACCTTCATTAGCTACCGTTTTCAAAGTTCCGGCTTGTTCTGCAGTTAATTCGAAGGTAGCTTTATCAGACTCTAATTCTGCGATCACTTCATCCATTTCTACTGCATCACCATCATTTTTCACCCAGCGTGATAAAACAACTTCTGTTATTGACTCGCCAACCGGCGGAACTTTTATTTCTATACTCATAACTGATGTATTATTTTTCTAATCTACATTAAATACTTTACTCACTGATTTCTTAGCGATCTTCTGCTCCACTTCAGTAACCGGCATCTCAAAAGCTTTGGCCAGGATATAGGCCTGCTGATCTGCATGCTGTTTCGCAAATCCCGTAGCAGTACTACTGCTTTCTTTTCTCGAGATCACTTCCATATCACTAAAGATCGTTCTTCTCAACCTGCGCAACAAATACGGCCATGCACCCATGTTCTCCGGTTCTTCCTGAACCCAAACCGCTTCTTCAGCATTTTTATATTTGTGATAAACAGCTTCCATTTGCTGCACCGGAGTAGGATACAATTGTTCCACACGTACAATGGCTACATCTTTAAGCTGATCTTTTTGTTGTTTCTCCAGCAGTTCATAGTAAATTTTACCACTGCAGAACAATACCCTTTTTACATCAGCTGCTTTAACATTCGCGTCAGCGATTACTTCCTGGAATTTGCCGTCGGTAAATTCTTCCAGTTTAGAAACGCAGGCAGGATGGCGCAATAAGCTCTTAGGTGTAAACACGACCAATGGCTTTCTAAAGTCACGTTTAAACTGCCGGCGTAAGGCGTGGAAAAAGTTCGCAGGTGTAGTACAATTGGTTACCTGCATATTGTAATCTGCACAAAGTTCCATAAAGCGCTCAATCCTTGCAGAAGAATGTTCCGGGCCCTGCCCTTCATATCCATGCGGCAACAGCATCACCAATCCGTTTTCACGCTGCCATTTGGTTTCTGCACTTGCCACATACTGGTCAATAACAATCTGCGCTCCATTAAAGAAATCGCCAAACTGGGCCTCCCAGATAGTTAGCGCATTAGGATTCGCCATGGCATAACCATACTCAAAACCCAGCACACCGTATTCAGATAAATGTGAATTGTAAATGTCAAATGGTGCCTGCTGGTCGGAAATATTGGCCAGTGGGATATATTCTTCTTCAGAATCTTCTAAAGTAAGTACCGCATGACGGTGTGAGAAAGTACCCCGTTCTACATCCTGTCCGCTCAAACGTACTCTCTTTCCTTCTGCAAGCAAAGTACCGTAGGCCAGCTGCTCACCCATCGCCCAGTCAAACACATGTGTAGTATTTGCCATTTTGCTGCGTTCCTCAAAAAGCTTTTCAATTTTTTTGAAGAACTTTTTATTGGATGGCAACGTGCTGATCCTTTTGGCAATTTCCAGTAAAGTTGATTTTTTGACAGCGGTACTGGGAGAACTTTCAAAATCTTTAGGTGTGGCAATGCGCATATCAGACCAGGCCCCGCCAAACTTCACATCCTGATAAGTAGAAGTAATTTCTTTTGCCTCGTTCAAACGTTCCTGCAAAATACCACGGAATTCTTTTTCCATCTCTTTTGCCAAACTCGCCTCCAGTTTACCTTCGGTAACCAGCTGCTGGATATAAATATCTCTTGGATTGGCGTGTTTCTCAATTGCTTTATAAAGCAGGGGCTGGGTAAATTTAGGCTCATCCGATTCATTGTGTCCAAATCTTCGGTAACACAAGATATCTATAAATACGTCGTTCCTGTATTTCTGGCGGTACTCCATAGCCAGGTTGATGGCATAAACCAAAGCCTCCACATCATCCCCGTTTACATGAAACACAGGTGATAAAGTCACTTTGGCAATATCAGTACAATACGTACTGGTCCTCGCATCTTTAAAATTGGTGGTAAAACCAATCTGGTTGTTAATTATCAGGTGAATGGTGCCTCCCGTTTTATAACCATCAAGACCAGCCATCTGTATCACTTCATAAACAATCCCCTGCCCGGCAACAGAAGCGTCACCATGAATCAGGATCGGTGCAATGCGGGCATTATCACCACCATATTTAAAATCTATTTTAGACCTGGTCATTCCTTCAACCACTCCATCTACCGTTTCCAGGTGCGAAGGGTTTGGACAAAGGCTCAGGTGTACACTCTTACCGTCATTTGTAGTCACGTCTGTTGAATAACCCAGGTGATATTTCACGTCACCTCCAAAGGGAGATTCAGCACTATAGCCTTTGCCTTCAAACTCTGCAAAAATGTCCTTATAGGTTTTCTGCATAATGTTGGCCAGCACATTTAAACGTCCCCGGTGGGCCATACCAATCACAAACTCTTCAATACCCAGGTCCGCACCTTTTTCAATTACAGAATCAAGCGCTGGGATCAGTGCTTCTGCGCCTTCCAGCGAAAACCTTTTCTGACCAAGAAACTTCGTTCCCAGAAAATTTTCAAAACTAACCGCTTCGTTTAGCTTTTTAAGTATCCTTCTCTTTTCCTCAATGGAAAAATTTGGGGTGTTCCGCCCGCTTTCCATTTTTTGCTCTAACCAGGAAAGCACTTCAGGCGTACGCAGATATTTATATTCAACACCAATAGAACGGCAGTACGTTTGTTTTAAAAATGCAACAATATCACTCAGTTTGGCCGCTCCGATACCCAGTTCAATACTGGCATTAAATACGGTATCCAAATCAGCTTTAGTCAGTCCAAAATTCTCGAGATCAAGCGTAGGCAAATGCTGACGTCTTTCTCTTACCGGGTTGGTATGCGTAAACAAATGGCCGCGCTGACGGTAGCCATTGATCATGTTTAACACATTAACCTCCTTTAAAAAGTGCTCAGGGGTCTCTTCTGTTACAGAACCGGCAGAAGCACTTCTGCCAAAATCAAAGCCTTCAAAAAATTTCTGCCAGCCAAATTCAACAGAATCTGCGTCTTCTTTATAAGATTGGTATAAGGACTCTATGTATTCGGCATTCGCGCCGCTGAGATAAGATAAATTATCCATTATGTATAAATATGCTATAAGTGTTGCAAAATTAGGATTTTACCTTATAAAACAGGCAAATTTCTTTATAATTCTTCAAGAAATTCGACCATATCACAAACATTCTTCAAAGGGGTCAGCCGATCCTTCACAAGAATGTCAAATTCGGAGATCAGACTCCCTGCAACAAGCAGCGGAACCTCCACATAATCCATCACTTTACCGATAATTCTATTGATATCTTTTCCAAGATTTAAGGACGTTAAAACAATAAATGCATAATCTGGCTGATAAGCAGCAATTACTTTTTTAATATCATGATATGGAATATCAGCACCCAGATAAAGGGTCTCATGTCCGCATTTTTTCAACAGATATCTCGTGAACAACAATCCCGTCTCATGCAGCTCTGCTTCTGGCAAAAAAAGCACAAACCTCAAAATCTTTTTCTTCCTGGGCCGTTCCAGCTTGTCAATTTCCACGATGATCTTGTCCCTGATCAGGTTGGCCGCAAAATGTTCCTGAGAAGGATCTATTGTTCCTGTTTGCCATAGCATACCTATGCGCTTCATAAAAGGGAACAGCACCAGATCCATGGTCTTAACCAGGCCCATTTCAGTAATGCAACCCGTCAGTATTTTTGAAAACTCACTTTCATCATAGTTGAGCGTTGCATTGGAAAGATTCAGCAACTGGACAGTCTCATTTCCCCAATCCGAATTTAACTGCTGAACCAGGTTTGCGATCTGATGCGCATTCAATTTAGCTATTCTGCTGATTTTATATCCGTTTTCATTCAGCGCAACAATATTGAGCAGCATCTTCAGGTCCTCCTCATCGTAATACCGGATGTTGGTGGGTGTACGCTTGGGGGGTACCAGATTGTACCTGATTTCCCAGGCCCTGATCGTATGCGCCTTAATGCCTATAAGGCCTTCTATATCACTGATGGAATATTTTTTCACATTATTTACACAACAAATGTTAAACAACTTTGTTTAAAATACAACTTTTGTTCAACATTTATTCATTATACATGCACGATGAGGGAAGGAAACAGCTTAAGCAAAAGACGGACTATCAGAAATGGCCACATCAAGAATCTTGATCTGTTTACTTAAATCGAATGTATTTTTCGACTTCGCGTCATCTTTGCCGATGCCGGCCACACTTGCCCAGTTGCCCCAGTTACTGGCTGGTGCATAATCAATCAATTTCTCTTCAAAATAAGCGGCACCGCAAGTCCAGTGGATTTTCAACACATGGACAAGATAGGTGGCCACAAGTAAGCGACCAGTATGCGGAATGAACCCTGTTGTATTCAGGTCATACATATATCTATCCACTATCGGATTTTCCGTCTGACCAGTTTTCCACTTTTCTAAAGCAGGATTAACAAACTCAGTAGCGTCCAGGATATCTTTCTCCAGATCCCTTTCCTGAAAAAAGGCAATGCCATGCTTTTTAAACATAAACCTGAAATAATCCCGCCACAACAGCCCCAAAAGTACCTGGTTAAAATTGGCATTCAAGCCAAAAATACCTTCAGCCTCCTTAACCTTCCAGTATACCATTCTTGGTGACAAACATCCAAAAGCCAGCCAGGCCGATAACCTGGACGAAAAGCCTGGCTTTTCCGGCGTATGCTTTGTACTATGTTTCAGGTAAATATCAGCATCAGCGGCCAGTAAGCTTTTAAGGTGTAACAAGCCTGCCTCTTCGCCACCTACAGCATATTGCTCAGCTATCGTGTCCGTATTTAAGTCAAACCCCAGGTCTTTTAATGAGGGGAGTTCTCCCCAGCTCGTATGCACTACAAAATCGATATGTTCCGGAGCCAAAAAGCAGGATTTCACAATGGCGTCCCGCTCAGTTTTCTTTTTAAATTGGGCAAATACATCTGGTATATCCTTAATAGGAAAGGGCAAATCCTCCTTATTATAAAGGGTATGTCCGATAAAGTGCTTTAAGTTAATTTTCAGTGTCCATAAAAGATCTTCCACATGCCCGGAAATTTCTGTTTCCTCAGGGCCCACTTCCCGGTGGTGGTATACTTCAGCAATTTCAAATTGCGTTACCAGTTCCCTGATCTTATCCTCAGGTTTCCCCTGCACCAATAAAATATCTCCACCAAGCTGCTGAAAAGCTTTTCTCAACGACAAAATGCTTTCCAGTAAAAACATGCTCCTTAAAACTCCCGTCTTGGCTGTTTCAAACCTGGTATTTTCAAAATAACGTGGATCAAAGAAATAAACGGGTAAAATACTGTCAGATTTGGCAATCGCTTCGACCAACATTTCGTTGTCATGTAACCGAAGATCATTCCTAAACCAAACAAGTATTTTTTTATTCTTCATTATATATACTAAATCTTATAGATAAAATTCAAAAATATGCCATTTTTTATCTTAAAGCTAATTCGTCAACCAATCTTTACATAAGCAGAACAAAATATTTACCAGAAAAAGATAATTTGACAAACTAAACCTGATGATATCAGTTATATAATTACGATATAGTAACCCGATTTCCCCTACTGATTAAATAAAAATATCCAATGGTAAATAAACACATCCTGATCACCGGAGCAACAGGGATGATAGGTAAAAGACTGATAGCTGCATTACTTCAGTCAGGTCATTCCATTGCAGTTTTGTCCAGAAAGCGAAAAACTATACCCGGTGCAAAAGTTTACCTATGGGATGTTTATCACGGTAAAATAGAAAAGGAATGTATGGACGGAATAGATACCATCATACACCTTGCCGGCGAAAATATTGCAGCAGAGAAATGGACAAATAAAAGAAAACGACAGATCATTGACAGCAGGGTATTGTCTACCCGGCTGCTGTACCAGACCATAAAAGACACCAATGCCAAAATCGGGACGTTTGTATCCGCCTCTGCCGTTGGCTATTATGGAGACAGCGGCGACGAAATACTTACTGAAGAAAGCCCCGCCGGCTATGGCTTCATGGCCGATTGCTGTCAACAATGGGAAGCGGCCATTGACAAAGGCAGACAGCTTGGGATCAGGATAGTAAAACTCAGAACCGGTGTGATACTGGCTAAAAAAGAAGGAGCATTGGCCTCCTTAGAAAAGCCCATCCGTTTTTTTGCTGGCGCTCCCCTGGGTTCCGGCAGGCAATGGATACCCTGGCTACATATAGACGACATGGTGGCCATGTACATCAACGCAATCGAAAATAACTTAATATCAGGGGCATATAATGCCTGTGCTCCCTTCCCGGTAACCAATACTACTTTAACCAAAGCCATTGCAAAAAAATTACACCGGCCGGTATGGCCATTTAAGGTGCCTGAAAAGATACTTAAATTTATGCTCGGAGAAATGAGTGAGGTTATATTTATCAGTACCAATGCCTCTGCACAAAAAATACTGACAGCAGATTTTAAGTTCAGATATATCCAGCTTGATGAGGCATTATCCGATATTTACGATTCCTAGGGTCAGCCTCTTCAGGACATAATAAACATTTGAATGAAACAAAACATTAGCATTTGCTGGTTACGCAGAGATCTGCGCCTGACAGACAACGCCGCCCTTTACCACGCCCTTAAAAGTAAATATCCGGTCCTGCTCCTGTTTATTTTTGATGAAAATATCCTGAGTAAACT
Organism: Pedobacter heparinus; assembly: GCF_032678725.1. Classification (GTDB taxonomy): domain Bacteria; phylum Bacteroidota; class Bacteroidia; order Sphingobacteriales; family Sphingobacteriaceae; genus Pedobacter; species Pedobacter heparinus_A. Next base: position 128,807 of record NZ_JAVTSC010000004.1, read on the forward strand.
AGCCAGCAAACAAGACCCAAGACTAACATTTATCCAGCAAACACTCGAAGCGTTAAACCTTGAATTAAGGCAGTATGGCTCCGGAATTGAAATCAAATATGGAAAGCCTGAACAGGTTTGGGCCGCTATCTTAAATACCTACCAGGTTAAAGAAGTATATGCCAACCAAGATTATGAGCCTTACGCCAGAGAACGGGATGATGCCCTGGCCGAATACCTGACATCGGAGCACATCAGGTTCAATACCTATAAAGACCAGGTGATCTTTGAAATGAAGGAGATCCTAAAAGCAGATGGAAACCCATACACGGTCTTTACCCCTTATTTCCGGCAATGGCGGCAAAAACTCAATGCTTTTTACATTAAGCCGTATCCCGTAAAAAAATACCTGCAGAACCTGCTTCAGAAAAAAGGGACAATCATACCTGCACTTGAAGAAATCGGCTTTCAAAAGTCTGACCAAAAATTCCCCGGCCAGAGTTTCGAAAATAAACTGAAGGCATACGAAGAAAAAAGAGACTTCCCTGCTGAAGATGCAACTACACACATCGGTTTGCACCTCCGTTTCGGAACGATCAGCATCAGGGCAGCCGCAATGACGGCGCTCGATCAAAAGGCAGATAAATGGTTATCAGAGCTGGCATGGCGGGATTTCTACATGATGATCCTCTGGCATTTCCCCGCTGTTGTTCAGCAAGCTTTCAAACCCGCTTACGACAACATCCGCTGGATCAACAACGAGTCGGATTTCAAAAACTGGTGTACCGGACATACAGGCTATCCCCTGGTAGATGCCGGCATGCGGGAACTCAATGCGACAGGCTACATGCACAACAGGGTTCGTATGGTTGTAGCCAGCTTCCTGACCAAACACCTGCTGATAGACTGGCGCTGGGGCGAGGCCTATTTTGCCGAAAAACTACTCGACTATGAACAGGCCAGTAATGTTGGCGGCTGGCAATGGGCCTGCGGATGCGGCAACGATGCAGCCCCTTATTTCCGGGTGTTCAATCCGGAACTGCAGGCCAAAAAGTTCGACCCCGAAAACAAATACATCGACCGCTGGGTACCCGAACTAAAACAACAAAAGCATGTTAAACCTATAGTTGAACATGCTTTTGCCAGAGAAAGGGTATTAAAAGTATTTAAGCAGGCCCTAAACCAATAAGCCTAATTAGTTTGTTATGCTTACAATTTCTATGTCAAAATCCAGGCATGAATTCCCTGGAATAGTTACATTGCCAGCAGCATCCGTTTGTGCAGATTTACCATATCCAAGATCAGAAGGAACCAGCAACCTGATCTTTCCTCCTGTCCCAATTTTTCCCGGCATCACTTTATACCAGCCTTTAATCAATTCATTTAAGGTAAAAGTAACCCCATCCGTACTCGAATCAAACACAGTTCCGTTCAGCAAGCGGCCGGTATATTTCACATTCACTACCGAAGTTTCTTTCAGGTCCTGCTTATTGGTCCCCTCTGAAGAGATGATGTAACGCACACGTGTTGGGTCAAGGACCGGTTGCAGATTATTTGCAGTTACAAACTTATTGATCAGAAAATTATCTACCTCATATTGTTTACTGAAATTCAGTAAACCAAGATCAATGACAACGATCTCATTGGATCCCACGCCTAAAGCAGATTGTCCATTCTTTCCAAAGGCCATTCTTGAGGGGAGTATAACCCTGGCTGTACCCCCTTTTTTTAACTTAGCCAGCGTAAGCCTTACGCCAGGTATGGTTAAAAAATTGAAGCGGTCTGTATAACCCAGAAACGTTCCCGGGATGGTATAATCTCCATTTTTTAAAAAGCTGGTGCCGTCAGCATGTTTAAAATCATAGCTGTAATATACGGAGTCTGAATTGACAACGGCAGCACCGGTACCTTCAGAAATAATCTGGTAATAAAACCCTGAAGGATCCTTCAGTTCAGGAATGTTATTTTTCGCCAGGTACTCTTCTATCGTACGGGTGTCCAGTGTTTCAATAGATTCATACTCTTTTTTACAGGAATTGAAAAGAATTAAAGTGCCTAACAAGGCAAAGGTATATAATGATAACTTTTTAATCATTTGGGGTGTTTTATTTTATCTATTTCTAAAGTGATATCTAATATTGAATTTGGAGGGATTACTGGTGAGGTAACCGGCCGGTCTTTGAAGCCAAGAGCCGAAGGTATGATTAACCTGACTGCTCCGCCGGGCTGTATCAGGCGGGTACCTGTTTTCCAGCCATCTATATAACCGGAAAGCACAAATTTAAAAGTCGTATCCTGGAACCTGTCCCTCAAAACAGTATCCTTTAAAACTTTCAGCGTATACCTGGCAAATATCGTATCTGTTTCCGGATAGCTCTCATTTCCTGTACCCTGTCTCATAATTTGATAATACAATCCTGAACTATGCTTAGTAAATGCGCTGTCCTTCAAATACTTCACAATGATTGCATCATCAATTTCCAGTTGTGTTACGGGATCGTAGGGTGCAGCTTTTTCGCAGGCAACAAATACTGCTGCCATCAAAACAAACCCCAACAAAACCCTGGTTTTTAACATAATTCACAAAAATAGTCTTTTATTGCTGATGCCACAATTTTTAACCAATTTTAACAAAAATCATCCCATGCCTGTCATGGGCACAAACCTCATCCCCCGGAAAAAATGGCACAAAAAAACGCCCGCAATTAGCTTACGGGCGCCCAGTTTTAATTATGAATCGTCTCTTTATGACAATGTCTTTTAATAACAATATTTATTGGCGGCGATCAGTTGCTGCGCCACCTTTTGCCTGGCTTCCTTCACATTAAAAGGCTCCATTTTAGTAAATCTTCTCAGGCCAACCAGCATCATCCTTTGCTCATCTCCCTCTGCAAAAGCCCATAAAGCTTCTTTACCAGCCTTTTGAACAGCATCTACAGCTTCAACAAAATAAATCCGCATCATGTTCAGCTGACCTTCACAGGCTTCCTCACCACGCAGGCTAACCAGTTTTTCTGTCCTCAGCATGGCCGATTCAGCGATATAGACATAGCTGGCCATGTCGGCAATATTCATTAATATTTCCTGCTCTTTTGACAAGCTCATCATCAGCTTCTGCACTGCTGCTCCGGCAACCATCAATGTTGCTTTTTTTAAGTTCCTGATGAGTTTTTTCTCAGCAGCGAACACCGTTTGATCTTCCTCAGCAAAGTCCGGGATGGACATCAGCTCAGCTGCTACTGCAGTTGCGGGTGTCATCAGGTCCAGCTCGCCTTTCATTGCACGCTTCAGCATCATATCTACGGTAAGCAGCCTGTTGATTTCATTGGTGCCTTCAAATATCCTGTTGATCCGTGCATCGCGATAAGCCCTGTCCATTGGGGCATCAGCCGAAAAGCCCATCCCACCATAGATCTGAACGCCCTCATCTACCACGTAGTCCAAAACTTCTGATCCCCATACCTTTAATATGGCACATTCCACCGCAAACTGCTCCGTCGATTTCAGCTTTGCCTTCCCTGCATCCATCCCACCTTCAACCAAGGTATCATAAGCATCATCGATGTTCTGGCCCGCACGGTAGTTGGCAGATTCAACTGCATATACTTTAGTTGCCATTTCTGCAAGCTTATACCTGATGGCACCATACTTAGAGATCTGACGGTCAAACTGGATCCGCTCATTGGAATAATTAACAGCGGTATCAATTACAGATTTAGATGCCCCGATTGCCGCAGCAGCCAACTTGATCCTGCCAATGTTTAAAATATTTACCGCAATCTTGAATCCATTCTGACGTTCAGAAAGCATGTTCTCTACCGGTACCGGACAATCGTTAAAAAACACCTGCCTGGTAGACGAACCTTTAATGCCCATTTTATGCTCTTCCGGGTTCATGGTAATGCCACCAAAATCCCGCTCCACAATAAATGCAGTTAAGTTTTCATCGTCATCGATTTTGGCAAACACAATAAATACATCTGCAAAGCCTCCATTGGTAATCCACATTTTCTGACCATTGATCACATAATGTTTCCCGTCTTCAGATAATCTGGCCTTGGTTTTACCCGAATTCGCATCCGATCCGGAGTTGGGTTCTGTTAAACAATAAGCAGCCTTCCACTCCCCGGTTCCCAGTTTAGGGATGTATTTATTTTTCTGTTCTTCCGTTCCATAATACAAAATAGGCAAGGTCCCGATCCCCGTATGCGCCGATAGCGCCACAGCAAAAGAATGTCCCGCCCCGATCACATCGGCAACCAGCATTGATGTGTTAAAGTTGTTCCCGAAACCACCGTAAGCTTCAGGTATAGAAACACCCAAAATCCCCAGTTCTCCAGCCTTATCCATCAGGGATGGCATCAAACCTTCTTCCTGCGCATCTATCCGGTCCAGGTTGGGGTATACCTCCGCTGCTAAAAAGTCGCGGCAGGTCTGTGCAATCATATTTTGTTCTTCATCGAATTCTTCCGGAATAAATACATCCTCATAAGTTGTTTCCCTGATTAAGAACTCACCCCCTTTAATTGTCTTTTTCTCCTGTTTTTCCATAGCTGTAATAGATTATAGCATCTCAAAAATACCTGCAGCACCTTGTCCGGTCCCTACACACATGGTTACCATGCCATATTTTTGATTTCTCCTTTTCAATTCATTAAATAACTGGACAGATAGCTTAGCCCCGGTGCAGCCCAATGGATGCCCCAAAGCTATTGCCCCACCGTTTACATTCAAAATTTCTGTATTGATGTTCAGTTTCCTTACAATGGCAAGCGATTGTGAAGCAAAAGCTTCGTTTAACTCTATCAATTCTATCTGATCCAGTGTCATTCCTGCCTGCTTTAAGGCTTTAGGAATCGCGTAAATCGGGCCTATGCCCATAATACGTGGCGGTACACCTACAATGCCATAACTCACCAGCCTGGCGATGGGCTCAACGCCCAGTTCTTTCATTTTCTTTTCAGACACCACCAGCACAAAGGCAGCACCATCCGAAGTTTGAGAAGAATTACCAGCAGTGACACAACCATCCGCAGCAAATACCGGTTTCAGTTTCGCCAGCTTCTCTATAGAAGTATCCGCACGCGGTCCCTCATCTGTATCTACGATATAACTGCGGTTCTTCTTTTTCATATCCCCGTCCAGATAGGTTTCATTTACAGTTATTGGCAAAACACCTGATTTTAAATGGCCATTTTGAATGGCAGCTATCGCTTTCTGGTGCGAGTGGTAGGCAAATTCATCCTGATCTTCCCTGTTTACGTCATATTCTTTTGCCACCGCTTCAGCCGTAAGCCCCATCCCCCAGTACCAGTCGGGATTAACCTTAGCTACTTCTGCATTAGGCACTATTTTCCAGCCCCCAAAAGGCATACCCGACATCACCTCTACGCCGCCGGCAATGATACAATCGGCCATACCACTTTTTATTTTTGCTACCGCAGTAGCAATGGTTTCCAGGCCGGATGCACAATACCGGTTCATTGTTACTCCCGGCACTTTATCCGTATCCAGTCCCATTAAGGAGATCATACGGGCAATATTCAATCCCTGTTCCGCTTCCGGTGTAGCATTACCAACAATTACATCATCAATCTGTTCCTTATCCAGGTTGGGTACAGCCGCAACCAGATGTCTGATCACTTCAGCCGCCAAATCATCAGCCCTTGTAAAACGAAATACACCACGGGGGGCCTTGCCTACTGCGGTACGATATCCTGCTATAATATATGCTTCCTGCATGTCAATATCCTTTTATATTAGTTCCTTAACGGTTTGCCTTTAGTTACAATACTCTGGATCCGTTCCAGTGTTTTCCTTTCCCCACAAAGCGACAAAAATGCTTCTCTTTCCAGGTCGAGCAGGTATTGCTCAGTTACCTCGGTTGGCGAAGAAAGATCACCGCCGCACATTACCCAGCCCAGCTTCTCAGAAATCTTTTTATCATGCTCAGAAATGTAATGACCGGAGTACATGGTATTGGCGCCTGCATAAATAATACCCAGGCCCTGTTTGCCCAGAACTTTAATGTCTTTACGCTGTACCGGTTTGGTATAGCCCGCATCGGCCAGTTCAATAGCCTTCGCCTTCGCATCAGCAATCAGCCGGCTCCGGTTCATGGTAATGGAATACTTATCTTTTTGCAGATAGCCCAATTCAAATGCCTCCACAGCCGAGGTAGAAACTTTAGCCATTCCAATAGTCAGGAACCTTTCCCGCAATACACTCTGCACAATCTGGTCGTCCCGGTATTCATCAGATGCACGCAAGGCAAACTCCTTAGTTCCGCCCCCACCGGGGATCAGCCCTACGCCAAATTCCACCAATCCCATATAAGTTTCTGCGTTCAGCTGCACATGATCGGCATGCAAACTAAATTCACAACCACCACCTAAAGTTAAATTGTGTGGCGCTACCACCACAGGTATTGCTGAATACCGGATACGCATGGAGGTATTCTGGAACATCCGGACGGCCATATTCAATTCCTCCCATTCCTGCTCAACTGCCATCATAAAGATCATTCCTACATTCGCCCCGGCTGAAAAATTGGCGCCATCATTACCAATCACAAGCCCTTTGTAATCTTTTTCTGCCATATCTATGGCTTTATTTATGGCCTGCAGGGTATCCCCTCCAATTGTATTCATTTTAGAATGGAACTCCACATTGATGATCCCATCTCCAAGATCAATAATAGATGCACCCGAATTTTTCCAGAGCACCTTACTTGACCTTAGGTTGTCCAGCACAATAAACGCTTCCGCGCCAGGTACCGCTTTATAGGTTTTAGAAGGAATGTCATAATACTTCCTTACACCATCCTCCACTTTATAAAAGGAAGAGTTCCCGGCAGCCAGCATTTCATGAACCCAGGCCGCAGCCTCATGTCCATATTTCTTCATGCCCTCAATAGCTTCAGCAACACCTACTGCATCCCAAACTTCAAAGGGACCTAAATCCCATCCAAAGCCTGCACGCATGGCATCATCAATCCTGTACAACTCATCAGAAATCTCGGGTATCCGGTCTGATACATATTCAAACAAACCAAAAAAAGATGCCCTGAACAACTCTCCGGCTTTATCCTTTCCGGCAACAAAGACCTTCATTCTGTCCCGCACATTTTCAATTGGTTTGGTCAAATCCAATGTTGCTGATTTCACTTTTTCCTGCGGACGGTATTCCAGCGTTTTCAGGTCAAGGGCCAGTATCTCCGTTTTGCCTTCAGCAGATTTTGTTTTCTTATAAAAACCCTGTCCGGTTTTGTCGCCCAGCCATTTATTGGCTTCCATCTTTTCTACATAGTCCGGCAATTTAAACAGGTCATGCGCCTTGTCGTCCGGGCAATTGTCATAAAGCCCTTTCGAAACCTTGATCATGGTGTCTAAACCAACCACATCAGTAGTCCGGAAAGTAGCCGATTTTGGGCGGCCCAATGCAGGTCCGGTAAACTTATCCACCTCTTCAACTGTGAGCTCCATTTTCTGCACCAGGTGCAGCAGGGCCATGATCGAATAAACGCCTACACGATTGGCAATAAAAGCAGGGGTATCTTTACACAAAACAGTTGTTTTGCCCAAAAATTTATCGCCATAATACATTAAAAATTCAACCAGTTCAGGTCTGGTATGCAACGTAGGTATAATTTCCAGTAACCTTAAATAGCGGGGCGGATTAAAAAAGTGTGTTCCGCAAAAGTTTGCTTTAAAATCATCACTCCTGCCCTCGGCCATCAAATGGATAGGGATCCCGGATGTATTTGAAGTGACCAGTGTTCCGGGCTTACGGTACTGTTCTACCTGATCAAAAACCTTTTTCTTAATGTCCAGGTTTTCTACCACAACTTCAATGATCCAGTCATAACCGGCAATTTCAGACATATCGTCTTCAAAATTTCCCGTCACTATCTTATTCAGAACTTTTTTTGAATAAACCGGAGAGGGATTGGTTTTTACCGCAGTTTGCAGGGCTGTATTTACAATACTGTTTTTATCTCCTTCCTTAGCGGCAATATCCAGCAGGAGCACGTCTACTCCTATATTCGCAAAGTGACAGGCAATACGCGAACCCATAATACCAGAGCCCAATACCGCTACTCTATTTATCTTTTTGTTCATCATTTTATCGGAATATATGGTCTTTCTTAATCTATTCATTACCCTGCACCTGAGTAATTTCATCAGGAACCTTATACGTCAGGGTCAGTTTGTTTACCTTTTGCAAAGTCACCAGCAGGTTGTTTTTCTCTGTTGCCGTCAGGTTCTTGTTCAGGTATTCATTAAACGCAATCACCACACCTTTTGCCATGTGCCGCTTTTCATACCCAAGTCCGGTGAGGTAAACCTTTACAGAACGCTTATCTCCGGCAGAAGTTTCCCTGTATATTAACCCCAGATCTTCCATATTGTTTAGCATTCTTGACAAGCTCGTGGCCTTCACACCCAGTAACCCCGCCAGCTGCGAAACGGCCGTGCCTTCCTTATCGATATTGATCAGGACATAACCTATTGCCTGCGTGATCCCAAAACCTGAAGCAATCTGATTGTATGTATTCGATACATTTTGCCAAACTACTTTTAAAAAATAATCAATTGTTTCCTGCTGTTTCATTAAATACTATGCTTGCATAACAAAGCTATCGAATTAAAATCTATAATGCAAACACATTTACGAAAAAAAGAATATAAAAAAAGCCTCCCTGATAAATCAGGAAGGCTTTTAAACTTTATACCGTTTCAGACTAGAACAATGTAAATTCTACCCTTCTGTTTTGCTGACGGCCGGCAGCAGTTTTATTGGACGCTATAGGCTGGTTCTCACCATAACCCGTAGCCTCAATTCTTGAAGCATTGGCACCCTGAGACACCAGGTACGATTTTACTGACTCTGCCCTGTCTTTAGATAAACGCATGTTTAATGCATCGGAACCAGTATTATCTGTATGTCCCGCCAGTTTTAAACTAAAGTTTTTCTGGATCAGCAACTCTGCCACACGATTTAATGTAGCATAAGATTTCTGACGAATGGTCGCTTTACCCAAATCAAACTCCAGGTTTTTAATCGCATCTGCAACCACTTTACGGTCAGCCTCTGTAATGATCACTTTTTCAACCGGAGCAGGAACTTTTAACGGACAGCCCGAGCCATCTACAACGGTTCCGGCAGGAGTACCTGGGCATTTATCCAGTTTATCAGCCACACCATCACCATCGCTGTCTTTCAACAGGTCATTCATTTCTGTTCTTAATTTCGCATTCTCTGCTTTTTGTGCATCCAGATCACCTTTCAGTGCATTGGCAGTTTGTTTAGCCTGTACCGCTTCATCATAAGTTAACGCGACAGGATTATGCCATGCCAGCTGCTGTCCTTTGCCCAAAGCAAATTCCAAACCTGCATACGCATAGTTGTATTTGTCATTACTGCCACGGTAATATCCGTCCAGGTTATCTCCGTCAACATAATTAATGGTCCAGCCAAGATCTAAATTTACTTTTTCAGCTACTTTAAATTTCGCACCAACACCTACAGGAATGATCAGTTCGCTAATGGTTTTACCACCTGCGTAATCAGTTAAAGCCCCTGTCCCTGCAGCAGTTTTAACCTTATAACCTGCTAACCCGGCACCAGCAGATGCATAAAGCTGCATAGCGCTGTTTTTATTAAACATGTCTATATTGAACAGGTTTACCACAGCGTTTAAACTTCCTGAATAAGAAAGATTTGTTTCAAAAACGCTAACAGGGCTCGCGTTGGTTGCTCCGCCATCAAAAGGTTCGGTGTTGTCTGCTTTTAATTTACCTCCCACACCGTCTAAACGTAAAGAGAAATAAGGGGTCAATTGTTTTTTAATGTACAAACCATAACCCAAACTGCTTTTCCAGTTCGAGAAATCGTTTTTACCACCCAAAGGGGAAATTGGACTAAGCACTCCGGCGTTTACTCCTATAGACCAGGTAGACAGCTGATTCGCTTCAGCACTTTTGTTTTCTTGGGCCTGGGCACTACCACCCAGTAAAAAAGCAGCTACGGCTACCGGCAAGCATTTCAATAATTGTTGTTTCATAATTTATGAGGGTTAAATAAAAGTAGAATATTTTATTCTGACACAAACTATTCAATTATCAGGCCAAACAATTCTATACAACTACCATCCCAGGGCCTTATCATCGCCGCGGGGATCTGCTCCTCCCTGATAGTAACCCCATTTGGTTTTCAATATCGCATCAACCCTTCCGATCGCTCCCCGGGGCACAATATGGTATCCTTTCCTGGTCAGTTCCAGCGTTGCGGCACTATCCAGCGCCCCCTCTTCTACATACACAGCATCGGGCATCCACTGATGATGAAATCGCTTTGCAGTAACTGCAGCCTGCATATTCTTGTCAAATTCTATTACATTGAGTATGGTCTGAAAAACTGAAGTCATAATGGTAGAACCACCAGGTGTACCCACAACCATAAACAGTTTGCCATCCTGCTCTATTATCGTAGGTGTCATAGAACTCAGCATCCTTTTTTCTGGCACTATAGCATTTGCTTCACCGCCCAATAAACCATACATATTCGGTGCACCTGGCTTTACAGAAAAATCATCCATTTCATTGTTCAGCAAAAAACCAGCTCCTTTTACCAGCACTGCCGAGCCATAAGAACCATTCAGGGTAGTCGTTAACGAAACCGCATTACCATCCCTGTCTACTATAGAAAAATGGGTGGTCTCTTCATGTTCAGGCGTTTTTAATAACCCTGCTTTGATATCCGAGCTTAAACTTGCCTTCGCCCAGTTAAAACTTGACATCCTGCTTTTATTGTAGGCAGCATCAACCAGCTGCTGCTGAGGCACCTTATAAAAATCCGGGTCCCCTAAATGTGTAGCGCGGTCTGCATAGACCCTTCTTTCTGCCTCCACCATTACCTGTACGGTCGAATCGGCATTTAGCCCCCAGCGTTTTAAAGGGAAAGGCTCAACAGATTTCAATAGCTGGAGCAAGGCAATACCACCACTGGAAGTTGGCGGCATGGTAATGATTTTATACCCTTTGTAATTGCCCACAACAGGTTTACGCCATACGGCCTTATAGTTTTTCAGATCAGCAGCTGACATGATTCCGCCACCACGTTTCATTTCTGCTACCAGGCTGTCTGCAACAGGACCTTCATAAAAGCCGGCATTGCCCTTATCTCTGATCTGCTCCAGGGTATTTGCCAGCTCATTTTGAACTAAAACATCACCCTCAAACCATAGGCCATCTTTCAGCAATGCTGTTCCAAGCGGATTAAATTTTACAAAGCGCTCCTTTTCCCTGTTCAGTTCTTTGGCGGTTCTTGCAGTTATTTTAAAGCCATTTCTAGCCAATAAAACTGAAGGCTGAACCAATTCTTCCCATTTCAGCTTACCATACTTTTGATGCGCCGCGACCATACCTGCTACAGAGCCCGGCACACCCGCAGCCAAATGACCATCCAGACTTTTTTCTTTAATGGGATTACCTGCCGAATCTAAATACATGTCTCTGGAAGCTAATCCCGGAGCCTTCTCACGGAAATCCAATGCATTGATCTCGCCCGATGCCGACCGGTAAACCATAAAGCCACCACCACCTAAATTTCCGGCATTGGGGTAAACCACTGCCAAAGCGAACTGGACTGCTACTGCAGCATCTACGGCATTACCTCCCTTTTTTAAGATGTTCAGACCAACCAGGGAGGCATCTGCATTTGCCGACACGACCATCCCGTTGCGGTACTGCCCGCTGTTGTTCTTTCCGAGCTGCCCACCCACACAGGCAGATAAAACGGCTGTTAAAATGATTACGGCAACCGGCGCAAAATGTTTACGCTTTATAGTTTTCTGCATCGGTATAAATTTTTTCAATAATAGTCGCGTTTTTTTCCAATATAACCTTTCTTTTCAGGCTCAGCTTAGGTGTCAGTTCCCCGCCGTCAATGCTCCATGGCTTCGCCAGCAATTCGAAGCGTTTCACCTGTTCCCATTTCCCGAAATCTTTACCGGAGCTCTGCACAATCTGGTTAAATTTCTCTATCACCTGCGCATCTTTTACCATTTCCTCATCAGTGGTATAACTGATCCCTTTTTTGGCCGCCCATGCCTTTAAGGCTACAAAATTGGGTACAATCAGTGCGGCCGGAAATTTACGGTTTTCGCCCAATACCATCACCTGCTCTACCAAAATAGTTTCCTTAAACTTGTTTTCAATCATCTGCGGCGCTACATATTTACCCCCAGCGGTTTTAAATATCTCCTTTTTACGATCGGTGATTTTTAAAAACCTGCCCCCAATCAGCTCTCCAATGTCACCTGTATGGAACCAGCCATCTTTATCTATCGTTTCGGCCGTCAGGTCATCCCTCAGGTAATAACCTTTCATAATATCGTGCCCCCTGGCCAACACCTCTCCATCTTCAGCTATTTTAACCTCTACGCCATTAATTGCTGGGCCAACCGTGCCAAACATGGTATTGCCAAAATGATTTACGGTAATCACCGGCGAAGTTTCTGTCAGCCCATAGCCTTCAAACACAGGCATGCCCGCGGCCCAGAAAATCCGTGCCAACCTGGGGTTCAAGGCCGCGCCACCTGAAATGATCACCACAATCTCGCCACCCAGCGCTCCCTGCCATTTTTTAAATACCAGTTTCCGGGCTATACCCAGCTTAAAATTATAGAACCAGCCATTTTCAATTTCAAATTTTTCTGCCAGGGCTACTGACCAAAAAAAGATACCTCTTTTAATCCCGGTAAGTGCCTTGCCTTTCTCCATGATCTTTTCGTACACCTTTTCGAGCAAACGGGGAACAGTAGAAAAAACATTGGGTTTTACAAACTGGATATCCGCTACAATGGTGTCCATACTTTCGGCATAGTATACCGCCGTGTCACAAAACATATAGAGATAAACCACCATGCGTTCAAAAATATGGGAAAGTGGTAAAAAGCTCAATCCCTTTCTGATTCCCTCCGGCAATAGTACAGCCGAGTTTTCAAAGTTTTTTACCAGGTTATTGTGGGTTAGCATCACTCCTTTCGGAGTTCCGGTAGTGCCCGAAGTATAGATCAGGGTTAAAATATCTTCCGGAGTGATCTGACTTCGGTAGGCTTCCAGGTCTGTATCTTTCTTTTCCTGTCCGGCCCGGACTAAAGTTTGCCAGTTTTCCGCACCTGCTACTTCGTCAAAAGTGTAAACTTTAATGTCTTTTTTCAGTTCAGCACAAACCGGTTTTAGTTTTTTGTATAGGCTTTCATCCGCTGCAAAGATTACCGTAACTTCTGCGTTCTCCAGGATAAACTTAATGTCATGTTCGGCAAGTGTAGGGTAAAGCGGGATCTGATAAGCCCCAGTCTGCATAATTGCAAAATCGGTAATGTTCCATTCCGGGCGGTTTGCCGACATCACCGCCACACGGGAAGCCTTCCCAATGCCGATCTCAATCAAACCCCGGCTCAGCGCATCAACTGTCTCGCTAAATTTCTGCGTACTGTACTTCAGCCACTTCCCATTTACTTTACCACTTACAAACTCCTCTTTAGGAAATTTTTCCAAATTATACTGAAGTAGATCAAATACTCTTGTTACCGTTGCAGCCATACGTCATCAGCTTTATTAAAGATTTGGTTAAAAATTTCACAGAACAACTCTGCATAACCCATGTTCTCAAACTTAACTAAAAATAATTAATGACAAAAGAACTTTCTTGTTTGCTTTTCTCATTAATCGCAACATTTATTGCAATCAAATGATAATCGGCACAATAGTTGTAAGGGTAGTTTAAAAACAAACAATTAATAAATGATTATGAAAAAATTACTTTTTACTCTTATTGGATGCGCAGCATTGTTAACTTCCTCATCAAACATGGCACAAGCACAAAACTATAAAACTGGTTTGGGTATGCGCATTGACGCAGGTAACGGAACAGGAGTAGGTTTTAACGTTAAACATTTTTTCACCAGGAATAATGCAATTGATGCAAGTGTTGTATTTTTTGAAGGTGATGTTGTTGGCGTAGGTGCAGAATACCAATACAATGCGCCTATACAAGGTGCTAAAGGTTTAGACTGGTATGTTGGTGTAGGCCCGAACTTCTTATTTGCAAAAGGGTATACTGCTGTTCAAATCAGACCAGTTGCTGGTTTAGATTTTAAAATACCTGCTGCACCAATTGATTTCGCTTTCGACTGGCGTCCAATGTTTACGATCAACCATGGTGGTGATGTAGATGCAGGACAATTCGGTATTTCTATCCGTTACGCTTTTTAAGCTTAGAAAAAATTAATAAAAAAGGCCTGAGATTTAAATCTCAGGCCTTTTTTATTAACAGTTATTTCTCCCTACCCAACCTAACTGCATCCCTGTAGCTTTGCCCTGCTTCTGCTATGCATGGCCTGTTTCTTTAGCCTTCCCCTATATTTACTATATCTTTCCTTTATCCGCAGATATACCAACCATATAGAAAAGACGGCCCAGCTATATAGTAAACATACGCCAACAGGCCATGCACAGGGAAAGAAAGACAGAAGGAATGGAAAAGGAATAAGCGCCTCCGGTTATGCACCCGCTTTGAAAGAAATATGCCTCTTCAGAGAACGGCTTATTTTAAATTTATTAAAACAACACCGCTTTCCTTACTGCCTTTTGCAGGTCACTGGCTCCCTCATCAATCTGCCCTGCCAGTTTCAGGTTAGGACTGTTTTTAAGGGTAACAACAATATCCTTAAGTACCCCATCTCTGGCCACCTTAAAAGTAACCACTTCACCTACTTTCTTACCAGCAATGGCCTGCATTTTATCAATGGCTATTTCAACCGGAGCTCCGTCTACACTGATGACCTCATCATTCACATTGAGTCCGCCAATCCAGGCTGCCGAATTGCGCGAAACCACCGTGACAAATACCCGTCCACCTGCATTTTTAGATGCAATGCCTAAATAAGGAACACTTTTCCCTTCGTTCTCATTGCTTACCTTAATGCCCGCATAACCAAAATATTTATGGTATTCCAGCGCCTGGGTCCCATTCACATATTTTGCCCAGAAATCAGTAAAACTTTTACCGCTGATCTTTTCAACCATAGCCTTAAATTCTGCATCAGTATAACCTCTTTTCTGGGCCTTATTTTGCAGGTACATGGTTTTCATTACATCATCCAAACTTTTTGCACCCTTTGTGGCATGCGCAATTTCCAAATCCATCAACAAGCCCACAACCTCACCTTTGGCATAATAAGATACCGTGGTGTTGTTCGAGTTTTCATTAGGCCTATAGTATTTAATCCAGGCATCATAGCTGGCTTCCGCTACCGACTGCACACTATTGCCGGGAGTATTGGACACATTGCTTACTGCAGTAACCAGGGCATCAACAAAACCCTGCTCGTTAATAAAACCTGCACGCAGTAATAGCTTATTCTCATAATAAGCGGTAAAACCCTCCGCTACCCATAAGTTTGTAGTGTAGTTCTCCTTGTCGTAATCAAACGGCCCCAAAGCAACCGGGCGCATTCTTTTTACATTCCACAAATGATAGTATTCATGGGCCACCAACGCTAAAAACCCCTTATAACCAGTTTCGGTTTGATACGCATCGCGTTTGGCACCTAAAACCGTGGAATTCATATGCTCCAGGCCTCCACCTCCGGACAGAAAATTATGTACAATAAAAGTATAATGCTTATTCGGATTCTCGCCATAAATAGCCGTTCCCTGCTCAACAATTTTGGCCATATCAACTTTAAGGCGTTCCTTATCGTAATTGCCACCACCAAACATCGCAACCTCATGTTTTACGTCCGACGCCATAAATTCAAAAACGTCCTGGTTGCCCACTTCAATCGGACAGTCATATAGCGTGTCAAAATCAGCAGCCGCATAGGTAAAAGCTTGCCCGGAAACAGGTTTCAGGCCAGTAGAGACCTTTGTCCAACCCTTGTAAGGAATGATCTTTACCGTACTTGATTGTTTAAGCAAGCCGTCAGGGTACATAAATATGCCTGTACTTGACAAGAACGCATGGCTTTCATCAATAAAAGAAGTACGCACTGAAACCTCGAAAGCATATACCCGGTATTTTATTTTAATGGCATTTACCTTAGCCGAATAAACCCTCCAGACATTTTTTCTTACTTTTTCATATTTAATGGCTTTGCCATTGGCAGTTGCACTAAAGCCTTCTACACTTTTAGAAAACTCCCGAACCAGATAAGAACCCGGCGCCCATACCGGCATCTTTACATCTATATAATCTTTAACCAAACCGGAAATGTTCATTTCTACTTCGGCATAGTGTGCCTGGGGCTCTGTAAAACTAATATCGAACCCTATTTTAACCTCCGATCTCGCTACCATACCTGCAAATAGTAATATTACTAATCCTAATAATGATGTTTTAATCATAAATTTATTCTTAAACCGCCAAACTTAGAAAAATTTGGTTCCTAAAGCAAGGGGTCTCTGGGCCGGAGATGCGCTAAATACTGATAAGCAGGGCCTGTAACACACTTAATACAAGCTATTATGGTCATATTTAAATATTTTTGTCCGTTAGTATAACAGCTACACAAGCATAACAAAACACAGATGAAACTAAAATATGTCATTTATACCCTGATCGTTTTGGGGATAGCCTATTTAATCTATTACCGGATCTCGGCCAATAAAAAAATTGCGGAAGATGGTGCCGGGCCAGGCAAAGGGAAAGGAGGATCTTCGAAAGGTTTACAGGTAGATGGTATCGTTGTACAGGCCAGTGATTTTACCAATGATCTTGAGGTTACCGGAGCATTGGAAGCAAATGAAGCCGTGGAACTGCGCAGTGAGGTATCGGGCCTGGTGACCAGCATCAATTTTAAAGAGGGTGCTAATGTAAGCAAGGGCCAGCTCCTGGTTAAGATCAACGACCGTGACATTCAGGCACAGTTGCAGGAAGCGCTAACTAAGCAAAAACTATCGGCTACCAACGAAAACCGCTCCAGGCAATTGCTGGAAAAAGGGGCCATCAGCCAGGAAGAATACGATACTTCCCTCGCCGATCTTCAGTCCTTAAAAGCACAGAGCCAACTGATCCGGGCGCAGCTTGCAAAGACATCTATTTACGCCCCTTTTAGCGGTAAAATTGGCTTACGGTCCATATCTGCAGGCGGTTACATCACACCAACAACCCTGATCGCAAATTTATCAAGTGTCAATCCCTTAAAAATCAGTTTCTCGGTTCCTGAAAAATACATTGGTCAGATTAAACTGAATTCAGAAATATCTTTCGCCACTGATGGCTTCAATAAAAGATTTACGGGAAATGTTTTCGCCATTGAACCTGGAATAAATACCCAGACACGTACGCTACAGATCAAGGCACTGGTACCCAACGCCAGCAACGAATTGCGGCCGGGTTCATTTGCGAAGATAAAGCTTGCACTTAGCACACAAAAGAATGCGCTTTTAATTCCCAACGAAGCGATTATCCCCGTATTGAAAGGAAAAACAGTTTTCATTACCAAAGATGGCAAGGCGCAGCAAGTACCCGTTGAAGCAGGTACCCGGACGGCGGATCACATTGTAATTACATCAGGATTAAACATTGGAGATACGGTATTGACCACCGGCGCTATGGCATTAAAACCTGATGCTCCTGTGAAAGTTTCCGTGGTTAAAAACAAGGCAACTTTATGAGCATTTCAACCACCAGTATAAAAAGGCCGGTACTGGCCATAGTGATGAACCTAATGATCCTGTTGTTTGGGGTTATTGGCTATAACTTTCTGGGCATTCGTGAATACCCCAATATTGACCCAACGGTGATCAATGTAAGAACCTCTTACCCTGGCGCCAACTCTGATATTATTGAGTCGCAGATTACCGAACCGCTGGAAAAATCGATTAACGGAATTGACGGCATCCGGAACATTTCTTCCTCCAGCAACCAGGGGAGCAGCAATATCACCATTGAATTTAACCTGGATAAAAATATTGATGATGCCGCAAACGATGTGCGGGATAAGGTATCGGAAGCAGCAAGAAGACTGCCTAAAGATATCGATGGCAACCCGGTAGTAAGTAAGGCCGATGCCAACTCCGATGCGGTGATCACCATGACCGTACAAAGTGACAAACGCAATGTAATGGAACTGAGTGATTATGCAGAGAATGTGATTGCAGACAGGCTGCAAACCATTACCGGCATCAGCAGCATCCAGATCATGGGGCAAAGAAAATATGCCATGCGCATCCGCATCTCACCAGATAAACTGGCAGCCTACGGGCTCACTTCACAAGACATCGTAGCGGCACTTGACCGGGAAAATGTGGAGCTTCCATCAGGAAAAATAACGGGTTCAAATACAGAACTGATCGTAAAGACCCTGGGAAAACTGACCGATGCGGAACAGTTCAATAACCTGATCTTAAAAAACGACACCGATAATGTGGTGAGGTTAAAAGACATTGGCTTTGTAGAACTGGGTTCTGAGAACGAGGAAACTGTACTGAGAGAATCGGGCAAGCCCATGGTAGCTGTGGGTCTTATCCCACAACCCGGCGCCAATTACCTGGATATTTCCAAGGAGTTTGACAAAAGGTTTGCCCAGCTGGAAAAAGATGTCCCTCAGGACATCAAGCTGAACATATCTCTGGATACCACCAAGTTTATCAAAGCATCAGTAACAGAAGTGGCAGAAACCATTATTTTGTCGCTCATCCTGGTAATCCTGATCATTTACCTGTTTTTCAGGGACTGGGCCATTGCAATCAGGCCATTGATTGACATTCCGGTATCCCTGGTATTTACTTTTTTTATCATGTACATTTTTGGTTTTTCCATCAATGTGCTGTCTTTATTGGCAGTGGTTTTAGCCACTGGGCTGGTAGTGGATGATGGAATTGTGGTTACGGAGAACATTTTTAAAAAAGTAGAGGAAGGCTATTCGCCTTTTGAGGCGGCAATAAAAGGCTCCAACGAGATCTTTTTTGCGGTAATATCCATCTCCGTTACCCTGGCGGCCGTATTTTTACCGGTTATATTTTTACAGGGCTTTGTTGGCCGGCTATTCAGGGAATTTGGGGTGGTGATTGGTGCAGCTGTACTGATCTCGGCATTTGTATCCCTTACTTTAACGCCGATGCTGAATGCTTACCTGATGAAAAAAACAGGGCACAAGAAATCCAGGTTCTATGAAATAACCGAGCCTTATTTTGTGAAATTGAATGATGGTTATGCCGAAAAACTGAATAAGTTTCTTGACCGGAGATGGCTCGCGATCCCCATCATCCTGGTTTGTGTAGGTATCATTGTACTGTTTTGGAAAATATTGCCAAAGGAAACGGCACCTTATGATGACCGCAGTGCGATCAACATGAACCTGACCACGCCCGAAGGCTCTTCTTTTGCGTATACAGACCGGTTTATGATGAAAGTTCAGGACATGGTGAATGATTCCGTGCCTGAAAAGAAAGTGAACATTACCATCACCTCTCCAGGGTTTGGGGGTACCGGTGCTACCAACAGCGGCTTTGTAAGAATGGGACTGGTTGACCCGGGCGACAGGAACCGGACACAAGCGGAGATTGCCGCAAATCTGACTAAAATCACCAGGAAATACTCAGAAGGAAAGGTTACCGTTACACAGCAGCCCACCATCTCTGTGGGCAGGCGTGGTGGTTTACCTGTTAATTACATCATTCAGGCGCAGAATTTTGAAAAACTGAGAGAAAAAGTGCCTTTGTTTATGGACGAGGTTGCAAAAGATCCAACCTTTACCACTTCAGATGTAAACCTGAAATTTAATAAACCCGAAATTGATTTGACGATTGACAGGGATAAGGCTAAGAACCTGGGTGTTTCTGTTTCAGACATCGGCATCGCGCTGCAACTGGGGCTAAGCGGTCAGCGTTTTTCTTATTTCTTTATGAATGGGAAACAATACCAGGTCATCGGTCAGTTTGAGGTAGGCGACCGTAAAGATCCGCTCGACCTGAGTTCTGTATATGTACGGAACGATAAAAATGAGCTGATCCAGCTGGACAACCTGGTCACTGCCAGGGAAGAAAGCAGTCCACCGCAATTGTATCGCAACAACCGCTTTACTGCGGCTACCGTCTCAGCCGGTCTGGCACCTGGCAAAAGTATAGGTGACGGTATAGCGGCTATGGACAGGATTTCTGAAAAAATACTGGATGAATCCTTCTCTACCGATCTTGGTGGGGAATCGAGGGATTTCAAGGAGAGCTCGTCCAATACACTCTTCGCCTTTGGCCTGGCATTACTACTGGTCTATTTAATCCTTTCGGCACAATTTGAAAGCTTTATCGACCCCATCATTATCATCTTAACAGTTCCGATGGCTGTTGCAGGGGCATTTTTGTCGCTCTGGCTGTTCGGGCAAAGCTGGAATATCTTTAGCCAGATCGGCACCATTATGCTCATTGGCCTGGTAACCAAAAACGGGATCCTGATTGTCGAATTTGCCAATCAGCTGAAAGAAAAAGGCAAAAGTGTACACGACGCCATCAGGGAAGCCTCGGTTTCCAGGTTAAGGCCTATTCTAATGACGAGTCTGGCCATCGCCATTGGGGCTTTACCTATCGCAATGGCTTTAGGTGCAGCTGCCAAAAGCCGCATGGGTATGGGTATTGTTATTGTAGGTGGAACCACCTTTGCTTTGATATTAACATTATTTGTGATCCCCGCCATTTACTCCTATTGGTCTAAGGAACACAAAACAAATACAGAATTGGAACAATCATTAAAAGCAGCATTGGCACATGAAAAGGATGAAAAGTAGGGCATTAATACTTGCCCTGATGGTTTTGTGTACTGGCACACAGCTTGCTTTTGGACAGGAACGGCTGAGCTTAGAACAAGCAATTACTATAGCGCTTAAAAATAACTATGACATTAAACTGGTAAATAACGATGTTCAGATTGCCAAAAACAATGTAAATCCGGGGAATGCAGGCATGCTGCCCAACGTAGAGGGAAGTTTTAGTGATGGAGGCAGCAAGCAAAACATCACCAGAACACAAAGTAATGGCAATCAGCAAACATTGGACGGAGTAAGGAATACCAGTATGAGCTATGGGGCTTCGCTTGGCTGGACAATCTTTGACGGGCTCCAGATGTTTACCAATTATGAAAAGCTGAAAGAATTGCAAAAATTAGGAGAAGTAAATGCCAAAGCCACCATATTAACCACCCTGGGCAATGTGATCAGTGCTTACTATACCGTTTCGAAAGAACAACGGCTGGTAACCGCCAGGGACACTGCGCTGGACATATCTCAGCTGCGCTTAAAAATTGCAGACAACAAACTGGCGATAGGCAGGGGTTCAAAGCTGGATGTGCTTGCGGCAAAAGTAGATTACAACACGGACACATCTGCTTATTTGCAGGAAATTAACCTGCTGAAAACTGCCAAAACAGCTTTAAACCAGGTGATGGCCAGAGATCTGAATCTTGATTTTAAAGTAGAGGATACGATCGATATAGATGCAGCGCTGAACTATGGTACTTTAATGGGACAAATGGAACAGCTCAATCCTGATCTGCAAAATGCTTTTATCAGTAAAAAGATTGCTGAGCTGAATTTAAAACAAGTTAAAGGTCAGCGATACCCGGTTGTGGGTGTAAACGGCGGGTACGAATTTCAAAAAAGCGCCAGCCCGACCGGTTTTAATACCCAGCAACGTGCCAATGGCTTTACGTATGGGCTTACTGCAAGTGTCAATATTTTTAATGGTTTTTTACAACGGCAGAACGAACGCAATGCTAAGATTGAGATCAGCTCATCGGCGCTGTTGCTGGATAAGACAAAGCAGGACATTACCGCCCAGCTGGTCTCTACTTACCAGAACTACAGCACCAATCTCGATTTGCTGAAAATAGAGCAAAACAATGTGGATATTGCCAGGCAGAACCTGGACATCACCCTGGAAAAATACAGATTGGGCAGTATTGCTCCACTGGAGCTAAGGGAGGCTCAAAGAAACTCAATTGACGCCATTACCAGGTACCTTGAAGCACAATATCAGGCAAAACTTACAGAAATTAGTCTAAAAGAAATCAGTGGCACTTTAAATATTCAATAAGATTACTATTTTTAGCAAATGATTCTAGTAGCAGACAGTGGTTCTACCAAAACCGATTGGATGGGTTACAGCCCCAATGAACAAATCAACTTCAATACGCAAGGTATTAACCCTTATTTTTTAAATGCACATGACATTTTTAAGCTTTTTTCTAAAAAAAAGGAGATCGCTGCTTATGCCAGTCAGGTAAAAGAGGTTTATTTCTTTGGCGCAGGCTGTTCCTCACCCGATAAGGTAGAAGTCATATCTAATGGGATATCTTCCTTTTTCACCAATGCTTATGTATCTGTAGAGCATGACCTGATGGGGTCGGCTTATGCTACCTGCGGCGATAAAAAAGGATTGACCTGCATTTTGGGGACAGGTTCTAACATCTCTTATTATGATGGTAAAACATTGCACCTTGGCGCACATGGCCTGGGTTATGTGCTGGGAGATGAGGGATCTGGAACCTGGTTCGGACGAAAACTGATCACTACTTACCTATACCATCAAATGCCTGCCGAACTGGCCTTCGAGTTTGCGCAGGAGTTCCAGGTTGATAAAGAAACTGTGATTACCAATGTATACCAGAAACCGGCGCCAAATACTTACCTGGCTTCCTTCAGCAGGTTCATGGTAAACCATAAAGACCATCCTTTCATTGTAAATCTGTTAAGGGAAGGCTTTCAGGAATTTGTTAACACCAACATTAAGGATTACAGCAATTATAAAAGTCTTGACTGCCATTTCGTAGGTTCAATTGCCTTTATTTATCAGGACATTTTAAAAGAAGTCTGCTTAAATAACCAGGTTAAACTTGGGCAGATTCTCCAAAAACCCATTGAAGGTATTTATAATTACATTTTAAGGAAAGAAGGCATTACGGTTTAGTTTCTTTTTGCTGATTAATTTTCCTTAATCCATAAGCAGCCCCGGCAAGCAGCAAAGCTGCTACCCCTCCATCAATAGGTAAATCAGGATCATCTCCAGGTAATCCCGGATCATCTGTTCCCATCGCCCATAGGCAGGTAACATGGAGCATTAACACAAGAAGAAGGGTATATTTCATTGTCATTTGGTTTACAGGTTATCATTCTTTTTTGTATACTTAATTTCTCCATATTTTAAAAGTGGCCCTTACACTATTGTTTTGCTGGTCCAGCAGTTGCATAAAATAAATGCCTGGTTGCAGTTGACCACAGCACTGTTGAACCGGAATACCTGCATTTAAAACCGGCAGGTCATTACTCCACACAATTCTGCCCCTGACATCCCTGATTAAAACCTTCAGGTTTTTATAGGTCAGACGAGATTTCAGGTAGAATAGCTCTTTAAAGGGATTCGGATAAATCAGGATATCCCGGGCCGTTTCCTGTTCAATGGTTTTCACTGCTGCAAGCTGTTTGTAAATTATAGAGAAACGCTGTATCCCGTAGGTTGCGGGAATGGCATTGTCCATAAAAAATTGATAAGTGCTCTCTGCCGCCAAAAGCCGTTTACTGATGCCCAGGTAGTGATCGGCAAGTACGATTTCCACTCCGGGTTTAAGCTCGGCTTTTAAGTTCAGCATATAGTTCCCGCTTACCCAGCCCTTCACATACAGGCCGATCTCCTTTTCAAGGGTATCTGCCGCTCTTTCATCAATCGCCAGCTTTGTCCCGTTCAGGGCCATACCTGCAATACTCAGGTAGCCTTCTCCAATTTTTGCTGCATCCGAATCATTTACCCCATCATTTCCATTGCTACGGAAAACCAGCGCATAATGATCACTAAGACCGTCTTTACACAACTGGATGTTTAGCCTTGTTGTTATTTCTTTTTTCACAAAAGCCTTTGCTGCAGGCACTGACATTTGGAGGGCAGGAGTAGTAGCCGGAGTATATTTGGCTGCTTCATGAAAGCTGAGTGTACCATCTGTATTTCCATGGTTTACCCGAACGAAAAAGCCGGTACCGGACCGGATGATGTATGCGGGATCATCAGTGACCTGGTAAGCATTGTTTTGCGGATCAAATACCCAGATGAACGGACTGACATTCGTTTTTTGCAAAGCTCCCCAACGGAGTGCTGAAGCGTAGGGATTTCCAAGCAGGTTAAAGCCATCACCTTCTGCACCGGTGTTCCTGTTGAAGAGCTCAACAGTCAAATTTCCGGTATACAATTGACCAGTATAGGTAATGAGATAGGGTGCGGGATTTGAAAATGGAGGGGTCTGAATTTGATGCAGGTACGCATCGGGAACATTCCTGCTGCCCCTTGAAAACAGGTAAAAACCTTTTCCAAGCGAGACACCGGCCGCCATATTGGGGATGGCCCTATACTTTTGGGAAAGGCTGCCCGGTAAAGACTGATCATGTGTATAAATTGTACCACCATTATTGGGTGAAGCATCAAAGCCATTTTGAATGCCAGCCGTACCTGTTACAAAAACACTGGCCTTAACGGCTGAAAAGCCATAGCGCAGACCGGGATTTAATTCAGGCTGATACACAGGTGCGGCCAGCAGCCACCAACCGCGTGCCGTTGATGGCGGGTTAAAATTCCCGGCTATATAGTGCTGTACATTTACATCGCCTGTGATTTTCGTACTATCTGTATCTGTTACCGGCATCAATGATGCGCTTTGGTTTGCAGCAGTAGAAAGCAAGGTCAGTTTTCCATTTGCATGGATTGTTCCCCTGATCAGCTCAACCTGCTTGCTCACATTGATGTTCGACTGCAGCAATACTGCATTACCCGCAGCGGCAAGCCCAATTTCCAGCCGGGAAACCCGGGCTGTACCGGTCCCGGAAAAAGTTTGCATGGCATGATTGCCTTTAAAGGCAAGACCGCCGTTATTCCCATTTAAAAGGATAGTGCCATTGTTCTGCACATCGTATTTAAAAGCCAGTTGTACGCCTTCGCCCAACACCACCGCAGCAGAGCTGGCAATACTTAGGGCACATTGCAGTTCAAGATCGGTTTCCAGATGCAGTATAGCCCCCGGTTCCAGATCAAGCTTTTTTAATGCGGTGAGCACACCTGGCGGAAGCTGTGATTGCCGACCAGCCTTAATGGTAACATTACTATTTTGCCCGGGCACCCTTCCCAGATTCCAGTTCCCTTCATCAGTCCAGTTCTGCGTGCCGGCCGCCCCGGTAAATTCATATACCTGGCTAACATTTGCCGGATTGATTTCTTCTGCTGCAATGCTGATAAAACCTCCCGGATTATCCTGGTTCCGGTATTCAGTACTCAGCCAGTCGATACTGCGTTCCATATTCTGAATCCTTAGTTCATCAATCATTCCTTTAAAGTACCTGTCATTTTGTTTACTCTTTCCGATTCGCAATGCGCCTCCCCTCCCCAGCTTTATACTACTTGACCCACCGCCGGTTTTATACACCCCATTGAGGTATATTCTCTTTATCCCTTTAATAAAAATACAGGTAAGGTGGTACCAGGTATTTACCAACAAGGCCTCGGCAGTTGCCACGCTTTTGAAACCATCGGTACTTTTAGTTTCAAAAACGAGGTTTCCCTGGGCATTCAGCTTAATGACATATCCTCCTGCAGTAGTGTCGCTGGCTAAAATTATCTGCTCTGTTCCGGTCTGATGCAATTTAACCCAGGCAGAGATACAGACCGTTGTATTGGTATCTGCTGCTGCAGTCATCCCATCTGTACTGCCATTAAACAGCAGGCCATTGCCAATCCTTGCAGCAGAAAAGTTAGCCTGGCTCATTCCTGGATTTCCAGTCATGTTCATTTCCGGGCCGCGATTTGCACTTCGGCTTATGGAAGGCATTGCATCCAGGTTCAGGTGCCAGACTTGCTGGTAGTTAAAAGACCATCCGGCCTTGGCCGAAAGGGAAAAGGGATCGTGCAATACGGTAGCGCCATAATAAAGGTAAATTTCATTACTGCCGGCATTATTGCCTGCAAACAGCTCATTAATGTTTACCCAGCAAACCAGTTTTCCGTTAACAGGATCATAGTGGTCCAGCTGAAACCCAAGTGGCAGCAGCGGAGTATTTATGGCGGCAAAGGAAATATCCAGTCCGCTGCTGTGCTTCATCCTACCCTCGCAATTGCTGATGTACTTCAGTTCAGCATCCTGAAGTACTATCAATACAGGAAAGTTAATCAGGTTTACAGTACCCGAAACTTTAGATTTATCAATGGTTATCTTTTTTCTAAAACCATAACCAGGCATCCAACTCTGGCCCGCAGCAGAATCAACTGCCAACAGAAATAAAAAAAACATAAAAATATGTTTTGTCCAAAAATTTGAATAAACGCTCAACATTTAATTATAAATTACAATATATTTAACTAATTAATTATTTATATTGTAATTATAGTTATATATATTATTACTTCATAATTAAAATTACTTTTAAGAAAAAATAAACTTAGAGATGGAGATTTTAGCATAAAAAAAGCCTGGTTTGGTTAAATAAATAATTTAACCAAACCAGGCTCTAAAAGATTTTTTATAAACTGGCTAAATCCCCTAAAGGTCAGGCAGAGATCTGCCCGGCCATCCTTTTGTTCATCTCTTTTCTTATCCTAACTGCAACCCATTCCAGCTTCTTTTGCTCATGAGGTAAAAATTTCCTGTGTTTGGTATCTACAATACAAACCATACCTACAGGAAGCCCTTCATCTGTAGTAATCGGCACTGCTGCATAAAACCGTAAACCTGATTCTCCGGCAATTAAGGCGTTTGACATCAGCGCAGGTTCTTTCTCAAAACCTTCAAATTCAATTCCACTTTCATTTATAATCGCCATCGAACACAGACTGGTTTCTGGCTCAAACGGCGATGAAGGCCGGGCTTGCTGTCCCTCTTTGAGCCACACGCTGTCCTGATCAACAAAATTGATCAGGGCAATTGGCGTTTTTAAGATTTTTGCAGTGAATGCCGCAAGCCGGTCAAAAACAGGCGCAGATTTGGTATATAAGATTTTATAGTTCTTCAGGCTTTCCAGCCTCGACCACTCATCAAATGCGATGCTCTTTCTTATTTTTTTTTCCAATTTGTCATATCTAGGTGTATCCTAATTAGACAATTACCATACCCTATTTTTTTCGGGCAAAAAATGAGTACCACTCCAGGTCATCATCCGGTTGGCACTGGCAATAATCTGCTTAAATGGCTGATTATCCAGCTGTATTAACGTTTACGGCTAAACATCCCACATTACCGACATCGGAAAAGCTGCCTGGTGGTAAAACTAGAGGGGTAAAAATTTACTCAAAATGTTGAATAAAATAACCCTTAAATTTCCATTCCTTTTTATCATCCTTTTCGTAGGAAACTTTATAGCTGTGGTTTGGCGGGATGGTAAAATGAAAATCAAGTTTTTTTTCTT
This sequence comes from Pedobacter heparinus, assembly GCF_032678725.1. GTDB lineage: Bacteria > Bacteroidota > Bacteroidia > Sphingobacteriales > Sphingobacteriaceae > Pedobacter > Pedobacter heparinus_A. Next base: position 156,222 of record NZ_JAVTSC010000004.1, read on the forward strand.
CAGGATCTTTGGGAATAAAGCCTGGAAGCAGCGTATCGGCAATGCGTTTAATTTGTTCTTCTGAGTGCATATTTTAAGGCTTTAATTAATGATTTTATTTTAAATGTTCATTATACACAAAATTTATCTTATTATTGGATACCTAAAGGCTATTTGATCAGATGAAATCATTTCTTAACCTCTCTGTGCTTCTGCTGTTCAGTACACTTTGCCTTGGGCAGGAAAATCCCAGGTTTACCCAATACATATTTAACAATTACCTCATCAATCCTGCCATATCAGGCATAGACAATTATACAGATTTAAAACTAGGTTACAGGAATCAGTGGAAAGGTCTTGAAGGGGCACCAGTTACCCAGTACATCTCTGTTCACGCCCCGATTGGACAGGACTTTGTAAGAAGTTCTGTAAATTCGTTTTCCGGCGCGGGATATAACCCTTTAAGCCGCAGTTATGTCAACAACTATACCTCAGCCGAACCACACCACGGCATCGGTTTTTACGCGTTAACAGATAAGGCAGCCAGGATTAGACAGACCAATATTAACGCAACCTATGCCTATCACCTCGGACTCAGCTACGATGTAAATTTATCAGTAGGGATCTCTGCAGGTATTTCTTCAACCAGTATAGATGTAGCCAACGTAACCGTTGACAACACGGCTGACCCATTGCTATCGGCTGACTATAACAACAAGATCAGACCCGACGTAGGCGGAGGAGTATGGCTTTATAGCCCGCGTTTTTTTGCAGGCGCCTCGGCAAAACAGGTATTGGGCTACCGGTCCAAAACAGCCAACAGGCAAAGCAATTTACCCGCCTACCAGAATACGGTATTTTATGGCACTGCCGGGTATAAGTTTTTCGTAGATGAAGATATTGCTTTCATTCCGTCTACCTTATTAACGTATTGGCTGAATGCACCAACTACCATTGATGCCAACTTAAAAATTGCCTATCAGGATAAATTCTGGATTGGTGGCAGTTTAAGGAACAACGATTCTTTTTCTGCGCTCGCGGGTTTTAATGTCGCTTCCTTAATCAACATCAGTTACTCCTATGATGTGACTACATCAGCTTTGAGATCGGTAAACAATGGCACACATGAAATCGTACTGGGCATTCTGCTCAATAACCGCTACGATGTTAAATGTTCTACACGTCAGTTTTAAATTTGACGGATTAACGCAATAAAGTAATGCTACCACCTATTGGTTTACAATCTGCCCTTAAGTCCACTTTATAATAATATGCTCCGGCAGGCAGGTCTTTGCCTCTGAAACGTCCATCAAAAGGCTTGCTATACGGCCCTACCGATTCATAAACCAGTTGTCCACTCCTTGTATAAATCTTAATGTTGATATCGGCATGGTCCGGCAATCCGTTGATCATCCAGTAATCATTCATTCCATCACCATTGGGGGTCATGGTATTCTTAATCTCCAGGTTGTCGTTGGTTACCTCAATATGCACTGCAGTAAAATCGCTGTAACAGCTGCCCAGTTTTCTGCGGATTACATAGTCAGCGGTTTTGCTTACTTTGAAGATAAACTTTCCATTGGTGCTTTCCAGAACAGGGATGGCATCATCTTCGGCAAGGTACATCTGGTAAGTTCCTTCTTCCGGAGCCAATACCGGCAGCATGATTTCTGTAGCATAACATACCCGCATGCTGTTTACTACCGGAGTTGCCAAAGGGATTACCGGGGCAGCGATGGTAAAAGTTTTACTCTTGTCAAAACCACAGGTTGTCTGATCATATACTTCAAGATAATAATCCCCGGCACCGATATTGGTCAGGTCGCGATTGGTACCCACGGTATTTCCCGCCGGATCCTTCCAGATATATTTATATACGGCATCAGCACCAGAACCACTCAAAGGCAGTCCGCCTTCAATTTTAACCCCCGTAACAGAACCTCTTCCCAATGCACACTGGTCATCAATGACTACCCCGATTGTCTTATCCACAATAAGTAGCGCAATCCTTTCAATTACATAAGGCCCTAAAGGATCTGACGTACATCCATTGGGATCGGTTATTTTCAATTCATAACTACCTTCCGGCAGGTTTTCTATCAACTCCGCTGTTCCGGGATAGGTTTGTCCGGCAGCATTTTCCCAATGGTATCTGCCAGCCAGGGGCTTTACATTATTGGGATACACCAAACGGACAGATCCGTTATCCAAACCACAGGAAGCATCAGACTTCGATGAGACCTGGGCAGTATATTGCAGAATAGGCGTAGCGGTAATAGTAAAATTTCTGGCCAATGCCGTACAAAAAGTAACAGAATTGCTGGCATTTAGGGTATAATTTCCGGGAGGAAGTCCGGTAATGTTAAAAGGCACCCCAGCCGTACAGGTACCAATTCTTTCAAATGTACCACCGTTTGCAGTCAGTTTATAACTATCACCCTGTACAATAGTAATGCCGTTTATGGAGCCATTATTATTGTTACAGGTTGTACTAACTGGTGTGCCATTGTTGATGATTACTGAATTGGTAATGGGAATGGCAATATATGGAGCGCTAATCCTGACTGCCGGACATGGACCCTGATCTTTCACTTCCAGCATGTATGTACCTCCGGGCACACCGCTCAGGTCTTTGTCAGAACCCACCTCCGTACCCTGTACCCAGGCACCACTCACCGGATCACGGGTCATTTCAAACCACTTATAGGTTGCTGTACCAACAATATCAGTTACCGCAATATTACTGATGGAGCCATTGGCTTCTCCACATCTGGCAGGCCCTACCATTCTTGGTGCGATATTGATAATGGGTGAAGGAAGCCGGGTAATGTCCACTACTGTTGATTCCAGAGGACAACCTTCCTGATCAATCACTTTTAATTTATAGGAACCTTGCGGCATGGTTACATTTTTCCCTGTGACAATTGCTCCGGTAACCTGGTTAATCCATTGATAGGTTATCGTTCCCTGGCCCCGGTCTACACTGGCCGAGAAAGGAAAAGTTAATTGTCCACAAACTGGTGTGGGCCAGTTTACTACAAGATTGGTCAGGTTCTGGTCTTTGATCGGAATGATTTTAGCAATAGCCTTGCAACCATCGTCAATGATGACCTCATAATCTCCAACCTCAAGATCTGTGATCGTTTGCAGTTGTGGCTGCCCGTTATTCAGCAAAACCCGGCTACCATCATTCATGATTTTATTCCAGGTAAAAATATAACCTTCCCTGGGCTCAGAAATGCTAATGGAACCATTCCCATTGCAGGTTACCTGTTTTACAATTTCTTCATTGGGCAGCAGTGCAGCGGTGGAGAACTCCGAAGTGGTCGCATTCAATAAGCTGGCAGTGGCCGTTACATTAGCGCTAACCGCCTGATCATCAACCCAGCGGCCATCAGCTCCTGCAGTAACCGTATGATAATAAGTTCTGCCTTCGCATAATCCATCGCAGTTAACCGTATAAAAGAGCTCTATTTCTGCATTGGCACTGGCCCTTCCGGAAACATTTCCAGGTGCTTTCTTCAAAATCTGTACAAATGCCTGAAAATTACTGGTGACCTTACCTATGGAAATAAATTTATTACAGAACATACTGTTCCTGGTAATTTTTACGGGCCTGGATGAGGTACTTTCTATGCCATAATTGTTATTGCCGATCAGGTTCTTATCCTCAGGGTTGCTCCCGCCTATGATTCCCGATGCGTTCTGTTCTATTTTGATACCAATTCCGTTACCCAATACCTCTGTACCGGCAGATCCGGTACCTATTGCATTTCCGGTTAAGGTAAAATCTGCATTGGCTATGGCAACACCTACTGTACGGCTGCCCGAAATGATATTTTTACGCATGTAAAGCTGGGTATTCGTCGAGTTTATTTTTACCCCCGAAATTTCCTGTCCTGATGATTGCTGGTAGAGCGACAGCTCATGAAAGTCTTTTGTCCCCGTGTAATCTGTACCGATTTTATTGCCAACAAGATTAACTTCGAAACGATTATTTGCATTACTGTACCCATTTCTTACCACATTAATATTGGTTAGGTTGGCAGAAACGACATTTCCCTCACCAGCATTATCACCACCAATGGTCAGCGATGAATCGTATAGGTTTGCAGCAATACCAGTAACATTAGACAAGGGTGTAATACCATCATAAAGTACCCCCAGCAAATTTGATTGAATAACAATGCTATTTAAAGCCGTTGAAGTATAATAGTTACTATTTTGTATAACAATCCCATTAAGGCTTCCGGTAACTACATTTCCCTTGTTTGGCGCACCTATTTTAATGTTATTTGCGCGGTAATCGATAACAATCCCTGAGCCTCCTGATGCCATTTGAACGCTAGGTATCCGCGCAAAATTACGAAAATACAAGCCGTAAACCTGTACAGCTGATGTGATGATGGTATTGTCGGTATAGGTCTGCCCAATAACCAGACCGTTAAATGTGGAGGTTTGCGGGTTCTCCGGCTCTATAATTACCTTCGCCCCTGAAACCCCTAAGGCTGGCCAGCCTGGTTGTGAGCTCCCGTCAATGGTTACATTGGATGGAACAGTGGGCAATTGCGTTTTTAACCTGATGGTTCTATTGGCGTAATCTGTAGGATCACCAGGCAAATTAAAATTAATGGTATAACTTGTAGTATTGGCCGGCACTGAGGACAAGGCCTCTCTTAATGTACGCGGGCCGCTATCTTCCTTACTTGTAACGGTATAGGTCTGAGCAAAGCCGACAATAGAACTTAAGAGCAAAAAAACCAGAATGGCATACTTTGAGTAGCGCATAATTAAAAATGAAAAGCCAATTTACAATTTAATGTAATTATAGCATAAATATTTTAATATATAACGGGCAATTACCTACAAAGCAGAAACCCCGTATAACTCCTGAGAAAAATTTCTAAGCAGCCATACAGGGTTTACAACGAGAATTGGTATTAACTATTTTTTGGTAACCTTAAATTCTGTTCTTCTGTTCAATGCCCTTCCATCCGGGTTATCCTTCCCGTTAAGCAGTTCATTAGGGGCAATCGGCCTGGTTTCTCCATAGCCTTTGCTGGTCATTCTGTTTGTGGCAATCCCCTTTCCAATCAAATAATCTACACATGATCTGGCCCTTCGGTTAGAGAGGTCCAGGTTATAAATATCTTTACCCTTACTGTCTGTATGTGCACTCAGTTCTATTTCGATCGTTGGATTGTCAACCATAATGGCATACAGGTGATCCAGTTTATCTTTGGAATCTGCTGTCAGATCTGCCTTGTTAAACTCATACAAAACATCTTTAAGCACAATAGGCTTATCTATCTCGTAAGGGATCAGGCACAATTCAGGGCTAAATAAAGTATCTTTCTGTACCAACTGATCGTAGCTAAAAGAAATGGCTTTACTAAAGTATTTATCCTTCCCGGCGTTAAGCTTAAAGCCCCGGTTGCTGTTTAATTTAAAGGTATATTTACCCATTTCATCAGTAGTAGATTTGAATTGCTGAACAGAATCTGAAAGTGTGACGACTGCATCCGCTAAAGGCTTTGAAGTATTACAATCCAATAAGGTCCCGGTAATTACCAGGTAATCCCTTTTGACATGAAAAATCTCCAGGCAGCAAACAGATTCCCGATCTGAACTGATATATCCTTCAGTATCTGCATTATCCAAAGGCGTAAAATAAAGGTCATCCTTTGAAGAGTTAAAAGGATAGCCAACATTCATAGGTTCAGACCATTTGCCAAAATCCCCTTCACTTTCATAAAAATCGAAACCACCCATACCTACTTTGCCATTGCTGCTGTACAATAGCTTTTTAATGGCTGCATTATAATAGGGGGCCTGTTCATCATCTGCGGTGTTGATCACTTTACCCATATTTACGGCAGCCCCAAGCGAGCCGTCTATACGGATGAGCGCGTACCATAAATCATATTTTCCCGAACCACCTGGCCTGTCGGAAGCAAAAACCAGGTATTTCCCATCTTTTGTTACATAGGGCTGCATGGAATTGAAACCTTTCACATTGATCTGGCTACCCAGCTCTATCGGCTCCGACCAGTCCTGTCCCAGTCCAGGTGTAGCATTTAACTGGTAAATCTTTTTATTGCCCAGGGCTGTCCAGCTGGTTACATAGGCCACCTTTCCATTTGGATGAAAGGCAGGGGCGGCTGATTCTTTATCCTTTCCATCAACGGCTGTTTTTTTGATCGAGATGCCTTCCGTCAGGGGATTTCCTGATGCCACATATACCGCATTCAAAAAGGGGCTCTCTTTCTTGGCCACCTTTACATTCCTATCCGTGAACACTTCCTTCTTTCCGCTGCTGCCGGTGGGCCGCGAAGAAGTAAAGTAAAAATTGCCTCCTTTTATGGTTGGCGTGTAGTTAGATCCCTTATCATTGATATCATTCTGCAGCCGGCTTAACCTGAACAATCTTGGATAACGCAGCTCATGAAGGGCAAACTGGCACGAAGCAATTTCTGTCCTCGCCCTGGCCGCATAGCCATCCTTCACTTTATATTTTTCCAGAAAATCGTTAAATGAAGCAATCGCATCCTCAAATTTCTGGTTAGACCTTTGGGTCTCTGCATACCAGAACATACTCAGCACATACCGGGGGTTGCTGAAGTCTTTTGCCATTGCATACCATTTTTCGGCATCTGTAAAATTTTTATATAACCTTAGTGATTCGGCAAGCTGAAACACACAGTATTCATAGTCATCTTTTTTCGGGCTCTCTTCTTTGATCTTATTCTCAAAACCATAAGGTACTATAAAGCCCAAACTATCGGCTGAGATCTGCAGCGCTTTTTTATAATATTCAGCAGCAGCATAATATTCTTTATTCTGGAAATATACATCTGCCACTCTTTTGCTATTGGTTACAAATTGTGCCTGTGCTGCTACAGCAAATAAGCAGAGGATCAGGAGTATCTTTGTTTTCATCAGTATATAATTTGATTTTTAATGGTTATGAAGCTATCATGAGCAATATTCATCTCTGTTTGTGAGTATTTGCTCATGATGGTTTCATTGGAGAATAATTTTGTTTGTTAAAGATGATGAAACTGGCAACACTAACATGTCTTACAATCTCGGACAAAAGAAGTTAGGACCCAATATCCCCTTCCTTCCGGTAAATGAGACAGACAGCTCCAGCCCTCCTTTACTTCCCGTAGCACGATTCAGGCTGGAGGTATTAAAATCGTAACTCAATCCAAAAACCATATTTTTAAGGTGCAAGCCGAAAAAGGCGATAGCCGAATCATCAACCCTGTAATTTGAGCCGAAAAGAAGATCGGATTCTGCATTCAGCATAAATTGCCCATAAGCCCCAGCTGAAATCTCGCGTGCATTACCCTGTTTCATATATAAGCCATTCGGTGTAACCCCAAAAACTTCTGATATTTTGATGCGTGCACCACCATGGGCAGCATACCTGACCGGCATCCTTACGCTATTTCCCAGAAATTTATCTATCGGTCTGGTCAAATGTGCTGCCATTACACCACCAAATGCATTTACCTGCTGATCTGGATTTCCATCAAAAAACATCACCCCGAAATTTACATCGGGAACAAGTGTATTGGAGGATGAAAAAGATTCGCTGATCCCGAAACTGGGATCATATCCGGTAACAGGATTATACTGGCTGCCCAGGGTTATCTTTGAAGGATCGAAGCTCTTATTCAGGATGCCGGCCTGCAGACCAAAGTTAATCATATTTAAGCCAGCCCTGCCGAAATGAATGCGATAAGCACCTGAAACGAGCGCACTTAAATGGTTGTAATTGATATCACCCGCGTTCTGGTTCAGCACCATTGCCCCAAAGGCGAGGTTCTTAACAGGGGCCATATCAAAAGATGCCCCCCCTGTAAGAAATGAATTAGAAATAGAGCCCCACTGCTGTTTTGCATTTAATGAAACCCTGTATTCTCCATCGGTTACCCCGGTTAAGGCCGGGTTTAACCATAATGGATGCGCATAGTATTGAGAAAAATGGGGGTCAATTTGTGCGATACCCTTTACGGCCCCCATACTTAAAAATGCTGCTACTGCTAGTATTCTTATTAGTTTCTTCATAACAATTTTCGTTTTCATTGGAAGTATATTTTATCGTAACAGGGTTATCGTTCCTTTCTTAGTGGCCTTGGTTCCATCATTAAGCTCTGCCTCCAGATAGTATACATATACACCATTAGGTTGCATCTGCCCTTTGTACGTTCCATCCCATCCATTTTGAATGTTCAGCGACTCATAGAGGAATTGCCCCCATTGATTGTATACCCTCAGTCTCATTTTAGCGATGGTATTTCCGTACACATACAGGATATCATTTTTACCATCGTTATTTGGCGTAAATGTATTAGGCACGAATATTTCATTGCCCAATGGATTATCGCTGGCACCTGTCAAACTGGTTGCATCACTCAGCTGGCAGTCCAGCTGACCTTTAGCCCGCACCCTGATGGTCACTTGCTGATTTGGCTGCAGGCCAGCCAGCAGGTGGGTGGTTCCCGCAGGACCTGAACTTGGCGCAGCCCAGGTTAGTCCCGCATCTGTCGACACCTCGTAGGCTGTTGCGCCTGGTACCACATCCCATGCAAATGTGATACTTGTTGCAGCTGCCTCCTGTATCCTTACAACCGGAGCTGCAAGCTTGGACAGTACGGTGACCGTAACAGCAGTACGGGTAGTGCTTGCACAGTTTGTAGCAAGGTTTATGCTGCCCACATAATAGATGGTAGTGGCGCTTAAAGGCGGCACATTAAATATATTGCCTTCTGCAGCAGCTGTCCCGCCTGTTTGAACCGTATACCATGCATATTTCAGCGTTGGGTCCGGATTGTTAACCCTGAGCACAACTGTGCTTCCCGGACACAATGGATTTTCAGCACCGGTAATTGCTGGCGGAGCGCTTGGAAGGGCACCTGCATTTACGACAACCGGCGTACGCGCAATACTGGTACAATTGCCAGACCTGGCTTCCACATAGAACGTTACAGTTGCCGTATTAACCGGGGTTGTGGTAAAGTTTGTACCTGAACCCAATATGGTTGTGCTGGTGGCACTTGCATACCAGTTGTAAGTAACACCTGCAACAGGATTGGCCACAGTCAATACGGCCGGACTTCCCATACAGGTACTTACTGTAGCTGAAACCACCGATGGGCTTACCGGTTTCGGAGTAACAGTAACCGTTACTTTTACCCTGCCGGTTGCGCTTCCACATCCGGTAGCACTTGTTGCCTGTACATAGTAATCTGTTGTGGCTGTTAAACCGTTTATGGTAAATGTAATCCCTGTATTTACCAGCGTTCCATTAGTTGCTGCCGAGTACCATTCGTAATTCACCCCGGTTTGCGGGTTCTGGATTGTCAATACAGTACCATCACCGGAACAGATTGCAGTACCGCCTGTACCTACGATAGGTACATTTGGCAACGGGTTAAACGTAACGGTAACAACTTTAGCCGATCCAGGCAAGTTGGCACATACCCCTGTTCCGCTTACCGTTACATAGTATCTGGTAGTGCCCGTTAAACCTGTTGCGCTAACATTTGCACCGGTAAAGGCTATATCTGTTAAGGCCGCATCACGGTACCAGGTAAATACCGGGTTACTTACAGACGGACTGCCGGCACTTAATTGGGCAGGCTGACCGGCACATATCACCTTGTCATCAGCAATGATATCTGTTGGCCCTGCGTTTCGGGATACAGTAACCGTAACCACTTTTGCAGAAAGTACATCATTCGCACAGGCATTGGTTCCGCTCACGGTTACATAGTATTTGGTAGTAAGCGTCAATGCCGGTGTAGTAAAAGTTGGTCCTTCAAATGCCATATCAGTTAACGAAGCATCGCGGTACCATTTAAATACCGGGCTGCCAACTGTTGTACTACTGGCGCTCAGTATGGCCGCATTACCCGCACAAATAGTCTGGTCAGCCAGTATAATATCAGCATCTGTAGCATTGCGGTTCACATTTACGGTTACCACTTTTGCAGACAAGGCATCATTCGCACAAACTTCAGCCGAACTTACCGTAACATAATATTTGGTGGTTACTGTTAAGGCAGGCGTAGTAAGTGAAGATCCCCTTACCGCAAGATCTGTCAGGTCAGCATCGCGGTACCAGCTAAACACCGGATTGGCAATAGGGCTGGTAGCCGTTAAGGTTACTGCTGTACCAGAGCAGGTTGTCCGGTCGGCCGCAATGATGTCGGCCGCTGTAGCATTTCTGTTTACCGTTACTGTAACCAACTTAGCCGAGGCGGCATCATTGGCACAAGCATCACTTCCGCTTACGGTTACATAGTATCTGGTTGTAGCCGTTAAGGCATCAGTAGTAAAGTTAGCCCCTATAAATGGAGCGTCAGTTAAATCAGCTTTTTTATACCACCTGAAGACCGGACTGGTAACTGTGGTGCTTGAAGCTGTCAAGGCAGCTGTGGTTCCTGAACAGATGGTCTTATCCGCGGCTATGATATCGGCGGCCGTTGCATTACGGTTTACGGTAACTGTTACCACTTTTGCAGATGATGCATCATTAGGACAAGTATTTGGTCCGGTCACGATTACATAGTATTTAGTAGCTGCAGTTAATGCAGCAGTGGTAAAGCTGGCGCCTTCATACGGGTTGTCACTTAAATCAGGATTCTTATACCATTTGAATATCGCCCCGGAGATACCAGGTGCCGAAGCTGTTAATGTTGCGGCAGTACCCGAACATATGGTCTGATCGGCGGCAACAATATCTGCAGGCAGGGCATTTGGTTTAACAATAAGGGTAACCTTTGTTCTGACGGTATTGGTACAGCTGTTTCCGTTCAGCGCTTCCACATAGTAGTCGTAAGTTCCCACACCCAGGTTTGCAGGGGTGGTATAGCTGTTGTTATTGGTTACCAGCTGATTTCCGGCTGTTGCCGCATCGTACCAGTTAAATACCACACCACTTACCGGTGTTACTTTTAAGATAACCGGTGTATTGATACAGGTTGTTGCCGGATTGGCCGGATCAGCAACCGGGGGAACAGGCAATGGCAATATCGTTACCACTACTTTTACCCTTCTGCTTTCACATCCGTTCCTGGCAGCAGTGACAAAGAAATCGTAAGTACCGGCGGTTAATGTTGCCGGGGTCATAAATGTCGGTCCATCTGCTTGGAACACTGTACCCTGGTACCATTTATAGGTTACATTTGCCAGCGGGTTGGTTACCGATAGCGTTGCAGATGCACCCTGACATGCACTGGCCGTTTGTGCCTGAACAGCAGGGGCTACAATTACACGTTGGGCATAATTTACATCAATAGCAGTAAAGGCCCCCAGAATTCCGGAGTTTAGTTTAACCTCAACCGCATCAAATTTGCTGGTTGGCACAAAAGTTAACAGCGCTTTGGAACCACCACTCAGCAATTCCAGCTTAATCAGTGAACTGCTGATGGTAGTGCCGTCGTTGTTACTTATACCATTGTTATAGGTAGTGATATCCAGCGATGGTAAAACTGCCAGTGAAAGGATTTTACCAGGCGAAGAAAGCATTACACGAACGGTATCACCAATGTTAGATACACCTGTAAAACCTAAACGCTGATAAACAGAGCCCAGCACCCCAACAGGGATGACCAGTGACGAAGCGGTTGAAGCATCATCATCAACGGCCAGTCCGGGGTTATATACATCGGCCAGAATTCCGATTCCATTAACCCCATGTGTTTCAGCTACAGCCGCCTCACAAGGCACTGCAGTAGGAGCATCATTGGGAATTGTAGTTACCGTAACTGCAGTTCTTGCAAGGGTAGTACAACCAGATGGGGCCACACCTTCAACATAATAGGTTACAGTTCCGGGAACTGTTTGCGCAGGTGCGATATAGGTAGCCCCGGTTTCCAGTAAATTACCTCCTACAGGAGCATCATACCAGGTGAAAATTACGCCGGCAGTGCTTGAGCTTGCTGTTAAAACAGCGCCCACACCAACTTTTACGGTAACAGCAGGTGGTGTAACAATCGGGGCATCCAGTGAGCCTACGTTAATGGTAGCTGTTGCAGCCGTCGACGGTACAAGACAACTGTTTACTGCTTTTACAGAATAAGTTGTTGTAGCAGTAACTGCAGTAATGGCAAGCGAAGTTCCGTCCTTACCTGCCAGGTAAGTATTGCTACTGTCAAACCATTGGTAGGTTATTCCGGCAACCGGATTTTTAACGCGCAGAATGACATCACTTCCCGAACAGGTATTCACATTAGGTGATTCCAGTTCCGGCACTGCAGGTACAGGGGTTACACTTACATTTACCTGGGTTTTGTAGCTTAAGCAGCCAGAAGCATTGCTGGCAGCCACATAATATTTTGTATTTGCAGTTAAGGCAGGTGTTACAAATGAAGGCCCATCTTTACCCGGCAGGTATGCACCGGTAGCATCGAACCATTTATAGGTAATGCCGGCAGCAGGGTTCAGCACCTGTAAGGTAGCCGTTTGTGTAGCACATGCCGTAACATCAGCCGAAACCAGCTGAGGTGCCATCAGCACACGCTGTGCATAATTCAGGTCGACAGAAGTTAACACACCTGCTATCCCTGCATTTAAACGTACCTCCACTTTATCAAAGGTTTGGGTTGGCACAAATGAGATCAGTGCAGCTGTATTGCCACTCAGCAGCTCAAGGTGGATGAGTGGATTGCTTAATGTTAAAACATCATTGTTGCTGGTATTTCCATTATAGGTAGTTAAGGTAATGCCAGATAAAAGGCCCAGTGAGAGCAATTTACCTGGGGCAGTCAGCTGAATCCTTACCGTATCGCCAACGGTTGAAAGACCGTTAAAACCAACACGCTGGTACACTGATCCACCCAGCAGGCCTACCGGCAATACCAATGATGAACTCGTTTTTGTATCGTTGTCAACTGCCAGGCCGGGATTAAACACTCCAGCCAGCAGGCCAATGCCATCAACCCCGTTCGATTCAGTTATGGCAGCCTCACATGGCACCGGGTTAGGACCACTTCCGTCTACATTAATGGTAACCTGCACACGGCTCGAAGCAGCACAACCGGTGGTTGTAGATACCGCTTCAAGATAATAGGTAGTGGTAACCGTTAATGGCGGGGTTACATAAGTAGGGCCGGTGTATACAGGAGTTGTGGCATTTGCACTGGTGTACCAGTTAAATATCACATTGGTTTCGGTAGATGAAGCATTCAGTATAGCGGTTTGTCCGGGACCAACCGTTGTTGAAGAGGCCTGTACCTGTGGCAATACCGGAAGCGGGTTAACAGTAACAGCCACCGTAGCGCGGCTTGCACTTGTACAGTTTCCGTTGGCCGCCTCTACAAAATAGGTTGTATTTGCATTCAGGGCCGGGGTAGTGAATACCGGGCCTTCAAAAACAGCAGTTCCACCGCTAGCTAAGGCATACCACCTGTAAGCTGTTCCTGCTACCGGATTGTTTACGGCCAGTACCGCAGGCGAACCTGCACATACCGGAGCTGCAGCAGCCAGCACCGGAACATCGGGTGCAGTTGTAACGGTTACCTGAACTGGTATACGCTGTACATTGGCACAGCCAGCTTTGCTTACTTCTATATAATAAGTTGTATTTATTGTTAACGGTCCGGCTACGGTCAATGTTTCGCCGGTTGCCAGTAAAGTACCGCCACTTGCAGTAGTATACCATTTTAAGGTTGTACCCCCATTTGCCCTGGCCGTTAATGTGGTGCCGCTGCCGGCACAGATCAGTTTTCCCGTAGCAGCAACTGTAGGGCTTGGATAGATGATCTCCGCACCGTAAATACTCAAATTACTCAAAGCAGCAACCAGGGCACCAAAGCGGATTTCAACACGGTCATAAACCCCGCCTGCTACTAAAGTAGCTTTAAAGCGGTTTCCGTTTAATAATTTAAGGTCTAAAAGTGAAGAATTTAACGGATAAGTACCTACTACCGTATTGCCATTCATCACGGTAACTGTGATATTGCCCAATACACTTAGATCTGCCAGTCCTACTGGTGTAGCCAGATCCAGGCGAATGCTATCTGTTGCAGTACCAGGACTGGCAAAAATCAGACGTTGGTAACCGGTTGATCCAACACCTACTGCCAGGTTAATCTTGGTGAAATTATCCGGATCGGCATCAGTTGAATTTTCCGGGTTCTGAACCGTACACAATAAGCATATACCGTCGATACCAGATTGCTGGTTTACAGCAGCATTACACTTAGGATTGGCAGGGCCACTGGTTACGGTTACAGTAACTACAGCCCTTACAGGGCTTACGCAGCCTGATGCATTTTCTGTCTCTACATAATAAGTAGTGGTAGTCGTTAATGCAGGCGTAGTATAGCCTGCTCCGGTAAAGAAGGAGGCTCCACCTGTTGGGGTAGTATACCATTTTATGGTATTGCCCGCATCGGCACTCACCAGCAAAGTAGCTGATTGTCCGGAACTGATGGTTTCGTTGGCCGTGATTACTGTTGCGGTATTCGGACTAGGGTTAACGGTAACATTAACCGGGGTCCTGCTGCTCACAGCAGTTCCGGAAACAGCTTCTGCATAAAAAGTTGTATTTGAACTTAAAGGACCGGTTGTATAAGTTGTACCTGTAAATATGGAAGTATTTCCTGTAGCTGCATACCAGTTATAAGTAACTCCTGATTGTGCGTTGGCTACCGACAAAGTAGCCGCAGTTCCGCTACAGGTAGTCACTGCATTCACAAGCGGGGCAGCAACATTTACCACAAGGGTATAATCAGTAGAAGTGGTTAAGCCGTTTTTATCGGTCGCAGTCATGGTAACCGTAAACGTACCGCCCGATAATGGCGTTCCCTTAATTTCACGGGTAGCCGGCGTAAAGGTTAATCCTGCTGGCAGGCCTGTAGCCACATAGGTATAAGGGACCGTTCCGCCAGTTACTGCAGGTAAGGTCTGGGTAGGATAAACCATACCCACAAGCCCGTCCGGCAAAGTAGCAGATGGGAGGTTTAGCTCTCCGTTCACCTTAATTACATAGACCTGACTCGCTGTTGCACCATTTGCATCGGTTACTTTAACACCAACATTGTAGGAACCGGATTGTGTTGGTATACCTGAAATCTGACGTGTTGCAGGGTTAAAAGTTAAACCTGGAGACAGGTTGCTTCCTTCATAAACATAGCCCCCGGCACCACCGGTAGCGGCAGGAATGGTTTCTGTTGCATAAACAGTTCCCACTGTACCATCGGCAAGTGTTTTTGCGGCAAGCAACAGTGGGTTGCCCACCACTATGGTATAATTTGTAGTAACCGTATTACCTTCGGTATCAGCTACCTGCACAGGAACGGTAAATGTACCAGCCTGGGTAGGTGTACCGGTGATCTGGCGTGTGGCCGGATCGAATGTTAATCCCGGAGGTAAGCTGCTTGCCGTATACGTATAAGATCCGCTTCCGCCGGTAGCTGCCGGAATGGTTTGCGTTGGATATGGGCTGCCCACTGTTCCATTTGCCAATGGCGTACTGGCCAGGGCCAGCGGATCTCTGACCACAATTGTATAATCCTGTGTAACGTTATTGCCATTTAAATCAGTGGCCCTAACGTGAACGGTATAAGTACCTTTTTGTGTTGGTATACCCTTGATCTCACGTGTTGCAGGATCAAAAGTTAATCCCGGAGGCAGGTTTGTTGCGGTATAAGTATATGGAGTGGTACCCCCGGTAGCGGCTGGTATGACCTGAACAGGATAGGTAATACCTACTGTTCCGTTTGGCAATGTCATGGCCGGAAGCGCCATTGCATCGGTTACTTTCAAAGTATAAGCTGTACTTACCGGGCAGCCCTTACTGTCGGTGGCAGTGATGGAGAAATTAAAATCTCCGGGTACAGCTGTTGGTGTTCCTCCGATTGTTCCATCGGTTGCCAAGCTCAGTCCGGCAGGCAGGCTACTGCCTGTGGTAAGTGTATAAGTATAAGCTGGTGTTCCACCTGTAGCAGGTGTAATTTGCCTTGAATAAGTAGCTGAAAGTGTAGCATTGCTTAAAGTTGTAGCCGGTAATACTATCTGAGGATTTACAGTTACGGTTACAGGTACGCGATCGGCATTGGCACAGCTGCCTTTACTTGTTTCTAAATAATAAGTGGTGGTTGCCGTTAAAGGCGTAGTGGTTGTAAAACTGTTTCCACTGGCCAGCGGGGTGCCTCCTGTTGGAGCGGAATACCATTTTAAAGCGGTGTCTCCGTTCGGGCTGGCATTTAATGTAGTATTGGTACCATAACATATGGCCTGGCCGGTTGTTGCTACAGTCGGATTTGGATAAATCACCTCAGCACCATAGATCTCCAGGCTACTTAGGGCCTGTACTGTTCCGCCAAAACGCACTTCGACCCTGTCATAAGCAGCAGTAGCCGCCAGTGTGGCCTTAAAACGGTTAGCAGTTAACAGCTGCAGGTGAATTAGTGAATTGCTTAAGGTATGGGCTTTGACAATGGAATTGCCGTTCATTACGTTCACTGTAATTCCGCCTAGGACAGTTGCATCCAGCAGTCCCCCAGGCAGGTTCAGATCTAAACGGATACTGTCTGTTGCCAGGCCTGCTGCAGGAAAAATTAAACGCTGGTACCCAGTGGCCCCGATTCCTACTGTGAGGTTGATGGTTGAAAAGGTATTCGGATCGTTGTCTACAGATCCGGCCGGGTTGTTAACGCCACAAGCCACACATAATAAAGCATTAACTCCGCTTTCCTGGCTATTTGCAGACTTACAGGTTAAACCAGTTGTCGGATTCGTTACCGTAACGATAACTGGAACCCGGTTGGCACTTGGGCAGCCGCTTGTACTTTGTGTACCCACATAAAAAGTTGTCGTGATATTGATTGGCCCCGCGAGGTAACTTGATCCGGATGCCACTGCTGTTCCTCCGTTAGGAACCGTATACCAGGTCACCACACTTCCGGCTGGTGCCACAGCCTCAAGGCTTACACTTTGTCCGGCTGTAATGGTGATGCTGTTTGTGGAGACCTGCGCATCGCCCGGAATCGGGTTAACCGTTACCGGCACCTCCACCCTTGCCGCACTTACACAGGTACCATTTACAGCTTCAACAAAATAAGAAGTCCCGGCAGTTAAAGGTGCTGCAGAGGTAAAAGTAGTACCGGTAGTAATGGCCGCTCCCCCCGTTGCGGCCGTATACCACCTATATGTATGTCCTGCAGCTGCATTTGTTACTGTTAAAACAGCCAGACTGCCAGCGCAAATTGTCGGTGCCGAAACTATGGGTACCGTTGGTGTTGCGGTAACATTCACAATTGCACTATCTACATCCGACTCGCCGGCGCAGCCTGCTTTTTGGGCTGAAAGATAATAAGTATAGCTGCCCTGGGCTATATTCGATTCAGAATAGACAGGCCCTGTTCCGCTGGCCAGCAACACCCTGCCACTTGTACCTGTTTTTCTATACCAGTTATAGGTAAATGCGGCATCCGGATTGCTTACAGAAAGCGAAACCTGGTTGCCACATATCGCTAAAGCACCCCCTGTTAAACCTGCAAAAGCCGGTTTTGCAACCGTCTGCTGTACTTCATGTATATTTAGCCCGCCAGACAAAATATTTCCTCCGACAGCCAATGTATTATCTATACTTATCCTGACACGGTCAAATGGCGCACCTGGTTTAAAATAAATCGGTGTAACTGCTGTTTTTGCGAGCAGTCCAAGCAGGTCTACAGTGAGCAGACTGCTAACGGGCTGTGCTGTTCCTAAAGGAGTATTCCCATGATAAGCCTGCACGGTAACTGTATTAAAAAGATTTACATTTAACACACTTGCCGGCACAGAAATAACCACCTTAGCATAATCATCTGCAGTAGAGAGCCCATTTAAATAAATCATTTGTGAAACTGTTGAACCAAGCCCAACCACTCCGGCCTGTAGCTGAGAAGCCGTAGCCAGATTGTTGTCAATAGCCAGCTGAGGTGTTTTTACAAGTTCAGTTAAAGTAACGTTCACACCTGTCGATTCGCCGATAGTTGCATATATAGCTGGGGCACAATTTTCTGTAGCTACATTAAAAGCACTGTAAACTTTCATATTTATTGAAGCACCCAGCGCAAGCCCCAGTAAATTACCGCTAAACCTTAGCCTTACCCGTATAGAATTATACCCTACTGTTGGTGTAACTGCAAAATAAGTATTGCCGGCAGCGTCTTTTACTACGGCGCTGCTTACATTGGCAGCATTTACGAGTGTCCCGTTATTTTCATTATTTCCCGGTGCTGCCTGTGCACCCGAATACACATCCAGCTGAACGAGGTTCTTTTTTAGCAGACCGGTCAGGTCTCCGACAAGCCCAAGCAGGTCCAGACTAAGCCCATTCCCGGTTGTGGGCTGATCAAACCTGATGTAAGTGGTTTTCCCCGCCGTAATAGGCGCAGCATACTTTAACTGTATCCAGGCCTCTCCCTCTCCTTTCGCTATTCCAAGGATATTGTTGTACTTGGCTGTTAAAGTTGCAACACCAGCCCCACCGTTTGCAGCATTTAATGGATTGAGTACTGCACCTGCATCCGCTCCGGGATCGGTATTCACTACGTCGCCCAATAAAATGACGCTGTAGTAGCCAACAAGTCCACTTGATGGTGTTACTGTTGCATAACTTTTAGCCTGTCCATAAGATTCTGAATTTAAAAGCGTTATACTGATGAAACTAAGAAGAAAAAGAAGTGACTTTTTAAACAATTCTAACAGGGTAGATGTCCTTTTCATAGGAGAGTGATTGAGGTTATTAGATTTACTGCTACAATTTTAGTCATAGATTGCATCTCATTCACCGTTCGAATTGTTCATTTAAATCATTCTAGCGCTCATTATTTGTTCATTTTGTTCATTTTTATAATACCGGATAAGTTGAACTGACGCATTATAGCCCAATAAGACCCTGTAGGATAGGTTTTTGGACACTTGTTATCTTTTCTATTTATTTTTTATCCAGATTATCGATATTCATTATTCTTATTAAAGCATTACATTCGTTTAGTGGAAATATTTAACGCTCACTTATCAGGTGTATGGATGAAATATCTATCTTAAATGAACTCAAAGGTTTAATTCTAATTAAGACAGGAATTAGAACAATTACCCCAGCTGATTGTAAAAGGATATCCATTGAAATCAGCAAGACTTTAAATAAGAACGTTAGCGAAACAACCATCAAAAGGCTATTTGGATTTGCTGTTGTCAAACACAACTTTTCCAAATTTACCCTGACCACTTTGTCAGAATATGTAAGTGGCGAAAACCTGGAAAACTGGCCGGCATCTGTTGCCATCAATGCCGACAATACACCCTTAAACTGGCCGGCTATTAAAAACAAAATAGCAAAGGTGACCGATTTCACTTTAAAAGGGATCAGGAACCGCTCTGGCATGCCATACCAGATGACCATCAGCAGGAAATTTGCTGAACATGATTTTGAAGATTTTTTCAAAAGCGACCACAATTACATGGCTTTTATTTCTCAGCCAGGTTATGGAAAAACAATCCTGCTCAGCCATTTGGCAGAAAAGTTTTTTACTGGTGAATGCCCCAATTATAAGGAATCAACGGTCTTGTTTATTCAGGCCTACAGTTTTTTTACTGCTGAACAAATTGTCCTAAATTTTGAGGATCAGCTTAAATCTTTGCTTAATATTTCAAAAAAAGAGAACTTAATAAATTATATTGACCATAGTTATCGCCAAACAGGCGGCAAACTGATCCTCTTTCTGGATGGCTTTTCCGAACTGGTACTGAAAAAAGACCTCAAGAAACAAATGTTCGATAGTATTGTCAATTTCATTTGTGCCATAGAACATACCGCATCCATTAAACTGGTTATGGGTATGCGGTCTGCCACCTGGATCCGGTTTTATGAAAAGATCAGACATTCCGCTTATTTAAAAGCAAAATGGTTTTCAGGTAATTATTTTAGGATCAAAGAGGTTTCTAATGTTCCACAGCTGACGGAAAGGGAAGTTGACCTGATCATTTCCAGGATAGAAAACCTGGATACCCACGAAATCAATCCAAAACTCAAAGCCCAACTTAAATTCCCTTTTCACATTCAGCTCTACTATCAACTTAGAGAAGAAGACCCTGACTTCAATTTTTCTACCAGCATTACCTTTCATGAACTCATATCCAGGTTTATCCAGGAAAACATCTACCGTTCCAATTATTATACAGAAAAAATTCTCTTTCTGAAAAAAATCATCCAGTTAACTGGTTATGGAAAAAACGGAAATTCTGTTCCAAAAGACCACCTTATTGCCGAGCTGTCTGCATTTAAAAACGCCTATACGGAACTGCTGGCTGATGGCATATTGATGGAAGAAAAAAGATACGAAGATTATCACCCCAGAGAATTTGTCAGGTTTATTCATCCCCATATATTTGAATACTTCCTATTTATAGAACTGCTGGAGAAATTTCATTTACAGGTAGATGGGGAATTCTTTAAATACATACAAAGTAAGTATGAAAATGAAAATGTCAGGTTTCAGCTGTTGCAATGGACCATACGGTTTATTGTCCGGATAGGTGATCTGAAATCCCTGGGCAACATATTTGATTTACCATTAAACCGTTTCGAACACAACTACCTGATCCTTTTTATTGCGGAAAATCTAAAATACAGATCAAGGTCCAGTTCAGATACCGTCCTGTTGTTAAAAGAACATAAACTTCATGACATCATGATCAGCGAATTGGGCAATTTTGATTTTGTAGACTCCTCCTATAAAGAAGCCCTGAATGTTTTAATGGAAGTCTCAGATTCAAATAGCCATTCGCTCAGCTATCAGTCTATGCTGGCCATTCTCGACATCTTAAGCCTTGATGAAGTTAAGATCGCTGCAAGACTTGATGAACTGGCCCGCTATGAAGCCATTAAATGGCCCATCGACCCCTATGAAGTTACTTTAATGGTGTATTCGAAAATCACCAATAAAGACATCGAAAAAAATCAGTTGATCAACAACATAGAAAACCTGGAATATCCTTTCTTTAAGCCTGGAAAAGTACTTAATACCCAGCAGGGCATTACCTATCTGCTGATCATCGTGCTCAATTTATTTTATGGATCAGATGAAGGCACCATTAAAATCATAGAAACCATTGCCAAATTACACCCAGACGTATTCTCAAAAAGATCAGCTTTCAGCATACTGATGATGAACCTTTTGGCTTTGTCGGCTGCCAGAATAAATCCCGGGAAGAAAACCGATCAGTTGGAACGTATACTTATTGGTCTTCACGAAAACAAATGCCGCTTTAAAATTACGCAATACGCTGAGTCTATATTAAAGATGACACAAGCCTACCAGCTCAGAAATAAAGGCGAATATTTACTGGCCTGTCAGTATTGCGATGAATGTATACAGCTCTTTAAAAGAAATGATTTAAACTTAAACTGTCTGCTCATGTACAATTTGATCATCTCCATTTATTCAGATCTGAATATTGTGGCTAAAGTGAATGAGTATAAATATGAGCGGCTATGTTTCATGGAAGAGCGAAATATCCCAGGCAGTATATTTTCCCTGCCAAAAGAACTGACTGACTTTAAACACAGATAAGCAAAAAAGCCCCCAAATGAAATCCGGAAGGCTCTTCTGCTCAATTACAATGGCCACTACTTCTTGTAACCAGCCGCAAGTTTTAATGCTTCATATGCATTTACAATACCACCGCTTACACAGAGATCAGCAAAAGGAACTGTTTTATTACCGCCCGTATCGTCTTTAATTTCAACAGACTGCGCAACTTTTACCACCGATTTCATAATGATATCTTTAACCTGTGCGGCAGTCAGTTTAGGATAATAAGAACGGATCAGCGCAGCCAGTCCAGCAACTACCGGAGCCGCCATACTGGTACCGTTTAATTGCTCATATTTTGATCCGGGAACTGTTGAATTGATGTTTACACCCGGTGCAAAAACATCAACCTTGGTTTTTCCATAATTAGAAAAATTAGCTTTGATCTTGCCATCATTTGTCCAGCCTGAAGCCCCGACAGTTATCCAGGTAGCTGCTTTACCACCAGCTGCATATTCGGGATCGGGGAAGTTTGGCTCAACCTCCAGGTCTTTATTGTCGTTACCAGCAGCATGTACCAATACTACATCTTTAGCAACGGCATATTTAACCGCTTCATCCACTATGGCCTTATCCCAGGAATACGATTTACCGAAACTCATGTTAATCACTTTTGCTCCATTGTCAACTGCATAGCGGATACCGTTGGCAACATCCTTATCACGTTCATCGCCATTCGGTGTATTCCGGACACCCATGATGATTACCTTATCGGCAACACCTTTAATACCAATATCATTGCTGCGGATGGCACCAATGATACCCGCAACGTGCGAGCCGTGTTTGGCATCCGGACCGGCAACGTCATTATTGCCATAAAAACGCTCCTTACTGTTATTAGGGTCATCCCCCACCAGGCCACGCGGATCGTAGTCCAGGTTTAAGTTATAATCTACCTGGCTTTTATAGTGCTCATAGCCGGGAATGACCTGACTTTTATAAAAATCCTCGAAGCTGCTGTCTTTCAATTGGGCAACCATAATCCGCTGAATATTGGCTTCCATGTCATTTGAAGGCTTAAAAGCCTGAAAATCCTGTAATGTTGGTTTTTCTTTACCAATCTTCTTCACCAAGTCATCTATGGCTGTTTTGAGGCCCCCGAAACGTTCCAAACCTATCCTGGCCTCGGCCAGT
This sequence comes from Pedobacter heparinus, assembly GCF_032678725.1. Classification (GTDB taxonomy): domain Bacteria; phylum Bacteroidota; class Bacteroidia; order Sphingobacteriales; family Sphingobacteriaceae; genus Pedobacter; species Pedobacter heparinus_A. Next base: position 178,937 of record NZ_JAVTSC010000004.1, read on the forward strand.
TCCTGTTCCAATGCTGCTTTATTTTTTTGATAGGTTTCGAAAGCCGGCAGGTCAGCTGCTTTTACAGAAGTGGCATCAGCATTGGCAAATCTGGCATTGTCACGGCGAACCAAACGTGTCAGCTCGAGTGTTTCGTAATTAATCGATCCTTTTGAGGAGCCTAAAAAGTTCCAGCCATGAACATCATCGATGTATCCATTTTTATCATCATCCTTACCATTCCCGGTTTTTTCTTTTTTATTTACCCAGATCACAGGTTTCAGGTCTTCATGTTCAATATCTACCCCTCCATCCAGCACTGCAACAAGGACAGGAACTGCCTTTTTACCCTTAAGCAATTCATTATAAGCTTTCTCTGTACTGATACCAAATACAGAATCTGTTTTCAGGTCAAGATTCTGCCAGTTAGGCTTCTGCCCAAATGAAATAAAAGGCACTGTCATCAACAAAAAAAGACACAATGACCCACTACAGAAGAAATTCTTTCTCATCTTATTCATATCTTAAAATTTTGAACAAAGTTAATCAATTATAGCACCACGATGGTAAACCGGGAGTCTATCTTCATATCAGCTTACGAATGTATCATCCGTTTCTCTTGCGATAACGTCTGCTATAGTGGTTTGGGCAAGCACTTTAAGTGTAGCATCTCTTACGTCAATAAATGTTTTTCTGATGCCACAGGTAACTTCATCATGGCATTCATCACATTTACGGTAAAACTTTAAACTCGCACAAGGGACCATTGCAATAGGCCCGTCCGTAATACGAAGTATGTCTGCCAGATAAATCTCATTGGGATCTTTATTCAGACTATATCCTCCGCCTGCTCCCTTTTTACTATACAAATAGCCAGCATTACGCATATCCAACAGGATCTGTTCCAGGAATTTTCTGGGTATCATTTCCTGCTCCGCCAGCCTTACTATTTGCATGGGAGGATTTTCTCTGTTTTTGCCAAGAGCAACCAGTGCCTTTATTGCATATTTCGTTTTCTTAGACAGCATACTAACAAAGCTAAGAAAAGATTTATGTATTTTGCATAAGCTTTTTGAACGGAGCAGTGTTTTACGGGGCCTTGCCGGGCAAACCGGTTTCAACTGTATGATATAATCCTCTTGCTATGCTCTTGCTTTCCTCTTGATCGGGCAAGATAAAAGCCAGATTTTAGCCGCCATCCTCCCATCGAAACTTACCAGCATACATTTACATTGCAGATGAACAGTTGCGCTACAAATTGTGGAGAAAGTCTACACCTTTTAAAGGTTAAAAACAGCAAAATCGCGTTTTAAACAGAAATCAAGCACTGAAACTGGTTTTGGCACCATTATGCAGTATACTATTGTAATTAATTAGCACAAGAATTTTAAATATAATAATTATGAAAAAGATCATTTTATCAGCAGCCATCCTTGCATTTGCAGGATTAACCACAGTAAAAGCGAATGACATTAAAACACCGGTTGCAATTACCGTTCTTCAAGACAGTGTAACTAAAACACCAGTTGAAACCAAAGATCTGCCAGATGCAGTTAAAGCTACTTTGGCTTCAGACAAATATAAAGAATGGATTCCAACAGCAACATTTCTGGTTACAAAAGCAGACAAATCTGAATATTACCAGGTTGATGTTAAAAAGCAGGAAGAAACTGCATCTTTAAAAATTGGTAAAGACGGTGTAATTATCGAATAGCCCTATATTCCTAAAATAATAACAATTTAACACCTTATAAAAGCCGGATTTCGTCCGGCTTTTGTATTTTTGCTATATCTACAGCGAAAATCCCTATGGCAAAAATACTGATCATTGAAGACGATTCCACTTTTTCACAAGTATTAGAAGGCTTTTTTACAAAGCATGGCCACGAACCTTATGTTGTAAACGATGTAAAAAAAGCTTTCAAAATAACCGATCAACAAAGCTTCGACCTGTTCTTAATCGATTATCGTTTACCTGACGGAACCGGTCTGGATATTCTTTCGTACTTACTGGAAAAAGGCTTAGCACAGCCGGTCATTATCATGACCAGCTTTAACGATGTCAGAACCGCTGTTAAATCCATCCAGCTTGGCGCTTTCGATTACATCACAAAACCAGTAAACCCGGATGAGCTGATGATGATCATCAAAAATGCCCTTGGTAAAAAGGAAGGCAGTATCACAACCAAATCCGTCGAACATACTGACGCTATAAAAGGCAAAAGTGCCATTGCCGATAAGCTTTATGAACACATTAACCTGGTAGCTCCCACCGACATGTCGGTCATTATACAGGGTGAAAGTGGTACAGGTAAAGAATACGCTGCACGGACCCTGCATGCACAAAGCAAACGCAGTGATAAACCTTTTATGGCTATAGATTGTGGCGCCTTATCAAAAGACCTGGCAGCCAGTGAATTGTTTGGTCATGTCAAAGGAGCTTTTACCGGAGCCTTAAATGATAAAAAAGGACAATTTGAAGCAGCAAACGGCGGCACCCTGTTTCTGGATGAAGTCGGGAACCTGAGTTATGAAGTTCAGGTAAAAATGTTACGTGCCCTGCAGGAAAGAATTATACAACCACTGGGCAGCACCAAGACTACTAAAGTTGATGTAAGGATCATTACCGCTACAAATGATGACCTTAAAATGAGTGTGGCTAACGGAACCTTCCGGGAAGACCTTTACCATCGCCTTAATGAATTTAAGATCCAGTTACCTGCACTGAGAGACCGGGGTAAAGACATTGAGCTTTTTATCAGTCATTTCATCAAAATCTCCAATGCAGAATTAGACAGAAAAGTCCGGAACATCGCTCCTCAAGCCAAAGAACTGTTATTGCAATACGACTGGCCGGGAAATCTTCGTGAGCTCAAAAATGTGATCAAAAGAATGGTACTGCTTACACCAGGAGAGACTGCTGAGGAGGCCTCCCTTCCCGAAGAAATGATCATTGCTGTAAACCATGCTCCCCGGCCAAATACTTCAGACCTTAAAGTAATCAACGAAGTAAATGAAAAAGCATTGATCACTGAAACACTGGTAAAAGTGAAATACAATAAATCAAAAGCAGCAAAGATCCTGAATATCGATCGCAAAACGCTGTACAGCAAAATGGAACGTTACGGTATTGAATAAGTTCAGGCACGCTGCTTAACCACCCGTAAAAGCTGGTTGAGTTGCTGTAACAAAGCCAGGATCTTATTCTTTCGGTGAAGATCAGGCATTTCGCTGCCAGCTAACTCCATCTCCATCAGCCTGAATTCAGCAGCCAGTTTTTTGGATCCGATCTGTGCTATCCTTCCAGCAAGCCGGTGAACAAGCAACCGGAGTTTAGCATGGTCATCATCTGTTAAAGCCTGTCTGATCTCATCGCTATCGTCAAGACAATCGCCAGAAAATCTTAAAAGAATCCGGTTCAACTGCTCCTCATCATCAAATGTCATTTTTCTAAGTCCACGCAGATCGAGCTCCACTTCATTTGCGGGATCAGCTGCTTCAGTTTCCTTATGATTAAGTACAGACAACAATTCGCTTTCCTTAAAAGGCTTCATCACCAGGCCATCAAAACCATTGTTTAACAGATATTCGCGCTCATCAGGCAATACCTGTGCAGTAATGGCATAGATCATTACCTCGTTGCCCAACCGCTCCCTTAACAATTTACAAAGCGTGATCCCTGTCATTTCTGGCATACGCATGTCCATCAATACGTATTTCACCTCAGTATCCCAGTCCGCACTCAGCAATTGAGCAGGAGAATTGAAAAGTTGAACAGCAATCCCATGCTTTTTGAAAATGATTTCACAGAGATCAAGAATGAGCTGGTCATCGTCAACAATCCAGACCTTACCATCGTAAGCCGGCGTAAAAATTTTGGCATTTTCGCTTTCGGGTTCCTGGGCCACATTAAGGGTCAGGTAAACCGTAAAAACACTGCCTTCCCCCTTTTTACTTTTCACATAGATACGCCCACCCTGATTCTCGATTAGCGCTTTAATAATCGTTAAACCAAGCCCGGCCCCCGTTTTGTTCAATCCTTCGTTCTCCTCTGTATTCACCTGTTCAAACTCAGTAAAAATAACCTTGCTTTCTTCTTCGTTGAGTCCAACACCCGTATCTTTCACCATAAATGTAAAATGAAGGCGTTCACCTTGTCTTTTATAAAAAACGGACAAGGCTACCTCCCCTTTTGTGGTAAATTTTATGGCATTACCCAACAGGTTATACAAGATCTGTTTTAAGCGAAAAGGGTCACCTTCTACATATTTTTGCCCCGAAAGTGAAAAATCAGTAATCAATTTGAGCGATTTCAGTTCGGCCTGGGGCCGCATTACTGAAACAACCTCAGCCAACAACGCTTCTATATCGAATGCTTTTTCCGAAAAAGTAAACCTTCCCGAAATGATCCTGTTGTAATCCAGCACTTCATTTACAATCTGCAGTAAGTGTTCCGATGAATGATAAATGGCATCGATATCCTTACGCTGGGGATGTTCCTGCTGCCTGATCAGTTCTGAATATCCAATGATGGACTGCAATGGCGTTCTGATCTCATGGCTCATGTTGGAGAGAAACCTTTGTTTGGCCAGACCATGATATTCAGCCTCATCCTTAGCCAGTTCCAGTTCGGCCCGGTATTTATTACTCCGGGTAATGTCGGTCAAAATGAAATAGAGCAACAATACCGTTAACAGGAAAAACACCAGCATAATAATGCTGATGATATTGATGCCCGTATTTACCACGTTTTTTGCCTGCAGGCCATTAAGCTCAATTTGTGTAACCACTTCACTTTCTACCTTGCGCAACACGTCGAGCATTTGACTGATCAGTTGGTTATTCGCATTGGTCAGCATCGCCTCCCGGTTTAAAAAACTTGCATTTTTACTGCGTTGTTCCGCTTCAATGACCTTTAAGGATGCACCCAGATCTTTAACGATCCGATCTTCAGCTGACAAAGCAATGGTATCCCTTTTTACTTTTTCTTCATTAACAATTTTAAAAGAATTGTCTTGTTCATTGTTCTTTTTCCGGCCAAATATCTTGTTAAAAAAACCTTTAGGTTTGTCCTCTGTTGGATAAACGGTAGTCGTAGACGTTTTCTCTTCCGTAGCCAGAATGGTACTGTCTGCCTGATCGGAGCCCCTGGACACCAGTGCAGACAGATTCCTGACCTGGTCAGAGAAGGATTTGTTATTGACCATCCGCTCCCTTACCTTCAGGTAATTGATAAACTGTTTGTCGCGCTCACTCAGCAACTTTTTGATGGTTACAATCCGCGCAAGCTGTACAGAATCATTTTCATATAAAGACGCCAGTGTGTCCAGCACCAGCCTCAGCTGTCGCGATTCCTTAAAAAGCTTGTCATAATTTCCAGGATCATTAAAAGCCTGCTTTTTCTGGAGCTGATCCAGACTGCTTATTTTTCTGGAAATGGCATTTACGATCCGCAACCTTTCGCTGGGCGCAGAGATGTTCTCTACCGTGGTCAGCATCTCTTTAAAAGCAACCTTACTAACACCCCAGGCCATAAACAAGGCAAAACAAGCCAGCAGCAAGGCAATGATGATCTTTCCTTTTATGGCTTTAATGAAACTTTTACGGGGTGCATTACTCATTTTATAGGTATGGATAAAGATTACCCGGGAATAAAAACAAAAAGCATGCTACAAATGAAATCCGGGATCAAAAAGAACCGAGCGAACGTACTGCTTTTAAGAAATCCCAGGGTTTGGTATTGGTGCCATGCTTTTGTTCCTCTATCAATAACCGGGCTAATTCAGTTAAGCGCACTTCGTTTTCACTAACAGTACGGTCGCCCAGCGCAAGCAGTTTCTCAATATTAGAGGGGCTGGCAGCATCCAATCCTTCTTTAATGCTTTCCAGACTGTTGGGTTCTATCCTGATGTAGTTTTCTGCCTTTCCGGTTGAATGGAACAACTGCTGTAAAAAGAAATCGCTGGTTTCCGCCACGCCACTCATCATGATATCTAATATAGCCGGTACAATTGCCATTGCACTACTCTTTTTAAAGTGTTCGTAATCATAAGATCTTCTGGACCGCCCCGTTCCCAGTGAAACTAAAAAGATATCATTGATCCGTGTTTGGTTAAATGCCTTGGTTACCTCTATCAAACCGCTTAAAGCGGGGTTGGTAGCAAATACGCCACCATCCAGTAGCGGATACCGTACATTAGCCAGCGAATGGATCTCGGCTACACTAAAATAGGTAGGGGCAGCTGATGTGGCCCTGCAAACATCCTTTAAATAAAAATCCCGCGTATCACCCCGCGCAATTGCCGATTGCTGTCTGAAGAAATGGGTTTTTCGCAGTTCTATATTGTAAGCACTGATGATACAGGGCTTGATGAGCTGGCTAAGCCTGGTATCCTGAAAATAGTTTTTCAAAACCCCTTCAAATACCCTACTGTTATACCTTTCGCCGGCAAGGCCAAATTTTGCCCTTAAGCGTTTAAAGAAGGTCATTTTAAAAATTTCATTGCCATGCTTCAGGTATAGATCCAGTGCCTCTCTGGCAGTAAAACGCGGACGTGCAGGATTTTCTTCGGAAGGGCACAGCAGCAAACAGGTAAGTATGCCACCTGTACTGGTACCCGCAAAAAAATCAAAGTAATCTACAATTGCCGCAGCAGGGTTTTTACTTTCGCGCTTCAGCTTCTCTTCCAATGCAACAAGGACCATCCCGGGGATGATACCTCTTATGCCGCCGCCATCTATAGAAAGGATTTTTTTCATTACCAAGGGTAAATATAGCTTTTTGATGATAAAATAGATGTAATTACGCCAATTTAGTTTACTACTTGGTCATAAAAGTTTAGTACAAATTAGCGAATTTTAAAAACCATTTTAAACCAGCATGAACAGATTTAGAACCCTATCGCTCGCCTTACTGATCTTTACTTCAATACCCTCCATTGCTTTAAAGACAAAAAAGACCAATTCATCTGTCGAAATACAGATCAGCAAGACCGCTACACATCTGGTAAGCATTACAAATGACACCCTGGTATTGATTACCGGCAGCACCTATTTGTTTACCGTGGATACCCCGGAAGACAAAGGTCTGGTTTCCACAAAAATTACCCCGCAACAGCTCCCGCAGCAGATCATATCAAAAGATGGTACTGTTCAAAAATATCAGGTGAGCGATAAAGATGGACTGGCAAAAACTGATGGAGAACTGGCAGATGGGGACAAGCTGCTGGTTACATCAGCCGACGGCAAAAGCAGCAAGACCTATCACATTGTCTTAAAACCAATGGCTGTTGGTGGTCTGTTGCAATTGCAACAGGAAAACGCAACAGTAAATACAGCCACAAACCTGACCTTGTTCTTTACAGCAGGCCAGCGGACACCCAATGCAACAGTACGTATCTTTTTGCCTGCGGGAATTCAGCCTACGCTCGAAAACACTACAGTAAACGTGATTGGCCGCGGCGATGTCAAACTCAAGGACCTGCCGACACAATCTATTGGCCGGGTGGGAGGTAATTATTCTTATTCAAAAGTCGGCAGTGTGAACATCAGCCAGGCTGGTAACGGGGCAAAAGTGCTTACCTTTAGCCACCTGGATTTGAGGCCTGCAAATGGTCCGGACCTGAAAATTGTAATCAACGGCGCAAAACTGAATACTATTGGGAAATACACTTTCAGAGCTACCTATACAACCGGGAAACCTGAAATTTTGACCAGCGCCGGGATAGGAGCCGAGACCAACATACTTACCGTAACCAGTAGCATTTCAGATTTTGAGCGGGTACTGAGTAAGGATATCCAGTACAAAGAAACAACAGGCAGTTATACCAGGGCCACTTTCAGCTGGGGTGTAAATAAGGGTATCCAAAATCCGGTTTTAATGCAATCACTGGACAATGGCAAAAGCTGGAAATCCTCCTCAGCTGAAACAGATTCAAAAAAGGGACGGGTAACGGTTACCGGTCTGCAAGCCAATAAACTGTATCACTTTAAGCTACTGGTTAAGGATGGGCCAAACAAGGGTTCTTCAAATGTGCTTAAATTTTATACTGGCAAAATGGATGTAAAAAGCTTAGGTGTAAAAGGCGATGGAAAACAAGACGATACACAAGGCATCAATGCAGCCATTGCAACCATAAACAAGATGGGCGGAGGCACCTTGTTGTTTAGCGCCGGAACTTACCATGTCAGAACTGTTCAGCTGAAAAGCAATGTATACTTGTTTTTAAACAAAGATGCGACCATAAAGGCGATCAAGGGTGCAGATGCACCGGAATCAACCTGGTTCAGTGATAAAAAATACCGTTCAGGGCTTTCCCCAACTGCCCCCGGGCCTTATGCCGATCCGGAAAACTATATGACCAAACAAGATGTTGGCCACCATTATTTCCGGAACACCATGTTTTTTGGAGAGAGATTAGACAATGTAAAGATCATCGGGCGGGGATTGATCACCGGCGACGGCAACCTGGTAAACGGCGATGGCGTAATGAACAATGCGCCCGATAACCGGGCAGATAAGATGTTCACCCTTAAACTGTGCACCAACCTGGAAATAGGTGGAATACACCACCCGGAAGACCTTTGGTACGATGAAAGCAAAGATGAACCTTATTACATTCAAAAAGACGGCTCAAAATCATTTGATCATGACAATATGCTCAAAATTGAGCGCGCAGGACACTTCGTACTGCTGGCTACGGGAACAGACCACATTAATGTACACGACACTTATTTTGCAAAATTTAACAGCACCAATGCCCGGGACATTTATGATTTCATGGGCTGCAACAACGTTACGGTAACCAATATCTACTCCAAAGTAAGTTCTGATGATATTGTAAAACCGGGTTCCGATTGCTCGCTGGGTTTCACCAGGCCAGCCAGAAATTACAAGGTGCGCAACATTATTGGCGACACGAACTGTAACCTTTTCCAGATCGGTTCTGAAACCGCAGATGACATCAAAGACATCTGCGTTGACAACATCTATGTGCTTGGGGCAAATAAAGCAGGATTCTCCATTTCCACCAATGATGGGGCACACATCAGCGACATCCATTTAAACTGCGGGCATACCGGAAAAATACATTCCAGATCAAAAATGTTGCGGACCAGGGCACCATTCTTCATTTCCATATCCAACCGGGCCCGAATTTTAGGGGCCACTGTTGGCAGGTATGTTTTTATGGAAAACGGGATAAAACACGATGAGCTATTGGTCAAAAATGTAAACATCGGTAAAGTAGAAAACATTATCCTCAACGGAATTGACATCGCCGAAGTGTATGGAGGCAGTTCACACGGAGGTAAAAATGGCCGATGGAAGGCTTATGATGGGAAACAGGAGAAAGCAACGCCAATTATAGCCGGCTATAAACTCCCTGATTCCGAAACGGTAAGCGGAGGATTGGATTTTAAGCTCCCAAACGGCCTGCATACCGGTTATATCAGGAACATTGAATTCAACGACGTACATGTATTGGTTAAAGGGGGTAATGCAGTTGCTGATACCGCCAACCTGACCCCCGAACTGGGCGTAGGGCAATACAATGTCGGCAACCTGAAAGTTCAGCCTTCTTACGGCATCTGGGCAAGACACGTGAGCGGACTAACGGTAAAAAACAGCACTTTCAATTACGAAAAACGCGACAGCAGGTATCCCATATTTTTAGATGATGTACTGGGCGCCAGGTTATCGGCGCTAAAAGTTGTTCGTCCTAAAGGTAACCAGACCGTCATCAAGCTTAAAAATGCAAAAGATGTGGTGGTGGAAAATGTGGTTTATTATGACGACGAATGGGCTAAATCGCCGGTAAAATTAGCCCAGTAAAGTATTGATCAGTTCATCAACAAAAAGGGTGGCCGATTTTTTACGGTACACCCCTTTTTGCCATAAAATAAAGGCCTGCTTGTAATATTCTTTGCCAGATATCGGAATGGCAACCAGGTTTTCCCAGGTAATGATAGCTTTTTCATTAATAATGGTGGCCCAATTGCCATCATCCACCATGGAAAGCAGAGAATGCACATCGTTCATCTCAATTTTAATGAGCGGGCTGAGTTTTCTTTTCCTGAACAGCTCATTCAACAAATCCCTGGAGCTGAATCCCTTGCTGGGCAGGATCAGTTCTACTTTAGCCAGCTCATTCAGCGAGATCTTTTTAAGACGGGCCAGCGGATGTCTGGCCGAAACCACCATCGAGATCCTGGACGAAAAAAGATGTTCCATTTCCAGGCTTACATTGTCATTATCTGTCTGATCATGGAAAGCAAGGATCACGTCCAGCTCCGCCTGTTTCAGTTTATGTTCCAGTTCTCCGGCAGTCCCGTATTCCACTACGATTCTGATCCCCGGATACTTGGCAGAGAAAGGCGCAAGCGCCGGCAGCAGCATGGAGCTAAAGGCATAAGTAACACCTATTTTCAAATCCCCGGTTACCAGGTTGTTCAATTCCAGAATGGCTTGTCTTGATTTCTTTACATCCAGCACAATTTGCCGGGCATGCTGCAGAAAAACATTTCCGGCTTCAGTTAAGCGCACCTGCTTGCCTACCCTGTCAAACAACAACATTCCCAGCTCCTCTTCCAGTTGTTTAATTTGCTGAGAGAGGGTAGACTGGGTTACAAAGCAAGCAGCAGCCGCATCAGTAAAATGCAGCATTTCAGCTGCTTTAATAAAATAATTGAGCTGTCTTATTTCCATAACCAAAGGCAATCAATCGTTAAAACTAATCAATATCATTAAAACAATCAATTTTACCTATTTAAATCTAATGCCGAAATTTGCTGCACATCATTTCAGTAAAGACACCTATGTTCAGATCATTAAAGTACCGAAATTTCAAACTCTTCTTTTACGGACAATCCATCTCTCTTATCGGAACATGGATGCAGAAGACTGCGGTAAGCTGGCTGGTGTACAGGTTAACAGATTCGGCAATGATGCTTGGGCTTGTGGGCTTTGTAAGTTTAATCCCTTCGCTCTTTCTTTCGCCTTATGCAGGCAGCCTGATTGACAGGCATAACCGCTACAAAATCCTCCTGATCACCCAGGTCATTTCCATGATCCAGGCAGGTGCCCTGGCAGCCTTGATTTTCTTTAAATACTACAATATCCCTGTCATCGTCTTTTTGAGCCTGGTGCAGGGCATTATTAACGCATTCGATGTGACCTGCCGCCAATCGCTGATGGTAGAAATGGTAGAAGACAAGACCGATCTACCCAATGCCATTGCATTAAACTCTACCATGGCCAACCTGGCACGTATTGTCGGCCCGGCCATTGCAGGCGTCATTCTCAGTACTTTTGGCGAAGATTTCTGTTTTATAGGCAACTTTATCAGCTACGTACCCGTGCTGACCTGTCTGCTACTGATGAGACTTAAAATCACGGTAATTCCACATGGTCAGAAAAGTATCTGGACAGAGCTTGAAGAAGGCTTCAAATACATCTCCGGTGATAAAGACCTGAGCAGCATGATTGTCATGATCGGCATCAGCAGCTTGTTTGTCATCCCCTTTAATACCTTAATGCCTGTTTTTGCAAAAGATATTTTTAATGGCAACGCAGGTACATTCAGCTGGTTTGAGAGTGCTGCCGGCCTGGGTTCTGTAGTAGCCGCCATGTACCTGGCCAATTTAAAATCGGCTAAGCCAATGATGAAGATCAGCATCATTGCCAGTGCTATATTTGGCTTAAGCCTGATGTTCCTTTCCTACTCAGGGATACTACCTGTTGCATTGGTGTTCATGACTTTAAGCGGGCTGGGTATGATGGCACAAACCTCTTCTATCAATACGTATATTCAAACCCATGCCATACCCGAAATGAGGGGCAGGGCGATCAGTTATTATGTAATGGCTTACCAGGGCATGATCCCCATTGGCAGTTTGCTAATCGGATGGACTACACATGCATTTGGTCCCAGAATCGCGGTTTGCATTGCAGGACTGATCGGATTACTGGCTACAGTAACGTTTGTTTTGTACAAAACCAGACTTTCAGGACGCCGCATCTCCACGCTAATGCTCAGGCCCTAAACAAGCCCTGCATTATTCCTTACAATCTGCCACGGCAAACGTAAATCTGCCCTTATCAAAACTAATGGGTTTGCCTTTTACAAAATACGACCTGCCCATGGTAGTTTCTATCTGACCAACACCCAGGATCAGCTTACCATCTTTGTTTAAAAGTGCCAGTGGGTTTTTGTAAATCGTTTTATTTTCAGTACCAATTTTAAAAGTATAATCCACAAATAAGGTATCGCCTTTAAATGCTCCGGCAATCTCCCCGTCATTTTTACCCTTTTCCGCATAATTGATGACCAGCTTACCGGTTACTTTTCCGCTATTCATTGTTTTTATACTCAAATCAGCCGTATCCTTTCCATCAACAGCTACATAACACTGCTTATTGGTCATGGTATCGGCCATGGCCAGGCTATCTTTTAGTTCAGAGTCCTTGTTACCGCTTTGGGTACAACTAAACAAAACAGATAGCGCCATAATTGCAAGATAAAGAAGGGTACTTTTCATGATAAGATTTTTACTGGTTAATTAATCATTTGAATATACTCAATAAAAATACAACTCCCATTGTTTTAAATAATTTCAATATTTCATCTTGATACCTGCCAGTACACATTTCTGGAAAAATAAAAAGCATTGTATATTAGCACCTGATTTAGTAGCACTTACAAAAAAACCAACCAAGCCTATAAACCGATGATCACACAGAATGGACTGTACGACAAACTCCTTCAATTCACAAAAAACAGGGGTTTTACTTTCAATGATGAAGAATGCAACATGGTCCGGTCCCTTACCAGGCATAAAAAAATAAAAGCCCACAGCATCTTAATGGAACAGGGCAAACCGGTTCAAAAATTTTATTTTCTAAATTCTGGCATTGTCCGCCTATTCAGGCTGCACAATGGCGTAGATTATACCTTAGGGATAGTTTCTACCAATGATTTTGTATCCACACTCTTATATCTGGCCAATGGGCTGCCCTCCTCCTGTGCTTTAGAAACATTAACAGAAACAGAGCTGCTGGAATGGGGCAAAGAAGAAGTGACAGCTATAAAATCACAGCTAAACCGGGCACAAGACCTGGAAATGGCAATTATGGACCGCTTGCTCAGCTGGCTGCAGGACCACCAGATTGACGCCGTATGCCTTACCGCAGAAGAACGGTACCAGAAACTTATGGAGCAGCAACCGGAAGTAATCAGGACAATTCCTTTAAAATATATTGCTTCCTACCTGGGTATCCATCAGGACAGCCTTAGCCGCATCCGCAAGGTCGTGAGCCGTAAACCGAGTATATAAAAAGTAAAAATCTGTTCTAGTTAAAGATAGCTCATCCGAACTTTACTCATCATTAAACATCAACGTTAACGACTTATCTTTAAATGAGACACCAAATCATGAAAATAAGGGCTACAGAACAATCTATAGCCCTTTTAATAATTTTTCTGAAAAGTTTTAACGCTGTACTAACACCGTGTTAAATATGTAGCCCGTAGGGGAATCGAACCCCTGTTTCCAGAATGAAAATCTGGCGTCCTCACCCCTAGACGAACGGGCCATTTAAAAAGTTGCCTCAGCTGTATTAAAGCTGCGAACTTTTAGGTAGCGGGGACCAGACTCGAACTGATGACCTTCGGGTTATGAGCCCGACGAGCTACCAACTGCTCCACCCCGCACTATATACAATTTCGTTAGTGTCTGTTAAATCCTTAACTCTTCTTCCGAATTGGAATGCAAAGATATAATTCGTTTCTTTGCGGTGCAAATTTATTTTAAAAAATATTTTCATGTCACATAAAGCAGGTTTTGTAAGTATCATCGGTAAGCCCAATGTGGGCAAATCAACCCTAATGAATGCCCTGGTGGGTGAAAAACTTTCTATCATCACTCCAAAAGCGCAGACAACCCGTCACCGTATTTTAGGAATTGTGAACGAAGAAGGCTATCAAATTGTTTTTTCTGATACACCGGGCATCATAAAACCGCTATATGGTTTACAGGATTCGATGATGAGTTCTGTCAAAGGAGCATTAACTGATGCCGACTTAATCCTCTTTGTAACCGACATCAATGAGCAGCATGATGAAAACGATGTGCTTGAAAAAATCATCAATACCGAAATCCCATTGGTGGTACTTTTAAATAAAATTGACAATGCTACTCAGGAACAGGTTGATGAAAAAATTGCCTATTGGAATGAACAGTTGAATCCTAAACATATCTACGCCATCTCGGCCCTGCATCAATACAACCTCGAAGGTATTTTACCAATGGTGCTGGAGTATATCCCCGAGCATCCGGCTTATTACGACAAAGAAGAATTAACCGACCGCAGTCAGCGCTTTTTCGTTTCAGAAATTATAAGAGAGAAAATATTCTTCAACTATAAAAAAGAAATCCCGTACAGCACCGAGGTTATCGTTACTGCCTTTAAAGAAGAACAAAGCAAAAACGGGCCGATGGTGCGCATCACTGCCGAGATTGTAGTAGAACGCGATTCGCAAAAGAACATTTTGATCGGCACTGGTGGTGCAATGCTCAAAAAAGTTGGCATGGAAGCCCGAAAAGACATAGAAAAATTCCTGGGCCAAAAGGTATTTCTGGAAACCTTTGTAAAGGTAATCCCCGATTGGCGCAGCAAAAAGAACTACCTCAAAAACTTTGGCTACGAGTAAGTGGATGGGATTGTGTATCTTTGTGGCTTTTAAAATATTCGTATAAAATACCCATGTCAAATATTATTGCAATTGTCGGAAGACCAAACGTAGGCAAATCTACCCTTTTTAACCGCTTAACAGAAAGTCGTAAAGCCATTGTTGATGATTTTAGCGGGGTAACACGCGACCGTCATTATGGTGTAGCCGAATGGACGGACAGGCAGTTCACCGTAATCGATACCGGTGGCTATGTAGCCAATTCAGAAGACGTTTTTGAGGCTGCCATCCGCGAGCAGGTGATCATAGCCATAGAAGAAGCTACCGTATTGCTTTTTATGGTTGACGTAACCACAGGCATTACCGATCTGGATGATGAAATTGCCCAGTTGCTCAGAAGAGGTAAAAAACCTGTATTCATTGTAGTGAACAAGGTTGACAACACCCAACTGCAAAACGATGCCACTGTATTTTACGGATTTGGCCTTGGCGAGATCCACCCGATCTCTTCCATGACCGGCTCGGGCACAGGAGATCTGCTTGACGAGGTGATCAAACACTTTGAAGATGTTCCCGAAGAAGAAAATGCACTGCCTAAGATCACTATAGTTGGCCGGCCAAACGTTGGTAAATCTTCACTGGTCAATGCCTTGATGGGCAAAGAGCGAAACATTGTTACCCCGATAGCAGGCACAACAAGAGATTCCATCCACATTCATTACAACCAGTTCGGGCATGAATTTATGTTCATCGACACCGCCGGTCTGCGTAAAAAGACAAAGGTAAAAGAAAACATAGAGTTTTACTCGGTTATGCGTACCATTAAGGCCCTTGAAGAAGCCGACGTGGTCATATTGATGATAGACGCTATGGAAGGCCTGGAATCGCAGGACGTCAATATTTTTCACCTTGCAGAGAAAAACAAGAAAGGTATCGTCATCCTGGTTAACAAATGGGACCTGGTAGAGAAGAACAACAAAACTGTAAATATTTTTGAAGATCAGATCCGTCAGAAACTACAGCCCTTTACCGATATTCCAATCATTTTCATTTCTGCATTAAATAAACAGCGTATTTTCCAGGCTGTTGAAACTGCACTGGAGGTGTTTAAAAACAGGGGCAAGAAAATACCAACATCAAAATTAAACGATGTCATGCTGCCGGTCATCGAAAAATATCCGCCACCGGCATTAAAAGGCAAGTACATTAAAATCAAATACATTACACAGATCAACGCAAGCTCACCTATGTTTGCATTCTTCTGTAACCTTCCGCAATACATTAAAGAACCCTACAAAAGGTTTATTGAAAACAAACTGCGTGAAAACTTTGATTTCAGCGGGGTGCCGATCCAGATCTATTTCAGACAAAAATAATTTACTGCAGGCTGGCAACGGCCTGCTTTACCATAGGGTCACGGAGGTTTAAAGCCCTGTAATAACCCGCATCGCCCAGATGATACTTATACAGCAGCAGTTTAAGGTCGTTATAGATCAATGGTTTTGCTATGTAAAGTTGTTTTGAATCAATTGGGATATGCCTGTGCTGAATGTATTTCAGGAAATCATTATAATCCGTTTCACTGATCGCAAATACAGCCATTTTTTGTTCCAGCTGTGCGGCATTGTACCTGCTGCCCAACACATCATATACAAAATCAAAGAGGATCCTTTTAGCAACCAGCCTGCTGTAAAACCGGTTATAGCCATTGGTATCCAGCTTCACATATACATCGGGCTTTATACCCCCCCGGGTATAGTTTTTATGCAGCAAACTGTCTTTCGCACCAGATAAAGCTTCTGAAGTAAGTTCACCATCATTAAAACGATCCTCAATCTCATTCTGATAAGCATTATATCCTTTTTTATAAGATTTCTGGATGCTCTTTCCCGAAGGTGTATAATATCTGGCAATGGTCAGGTTTAAAGCAGAGCCATCGCCAAAAGGGAATTGTTCCTGCACCAGGCCTTTACCGAAAGAACGGCGCCCTATAATTACCCCCCTGCCCCAGTCCTGCACCGCACCTGCCAGGATTTCGCTGGCCGAAGCAGAATTTTCATTAATCAGTACGGCAAGTTTACCCTGCTCAAACTCCCCGCCTCCCGTAGCCACATAATCTGTTCGCGGCTCATGTTTACCTTCAGTATATACAATCAGTTTATTTTCTGCCAAAATCTGGTTGGCCAATCCTGTTGCCGCACTCAGGTAACCACCCCCATTATCTCTCAGATCAAGGATCAGCTTTTTCATGCCTTTTACTTTAAGCGTCCTTACGGATGCTATAAAATCCTTATCAGTATCAGCCCCAAATTTACTGATCCTGATGTAGGCAGTTTCCGGGCTCAGCATGTACGCTGCATCAATACTGCTTATTTTTACCCGGTTCCGGTTCACAGTAAACACTACAGGCTGATTGTCGCCCGGGTGTACAATGGTCAATCTTACCGGAGTTCCCTTACGACCCCTGATCCTGCCGATCATCTGTTCCCTTGGCAGCGACTTCCCGCTAACTGTAGCCGTATCAATTTTCAAAATCTTATCCCCTTGCCTTATCCCGGCGTTAAATGCGGGGCCGTCTTTCAGCACATTCGTTACCAGCAAAGTATCTTTCAATATGTAATACTCGATGCCTATCCCTTCAAAATTACCTCCCAGGGTTTCTGCCATTGCATTGGCCTTTGCCGGAGGCAGATATATGCTATGCGGGTCAAGCTGGTGCAGTAAACTATCGATTGGCAAATGGGTTAAAGAGTCAGCATTTATTTCATCAACATAATTTTTATTGATGATATGAATAATTTCATCTACCTTTTCGGCGTTACTATCTGCAAACTGAACTGGTTTTTGAAACTGATAGCCCTGGTCTTTTAAAAATTTATAGCCAAAGAACATACCACCTATCAATGTAAAGGAATAAGTGAGGGCTATTAAGACATTATAACGGGTATTTCTTTTCATGGTAAATGCTGGGTAAAGTTATACAATTACCCCGTCAATTAATAATTAAACCTTGTTCATTTGTAATTGTTTAACATTTTTTACAATCATCTGAAGCGGGCGCAATTCCATATAATTTATATTGATTTTATGCATATATTTCTTGTTTAGAAAGAAAATGCCGAATTTTATGAAACATTAGAGAAATACTGGTGACCTTTGTATAAAACGGCTAAAAATAGCCTGAGCAGGCTAAGGGCTGGGCAAGGAAAAAAACCAATAAAAAAGAAAAAAAAACAAGAATATGATCAGAGTAACCGAGCAAGAGTCAAAACACCACGACATCGATAAAATGTCTGTACTGGAGATTCTGAAAGGCATAAATTCGGAGGATAAAATCGTTCCATTAGCAGTAGAAAAAGCAATCCCGCAAATAGAAAAATTAGCTGCTGCAGTTGCAGAACGCATGGAAAAAGGGGGAAGGTTATTTTATATCGGCGCAGGTACCAGCGGCCGTTTAGGTGTGGTAGACGCTTCAGAGTGCCCGCCAACATTTGGCGTTCCGTTTGACTGGGTAGTGGGTATCATTGCGGGAGGTGATACCGCCATCAGAAAGGCTGTTGAAAATGCAGAAGACGATGCCACACAGGCATGGATAGACCTCCAGGAGTACAACATCAATGCGAAAGACTGCCTTATCGGGCTTGCTGCATCGGGTACTACCCCATATGTAATTGGTGGTTTACATACTGCCCGTGAAAAGGGGGTACTAACTGGCTGTATCGTATGCAATGAAGGTGGCCCTATAGCTGCCGAAAGTGATTACCCTGTAGAAGTAGTAGTTGGACCTGAGTTTTTAACAGGCTCTACACGGATGAAATCAGGAACTGCGCAGAAACTGGTACTGAATATGTTAAGTACCACGGTAATGATCAGACTGGGCAGGGTAAAAGGCAATAAAATGGTAGACATGCAGCTGACCAACCATAAACTGGTTGACAGGGGTACACAAATGGTAATGGACGAATTAAATATCGATCATGACCATGCCGCAGATCTGCTGATCCGTTATGGAAGCGTACGCAAGGCTGTTGAAGCCAGCCACAAATAAAGCCTTTATCATGCATGAAATTGAGCCTTATTATCTTTGGCGTGATGATTACATTGCGGCCGAAGATGAGCGTTCGCCATTTTACAACACAGAGTACTCAGAATTTTATTTCGACAAGCAACTGTACAATTTCCTGATCCATCCCCAATGGGATGATTTTGGATCCAATACCCTATACCTGAAAGTGCTGTATGCTGATTATGACAGAAATTACGCCATTATTGAATTTATTGGCGAATGGAATGATGCGATCAACAACGACATCATGCTGCTCAAGCGCGAAATTCTGGAGCTGATGATGGATGAGGGCATCAATAAGTTCATCCTGATCGGAGAGAACGTATTGAACTTTCATTCTTCTGAAGATAGCTATTATGAAGAGTGGTTCCAGGAAGTTGAAGAGGGCTGGATTACCGGTATCAATTTCCAGGAACATGTCATCAACGAGTTCAAAAGCAACAATATTGATTATTACATCAACTTTGGCGGACAGCTTGACGATTTGGCATGGCGAACGTTAAAACCACTGCAGTTTTTCAAAAAAGTTGAAGAAACCCTGACAAAAAGGCTTGGGGCATAGCTTTTGTATCAACCAAACAATTAGTACCTTTAAATAAATTTATAACAAATGGATAATAACAATAATTACGATTGGGCGCAAAAATCAGTTTTTGTACAGCCACAAACCGGAGTAGTTGCTAAGAAATTCTTTGCTAACGTTTTCTTATGGATGTTTGTAGCCCTAAGTCTCTCTACATTTGCCGCATACTTCATGTCCACTAATGCCGAATTCTCTTCTTTCTTGAGAAATCCGGAAACTTTAAGACCTACGACATTGGGATGGATAACCACTTTTGCCCCTCTTGGATTGGTTTTATTGATGAGTGCAGGCCTTAACCGCCTTTCATATGGTGCTTTAGTAGGCGTATTCATTCTATATTCAGTTTTAACTGGTCTGAGCTTAAGTTTCATTTTACTTGTTTATACTTCTACCTCTGTATTGAGCTGCTTTATTGGTGCCGCAGGGATATTTGGCATCATGGCCGTAATGGGCTATACCACCAATATAGACCTGAGTAAGTTTGGCCCTATATTAATGATCGGTGTAGTAGGCCTGGTCATCGCCAGTGTAATAAACATGTTCATCCAAAGTGAAAGCTTTAGCTTGTTCATGGCCTTTATCGGTATTGCTATATTTACAGCTTTAACCGCTTATGATGTACAGAAACTGAAAAGAATTGGCGAAGGTTTGGAAGCAGATGGCAGGCAAATGGCCGATGCTGATACCAAGAAATTAGCCATTATGGGTGCATTGTCACTCTACCTGGATTTCTTAAACATCTTTATTTACCTGTTAAGGATCTTCGGAGACAGAAGGTAAATGCAAAAAATTGCTATAAAAAACCGTACAAATTGTACGGTTTTTTTGTTTAAGCTTGAAAATTACCTGATCAATGCTGCAACCTTCTTCAGAAGCGGATCAGCATTTTGAAATTTTGGATTATCAACCTTAAATATATCCCATTTCACATAGTAATCCGGCATTACCCCCATGCCAGTATTGGTCAAATCATTTATTGCATATGTCCACATCAACGGCAGACTGAGCTGAAAACCAGTTTCAGGTAAATTTACATTAAGCACCTTTCCACCGTTACAGCCCCAACTACCACCCCCACTTTCCTCGCCTATCAGCAGGCATTCCATTTGTGTTTTCAAAGCAATTGCCAAAAGCGCCGCGCTGGAAAACGTTCCACCATTTACCAATATAAAAACCTTTCCTTTAAACTGCTTTTTATAAGGTTCCTGTCTCCTGCTCCATACAGATTCTTCCCGGTGCCAGGAATGAGGAAATTCTTTTAACACAGCCAATGAAGGGGACTTATTTGCCACAAACAGTGCGGAAAATTTAGCAATATCTACCACAGCCTCCATTTGCTTAGAAAAGCGAAATGTCTTACCTATAAGATGCTTCATCAAATCAATGGCCATATCTGATCGGCCACCAGGATTGTTTCTGAGGTCGATAACCAAATGTTCAATCTTCTGATCTTCCAGTCGTTTAAAAATAAGCCTGTTGTCCGTAAAAAAATCATGGTCCTTAAAATGCCTGATTTTCAAAATGGCTGTAGACCTTAAATTTGGGGGAAAGCTCAGTTTTAGGGAATCTGCTATTTCCTGTTCTTTAAGCGGCTTAAAGGTTTTGGTACTCACCACAGATTTTATAGTTATGGAAATCGCTGTTCCTTTTCTTTTCAACACAAAATTAAATTCAGGATGGTTCCCATATATACACGCATATAACCAATTAAATTCTCCTTTTTCCAATCTATAATCCTTATAGGCGTTGCTGTGTGCATCCGACCCAACCAGGCTCCTGGTTTTAGTTAATATTTCCCTGGCGGACAATCCATTTATGGACATGATTTCATCATTAATCCTGTAACCGGCAGCACCCGGAGCCTGTATATATCGCTGTATATACAGCCTGTTGCTATCAATTGAAATATAAAACGGCAGCATGGGAATATTGCGGGCCCACAATTTTCTTTGAGCAGCAATAGAAAGCCTTAAATTAGTGTGCCCGCAACCAACTTTGCTGTTGATGGCCTGTAGCATTTGAAAAAAATCAAATTCATCCGTAGCGGAAGTGATGCGCTGTGATGCCTGTTCAAATAACTTATTAAAGGAATCCTTTTTTACATAACGGTATAAACTGGGATGGGCTTTTTCCATCAGGATTTTGAAATACTGGAGATCGCTTTTTAACTGATGTGCACTAAACAAAGTAGAATCTCGAAAAAGACCTGCAGATTTGCCTTCATAGGCAGCTATCATGAAGTAAAAGACCAGGAGCAAGCGTTTTATCATAGCTTAAATATAACCAAAAAAGATTGGCGGAGAAATTTCGTAGCAAGAACATTTTCATTATCTTGGTTAGTCAAAGCATTACAAAATATGTGCGATACTAATTTAATGATATGAGATTTTACTGCGTCCTCCTCAGCCTTTCATTGCTTACCTCTACCCAATTTATAACTGCCCAAACCGGAGTTCAAAAGAAACAAATTACCCTGAAAGCATCATTGGCCCCAATTGGGCCGAATGATTTTAAGGGCAGTGATACTCAGCGTATACAGGCGGCTGTTAACGCGGCGAAGGGCAATACAAACAGCATCACCATTCCACAAAGGAATGCGAACGGAACCAATATCTGGAAAATAGACCAGGCCATATTGCTTCCTTCAGAGATGACCTTGATTCTAGAAAACTGCATGATCCAGCTGTCAGATAGTTGTCGCGACAACATGTTTCGCAGTGATAATGTGGGTGTTGGGATCACGAATCCGATATGGAACAAAAACATCGCGATCATTGGCGTTGGGGATGTGGTATTAAAAGGTGCAAACAACCCCAGGGCAACCGGAGACGGCTTCAGAAAGCTAAGCCTGACCACTACTCCTAGCCATAATAAAGACCGCAGCAGTTACGGTACGGATGCTGGTAAGGCAAACAGGAAACAGAAATCCGACTGGCGTAACTTTATGATATTGATGGCCTATGTTGACGGTTTTAAATTAAAAAATGTACGGATAGAACATGCTCATGCCTGGGCGGTTACGTTCGAGCGCGTACATCATGCCGAATTATCAAACCTTCGGTTTTACACGCCTCAATTCAGAGACTTAAATGGCAAAAGGTTATACACCTATAATAACGATGCGATCAACCTGAGGGAAGGCTGTAAATATTTTCGGATAGATGATATTACTGCTGTCAACGGCGATGACTGTATTGCCCTTTCGGCACTTGACCTGGGGCCGGAATTTCATTCAAACGGTAATATCAACTCTTATCAGGTCACTTCTACGAAACACACCGGTCCGGAAGATCATATTGAGCAGGTGTTCATTACCAATATCAAAACGAATTATACCGGCGTAGGGATCAGGGCTAGTGACAGTGCCAGCATTCATCATATTTACATCAATGGGGTTACTACCGCAGCAGACCCCAATATTCAAACGCCGTATAATGGAAGCCCATATACCGTATTGCTTGGCAACCGGGCCTACGGAAAACCACCTTTGCCCGGGCAGATCCATCACATTTACATCATGAACATTGTTGGAGACGGACTTAACCTGATCGATGTGAAATCACCGATCGCAAACTGCGCATTTATGAACGGAATATATACTGGTACGGCTGCTGCCGGACCGGTAAGCTATTCAACTGATAAAACTTTAATCAAAAATGTAACTGAAGTAAATCTTGTTAAGGTACCTTCAGGAATCAAATAGATTTTTTACATATTAGATTTTAAGATATCTCTTGATACGCATTTCGTATTTGGCAAATGCAGGTTTCGGTTATAAATTTCGTGGAGAAATATTAAACTTCTTTTTAAATGCAGCGCTGAAATGCTGAATAGACGAGTAACCCATTTCGTAAGCAATCTCGCTAATTGTCTTTTTTTTATTTAACAATTCTTGTTTGGCAGTATTAAGCCGCAAATCCGACAAATAGCCAAATACGGAAACGCCAAACATTTCTTTGAAACCTTTTTTAAGTTTGTATTCGTTGATCCCTGCCATGATGGCTAGTTGTGAAAGGTTTGGCGGTGATTGCATATTTTTCATCAAGACCTCCTTTACAAAAGTTATACGCTGTTTATCGTATTCACTTTTAATAAATGCATCTTTTGTTTCGGTTGCAGCGGCAAATGTTTTTGCCTGCAGTACCAACAGCTCAATTGTTTTAGAAAGCAGGAACATCTTTTTCAAATCATCAGGATAATTACATTGCAGAATAGCTTTTATGATAATATCCGTATCTATATCAATAGGAAGATTTGTATCGGAAAGCCACACCTGTTTGCCTTCTGCAACATGATTGGCAAAATTAGTAAGGATAGTATTGATGTCTTTAGTAAGCCGGATAAAAGCTTCCCGGGTAAACTGTACTATAAACACTTCAGTTACCAGCTCATCATTTTTTACAATGGCAGTACCACCATCAGAATAAAATATATTACGCTGCTGATTTTCATATTTCAGGGGCTTGTCCATCCCCATGGGCTTAATCGAGCATTTGCCTTTCAGGTTAAAGTACATCGTAACAACATCCAGGGCTCCTTTCCATTCTGTTTCTGCAGCTTTATTATAATGCCATTGGCTGTAGGCCATACGTATACCAGTGAAATACCATTGTTTCATATTGGCCGTACCAAAAGGCAATTCCAGTACAATGCTATCTTCCTTCAGTCTATCACTGTTAAAATCTCCGGCAACATAATCGTTGCTGAACAGCGATGATTGGTTTTGTGTATCTGTTATTTTTAATGGCATGAACCTGTATTACTCCTGATATTATAACTCTGTATCCCGATTTTACAACACCGCTTTTTTCGCTCCTGATACCTTTGTGTTATCAAAATTAGCAATTATTAAATAATCGAAACAAGTATGGAGCACGCAAGCGGCACAGATGAAATGATCATCCGCCAAATCTTCAATCAGTTGGCGCAGGCCTGGGATACACAGGATGTTGGCCTGTTTTCATCCCTGTTTACCTCGGATGTTGATTATATCACTTTTATTGGCGAACATATTAAAGGACTTGACGCTAATATCAAATTGCACAGTACATTATGGAATAGCTATTTTATGAAAGGAGCGACACTGGAAGGTGAAATTTTATCCATTAAATTTCCCGACAGGAATACTTCAGTTATGATCGCAAGAGGTGCTGTAAAACTTCGTTTTCACAAAAAAACACCGGTTAACAAATTATCGATAAACACCACTGTACTGGTAAAACAAGACGGAGTATGGAAGATCTGCTCTTTTCAAAATACCAGAATTATAGGTTACAATATTTTTATGCGCTTTATGATGTGGATCGATAAAAAAATGGCTAAATAATATGAGACATCAAACAATCAAACAAAAATGGCAAGGCATGAGCTTAATCATATCGGCCACAGCAATGGTAGCTGCAACTTTTTTTATGCGTGGACAGGAATTTACAGCCACAGGAGGTATTATAATGATCCTCACGGTACCGTTCAGCATCTTTGGGTTTAACGGGATATTTGAAAAATTCAGTAAGATGATGCCAGCTTATGTACACTGGGGATTTCTGCTTTATCTTTTTGGTGCAGTAGCTACAGTAAACTTTGGTATGCGCGGCGTATTTAATGAACTGTTTGGTATAACTATACCCGATCTTGAAATAGCCACCAGGCAGCATCCTGCCATATTCACGTTGGTCTTTTTTGCTATTGGGCCGGCATTCCCGTTAAGCATACTCCTTTTAGGAATCAATTTATACCGTAAAAAACTTAGCCGCAGGTGGATAGCTCTTTTGTTGATCCTGGGCGCAATTTCTTTTCCGCCAAGCCGGGTTAGCCGAGTAGAAGTATTGATGCATCTATGCGATCTGTTGTTGTTTATCCCAATGGTTGCTATAGGCCTGAAAATGATTAAAAACAAAGAGTAGAAGTAATCTACACGCCACCGGATGGATATTTCCAGGTTACATAACTTACCCTACCATTACCTCGCCCAAATAAACGCTGGTACTTACCGCATCGCCTGCTGCATTTACAAAGTGTTGCCAGCAATGTACCGTATCGCCCGCAAAATCTTCGGGCAGTTGTAAAACTGCTTCCTTTTGCTGCCTTGTTGCCACATCTGTAAAAGTAACAAAGGCTTCCTTTTCCGGATTGTAAATGACAAAGCTGGCCTGGTCATCATCATTGCAAAATGCGGATGCTGGCCCATTGTCCCATTTGATACTCAGCACGGCATTTACAAGGCATAATAGTTCCAGTATCCAGGATACCAATAGCTCTCCCCTGCTAAATATGGCCTTTTTAAAATCGATCTGGTAATCGGGAGCATCTCCAACAACAGCTTCTGTCAGGTGATAAGACACCGCCCGGTTCATACTTGTTTTGTACCCCGATAGTATCTGATATCCTATATTGATGATCTTCAATAGCGGCTGTAACCAGCCCATCACTACAGCAAATTTTAGGCGTTGATTAATCTGTTTTTCTGTTGGCGCCTTTATAGTTTCTGGTAGTGATCTTAAATAGGCTATGCCCCTGCATGTAGCTCCTACTACATTTCCTACTTTGCCGGAGATGGCTCCGTTTATTCCGTTTTTATATGTTGCCATGATAATTTGTTTAATAATGATTTGTTTGTTTATTCGTCGACTTTTGTCATCTTTCAACACTTCTATACTTTCGATATCATTTGGCCTGATGCTTGAGAAAATATTAATTGCGCCATTTGCCCCCGCTATACCGCTTTGGAGTACATTGGTGGTATTGTAAGGAATATTGTCTATAACATATAGAGGATTATTTCCGTTACCTATACTATTTTGACCTCTCAGTTTAATAACAAATGAACCTCCCGGGATGCCTGAATTCTGCGAAATGTAAAGCCCTGGAACCCTTCCTTCAAGAGCAGTAAGAATATCACTCACTGGCTGCCTGCTGATAACGTCACTTTTCACTGAACTTACGTTTCCAGTATTTAATCGCTGTGTAGTATTGTAATACCCTTTATTAATCGTTACTTCCTGTAAATCAGAACTTCCAATAATCAAAGTAATATTTCCCAAAGAAGTAGCCCCAGCGGCTACTTCTTTAGTAACATATCCTACGTACGATATCACAAGTATCGATCTCTCATCAACTCCTGCAATATAAAACGAGCCATTCTGATCAGTAATCGCAGATTTACTCGTGCCTTTCACACTTACATTCGCGCCTGCTATCGGAGCGCCGTTTTCACCAACGATCTTCCCACGAGTGTCAACAGTATTAAAAGCACTGACAATTCGATCCAGAAAGGAAGGCATTTTCTCCTTAATTACTACGATTTTTTCATCGATAGTATATTCCAACGGTAGCCCTGCAAACACCTTACTAAGTGTTTGCTCCAGCGTAGCATCTTTTACATTGATAGCGATCTGTCTATTTGCAACGACCACTTTCCTATCGTAGTAGAAGTCGTACCCGCTTTGCTTACGAATTTCTTTCAGTATGTTTTCCAGTGAGGCTTTTCGCTCAGACAAGGTGATGCGCTGAGCAAACGTAGCGGCGCTTACCTGTACCAGGGATGCTATTAATATAACTGTGGTGAGTCGCATAATTAGCAATAGTTTACTGACATACCCATTGGATATACCAAGGTTCTTAGTATAATTTTTATACATTTGTCTTTGTAGTTTGGTTAATGCAGTATGCCGTTACTTTCCACGGTCAGGGCAGCTGCAGTTATCGGTTAATTATTTTATTGGCCTGGCCAATCTTCAGCCGGAAATGCTCAGCGTTCCCGGCTTTTTCATCTATTTCTGTCGTAAAATCTAACGCGTTACTCTTATCCTCCTTCCTTCAATTTTAAAGTGAACTTGTCCACTTGCTTCTATTCTTTTCAGCACAACAGAGATGTTATTTTTTCTCGATATCCATCCGCCGGGCTCTAAACTTTCCGGCAGATCATCGTCATATATGATTTCTACGTTATACCACCTGGCTATTTTGCGCATGGCGGTTTTAAAGTCCGTTCCATTAAAAACAAAGTCATTATTTTTCCAATCAATGATATTTTCAGGATCAACTTGTTTTATACTTATCCCCGAGCTACCCGTGACAGAGGCTTGCTGGGAGGGTTTTAATATTACATCATCTCTTGCCTCCTTTGTCATCCCGACTTTGGAGGGATCTAGATCCTTCGCATCCGCTCTGGATGACAAATGGTTTACCTTCACACTACCCTCCAACAACGTTGTTTTCGCACTCCCTTCATCATCATACGCGCTAATGTTAAAATGTGTACCCAGCACCGTTGTTGTCAAATTTTTGGCAGTTACTATAAAAGGCTGATTTTTATTCCTAAAAACTTCAAAGTAGGCTTCGCCGCTTAGTTCAACTTTTCGTATACCACCACGCTCTTTTAACGGCATCGTATAAGTTAAAACCGAAGCGGCGTTAAGCCATACTTTGGTTCCGTCTGGTAAGGTTACCTGGTAAGTTCCACCTCTCGGCGTTGAAACGGTGAGCATCCGCGACTTGCTGTCATCTCGACCGTATGGGAGAGACCTCTTGTTTATGCTATTCAAGAGATCTCTCTCTTCTTTCGAGATGACGACCGAATTATCACTATATCTTAAATCATCTCCTACAACTACCCCTGTTTGTTTATCACTTAAGGTAATGGCTTCGCCATCACCAATTTTAATCGTTGCTTTATTACCTCCAGGTGCAATGTCGTTCACCAACAGATCCCTCGTCGCTTCGCCTCCCTCGGGATGACTGGGCGCATTAAAGAAATATACACCTAATACAACTATAGCAACCGCAGCTGCTACCGCTGATGATACACGAATCAATCGCAGCTGACGAGATTTCTGTTTCAACTTTTTATTGACATCAATTTCATCCCAAGCCATCTCCAAACGATTGCTCATATCTTCATGATCTATGTCAACATTTTCAGTTTGGCTCAACTTAAGGTACCATGTATCCAAAATAGCCTGTTCCTGATCAGTAAGCTGATTAAGCTGTTGTTTCTGCAAAAGTTCTTTAATTCTTTCTGAATCCATAATGCCAGGAGGTGATATTTAGTCCCCTTTAATAACACTACGGTTGAGATAGCGTTTGGGTGTAGATGATTTTAGATTTTATTTGCGAAAAATTAACATAGCTCTTTTTCCGATAAAAAAACAGGCATAGGACTAAGCAGAAAAGAGCTAGAATAGAAAGTAAAGAGTTTATTTTAAGTCTAAGAATTTTAAGGGCATTATGAACCTGGGTCTTAACAGTTTTGTCAGAGATATCTAATTCCGAGGCTATTTGCTTATGAGACATGTTAAGTAGCCTGCTCATCTCAAAAACCTCGCGCATCTTTTCTGGCATTAGTGCCATGCCTTCGTCAATAGCTGCCATCAACTCTTTCTCTCTGATTTTATCATCAGTGACCCAAACGCCTTGTTCTACAACCTCAGCAAACTTAGCTAGGTAATTTTCACTGAGCTTTTGCCTAGAGAACAAATCAAAAATTCGGTTTTTTACCGCTTTATATAAATAAGCTTTAAGTGGAATTTCTAAATTAATATCTGCCGCTTTTTGCCAAAGGGTTGTGTAAAGATCCTGAACTACATCTTGCGCCTCATCTTCATCTTTCAACAATTTAAGCGCATGAACATACAATACACCTTTATATCGGTGATAGATTTCGGTAAACGCAGCATCATCCGCCCGCTTTAACAAAGCAGCTAATTCCTGGTCAGTATGTGCGCTATAAGCACTCATGATAATTGGTTTATCCCCTGTATAAATTTACTTAAAAAATTTCGCAAGTGTATATATAATTCACATTACTAGGTGAGAATTTCGAATAATTATTTTCATAGTGTATACTTAACACTCGGGTATTTAGATCAAAAAACATGCTTTGAGCTGCGCCCAAAGCATGTTTTTTGAAGGAAAATAAATTTTCCAATACAGCCAATTTATACAGCCAGGTCCATTTCAGATTTAGCCGCCCGGTTCAGATATTTTTGCCTAAATGCCTCTGCATCCTTCATTATCCTTAACCGGCCTTTTTCAGATAACCCTGTCATTTCTCCTTCAGTAAGCAAACCAGTTGCTACAATTCTAGTGAGTTTTGTATAATCATATTCATAAAAAGCAATCCGATCAAGTCTGGAATCTTCGCTATCAAGCATGAGGTATAAATTAGCAAAAGCGCTTACAGGATTTTTTGGTGGTTTTGTTTTCCAGGAATCAACAATTTTGGTGCATTTTTTTAACACATCTGTATAAGCCTGGTTACATTTTTCATCCAGATTTTTTTTTAGTGCTTTTTGGTCAGCTCGTGAGAGTTCTCTTGCCATAGTCTTTTTAGTTTTGAATTTTTATTGGTTAGCATGTTAACCCAAACTTATTTAATATTTGCAATATGGTGGTAATCAATTTTTTAGCATCGATAAAAGTTTGCCCATCAATTGATTGCTTTATACTGTTAATGTGCTTATCTTTAAGGCAATAGTCCTGGTGTTCATTCTTTTAAACCATCCCATATGGAAAATGTAAATGAAAACGATGATTTAAAGCTCAATAAACAGCGCTTTACCGAACTTTTTAAAAAATCGGCGGCACTAAAAAAGAAAAACAACATCGTAATGGAAAAGCTGCGCATTTTAAAAAAGATGTCTGATCAGTTATTAAAAACCGGATCTATTTATAAACGTTAACCTGTTAAGTTTCGTAGAACCATGAGTCATCTAAAATTATACAAATCCACTCCTTTCCAGGCAATATAACCCAGCCTGGCACATTTACGGCCAACTATATCTATAATAAACTCTTGCACATCATTTACCACCATCCAACGAATGGCGTAATGGCTATTGTAACTGATATAAACCACGAGTTCGTCACAAGCTTTTTCATCCCTCAGTTCCTTTGCCAGATCAATTTGCAATTCTTTGGCAAAACGTTCCAGCCTTTCGGTCATTACCTGGGTAAGCGCAGCCTCGGGCTGAGCTTCGAAATCAACAATGGCAAGTACTGTAACGCTGGTCATTCCATAAAGGTTATAACCTTAAATATCGGACAAATTAAGGACTCGGCAAATTATCCGTATAAAAAAACAGCCGATTTTATGCCCTCAGTTAAGGACGTTCCAGTTAACAAACCTTTTTAATTACTTTTATACCATAAAAAATGATTTTAACGCATGGATGCAAATGATAAAAGAGATCTAGATCGCATTTTAAATGTACTATATAAAGAAAGTCCACTCGCATGGTATAAAATCTATACTGATCTTGGGCTTGAAAAGCATCGGGCAGATCATCTCTTTAAAATCGGATTTGCATTCAATTACCTGCAAATAGAAGACAAAGGAATGGATGAATATCCGACAGACAATCACTCTGTCGGGTTAACCAATGAGGGTATCCAATTTTTTGCCTTATCTAATTTTTCAGGAACTGACAAAACTGTGGAAACAAGGTTGCCGGTACAACGCTTCAACATTTATATCAATGGTAGTTTGGGTGGCTTCAACTTACTGGATATTGATGCGGAACAGCTTCAAATTGTTATAGATGCATACCTGGAAGAAAAACCGGATTTCACCATAGCTGGGCAAAATTACTGCCCGAAAAAGTTCCATGCACTCAAGATTTTTGAAAACACCGCTAAACGTAATGCCCGGGAACTTAAAAAGCTCGGAAATGAACAAGGAAGCAAGAAAGGGTTTATGGGTAAATTTTTTAGTGAGGAGGACTTGGAAGAACTTGGTGAAAATCTTACATATTCTATTATTGGCAATGCGCAATCTGGATCTGGGAAATCAGTCACCGAACCCTCAGTTACCAAAAACGCAACTGATTTTAATAGCGCACCTGGTGACATCCAATTGGCTGAAAACACTACGGATAAGCAAATCTTTATCTCCTATAGCTGGGATTCACAGGAATATGAAGATCATGTTTTCAGTTTTGCAAACGAATTGCGTGAAAATGGTTTTAATGTAGACATTGATAAAATCATTAGTCAGCGAAAAACATCAACTAATTTTAACCAGATGATGCACGAAGCATTCCTGCAAAGCGAACACATCATTGTCGTCTTATCTAAGGGATACAAAGAAAAAGCAGATGCCTTTCAGGGTGGAGTTGGTGTTGAATACCGAATCATCCTGGGTGAAATTGACAAGTATCCACGCAAATATATTTTAGTAAGTTTCCAGGGACACGATGATTCCATCATACCTATGGGCTTAATTGGACGGGATGTTATTGATATTTCAAAAAAGGGGCTGGATCCGCTTTTCAGAAAATTAACAGCACAGCCAGAATATGTCTTATCTCCGGTTTCAAAGGCCAAACCCTCATTGCCATCACGGGAAGTTGCGTCATTTGCCAACCTGCAGGCAAAAACAAACAAAACTGGCCCCGAAACTACAACCGCCGAATTAATTGCTAAACGGATTGAAAAGAAAAAACAACTGCGTAAAGATTTTGCAGGATGGTTGAATTATAAAAAGGAAGATGTCAAAAAGCGATTTCGAATGATCATCCATACTACTGAAAATGATACCTACCCGGATCAGCCTATGATTCCAAATACCCAACCCACCTGGTCTGGTGCAGAAATACATGGCTCAAGCCATCTGGGTATGGAGTTTTGCAATGAAAACACACAAATCTACATAGATCACAAAGGAAACTGGAGCGCTGAACCATCGGACAACCTTAAGGCGGTGGATGTTTCTGTAATCAAAACGATTGCCTACGATGATATTGTAGCCT
Source organism: Pedobacter heparinus (assembly GCF_032678725.1). GTDB lineage: Bacteria > Bacteroidota > Bacteroidia > Sphingobacteriales > Sphingobacteriaceae > Pedobacter > Pedobacter heparinus_A. The sequence continues at coordinate 210,998 of NZ_JAVTSC010000004.1, forward strand.
GGGATATGGATGGAGACGGCATTTACAATTGTCCACATTTTTACGTGAATTTTAACGATGGTACACCCTGGAAAGATATTAGTTACGTAGATCACAAAAAGAAATACGTTCATTTCAATTCCAGTAACAAGATCCAGAACGCTTAATGTAAAAATTCCAGATTCAAATTTTATTAAACCATTCCCGAAGCTTAATAAAATCTACAAGGTTCATTTGGTGTTTGATCTGATTTGAAAATTCAACCGCTTCGGGCGAAAAATAGGAGGAAGTAATCACAATACCCGCTGTTACTCTATCCACCCAAACTGCCCCGGCTAGTTCTCTAACCAGATTGACACCGACCGGACGATCAGGCCGGTAATGTTTACATTCCACATAATATACAAAGTTACCGAGATCAGAATGCTGAGCTACAATGAGATCCTTTCCTCCATCCCTTGTGGCTTTGGTCAAATCCACTTTATAACCTCTTTTTTCCAGAAGTTCGGCAGTCATTTCTTCAAATTCCCTTGGGGTAAGCTTAAATATTTCCTCCGGGCGGTGTTTGAACCTTGTAAGTGCCGATCCATTGACAATCTGAATATCCGTTGCAATTTGCAGGTAAGCCGCACTACCGGAGGGAATTATTTGACCACTGATATCCTTTAGCCCACGAAAATTAATATTCTGCCAGATGACATCCTTTATCTCTTCAACGGTATAATTCCGGTGAGGGTCATTTAGATGATGAGCAATCAATCCAATCAAATAGGGATGCCCTTGAGTAAGGGACACCAGGTTCATTACTTCTTTTTGCGACATTCTAGCTTCCAGCAGCCTCAACATCATAAGAAATGAATCCCCCTCAGAGAGTGCATTAAGAGTAAGCTGAAAATTTGCGTGACGTTGCAGCAAGGCATCTGGCGCGTTATCAATCAGCAAATATTGCAAATCTGGATTACTATCGATGAAAGACAGCACCCGATGAGCGGCATCAGGGATCAGAACTCTGTCAAAATTATCGAATAGTACAAGTTTTGTGGTAGGGTTAAGCTTAGGTAGGCTGTTTAAGGTTAAGGGCAAGCTTATTACTTCTATACCTTCGTTGAAATAAGCAGAATTAATATCAGCAAAACAACGCGCCAATGAAGTTTTACCGATACCCCTGCTCCCCGAAATTATTCCAACCCGCTTTTTCTCTTCTATTACTCTGGTCTTAAGGAATTGCAGTTCGGACCCGCGTCCGACAAAATTTTCTGAATTAAAATATAAAGCTGTCGGACTGAACGATCCACTTGTTCCCATATGTTCTTCATTTACGAATGCGAAACCTAAACAGGAGATTTCCCTTTGTTCGTGTAATTTACAAAAAGTAAACTTAGTTAAACAAAAAACGTCCGCTGTAAAGGCTAAGGAATTTTAACTGTTCACGTGTCCATTCCTAAAAAAGCTATAAGACCCGTGTCCATTCCTAAAAAAGCTATACCGCTTAGAATTTACTTGCCAGCTCTTTATTACCTGATCAATACCTGGTTCGCACTTTCTTCGCAAAAAGTACCCATTTTGCGAACAAGGTAAGCGCAAGGTACGAGTAAAATGCGCAGCAGCCCGAAAACAGACCCTTGTTGAGGTGTAACGTAAGGGGGCAATTGGTAACGGCAATCCAAATTCATCTAGCTGCTGAATATTTTTTAAAAGTTAACCTTATTTATTAGTCAAAACAACTAATTTGATTATGATTGTTAAATAGATACATTTGAACGCTATGCTGCATTACTTTACCAAATAAGTCAAAATGAACGAGACAAAGAAAATCTCTCCGACGGCTATCCTTGCACTAAAAGAGGCTCTTTCAGTAATTTTTTGGAAAAAAACCGACCTTAAAGATTTTGTGAGGTTGTCAATAGATAATCCGGCTATAATTGGCACCATAGATTGGAGTGCAACAAAAAGGGAAAGTATAAACGAACTCGTTGACAGAATGAGTAACAGACAGGATTTGTTCAGAAGTGATTTGATGAATTTGTTAACTATAGTAACGGACTTCAATGACTTTAGCCATTTAACTATCTGGGACGAAGATGGCAGCAAGACAAAAAAGGCCAAACAAGCTGTTCTAAACTTAAGAAATCAAACCAAAGGCTATTTTCAAATAACTAAGGAACAGGAAGAAGCAAAACTTAGGAAAGCCGAAGCTGACAAAAATATACAAAAAGCAGTATCATTAGAATCTGAGTTAATTAAACTCAAGGAATTGTTTTTCACAATATCTGCGAATTCAAATTTTCAACAACGAGGTTATCAATTTGAAAAGTTTTTATATGAACTCTTCCTTATATATGATTTAGAGCCTAAAGAATCATTTAAAGTGCACGGAGAACAGATTGATGGAGCTTTTACTTTTCAAGGAAACGACTTTATTCTTGAAGCGAAGTGGAAAAGCCAAGTGAATCGAACTGATCTAGCTACATTCTGCGCAAAAGTTGAAGCAAAATTCAAAACAACAGTAGGCTTATTAGTTACTATCGATGGCGTAACGCCGGAAGCCATTAGTCCTTTCTTTAAATCAATAATAATTATGGATGGCTCTGATATTATGGCTATACTAGACGGGAGAGTTAGCTTGACTGATTTACTTTTCAAAAAAAGAAGAAAAGCGAGTGAAACTGGTAATATTTTCATGAGGTATAGTGATCTAATATAAAATTTTAAATTCCTTATTACTATACCGCCTCCTATTTGGGATACTATTTTGCAGAACCGTGGTATTACATCTATGCTGCGTTATAACTTGACAGGGAGAACTGCCCAATATTAAAAGATTCTGAAGAAAATCCTGAGGACTTGATATCTACAAAATGCGATAAAGTGCCAAGAGGCAACTAATTTTCCCCAGCTTTGTGTCCAATACAAAAAAACAAATCATAGCTACCGGTAGAATTACCCCAATCAGATTTTCGAACTGAAACGCTAAACTGGCCTTCATCAATTTTTACATTCCGCTCCTTCAAAATCGCGTTTGCGATCTTTGGAGGAATCATCTGTCCCGTTGCCTTTTCATATAGCACCATTGAGATGTTTAGGAGGTCAGCATGATAATCATAAGTTTTATTCGGGGTAAATACACTCAACACAAGTTCAAGGTTGTCTGCAATCCGTTCAGATCCGCGTACATAAAAAATAATCTTATTCGATAGTAAGCTATCCCCTATCTTAACATAAGAAGATTCCGCTTTCCATTCATCCTCGTATCCAGCACTATAATATCCAGCCCCCAGGCCAAAATTACTTAAAAATTTAATAGCTGAATACGGAGACCACCCCTCGGTTTCACTTATTATTGGAGGGTTCTTTTCGATAATCTGTCTCTGCTTTATCAATTCAATATCATTGTTAATGTCAATATTGCTCTTTATCTTTCCCCGATGTAGTCCGTTTGCCCACCTTTTTAAACCATCAATGTCGAAACGGAATTTTAAGAAAGCTTTTCTTCTGGCATAACTGAAACGCTCAGGTGATTGCAACACAAACTTTACCCTGGCAAAAGCATCTTCATATTGCATATAAACAGACATCAAATAGATAAATGGCAAAAAAAGCACTGATAGTATAGGGCCAAATAAGAATTCACGCAAATGATCTGTTGTGGCGAACTCGTCAAAATGTATAACAGCTAAAAAACAGGCCCTTAAGATGAGCGCCAATCCGAAAAAGATCAAAATATTGTTGAAAAGCTTATAAAGCTTCTCATACTTGTTGCTTTTCTCAGTAAAACCAACCAATATGGCCACAAATGCGGTTATCGGCACAATCAATAATTCAACCCATATACTAAAATTGTAAAGACCAATCACAAACTCCAGGATTGCCATAAATTTGAGATTATCCTTAACAGCATTTTTAAAGTAATCTTTATCCTTAATGATGGTGTTCATTTTGAACAATGTCCCTATTCCTACAAAGATTACCCATAATATAGTATCCTTTAAAAGACTAACAGTCCACAGTTTCATTGAGTACAAAAGCCATACACAGCAGGCCACATAGCCAACTACCCAAGCAATTGTGATAAGGATTTTAGGATTTAAAAAAGCCGTAAGCACCCCAGAAAATGATTTCCGGACAGTGGTTAATGAAATAACTGTTATCAAAATTACACCCCAAATTCCAATGGCAATTTCGCGGGTGCTGAAAATTTCGAGCATTAATACTGACTAAAAATTCTATTTAGACATTTTCTTTGTCCTAGTTTTTGCGTTCTCATCTTGGATGCGTTAATTACTAGGATGCAAGATACGAAATTGACGTCATTAATAGTTAATTGCATATTCCGATGATATTGGTTCTTCCCCACTTTTGATGGTAAACATGCTATCTGAAAACAAACTTTTTACATAGTTTGTCAATTAGCTTTTTCTGCTTGACACTAAGCTAGTTTTCGCTTTCACCGAAATATACAAGCATGAATCGTGCAAATAAAAACCCCACTCGAACAGAGTGGGGTTAGCAACTTGAATTTTTAGCTACCCAGGATCGCCAGAACTTAACTCACATGGTGAAGTAATTAAATTCTGGAGCGCCTTAAGCTACTATAACATGGGGATCATCCCTGATGATAGTAACTCGTCTGCGTGTCTTAGCCGGAAGTTTGGGTCGCTAAAATGGCCATTATAAAAGGTTGGAAGGACTTTGGGTTCACCATAACCAATATTTCCCGAAATACGTGGAAGCGTTACAGCTACAGATGCATGTCTGCTCGGTTTTTCTGTCTTTGCAGGGTAATCGTATGTCACAGTCAGCATTACATCGGTTTCCAACGTTTTAATATCGACGTGGATAAGCCAGCCCAGCTCCCTTTGGTCAAATCCGTCAATTCCGATCATTCTCATCATTTTCTCATTATGAAATACCCTATCTTCGGCATAGGCTATCGCCATCTCTTTGAAATCTGCCCAGACTTTCTCGGACAATTGTTCGTTGGTGATAATTGTCTTGTAAACTGTCGCTGCAAGAATATCGTTGGAAGGAAGCCCTGATGGTAGGTTTGCCAAGGTTTTTAGGCGCTGTTCTATCCGCTGCATTGGATGATTTAAGATAATCAGTTCCGCATCCTTTAGGGTTTCAATGGGACATTTTTTGTCGGCAAGCAGCGCTGCACGAGACGAATATCCGAAATAAGCCGCCACAATTTCATGTGCATGTGTGGGTTTTAACTGGATTCCGTAATTGTTTTGGGTGAAGGTGCGCAAGGAATCAGCGCATGCTTTTGTAATTTCAAGCTTCATAGCAATTAGTGTAATAGCCGGACTTTATAGTTGTCGTGAGTGTTTAAAGATAACCAAGCCAGCTGTTTAACTAAATTTGCTGTTTGACTTGTCAATTGTTGATTTAACCTAGTATTTTCAGTCACTCACAACTGGGGCGCTAGATTCCTTACCCGAAAGTAAAAATAATATTTCAAAAAACAAATAAGATCATTCAAAAATGAGATACATAATTTCTCAACCTAGTAGCCATAAAAAACGGGCAACAGTCATACCGACCACTCCCCGTCATCTAAATTAATGTTCTCGTATATCAATTATGCATCCGGTATTTCAGGCTCTACCAGTTTAATCAGTTTTTCCAATGATTCCTGCCAACCCAGATAGCACATTTCGGCTGGTATCACCGCAGGTATTCCTTCCTGAAGTACCTTCAGTTCTGTACCTACCGATGTTTTTTGAAACCAAATGGATGTTGTCATAACTCCAGGCAGGTTCGGGTCATCGAACTTGTCGGTATACTTTAAAAACTCGTTGGGTTTAACCTCCAGATATTCGCCGCCAAATGAATGACCGTTACCGGTTGTAAAATTGTGAAACGACATTTTAAAAGTGCCGCCTACCTTAACATCCATCTCGTGTACCGTACAAAGAAAACCGTATGGAGGCAACCATGAAGCAATTGCTGTGCTTTCAGTGAAGGCACGATATACCTTTTCAGGAGATGCCTTAATAACTCTGTGTAATGAAACTTTGTTGTCTGACATGATATTAACTTTTAGTGTTTAACAAATATCCTGGTAAAAAGGGCTATTTAAAGAGGCCAAATACGACAATTTACAGTCAAATTGCGACAATTTTATTGGCTTTAACCTCCATTTTTTTGGAAATGATTTTTCTTTGTTGCACCTTTGCAATGCTTATAGAGAAAGACGGAGGGATTAGACCCTGCGAAGTCTTAGCAACCTGTGCTTACAAGGTGCTACATTCTACAGGAAATGCAGCTGTACTTCCTGACAGATAAGTGGAAAAGCTTCCATCCCAAATCTCACATAAGCTTTGTATGCAATAGGTTCGGCACTTGTTTAGGCCATGGCCTCTATCAACTTTAGCTTATTGCCTGCTCATATCATTATTGTTAAATGGATATCAGAAAAGAGTTAGAAAAACGTATCCTGATCATTGATGGTGCAATGGGCACCATGATACAACGTTACACCTTAACTGAAGAGGATTTCAGGGGTGAACGCTTCAAAGATCACCCTTGTGACGTAAAAGGGAACAATGACATGCTGAACATCACCCGTCCGGATGTCATTAAAGCAATTCATACCGAGTATTTAAAAGCGGGTACGGATATTATTGAAACCAATACTTTCAGCACCCAGCGCATTTCCCTGGCCGATTACCAGATGGAGCCGCTTGCGTATGAAATGAGTTTTGAAGGGGCAAAAATTGCCAGGGAAGCGGTAAATGAATTTATGGCTGCCCATCCGGAACGCAAATGTTTTGTAGCTGGTGCCGTAGGCCCTACCAACAGAACATTATCCATTTCGCCTGATGTAAATGACCCGGGTTTCCGCGCCATTACTTTTGATGAACTGGTTGAAGCTTACGACGAACAGGTACGCGGATTGGTAGATGGAGGTTCGGATCTGCTCCTTATTGAAACCATTTTTGATACCCTGAATGCTAAAGCCGCTATATTTTCCATCAAGAAATATGAGACCGAAATTGGCCGTAAAATAGAGATCATGATCTCTGGTACCATTACCGATGCATCGGGAAGAACTTTGTCCGGACAAACTGCCGAAGCTTTTCTGAACTCTGTAATGCATGCCAATCCCCTGAGCATTGGTTTTAACTGTGCTTTAGGTGCCAAAGACATGAGACCGCATATTGAAGAGCTTTCTGCTAAGGCAGGATGCTATGTTTCGGCCTATCCGAATGCGGGTTTGCCAAATGAGTTTGGCGCTTATGATGAGATGCCGCATGAAACCGCCCATCTGGTGGAAGATTTCATCCAGCATGGTTTTGTAAATATAGTAGGTGGATGCTGTGGCACTACCCCCGATCATATTGGCTGCATTGCCGAAAAAGCGAAAAATGTGGAACCCCGTAAAATACCGTATATTAAGCCTTATTTGCGCTTAAGTGGTCTGGAACCGGTAACTATTACACCGGAAAGTATTTTCGTCAATATTGGCGAAAGGACCAACATTACCGGATCGCCAAAGTTCAGTAAGCTGATCCTGGGCGGCGATTTTGAAGCTGCATTGGCGGTTGCCCGTCAGCAGGTGGAAGGTGGTGCGCAGGTGATCGATGTAAATATGGATGAAGGGATGATCGATTCGGAAGCTTCGATGACGAAATTCCTGAACCTGATCGCATCTGAACCAGACATCTCCAAATTACCCATCATGGTCGATTCTTCCAAATGGACAGTAATTGAGGCTGGCTTAAAATGTTTACAGGGCAAAGGGATCGTAAACTCCATCTCACTGAAAGAAGGAGAGGATAAATTCCGGGAAAGTGCCCGTAAGATCATGACTTATGGCGCTGCTGTAGTGGTGATGGCTTTTGATGAACTCGGTCAGGCAGATAATTTTGAACGGAGAAAAGAGATCTGTAAAAGATCTTATGATATCTTGGTTGACGAAATTGGCTTTCCGGCCCAGGATATCATTTTTGACCCGAACATCCTTACGGTAGCTACGGGTTTGGAAGAACACAACAATTATGCAGTTGATTTCATCAATGCAACCCGCTGGATCAAAGAAAACCTGCCTTATGCCAAAGTGAGTGGTGGGGTCTCCAACATTTCCTTCTCTTTTAGGGGCAATAATACTGTCCGCGAGGCCATGCACTCTGCATTTTTATACCATGCGATCCAGGCCGGCCTGGATATGGGGATTGTAAATGCTGGAATGCTGGAAGTTTACCAGGAAATTCCGCCGGAACTTTTGGTGCTGGTGGAGGACGTATTGCTAAACCGCAGAGAGGATGCAACTGAGCGTCTTGTTGAATTTGCAGACACCATCAAATCTAAAGGAAAAGAAATTGTAAGGGACGAGGAATGGCGTAAAACAAGTGTAGAGGAAAGGTTATCGCACTCCCTGGTTAAAGGAATTATAGAATACCTGGATGCCGACGTAGAAGAGGCCCGCCAGAAATACGACCGTCCGATCCAGGTTATCGAAGGGCCGTTAATGGATGGGATGAACATCGTGGGCGATCTGTTCGGTGCCGGAAAAATGTTTTTACCACAGGTGGTGAAATCTGCCCGTGTAATGAAGAAAGCTGTAGCTTACCTGCTGCCATTTATCGAACAGGAAAAACTGGACAACCCGGATCAGGACCAGTATTCTTCTGCCGGAAGAATACTGATGGCTACGGTAAAAGGTGATGTACACGATATTGGAAAGAACATTGTTGGCGTAGTACTGGCCTGCAACAATTTCGAGATCGTAGACATGGGGGTGATGGTTCCTGCACAGGATATCATTAAAAAGGCCAAAGAGATCAATGCAGATATCATCGGCTTAAGTGGTTTGATTACCCCTTCACTGGATGAAATGGTGCATTTTGCCAAAGAAATGGAACGTGAAGGCTTCAGCATTCCTTTAATGATTGGTGGAGCGACCACTTCCCGTATCCATGCAGCTGTAAAAGTAGCGCCAAACTATTCTGGCCCGGCCATACATGTACTGGATGCTTCCAGAAGTGTAACGGTGGCCAGCACTTTAATGAACAAGGAAACCAGGGGTGACTATATTGCAGGGATCCGTGCGGAGTACGACAAGGCACGTGAAGCACATTTAAACAAACGTTCTGATAAACGTTTCAAAACGCTTGAAGAAGCCCGCAAAGACAATTTTAAAATCGATACTGCTTTGGTAGCACCTGCTCCTACATTTACAGGGACAAAGGTATTTGAAGACTATCCGCTGGAAGAACTGGTTCCCTATATCGACTGGACACCTTTCTTTCAAACCTGGGAACTGCGTGGCGCTTACCCAAGGATACTGGAAGACAAGGTGGTTGGTGATGAAGCAAAAAAACTGTTCAATGATGCAAAAACGCTGTTAAAAAGGATAGTAGACGAAAAATTGCTGAGGGCTAAAGCGGTGATTGGATTTTGGCCGGCAAATGCAGTAGGTGATGACATTGTTTTAAATGTTGAAGGGAAAGAAGTTGTGATCCACACGCTTCGTCAGCAGGCAGAAAAAACAGCGGATCAGCCTTATTATGCTTTGTCTGACTTTGTAGTACCAAAAGAAACGGGCATCCCTGATTATTTTGGAGGTTTTGCTCTTACCGCAGGTATAGGCTGTGATGAGCTGGTTGCCGGATTTGAAGCGGTTTATGACGATTACAACAGCATTATGGCCAAAGCACTGGCCGACAGGCTGGCGGAGGCTTTTGCCGAACGCCTGCATGAGCTGGTGCGTAAAGACTACTGGGGGTATGCAAAGGATGAACACCTGGATAATGAAGCCTTGATTAAGGAAGAATATGCTGGTATCCGCCCGGCACCGGGTTATCCTGCCTGTCCGGAGCATACTGAAAAAGGTACTTTATTTGAACTGCTGGATGCAGAAGCGAGAATTGGCCTTAGCCTTACGGAGAGCTATGCCATGTACCCTACCGCAGCGGTAAGTGGCTTTTACTTTGCACATCCGCAATCGAGGTATTTTGGTTTGGGTAAAATTACCAAAGACCAGGTAACAGATTATGCGGTACGCAAAAATATGCCGATTGAGGAAGCGGAAAGATGGCTGAGCCCTAATCTTGCCTACTAAACGCATTGATAATTATAGCTAAATTGACAACCGATACACGGAAACCTTAAACATGAAGATTGTAGATCATATTAATAACGCCAAAGGAAAAACCTTATTCTCATTTGAACTGTTGCCGCCAATTAAAGGACAAAGCATTAAAGGGATTTTTGACGCCATAGACCCTTTAATGGAGTTTAACCCCCCTTTTATTGACGTAACCTATCTTCGCGAAGATTATATTTATAAACAACATGCCAATGGACTGCTGGAGAAAGTGGCTTACCGCAAACGTCCCAGTACGGTAGCTACCTGTGCCGCCATCATGAACAAATACAAGGTAGATGCCGTACCCCATTTGATCTGTGGCGGTTTTACAAAAGACGAAACAGAAAATGCATTGATCGACCTCCAGTTTCTGGGGATTGACAATGTACTGGTACTGAGAGGTGATGCGCGTAAAAGCGACAGTTCTTTTATCCCTACGCCGAATGGCCATGCCTACGCTTCGGAACTGCTGCAACATGTGGTAGACATGAACAAAGGCAGGTACCTGCATGACGATATGGAAAGTGCGGAAAAAACCGATTTCTGTATCGGGGTGGCAGGTTATCCGGAAAAACATTTCGAATCGCCAAACCTGGATACCGATTTCAAATACCTGAAACATAAAGTAGATACCGGGGCTGATTTTATTGTGACCCAGATGTTCTTCGACAATAAGAAATATAAGGCTTTTGTAGACAAGTGCAGAGAAAACGGCATTAATGTACCCATCATACCGGGGTTAAAGCCGATCACCAACAGCAAGCAACTGATCAGCCTGCCTAAAATATTTCACCTGGACATTCCGCTGGAACTGAGCGAAGCCGTACAAAGCTGTAAATCAGAGAAGGAGGTTAAGGAAGTGGGTATTGAATGGATGATCAACCAGTGCAATGAGCTGAAAGCAATGGGTGCACCGGTACTGCATTTCTATACCATGGGAAATCCGGAGCCGACGAAAAGGATTGCCCAGGCTGTATTTTAACGTTGAAATTTGGGTTGATGTGATTTCTGGAATACTCTTTGTACCTTCATGTTCTATAAGAATATTTGGATATGAACAGACTGATGCTATTATTGCTGGTTGCAACAGGCACTTTAAGTGCTTGTACAACGATGAAACCCGGATCTATTGGTAATGGTGGACTATCGCAACTGGGCGGCACCTGGGAGCTCAATTATATATCAGGACCCAGAATAGCATTCAATGGATTATATCCGGGGAAAAAACCGACTATAAAGTTCGACGTTACCGAGAAAAGATTTAGCGGCAATACCAGTTGCAATTCTTTTTCGGGTGAACTGAGCGCAGACGATACAACGATTAATTTTACCAAACCTTTTATCATGACAAAAATGGCCTGCCCTGGTGAAGGGGAGGCCATTTTTGTGGAAATGCTAAAAAAAGCAAGTACTTATGCCATTACAAGTGATACCACCCTGAATTTTATGATGGGAGATATCGCCGTTATGCGTTTCCATAAGAAGTAAGCAGGTAATTTTTAAAGGATTCAAAACTGGTGTCCATTGCGGTTGCCTGTTTTTCTTTGGTAGCAAGACATTGCACCTGATCAGGAATTTCAATATTTACCTTTATTTCTTCCGGAAAAACATCCGGGAACTTGCAGGCATGGGCAGTGGAAAGAAAAACACCTGCCGATTCCTGGTCTCCGGTTGCCATCCTGTATTGTTGTAAGGCCAGCCAGGCTATAGCGGTATGCGGACAGGCAATGTAATCAAATTCATTGTAGATGGCATTAATACCTTCCAGTGTCTCATTATCGGTAAAACGGTAGCCTTTCATTACTTCCTGTAAAGCCGCCTTATCATTGTTAAACATATCCATGATCCGTACCCAGTTGCTTGGGGCGCCTACATCCATCGCGTTGGCATAGGTTTGAACAGATGGCCTGGGTTCATATATCCCGCTTTCCAAAAAGCGTGGCACGGTATCGTTTACGTTGGTAGCGGCTATAAATTGCTTTACAGGTAGGCCCATTTTATAGGCCAGTAAACCTGCAGCAATATTACCAAAGTTTCCGCTCGGCACCACAAATACGACGTCTTTTTTACCTTGCCTACGCAATTGCGCATAGGCATTGAAATAATAGAATGTTTGCGGGATCAGCCTGGAAATGTTAATGGAATTGGCGGAAGTAAGGCGCAGTTTTTGATGGAGCGCTTCATCTGCAAAGGCCTGTTTTACCAGGTGCTGGCAATCGTCAAAAGTGCCTTCAACCTCTACCGCATGGATGTTCTGTCCATTGGTGCAGAGCTGCAGTTCCTGAATATCGCTCACTTTCCCCTTTGGATAAAGAATGGTTACGCGGGTATTGGCCACGCCTAAAAAGCCAAGGGCTACTGCCCCACCGGTATCGCCGGAAGTGGCCACCAGGACATCTAAGGTCTTTTCGTTTTCTTTTAAAAAATAGCCCATAATGCGGCTCATAAACCTTGCCCCAAAATCTTTAAAGGCAAGGGAAGGTCCATGAAAAAGCTCCAGCACAAAATCGTTGTCCGCCAGCTTAACGACCGGGGCATCGAAGTTGATGGCATCGTCGATGATCGCTTTAAGATCCGCTGAAGGGATGGCATCCTGTAAAAGTGCCGACGCAACTTTGAACGCAATCTGCGGGAGTGTATACTGGTCAATATGAGCTATAAATTCCTGGTCCAGCTGTGGGATATGACCCGGCATGTACAAGCCTTTGTCCAGGGGCATACTGTTGAAAACCGCAGTTGGAAAATCTACGCTTAGGTTATGGTTATTGGTACTGTATAATTTCATTTTGTATAGGTCTAATCTAATATTACCGGTCCTTTTTTATTCACTTCAGAAACGAATGCCAAGCTGTTGATAGACAGGCTTTTTAAATGCTGCTGCAGGCGTTCTGTAATTTGTTTTGCGGTCGTGCTGTCTTTTGTAAGCGCAAACACAGAGGGGCCCGAACCGGAAATTCCAAAACCAATAGCTCCTGCCTGCATGGCCATAGCCCTTAGGGTATAAAAATCAGGGATGAGGATGGCCCGGGTTGGCTCTACCAGTACATCGGTCATGCTCCTGCCAATCAGCTCGTAATCGTTCATGAACAAGCCGCTCACCAGGCCAGCTACATTGCCCCACTGGGTTACTGCATCTTTCAGGTAAACCTTGGAACGGATCATCTGTCTTGCATCTTTGGTGGGCACATCCACCTCAGGATAAACAATAGCAGCATGCAGATCAGTCGGAAAAGGCAAACTGATGATGTCTAGCGGGCTGTAACTCCTGATCAAGACAAAACCACCCAGCAAGGCAGGGGCTACATTGTCAGCATGGCCATAACCGCAGGCCAGTTCTTCGCCTCTCATGGCAAACGGAACGAGTTCTTTATTGCTCAGCTGGTTATCAAACAGGCTGTTGATGGCAAACAGTCCGGCAACGGTACTGGCCGAACTGGATCCAAGTCCGCTACCTATAGGCATTTTTTTGTGCAGCTCTATTTCAATGCCGGTATCGGGTTTACCGATATGCTGCAGGTAATGCTTTGCAATGGCACTAACCGTATTTTTATCAGGATCTAAAGGTAAACGGCCTTCATCGCCTGTAATTTTTGACAGGGAAACCCCAGGTTTATCGGTAAGGCGCATGATGACCTCATCCCCAGGTTCATTTACGGCAAAGCCCAGTATGTCAAAACCACATACCACATTGGCCACTGTTGCCGGAGCGAAAACTTTTATTGATCTTTTCATAATTATCTTTTACCCACATTAATGATGTCTGCAAAAACCCCTGCAGCAGTTACTTCCGCACCGGCACCAGGCCCTTTAACCACCAGCGGGCGTTCTCTGTAACGATCAGTGGTAAATGAAATGATGTTATCGCTGCCCGAAAGCATATAGAAAGGATGTGAATCATCCACCATTTGCAGGGTAATGCTTACTTTTCCATCTTCCAGCTTACCAATATATCTCAATACTTTTTTCTGCCTGGCTGCCTCATTTTTAAGGTTTTCAAAATGCGCGGCATTGTTTTCCAGTTCCTGGTAAAATGCGGGTACACTACTGGCGGCCAGACAAGCAGCAGGCAGCATACTTTCGATAGCCACGTCTTTTTCTTCGAGGGCATAGCCGGCATCGCGGGCAAGGATCAGCATTTTGCGCATAAAATCTTTACCGTTCAGGTCGTCCCGGGGATCTGGCTCTGTATAACCCAGGTCCTGTGCTTCTTTTACCACTTCGTTAAATAGCCTGTCACCTTTAAAATTATTAAAGATATAGGAAATGGTACCTGACAAAATAGCTTCTATCCGGTTGATCCTGTCGCCGCTCAGCATCAGGTCTTTTAAAGTACGGATGATCGGCAGACCGGCCCCTACATTGGTTTCATAATAAAATTCAACACCATGTTTTCTTGCGGCCTCTTTAAAAGCCACATACTGGTCGTATTCGGCAGAATTACCTAATTTATTGCAGGTAACCACAGAGATACTGGATTGCAGCACATCCAGGTAATGCTGGATGGGATTATGACTTGCCGTATTGTCTACAAACACGCAGTTGGCCAGGTTCATGGCTTTCATCTTTTTGATGAATTCGCTCAGGTCGGCTTTTTCCCCTTTTTCATCCAGGGTATTTTCCCAGTTGTTCAGGTCAACTCCTTCTGCATCCAGGTACATTTTACGGGTATTGCTCACACCCATTACCTTTACCTGCAGGTCGTTGTTATTAGCCAGGAAAGGCATTTGGTGCTGCAACTGCTGGAACAAGGTTTTACCAATATTTCCGGTACCCAGACAAAATACATTCAGTGTTTTTTTCAGATCTGCGTAAAAGGCATCGTGAACGGCATTCACCGCTTTGGAAAGATCTGTACGCGACAGGATCACCGAAATGTTGTATTCCGAGGATCCCTGTGCAATGGCGCGTATGTTTACACCATTTCTGCCCAGGGCACTGAACAACCTGCCCGAGATGCCCGGTGTACGCTTCATGTTTTCACCAACAATGGCCAGAACCGACAATCCGTTCTCTACTTCAGGATATTCCAGTTTCCTCGCCTGCAATTCCAGTTCGAATTCTTTGTTGATCAGCGATAAAGCTTTTAATGCATCAGCCGGCTTAACCGCAAAGGTAATACTGTGCTCTGACGAAGACTGTGTGATGAGCACTACGTTGACTTGTTCCCTGGATAAAAGAGAGAAAAGCCTTCCGCTAAATCCGGCTTTTCCAACCATACCACTACCGGAAAGGTTGAGGATGCTGATCTCATCAATGGAGGAAATTCCTTTTATGGGCAGGCTTGATGCCTGAACATTGTGTCTGATATAAGTGCCCGGAAAATCAACATTAAAGGTGTTTTTAATGACAATAGGTATTTTCTTTAGGAAGGCAGGGATCATCGTTGGCGGATAGATCACTTTCGCTCCAAAATAAGAAAGCTCCATAGCTTCAGTATAGCTCAGTTCTGGTAAAGAAAAAGCTTTTTTAACGATGCGCGGATCAGCAGTCAACATCCCATCTACATCTGTCCAGATCTCGATTTCATCGGCACCTAAAGCGGAACCCCAGATGGCAGCGGTATAATCGCTTCCTCCCCGGCCCAAAGTGGTGATACGCCCGTCATCATTACTGGAAATAAAACCGGTAACAAACAGGAGTTTATCCTTGTTGCCCTCATAAAAATCCCTGATGAGCGTTTCTGTTAACTGGGTGTTTACCTTTGCCTGTCCAAAGTTATGGTCTGTTTTGATGAGTTCTGATCCGTCAACAAACAGGGCATTTGCAAAATGTTGCCTGGCGATATGGCTCACCATCATGGTGGAGCAGCGTTCACCATAACTTAAAATCAGGTCTTTGGTTTGTAAACTCAGTTCACGCAGGTTATAAACCGACTGCAGAATATCCTCCAGTTCATTTAAATAGATCTTTAGTTTGGTAAGTACAGGATTTTGCGCGCTGGCAGGCAATAATGTACGGATCACCTCGAAATGCTTGTCTTCTACCTTTTTTAAGGTTTCGGCATAATCCTGTCCGTTTCTGGCATTTTCTGCCATATCCAGTAAGGTATTGGTTACGCCACCCATAGCAGATAAAATGACTACAGGGTTTTCAGCGTCTTCCCCTTTCTTCAGGATATCCATCAATGCATTTATGCTTTGCGCAGAACCGACAGATGTACCTCCAAATTTTAAAATATTCATAGTTGTTGGTTAAAAAAAAAGCGCCTTCCCGGATTAAAGGAAGGCGCTTTTTGTGGTTTTTATATTTTCTATTTCAGCCCACTAGCTTACCTTCCTCCGTTCGATGCCGGTGGTTGTGGTAATATTGGTTGTGGTCAAATTGCTATACATTGTAATATTTACACTAACGAGGCGTAAAGTAAAGGCATATTTTTTTAATTCGCAAATGAATGTGAAAATAAATTATTCAGTTGATCGGGTTAGTAGGAATTCATCAAAAGGAACATATATGTTACAATTTATTATCTTTATAGCCTTATATGCAAGGATTAGTAATAAAATCGACGGGAAGCTGGTATCAGGTGCATGCAGAAAATGGCCTGGACTATGATTGTCGTATAAAGGGCAAGTTCAGGATACAGGGAATTCAAACCACCAATCCCATTGCCGTGGGCGACCGGGTGGAATTTGAACTGGAGCCCAATTCAGACAATGGCATTATTCATAAGCTCTACGACAGGCGGAATTACATCATCCGGAAATCGATCAATTTATCCAAACAGGCACAGATCATTGCAGCCAATATGGACCAGGCTTTTCTGGTGGTCACGCTGGCTTCGCCACGTACCTCACTGGGCTTTATAGACCGTTTTCTGGCCACTGCTGAAGCCTATGACATCACCGCTACACTGATATTTAACAAGCTTGATCTTTTTCATGAAGAAGGATTAGAAATACTGGCAGCATATCAGCACATTTACGAAAACATTGGCTACCCCTGCTATGCTGTTTCTGCACTTAAAGGCACTAATATCCCTTTGATTGAAGCTTTGTTAAAAGATAAGACCACCTTGTTTTCAGGACATTCTGGTGTAGGGAAATCAAGCCTGATCAATGCTTTGCTGCCTGGCCACAGCATTAAAACCGGTGAAATTTCCGAATCCAGTGATAAAGGGCAACATACCACCACTTTTGCTGAAATGCACACTTTGCCTTTTGGCGGATACCTGATTGACACCCCGGGCATACGTGAACTGGGTATATTTGATATCAGACCCGAGGAACTGGGGCATTACTTCAGGGAAATGAGGGATTTGATGAACCAATGCAGGTTTAACAATTGCCGGCATGTGAATGAACCTGGTTGCGCTGTAATTAAAGCAGTAGAAAGCGGGGAAATAGAGTTGAGCAGATACGAAAGTTACCTGAGTATCTATCATGGTAATGAAACAAGGGCTTAAGCATGCGGGCAGTTATACAAAGGGTTACCGAGGCCAATTGTAAGGTAGACGGCATAGTTACCGGCAGCATTGAGCTGGGTTTTTTGGTATTGCTGGGTATTGAAGATGCAGATACCGCTGATGACCTGGAATGGATGGCACAAAAGATTGCTGCCATGCGTATATTTGGAGATGAAAACGGGCTGATGAACAAAGCACTGGCAGATGTTGATGGGAATATCCTGCTGATCAGTCAGTTTACTTTATTTGCGGCTACAAAAAAAGGGAACCGGCCTGGATTTACCCGGGCTGCCAGACCAGAAAAAGCCGTTCCACTTTATGAGGCGATGATCGGCAGGCTCTCCTCATTACTAAACAAATCTATACAAGCCGGGATATTTGGCGCCGATATGAAGATCAGTCTGGTAAACGACGGGCCGGTTACGATTGTTATTGATACAAAAAACAAAGAATAATATGACCATAGCAGAAGCACAGGAAACAGTAGACCAGTGGATCAAAACAACAGGTATCCGTTATTTTAATGAACTGACCAATACAGCCATTCTGATGGAAGAGGTTGGTGAAGTTGCCCGGATCATGTCGCGCAAATATGGGGAACAGTCATTTAAGAAAAGTGATGAAGCCGTTGACCTGGGAGACGAAATGGCCGATGTGTTATTTGTATTGATCTGTCTGGCGAATCAGACGGGTATATCTGACTGCCGCAATGGAGAAGAACCTGGTTAAAAAAAATATCAGGGATGCAGAACGACATAAAAATAACGGGAAGTTACAATAGAAAGGTTCTGCATCCTGTTTTCCACATTAATCTTTAGAAAGTGCTGCCTTAATTTTTGCCGCAGCCTCCGCAAGCTCTTCCTGGGTTGGCTGCAATTTAGGCTTACTAAAATTCATGTCGCTCACATTATTCATAGGAATAAGGTGGATGTGTACATGCGGTACTTCTAATCCGATCACAGCTACACCTACTTTTTTACAGGGAAAAGCTTCTTTTAAGCCTGTAGCTACAATTTTAGCGAACAGGGTTAATCCGAAATAGCTTTCTTCATCCATATCAAAGATGTAATCGATCTCCTTTTTTGGGATCACCAGCACATGCCCCATGACCAGGGGGCTCACATCCAGAAAGGCCAGGAATTCCGTAGTTTCCGCAACCACGTGGGCCGGTATTTCACCGCTAACTATTTTTGAAAAGATACTAGCCATAATGCTGATTTTTTATCTGCTGATCTCTAAAATTTCAAACTCCATTTTCCCCGCCGGCACTTCAATTTCTGTAGTATCGCCGACAGATTTACCAAGCAATCCCTTTGCAATAGGAGATTTTACGGAGATCTTTCCGGTTT
The DNA here is from genome assembly GCF_032678725.1 of Pedobacter heparinus. Lineage (GTDB taxonomy): Bacteria > Bacteroidota > Bacteroidia > Sphingobacteriales > Sphingobacteriaceae > Pedobacter > Pedobacter heparinus_A. The sequence goes on from NZ_JAVTSC010000004.1 coordinate 229,821, forward strand.
TAAGATCGGCTTCAGATTCGGCAACCAGCTGGTAAGACATCGTAGCGCCGTTTTTCACATTTTTTATTTTGACAATGGAAAGTGCAAGCACCTTCGATGTATCCAATTTAGATTCGTCAATCAACCTGGCAGTAGAAAGGGTGTTTTCCATTTTGGAGATTTTTGCCTCGTGTAAACCCTGCGCTTCCTTTGCTGCATCGTACTCTGCATTCTCAGAAAGGTCGCCTTTATCTCTCGCCTCAGCTATCGCCTTCGAAATTAACTGTCTTCCAGTAGTTTTTAAATACTGCAATTCTTCTTTCAGTTTATCTAAACCATCTTGGGTATAATATGTTACCTCTGTCATAGCTCGTTATTTGTTGTAAATCCTCTAAAAAACAAACAAGACTACATCGGCTTTTAAGCCTACATAGTCTTGCTTCAATTAAAACGAAGATAATGGGGTGTTAGCACAAAAACAAATTATTTCGCTAATTTTAACTTTCCTTTACAATAGCCTGTTTTATAGCTTGCCTAGTTTGCCGGCAAGCACTTCTGAAATCTTCCGGTAAGAATCGAATGTCCATCCGCCAACATGAGGACTTAGGAGCACCCTGCCGGATGATTTAAGCGCAGTATACCATTCCTGAGTACCTAGTGCAGGGAACTTTTCTACCTGCAAAACATCAAGCCCGGCACCCAGTATTTTACCCTGTTCGATTGCGGTTAAAAGGGCCTGGGTGTTTACTACTTCTCCCCTTGCGGTATTGATGAAAAATATGGGTTTACGGAAATGGAACAGGTATTCTTCATTCACCATTTGCCTGGTTTCGGCAGTTAACGGAATGTGTAAACTCAGCACATCACTTTGTTTCACAATTTCCTCCATACTGACCTCCCTGGCATAGTCATCACTAAAACCTGTTTTATATTTATCGTAGGCAATCACCTGTACACCAAAGCCGGATAGCTTTTGAGCAAAACTCCTGCCCATAAATCCATAGCCGATAATGCCGACAGTTTTACCCTTCAGTTCGTATCCACGGTTACCTTCCCTGTCCCATATACCATTGCGCACCTCCAGGTCTGCATTCCGGAAATTATTCATGAGGGCCAGCAGCATACCAATGGCATGTTCTCCTACCGCATCCATATTGCCTTCGGGTGCATTCAGCAATGCAATCCCTTTTTCTTTGGCAAAGGCTTCGTCAATATTGTCGAGCCCGGCCCCTGCCCTGGCAATAAATTTAAGGTTTGGAGCAGCCTCCATCAGTTCTTTATCAATTAAAAATTTGGTACGAACGGCAATGCCTTCGTAACCTGCGATTACAGCAAGGGTTTCTGCCCTGGTAATTAAGGGGCGGTCATGCACTTCATATCCCAGGGCTGCAGCACTTTCTTTAAATACTGGATGCAGTTCATCAACTATTAAGATCTTTCCTTTCATCTGTTTAATTTATCTTCATCATGGATGTATACTATTTGGACAGCAGGGTCAGATGCCCGGTCAGCTCGATAAAATCGGCTACGCTAAGCTGTTCTGCCCGTTTATCAAAAAATGGATGGCTGTCCATTTTATCTTTGGGGACCACACCGGAAAGTGCATTACGCAATGTTTTTCTACGCTGATTAAATCCGGCCTTAACGGTGCGCCAGAATAATTTTTCATCACAGGGAAGTGTCTCCACCTTGTTCCGGCTTAGTCTGATTACACCTGAATTTACTTTTGGCGGCGGATTAAAGGTACCAGGCTTAACGGTAAACAGGTATTCGATATCATAATAGGCCTGGATCAGTACGCTTAATATCCCGTAGTCTTTGGTTCCCTCTCTGGAAGCGCACCGCTCTGCTACTTCTTTCTGGAACATCCCTACCATTTCGACTACATTTGCCCGGTTTTCGAGGATCTTAAACAGGATCTGAGAGGAGATATTGTATGGAAAATTGCCAATGATGGCATATTTATCTTCAAATATCTCAGACAGATTGAGGGCAAGAAAATCTCCGTTGATCAACCGGCTACCCAGTTGGGGATATTTTTGTTGTAAAAAATGGTAAGACTCTACATCAATATCTATCAAATAGGTTTCAATGTCTTTTCGTTCCAGCAGCAGATCAGAAAGAATGCCCATTCCGGGTCCAACTTCAAGCACCTGCTTGTATTTATCCGTATGAACAAGGCCGTTTACGATCTTAGCGGCAATGTTCTTGTCGGTTAAAAAATGTTGTCCCAAATGTTTTTTTGCCCTAACCAAACTCATATATTTCTCCCTTAAAGCTCGCAAATTATTAAAGTTTTATGAGTATCGGACTAACATTAAGGTGAAAATCTGTAATTTGCCCCAAATTTCTATTCAGGCATGAGCAATAAAATTAAAATTGGGATAAGCATAGGCGATGTAAACGGGATCGGATTAGAAGTAATTTTGAAAACCTTATCGCACAACAGCATACTTGATTACTGTACGTTAATCGTTTATGGACATACGAAGGTTGCTTCTTATCATAGAAAGGCTTTGGGATTGACAGATTTTGCGTTTAATGTAATCAATGAACCGGCTTCGGCCAACCCTAAAAAGCCCAACCTGATCAATTGCTGGGAAGAGGATGTAAAGATTGAACTGGGTGTTTCCAATGAAACAGGTGGAAAATATGCTTTGCTATCGCTTCAAAAAGCTACAGAGGCCTTGATAAAGGGAGAAATTGATGCCCTTGTTACAGCCCCGATCAATAAACATAATATACAGTCGGATACTTTTAAGTTCCCGGGACACACCGAATACCTGCAGGAGCAAAGCGGCAGTAATGAGGTGTTGATGTTCATGATCAGTGAAGATATCCGTGTAGGTGTAGTAACCGGACACATCCCTGTAAAGGACATCGCGCAAAACATCAGCAAAGAAAAAATTGTGAAAAAACTGTTGCTGATGAACGAGAGCTTAAAAAAGGATTTCTGGATTGAAAAACCAAAAATTGCAGTACTCGGCCTAAACCCTCATGCTGGTGACAATGGCTTATTGGGCAAGGAGGAAGAAAACGTAATTATACCTGCCATCCAGGAAGCTTTTGATAAAGGCATAATCTGTTTTGGCCCCTATCCTGCTGATGGCTTTTTTGGAAATGGTAGCCATAAACAATTTGATGCGGTATTGGCCATGTACCACGACCAGGGTTTAATTCCTTTCAAAACCATTGCTTTTGGTACCGGTGTGAATTTCTCTGCCGGATTAAAAATTGTGCGCACCTCTCCGGATCATGGTACGGGCTATGATATTGCGGGCAAAGACCTGGCAGATCCGTCTTCTTTTATTGAAGCGGTTTTTGCTGCTACACATATTGTGAAGAACAGAAGGGAGCAGGAAGCCCTATTGGGCAGCCAGCTAAGAAGCGGCGGTAAAATTATTGAAACTGCTGCCGATATGAAGGACGACGCGAATTAAAAAAGAATTTGCACTGAATAAAAATAATCCCTACATTTGCGGGCTAAAATTTTGTTACAATTGAAACCATTAAAACAATTTTCAATCCCCTTTACAGGCTTAAAAATTGGCAAACATCAGTTTGATTTTGAGATTGATAACAGCTTTTTTGATGCATTTGAGTATTCTTTGGTAAAAAAAGGAAACTTAAAAGCAGAGGTGGAGCTAGACAAACAGGAAACGATGCTGATACTGCATTTCCACATTAACGGAACAATAGTATTAGACTGCGACAAATGTTTAGCTGAGTTTGAGGCACCGATAAGTATACAGGAAAGGCAGATTGTAAAGTTTGCTGAAGATGAACTGGAAAGCGATGATCTGGAGATCATTGTACTGAGTAAGAAAGAGAGCGAAATCAGTATCGCTGACCTGGTTTACGAGTTTATCACGGTAGCTGTTCCTTATATAAAGATATGTGAAGAGAATGGTACTGGTGTAAAATGCGATCAGGAGATGATTACGAGGCTGGAAAGCCTGGCAGTTGGCTCAAAACAGGAAGAAGAAGAACAACAAAATGACGATCCAAGGTGGGCGGCATTAAAGAAATTAAAATAATAATTAAATAAATCAACAATGGCACATCCAAAACGCAAGATCTCTAAGAGCAGAAGAGATAAGAGAAGAACTCACTATAAAGCAGAAGCTCCTTCTTTAGCTACTTGTCAGACAACAGGTGCGATACACATCCCTCACCGCGCTTATAACGTTGATGGTAACTTATACTACAACGGTAAATTGGTTATTGAAAACACCTCAATAGGTTAATTTTCTTGAAAAATAGTTTGTGTTTTAAGTGTCCTATAGTTTAACTTAGAGGCCTTAGAAGCGCGGCAATTTTGCCTGGTACACAAACTGATTTTACTATGAAAATAGGTCTCGATATAATGGGCGGAGACTATGCTCCTAAAGCAAATGTTTTAGGAGCAATAGCAGCTCATCCATTGTTATCCCCGAAAGAGCATTTGGTGCTTATTGGGGATACCCAGCAGATTAAGCCCATCCTATCCGAAAACGGATTCAATCCGGATCACTTTGAATATGTTCATACCGAAGAAGTAATTGGTATGGGCGAACATCCCACTAAGGCTATTGTTCAAAAGCCTAATTCCAGTATTTCTATTGGGTTCAATTTACTTAAAGAAGGTAAACTGGATTCTTTTGCAAGTGCAGGCAACTCTGGCGCCATGCTTGTTGGCGCTGTATTCAGTGTAAGAACTATCCCTGGCATCATCAGGCCCTGCCTCTCTACTTTTCTGCCTAAATTAAGCGGTGGTGTTGGTTTAATGGTTGACGTTGGCGCAAATGCCGATTGTAAACCGGATACCTTACTCCAGTTTGGTGTATTGGGCAGTCTGTATGCAGAGAATGTAATGGGCATCAACACCCCAAAAGTAGCTTTAATGAATATTGGAGAAGAGGACGAAAAAGGCAATATGCTGAGTCTGGCTACCTTCCCTTTAATGAGGGATACGCAGCTGTTCAATTTTGTTGGTAATGTGGAAGGCAGGGATTTGTTTAACGATAAAGCCGATGTGATTGTTTGTGATGGATTTACAGGAAACGTAATGCTTAAACTTGCAGAATCATTTTACGTACTGACTTTAAAAAGAGGCTTAAAGGATGAGTTCTTTGACCGTTTTAATTATGAGAACTATGGTGGAAGCCCTGTTCTGGGCGTAAATGCCCCGGTAGTAATTGGCCATGGCATTTCAAGTCCTTTGGCTGTAAAAAACATGATCCTGCAATCCAGAGATATGATTACAACTGGCTTGGTTGGAAAAATACAAGCCGCATTTAAATAATTTTAAAAAAATGAATAAAATTCACGCTGCGATTACAGCTGTTCATGGTTATGTGCCAGACTATATCCTGACCAATAAAGAGCTGGAATCAATTGTAGACACTACGGATGAATGGATCACATCCAGAACAGGTATCAAAGAGCGAAGAATATTGAAAGGCGAAGGATTAGGCACCTCAGACATGGCAGTTCATGCGGTGAATGGATTACTAAAAAAACGCGGGATCAGCGCAGAAGAAATTGAACTGATCATTTTTTGCACCACTACTCCAGACATGCCTTTTCCAGCATCGGCAAACATACTGGCCGACAAAATCGGCGCCAAAAATGCATGGGGATACGACCTTCAGGCCGCTTGTTCGGGCTTTATTTTTGGCCTGTCAACTGCTTCCCAGTTCATTGAATCGGGAAAACATAAAAAAGTACTGGTAGTGGGCGGCGATAAAATGTCATCTATCATTAACTACCAGGACCGCACCACCTGCATTATTTTTGGTGATGGCTGTGGAGCCGTTTTGCTGGAGCCCAACGAAGAAGGGTTTGGTATCATGGATTCTGTATTGAGATCTGACGGGGCCGGAAAACAGTTTTTACACCAGAAGGCTGGCGGATCTGCCAGACCTGCTACACATGAAACCATAGACAACAATGAACATGTGGTTTACCAGGAAGGCCAGGCTGTATTTAAATTTGCGGTAACCAATATGGCCGATGTTGCTGCCGAGATCATGGAACGCAATAACCTTACCTCTGATGATGTCACCTGGCTGGTTCCGCACCAGGCAAACAAGCGGATCATTGATGCCACCGCAAACAGAATGGGTGTAGGTTCGGAAAAGGTAATGATCAACATACAACGCTACGGCAATACCACTAACGGTACAATTCCGTTATGTTTGTGGGAATGGGAAAATCAGTTGAAAAAAGGCGACAATTTGATATTGGCCGCATTTGGAGGGGGCTTTACCTGGGGTTCTGTTTATTTAAAATGGGCCTATTAATTTTATAAAATAAATAATCTTAACTTAGATAGTTCTTAAGACGTACTATTTTTTTCTAAATAACACCTAAAAAATGGATATTAAACAAATTCAGGAACTTATTAAATTTGTTTCTCGTTCGGGCGTAAATGAAGTAGCTATTGAGCAGGAAAACTTCAAAATCACTATCAAAACCAATCAGGCACCTACTTATGTTCAGGCAACTGTTCCTGCCCAGATTGCGCCTGCCGTTGCATCAACTGCTGCTGCACCACAGCCGGTTGCCCCTACCGAAACCAAATCTGCACCTGTTGAAGATACTTCAAGATACATCACCATCAAATCGCCAATGATTGGTACCTTCTATCGCTCTGCGAGTCCGGACAAGCCTTCGTTTGCAAATGTTGGAGATGAAATTACTGCTGGCAAAGTGATCTGTATCATTGAGGCGATGAAACTTTTCAATGAGATAGAAAGTGAAGTGTCAGGAAAAATTGTAAAAGTTCTTGTTGACAATGCCTCACCTGTAGAGTATGATCAACCTTTATTTTTAGTAGAGCCGGTTTAATCGGAATAGATAAATATGTTTAAAAAGATACTAATTGCCAATAGGGGCGAAATTGCTTTACGCATTATTCGGACCTGTAAAGAAATGGGCATCAAAACCGTAGCGGTTTACTCTACTGCCGACAGAGAGAGTTTACACGTACGTTTTGCTGATGAAGCTGTTTGTATTGGCCCCCCACCAAGTAAAGATTCTTACCTGAGCATTCCAAATATCATTTCTGCAGCTGAGCTGACCAATGCGGATGCCATACACCCGGGATACGGATTCTTATCTGAAAACGCGAAATTTTCTTCTGTTTGCCGTGATTATGGAATTAAGTTCATCGGGGCAACACCAGAACAGATCAATTCTATGGGCGATAAAGCATCGGCCAAAGAAACCATGAAAAAAGCAGGGGTACCTACTATTCCTGGTTCTGAAGGTTTGGTGGAAAACATCAAAGAAGGTATTGTAACGGCCAACGAGATCGGCTACCCGGTAATCCTGAAGGCTACTGCCGGTGGTGGTGGACGTGGAATGCGCGTAGTTTGGAAAGATGAAGATTTTGAAAATGCATGGGACAGTGCCAGACAGGAGTCGGGTGCAGCTTTTGGGAATGACGGACTTTATCTGGAAAAATATATTGAAGATCCGCGCCACATCGAAATCCAGATCATCGGAGATCAGTATGGCAAGGCCTGTCATTTATCGGAGCGTGACTGCTCTATACAGCGCAGGCACCAGAAACTGGTGGAAGAGGCCCCATCACCTTTCATGACACCTGAATTGCGGGAAAGAATGGGTGAAGCGGCTATTAAAGGAGCTATTGCTGTTCAGTATGAAGGTGCGGGCACCATTGAATTCCTGGTAGATAAACACCGCAATTTCTATTTTATGGAAATGAATACCCGTATCCAGGTAGAACATCCGGTAACAGAAGAGGTGATCAATTACGATTTAATTAAAGAACAGATCAAAGTTGCCTCAGGTGTTCCGATTTCGGGAAAGAATTATTTACCTGATATGCATGCTATTGAATGCCGGATAAATGCGGAAGATCCATTTAATAACTTCAGGCCCTCTCCGGGTAAAATAACAAATTTCCACTCTCCGGGCGGGCATGGAGTAAGAGTTGATACCCACGTTTATGCGGGGTATCAGATTCCTTCAAACTACGACTCTATGATTGCCAAGCTGATCTGCGTTGCACAAACCCGCGAAGAAGCGATCAGTACTATGGAGCGGGCTTTAAGTGAATTTGTGATCGAAGGTGTAAAAACTACGATACCTTTTCATCTAAAATTGATGAAAGATCCTAACTTTAGAGCTGGTAATTTTACAACTAAGTTTATGGAAACTTTTGAGTTTTCTGAATAAAGATAATGTATACTGTTAAAAACTGCTTACTAGATTTTAAACGTAAATACCATTCTAAATAAAAGAATGGTATTTTTGTTTTACAAATAACGTACATGAGTGATAATAAGAAACGTAGCCTGATTGGGGCCATAAAAGAAAAAGGAAAAACTTTAGAGGCAGAAATGTCTTTTTTTGACCATATAGATGTACTAAGAAAACATTTGCTGCGCTCCTTACTGGTTGTTGTGCTGTTTACTGTTGGTGCATTCTGGTTTTCTGACTTCATATTCAATGAGCTGATCATGGGGCCTAAAAACCCTGATTTCTGGACATATAGAATGATGTGTAAAATGGCAGCAGCATGGCCAAGTATGATTGGTTCTGACTTTTGCATTACCCACATTGATGCCAAGATCATCAACACGGAAATGGCGGGACAATTTACCTTACAGATCAATGCCTGTGTAATGGTGGGTATCATACTGGGAATACCTTATATATTATTTGAACTCTGGCTCTTTATTAAGCCAGCGCTACACGCCAATGAACGCAAGTCTGCCAGTAACTTTGTGCTATTTGCCTCCACACTTTTTTTCATCGGTATCCTTTTTGGTTATTATATCGTGTGCCCCTTATCGGTTAACTTTCTGACCAATTTTACGGTAAGTCCGGATATCCAGAATACTTTTACCATCACCTCCTATCTTTCTTCAGTAGCCACCTTGACCATTGGTTCTGGGATCATCTTCCAGCTACCTGTAGTGATCTACATCTTGTCCAAATTTGGCATCATGACGCCTGCTTTCATGCGTTCGACCAGGAGGTATGCTGCTGTTGTGATCCTGATTGTTGCGGCCGTGGTTACGCCAACTGCTGATGTAATGACCATGATGGTAGTAGCTTTCCCCCTATTTATACTGTATGAATTGAGTATCTTTATTTCTGCCAATATTGAACGCAAGAGAAATAAGGAACTTTATGGGGTAGCCAAAGTAACTAAATCGTAATAAGCCTTTAATCCAAATAACCTTAAAAATGTCAACTGATAAAAAATTTAAAATTGCAATAGGCGCAGATCACGCCGGTTTTGAATACAAAGAACTCCTGAAATCGTTTCTGAGTGGTCACGAAGTGAAAGATTTTGGCACCTACACTGCAGATTCTGTTGATTATCCGGATTTTGCACATCCTGTTGCTGAAGCAGTAGAAAGTGAAGCCTATACCTTTGGTGTATTGGTTTGCGGCAGTGCCAACGGAGTGGCTATAACAGCCAATAAACACCAGCAGATCCGGGCAGCAATTTGCTGGCAAAAGGAAATTGCGGAACTGGCCAGAATGCACAACAATGCCAACATTATCTGTATCCCGGCGAGGTTTGTTTCTGAAGACCTGGCTAAAGAGATGGTCAGCACTTTTCTCAACACGGCTTTTGAAGGTGGAAGACATGCCGGACGGGTGAATAAAATGTCCTGCTAAATTAGAAGCTTATGAAAGGGAACCTCTTATACACCAGTCTTGTTTTGCTAATGGGTTGCACTGCTGTGGCCCAGAACAGGGAAGCCATAAAGTTCAGTCAGGCCATCAATAAAGACAATGCCTATAAGCACCTTTCCGTACTTGCTTCTGATGAATATGAAGGAAGGGAAACGGGTAAAAAAGGTGGATGGATGGCTGCTGATTACATCAGGGCACATTTTAAAGCTTTGGGTTTAAAAGGTCCGGTAAACGGGGATTATTTTCAGCCGATAGACATGGCCTATTTTAACACCTCACAGATTTTAACACTGGAAGGACAACCGGCGGAGCCCCTGAAAGATTTTTACATTATGCCTGCAGCCGTATCCCTTAAGGGGTATGCCTTTAATTCTGAGCATATTTTATTTGCCGGTTACGGGCTGAAAAATGAAGGATACAACGACTATGAAGGGCAGGACGTTGCAGGAAAAGTAGTCATGATCTTTAAAACAGCTGAGCCCTCTGGGGCAGCAGCTGCAAAAAAAACCGGTGAAAATATCAATTCCAGAATCAAGTACCTCACTGATCAAAAGGCGAAGGCTATTTTGGTGATAGATCCGGTGGTGGATAACCTGCCTGACAATCTGAAGAATTACCTGCAGTCGGGCCAGATGTTAATGAAAACTAAGGAAAACCTGGACCGCATGAACCTGACGCAAAGCACACTGGTGATTTATATCGGAACAAGCCTGGCCAACCAGATTTTCAAAGCTGCGAAAACTACATTGGATGCAGTAAAAAAGAAATTAACAGATACGGGTAAACCTGCTTCTCAAGTCATTACTACTGCCATTACAGCAAGTGCGCAAAAAACGGAGACCAAAGTAAGGGCCGAAAATGTGCTGGGTTACATGGAAGGTTCTGATCCAAAGTTAAAAAAAGAAGTTTTGGTCATTACCGCCCATTATGATCATATCGGCATTACCCCTGAGGCAAAAGGAGCTGACAAAATCAATAATGGGGCTGATGATGACGGCTCTGGCACTACTGGCGTATTGATGATCGCTGAAGCGTTTTCAAAGGCCAAAAGGGCAGGGAAAGGCCCTAAAAGAAGTATTTTGTTCATGACGGTAACTGGTGAGGAAAAAGGATTATTGGGTTCTGAATGGTATTCGGAATATCCTGTTTTTCCTTTGGCCAATACCATCACCAACCTGAACATAGACATGATCGGACGTGGCGATGCAGCACATGCATCGGATAATAATTTTGTGTACATCATTGGTTCTGACATGCTCAGTACCGACCTGGACCGCATAGGTAAAAAGGCAAATAAAGATTATGTAAAACTGACCCTGGACGAACGCTACAACAACCGTACAGATCCAAACCGCTTTTACTACCGTTCTGATCATTATAACTTTGCCAAACATGGCATTCCGGTTATTTTTTATTTTAATGGTGTCCATGAAGACTATCACCAGCCAGGCGATGAACTGAGTAAAATTGACTTCCCTATGCTGGCTAAAAGGGCCAGATTGGTTTACTTTACGGCATGGGAGCTTGCAAACGGGGCAAAGCGACCTGCGGTAGACAAGAACGAAGACGGAACAAAGAAAAAATAAGAGTTTTAAAACCTGCCATTATCCGGCAGGTTTTTTTATGCCATATAAATCTGGCATGACAATGCTTAATCTTATTTATTTTTATATTTGGAAGATGATGAAGGTATCTGAGGAATTTTTGGTTAAAGCGGATGAGAAGGCCTTTGATTTAGGGCATCGCAAAACAATTAATTACAACATTGGCAAATACAATATTGCGGTGGAGCGGGGTTTGTCCAAATTTGAGAACCTGGAAAACTCAAAAAAGAAAGCCCATGTAATTAAATGGCGGGTGATGGAAAACCTGGACAAGTTTTTACCTGAGTTTGAAGCCAACTTTCAGCGCAGGGGCGGGAAAGTGATCTGGGCAAATGATACGCAGGAAGCACAAAAGGAAATCCTGAACATCATCAATAAAAGCGGTGGTAAAACGGTCATCAAGGCAAAGTCCATGACCACAGAAGAGATTCATCTCAATGATTTTTTAGGAGAACACGGCATAGCATCACTGGAAAGTGACCTGGGTGAATACATTGTTCAGCTCCTTGGCCAGCACCCCTATCATATCGTAACACCTGCCATGCACCTGAACAAAGAGGATATTGCCAAATTGTTTCATGAAAAATTTGGCACCCCCCTGGATTATACCCCCGAGCAACTGACCCAAAAGGCCCGTGAGCTTTTACGGGAGAAATACCTAAATGCGGATATAGGCATTAGTGGCGGGAATTTCTTAATTGCGGATACCGGAAGCATTGCCTTAACAGAGAACGAAGGAAATGCCAGGCTTTGCACTACCTTTCCTAAAATTCACATTGCCATTGTGGGTATAGAAAAGATCATCCCTTCTATGGCAGATCTGGACCTTTTCTGGCCTTTACTGGCCAGCCATGGTACTGGCCAGAATTTAACTGTATACAATACGATACTGAGTGGTCCAAGACGCGGTGAAGAAACGGATGGGCCTGAAGAAATGTATGTGATCCTTCTAGACAATGGCCGCAGCAATTTGCTGGCCCAGAAAGATCAGCGCCAGGGTTTATACTGCATCCGCTGCGGGGCCTGCCTGAATGCCTGCCCGGTTTACAAAAACATTGGCGGACATACCTACAACACCACCTATAGCGGACCAATAGGATCTATCATTACCCCGCACCTGAAGGGGATGAAAGAATTTAAACATTTGAGCTACGCATCCAGCTTATGTGGAAAATGCTCCGAAGTTTGTCCGGTTAAAATAGACATTCATAAGATGCTATTGCTGAACCGCAGAGATGCAGCTGCAGAGCACGACAATACCAAAGCAGAAGAAATTGGCTGGAAGATCTGGAAAACCAGCATGCTGAAAAGGTCAAGAATGGATGCTTTTAGTGGAAAGATCAAGAATTTTTTCCTGAAATTCCTGTTTAAAAAGATATGGGGTAAATACCGCGAAATGCCTGTGGTTGCACCGAAATCTTTTGCTAAATTGTGGAGGGAAAAAACCAAAGATCCGAAAAGCTTATAACCTATGACCTTCGACAGAAAAGATAAGGACAATGTCAGTTTATTAAATTTCTATTTACAACTCCTTTACCCCCGTATGGTAGAGGAAAAGATGCTGATCTTACTTCGTCAGGGGCGTATTGGAAAATGGTTTTCGGGAATTGGACAGGAAGCCATTGCTGTGGGCAGTACCATGGCCATGAAGGCTTCGGAATACATCCTGCCCATGCACAGAAATCTAGGTGTTTTTACCTCTAGAAACGTTCCGCTAACCAAACTGATGGCCCAGTGGCAGGGCAAAGCATCCGGATTTACGAAAGGCCGGGACCGCTCCTTTCATTTCGGAACACAGGAACACAAGATCATTGGAATGATCTCTCATTTAGGGCCACAGCTGGCGATTGCAGACGGCATTGCGCTTGCAGATGTATTGGCTGGTGAAAAACAGGCAACATTGGTATTCAGCGGAGAAGGTGCAACCAGTGAGGGTGATTTCCATGAAGCCATAAATGTGGCAGCGGTATGGAACCTGCCTGTTATTTTTTTGATAGAAAATAATGGTTATGCCCTGTCTACCCCGGTTAATGAACAGTTCAAATGTAAAAACCTGGTTGACAAAGCTATAGGCTATGGAATTGAAGGCTTCAAAGTTGATGGCAATAATATCCTTGAAGTTTATGACCTGATTGATGGTGTTGCCAGCAGGATGCGGGAAAACCCCAGGCCGGTGTTGATCGAATGCCTTACCTTCAGAATGCGTGGTCATGAAGAAGCTTCAGGTACAAAATATGTACCCAAGGAACTTTTTGAAGAATGGGAAAAAAAAGACCCTGTTAGAAATTTTGAACAGTATCTGCTGGACCAGAAAATACTCAATACCGATACTATTGCAGAAATCAAAGCCAGCCTGAAAACGGAGATCGAAAACGAAGTTGAAAATGCCTTTAATGAAGCTGAACCCCAGGTAAACAACGAAAGGGAATGGAATGATATGTATTTCCCTTATGCTGAAACTGCAACGGTAGCAGAAGGGCCAACAAAGGATGTCCGTTATCTTGATGCCATTTCGGATGGGCTTCGCCTGGCTATGCAAAAGTACGACAAACTGGTATTGATGGGTCAGGACATTGCAGAATATGGTGGTGCTTTTAAGATCACTGAAGGCTTTGTTGAAGAGTTTGGCAAGGACAGGGTACGCAATACCCCTATCTGCGAATCGGCCATTGTAGGCACGGCCCTGGGTCTTTCTATAAATGGTTATAAAGCGATGATGGAAATGCAGTTTGCTGATTTTGTAACCTGTGGTTTCAACCAGATCGTTAATAACCTCGCTAAAACGCACTACCGCTGGGGAGAAAAGGCAGATGTGGTGATCCGCATGCCGACAGGCGCCGGGACCGGTGCAGGCCCCTTTCATTCCCAAAGTAATGAAGCCTGGTTTACCAAAACACCAGGCTTAAAAGTGGTATACCCGGCATTTCCCCATGATGCCAAAGGCTTGTTGCTTGCGGCCATAGCAGATCCAAACCCGGTAATGTATTTTGAACACAAGTACCTGTATCGTTCCCTCCATGGATTGGTGCCTCAGGGCTTTTATACCACCGAAATAGGTAAAGCAAATGTTTTAAGACATGGCAAACAATGCTGCATCATCACCTACGGCTTAGGCGTACACTGGGCCCTATCTTACCTGGACCAAAATCCTGACCTCTCAGCTATGCTGGTAGATTTACGAAGTTTGCAGCCCTGGGATAAAGAAACTGTAGCACATGCCGTTAAAACAACCGGCAGGGTGCTTATCCTGCATGAAGACACACTGAGCTGTGGATTTGGTGCAGAGCTGGCAGCCTGGATTTCCGAACACTGCTTTAAATACCTGGATGCACCGGTAATGCGCTGTGCCAGCAGTGATACTGCCATTCCCATGAATAAAGCATTGGAAGATAGTTTCCTGGCAAAAACCCGTTTAAAGGGAACCATCAGACGCCTGTTGGCCTACTAAACGAATTGGCACGATAATGGTCATTTCCAAGATCTAATTCATCAGGTCTTATGAAAGCCATCTACCTTCCCTTGCTTCTGTTATTGCTATATAGCTGCAATCAAAAGCCTAAACATCCGCAGGCGACACTGATCAACCAACGTACCGCAGCCGCAATGAGCGAACAGGATATCCTGCAGTATGCTGATTCTTTAGACGCCAATGCTAAAGGCCTGGAAAAACAAATCAGCCTGGTTTATCAAATCGGCGAGGGTTTAATGTATGCAGAACAATACAGCTGGAATGGAAGTCCTGTAATATTTACAGAATATATCAGCAATGAAAGCCTGAGCAACAGCACCCGGAAATACTATCTAAAAAATGACAGCCTTGTCCTGGTTAAAGAAAACAGCATATTGGATAAGGAAAATGGGAAAAAGTATGAAGAAAGCAGGGCCTATATCAGGAACAACATCATTTTTAAGAAAGAAATGCGGACCGCCGCCACAGCAATAGCACTTAAAGCCAGCAGCTATACCACCCTGCAAATACCCCCTAAAAACAATGTAGCTTTCGCTGACAACATTTTACAGCTGAAGGATGCCATCAACGCAAGCAACAAATTTGAGGTCCTGTTTGACAACATCATTCCTGCTGAAGCTGAAAGCCGTATTGTGCTGAAAAGTAAGCTTCCGGATGGCTACCAGGCAGCTGTAATGGTAAATGATACCGATCTCTTCATTGACAGTCTCATCAACAGGCCTTCCCTTTTTAAAGATAAAAAACTGAATATCAAATGGCAGGTTATTGATAGGGAAGCAATCTATGTACCCGTTGCAGCAAGCATAACCTCTGCAAGGGGGTTGAATAAATAAATGTTCCCATTGTCGAGGCATTGACAGCGATAGCGTTTCCTCAGCTTTTCCCCTTTTTTAAACTGCCGTCCGTCTTTGATGCTGAATATCGCATGTAAGGGGAGCTCCTCCAATCTGGAAACATCTGCCAGCACATCATACTTTTTTAAGGCCCTGGATAATTTCAGGTCTGTACAGCTCGCGGCAGACGGGTTGTTGAGGTAATTTACAATCGCTTTTTTCACATCCTCCGGAAATATCTCCTTTTCCAGAAATGGCACCATCATTCTCTTAAAATTATGCTTCCATTCATTTCCATGAGGCTTTACCTTGTTCTTATGATCGTTCCAGGTTAACAGGTGCGCAAATTCATGAACTGTAGTGACTAAAAAAGCATAAGCATTGAGGTTATTGTTGACAGAGATCTTATGCCCCGATGCTTTATAAGGATGCCTGTAATCACCCAGCTTGGTTGCCCTTCCTTTTGAAATTTTAAATTCGCACTGAAAATAATCTATCCACTTCGCAATGATAGGTGCAGCAGCCAAAGGCATGTACTGTGATAAAATATGCTCCTTTTCCACCAGCACAAGATAAATAAATTACTTCAAAAGTTGATAGGCAATAAGTGCCGCCACATAGGCCATAGCAGTCATATATCCCAATTGTATCATTGGCCATTTCCAGCCTTTGGTTTCGCGATAAACAATGGCAATAGTACTCATACACTGCATGGCAAATGCATAGAACAACATCAGCGAAATACCTGTGGCAAAACTGTATACTGGCAGGCCTGTTTTACTGTTGATCGAGGCTGCCATTCTTTCCCGTATGGTATCACTTTCCTCATCCCCGCCATCAACACTATAGATGGTAGCCATGGTTCCCACAAAAGCTTCACGTGCGGCAAAGGAAGTAATTAAGGCGATGCCGATCTTCCAGTCATAACCCAAAGGCCGGATTACCGGTTCTATCGCATGACCAAGTATACCAACATACGAGTTTTCCAGTTTCTCTGTAGCTACCAGCGTTTCTATATGTTTGGCATCTGAAGCCGGATCAGCTAAAGTAGCGGCATACTTTTGATCAATCTCGTCAAACCTGTTTCCCGGTCCGAAAGAAGCCATTACCCATAAGATGATGGAAATGGCAATAATGACCTTACCTGCTTCAAAAACAAAAGTTTTTGATTTTTCATACATGGTATAAATCACATTTTTCCATCTTGGCATCCGGTAGATTGGCAGTTCCATAATGAAATAAGAACGCTCTTTAGATTTAATGATGATTTTCATCACCCATGCCACTAAAATAGCCGCAACAAAACTGATCAGGTACATTACCATCAGCGCAAGCCCCTGCAAATTGATAAATCCGAAAACAGTCTCCGAAGGGATCACCAGGGAAATCAGCAGGATGTAAACAGGCAGACGGGCAGAACAGCTAATCAATGGCGTAACCATAATCGTAATCATCCTGTCCTTCCAGTTTTCTATATTTCTTGCAGCCATGATGGATGGTACTGCACAAGCCAGCCCACCAATCATCGGAACTACCGATTTTCCATTCAGACCAACCTTGCTCATGATCTTATCCATCATAAAAGTAACCCGGGCCATATAACCCGTATCTTCCAAAATAGAAATGAAAGCAAAAAGTATCGCAATTTGCGGAATAAAGACGAAAATCCCACCAAGGCCGGCAACTACACCATCCAGTAACAGATCCGTAAGCATCCCCGCCGGCAAATGTTCGTGTCCAAATCCGGTGAGCCAGCCAAAGCCGTTTTCAATCCATTCCATAGGAAATGTTGCCCAGGCAAATATCGCATTGAAAATCACAAAAAGAATCAGCATAAAGATGACGAAACCCCATACCTTATGTGTCAATACCGCATCCAGCTTATCACTGAATGAACGTTTGCCTAAATTTTTTCCCTTATCCGTAACTACATCAGCGAGAATAGTACTGAGGTGCTTATAACGCGCGATGGTCTCGGCCGCTTGTATTTTTGACGATTCAAAACCATTAGATTGCTCTATGTTTTCAATTTCCTCCTGTTCTGTAGCATTGAAAAAATTCAGATGTTCATGCTGGTGCAATACCTGCAATGCATAATAGTCACGATCAGACCCAATTTTATGTTTAATGGCCTGTATGGCCTCCGGTGCTAAAAAACTGACCTCAAAATCATTTACCTGGGTGGCCATATTTGTATGTGCTATAGCCTCTTTCAGCACATTGATCCCAATATTATTCCTTGCAGAGATCGGAACTACCTGAACACCCAGCTTAACAGCCAGCTTATCGATATCGATTTCAACACCTTGTTTTTCATTCAGGTCAATCATATTCAAGGCCAGTATCATAGGAATTCCCAAATCAGCTACCTGCGAATACAACAACATGTTCCGCTTTAAATTAGACGCATCAACAAGCAGTACAATTACATCTGGATGGCTGCTGTTTTTTGCATCGGCAAGCACCTGAAAAACGATACGCTCATCGGCACTTTTGGGGTATAAACTGTAGGTACCGGGTAAATCGGTAATTTGCAGCTGTCTGCCATCGGCTAATTTGGCATAGCCTATTTTTTTATCGACAGTGACTCCCGGGAAGTTTCCGATTTTTTGATTTAATCCCGTTAAACGATTAAAAAGAGTAGATTTACCTGTATTGGGATTACCAACTAATGCAACTTTAATATCCAACGCCATTGATTTTATTGAACAATGATAACCGCAGCTTCGCTTTTACGTAAACAAAGCTGATAACCTGCAACACGAATGGCAATAGGGCAGCCAAGTGGAGCAAACCGTTCAACTTCTACAAGCTCACCAGGCAAACAACCCATTTCCATTAATTTAACAGACATTTCCAGATCTGTAAATGCTACGATAGTTCCTTGTTCTCCTGGATTAAGCTGCGAAAGTTTCATCTATATAAAGGTTTGTATAAATCACCATTTGAGCTTCTGCCCTTTATAGGGATAGGTCTGCTCAAATGCTTATTGTGGGCGCAATTTAGACTTAATTTATAATAATTCCAAATAAAGAGCGCTTATGAAGAGGCTGCAACACAGTCTTTATTTGGTCATTTTTATTACCTGAATCCAGAAATGGCAAAAGGTGCTTATCGCCTGGGATAATTGTTGTAGCTCACCTTAGGGCACTGACATCCGGATTTAAAAATGCCACAACTGCTCGCCGTGCATACCAACAGCACCATAGCCAGTTTAATTGCCAGTTTTCTCATTGTAGTTAGATTTATGTAAGAGTATGTAACTAAACACACCCATAAACACGCCGATCATATCACAGCCAAAATCCCACCATTCCGCAGATCGGTAACTAAAAAATTTCAATTGTAACATTTCTATTCCGGCACCAAGTGCAGCTGTGATCACGATGATCTTAAAAATAGTTAAAGAGCTGAAACTATAATTGTGCTGGTGCCTGATCTTGCCATAGAACAACAAGATCGTGAGTACGAAAAAAAAGCCCATATGGACAAATTTATCAAACCCTTCAAAGAAAAAACCATGGCCATTACCTGAAGGCATCTTCATTGTACAAAGTACAACAATGACCACGGTCCAGATAACAGCCCAGATCTGATATTTTAATTGTCCGAACAGGTTCATTAAGCGCCTACAAGGGCCTGGTAAGCATCTGCAGTTAACAGTCCATCTGCCTGGGCAGCATCTCCGAGGCTAACTTTTACCATCCATCCCTGCCCGTAAGGATCTGTATTTACCAGTTCAGGATTGTCATTCAAAGCTGCATTTATTTCCAATACTGTTCCGGTTACCGGCATAAACAGATCAGAAACCGTTTTAACCGCTTCAACTGTACCAAATACATCATCTTTAGCTACTTCATCACCTACTGTATTGATATCGATGTAAACAATATCACCCAACTCACGCTGTGCAAAATCAGTGATGCCAATAAAAGCTTCATTACCTTCAATCTTAACCCATTCGTGGTCTTTTGTGTACTTTAATTCTGATGGAAAATTCATTTTTTTATTTTAATTGTTAGTTGCTATGTGCCAAGCGGTAAATAGCCATCACATGCAGGTCCGCTTCAAAGGTAATTAAATCTCATCATTTAAAACAACTCTAATTCAGTGTAATCCTTAAGCTAAAGCCAAAATTACTAAACGAAGTATTAAAGGTTTGTGAGGTATACGGTTTGGTAATGTTTGAGTCATAAAACAACCTGACGTTAAAGCGCTGGTTTAAGACATAATCAACGCTTGGCCTTAAAGTGATGTTTTTAGCGCCCGAAGAAACTTCTGCTTCAGTGATGTCTGCCCTGTAAATCACGGTCTTATTGTCCCTTATTGCCACATCCAGTTTAAAATCCATGTTGTTATCTGTTTTTAATCCCTTAAACAGGCCAAAAGGAAACCTGAACTTGGTGGTGCGATAGCCAAGACCAAACACCATATTATTTTCCGACAACTGGGCGAGCTGGCTGTTGGCAAGGCTCAACCCCAGCAGTCGCGTTCTTCCCAGTTCGAAATTTGCAGTCATGTTATTTTTCAAGCGGGTATCTACACCTATCAGCGGAGAAAACTGCTCTGCAATCGTAACCTGGGCATATTGATAGTAAGGCAGGAAATTTCTGTTCTCATCCCGGCTGCTTACAAAGCCATTACTTTCCTGATAACGTATCAATGAATTGAATCCATTGATACTGTATACGGAGCGGTAAGCATGTCTCAGGTCGATAGAACTGAACCGTTCGGCCAGAAATGCGATCCTGGTAAGCCCCCTGTAGTTCAAGCGCCAGTTGGGCAAAGGAATCTTCGGCAGGGAGTTCAGACTGATGGACGAAGCACTTTTTCCGGTATAAGCTGCCAGGAATGCCGAAACAATTACATCCTGCGAATTCTTATCATATCCATCAGCATAGCCGCCTGGAGCACTGCCAGAAGAATTTATATTTTCTGCACCCAGGCGCTGCGAAATCACCTGCCTGTTGCTCATAAATTCAGCAAACAGTTTAGAAACGGTACCCCCCTGCTTCTCTGAAAATGCTGTTTTCAGTGAAATAAAGGAAACACTGTAATCACCCGTAGTAAAAGGGCTCAGGTTTCCAAAATCACGCAGCGACTGGTCGTACCTGAAATTTGTAGAATAGTTTAGCGTTCTGTTCTTATTGGCAGTTAAGGTAATGCTCAGGTCTTTGATCGGCTCAATCAAACCAGTTAAACTTAAGTCCTCCCTTAGGGTATTGATGTAAAGCTGCGATTGTAAAGTATCCCTGGTGATCCATCCGTTATTTAAAGCCATCTCCCTGATGTCCCGTTGGCTACCAAAAACAAAGCCTAAGCCCGGAGCCCCCGTTGCCTCATCCAGGCCGAAATAACTTACACGTGGCAGGTATCCCGGTAAAAATATTCCTTTAGTTTGCGTAAAGGCAGCATTTATATTTTTTATACCGGTTAATAAACCAACAAAGAATGAGGCACCCGATGAAACTTTATCCCCTGCGCCATTTGCGCGCCTCACAAAACCAAATTTATTGTACAAACCGGCCAGGTTTAAAGTTGGGTTCACCTGTATCGTTCTTGAATTCTGAATGGTATTCCCTAAATCAATCAGCGGGTCTCTTAAAGTAGAAAGCGGCTCCGTCTGCCAGTTAAAATTAGTACCATACCTGGTGGCTACTGTTACCCAGTCCATCCCTGGTATTTTATTCAGCGGCAGCGAATAAGTCACATTTAAATTGTGGTTATAATCCGTGGTCCGACCCAAACGCTTCAGGTTCTGCCAGATGGTATCCCTTTTTAAGCCTTCGATCCTGCCTTCAGGCTCATCAATAATGGAATAGTTGGTTGCATCAAAGTCCAGTGTCAAGGACCTGGTCAAATTCCATGAAATGCCATATACCCTGGTGATCAAAAAGTTCTTATTAAACGTAGTATTGATGGGAATATAGTTGTTAGGGTCATTGTTCCGCAAACTGTTCTCCGAATAGTAACGGTCCACATCTACCCTGAAGTTAACCGCATTGGGCAGTGGATTAAAATTAAAATCCTTCAGCAATGCCAGGGTATTGGATTTGATGATCTTGCTGAAAGGCTCCACATTTTTAGACTGTCCGGAATAACTGTAAGCCAGTGATGCCCGGTAAGTTTTCTGCACATTATTTTTATTGATAAAATCACGGTGCGCAAACTTGGTATAAGCATAACTCGCATTAAAATTCTCAATATCCCACAGCTGAGGTTTTTTATCCGGGTTTGTCCTTTCCTTCCTCACATTGGTAAAGTTGATGCTGTTCCTGGTTGTATAATCCTGGGCATATTCCAAAATGGCTTTCTTTTCAGATTTCGAAGCCTTGTCCAACGCATTTTTTAGTTCAATGTCCGGCATTTTAGGATCGTACTGCGGCGTACTTACCTGGCTCGAATAGCTCACAAACATTGGAATCTTAATCCCCGTTTTCTGAGGGAAGAACTTACCCAGCTCCATGGCGGAGGAAATGTCAAAAAACACATTGTCTGCACGGTTCCTTTCACTCACCCTTTTTTCCAGTGACCCAAAACCGATGGTCGATTTACTTCCGGATACGTTCACATCGGCAAAATCGGCCAGCTTGGCACTCATCCTTGCCGTTGCCGCCCAGCCACCGCGCTCGTCAAACTCGGTTAACCGCATTTCATTGAACCATACCTGCGCATTTTTGTCCAGACCATCATCGCCCGGACTTGCGCCATTCCGGTAAGGGTTCATCACGCCCAGCATATACACCCGTACCTTACTCATGTCAGGCTGTCCCTTTACAATGATCGTTTTACCATCAACCTGGTAGGTAAAGGGTTTGCTGATGTTCCATGGCAGGCCATCTGCATCCAGGGCATTGTTCCGCGCAATTTTTGCTTTCTGGAACAGCTCCAGCTCGATATCCAGTTTATTCTGATCAGGCCATATCGCATAAGGATCACTCGTACCTGGCCGCGTTACCCTCAGGGGTTGCGAATACTCATAGTAATTGTCCTGGTTATCCGTTCCAATCCTTAAAAAAGCGTTCAGGTCATTGTCATTGATCGGAGCATTGCCCAAAGCCTCCAGGTGAATGTACATTTCCAGGTGCTTATAGGACCTGAAATCGTTCAGTGCAGTTTTAAAGGCGGCCCTTCCATACCCGTCACGCAGGTTCTTTATCGTTACTGCCAGTGATTGCTCATTCTGGCGGGTATCACCACGGTAATTGCTAAAATCACGTTCCCTTTCAATACCCGGAGGAACCACGTATGGAATTGGTGTCCGCTTGCCGTTCTCTTCAATGTTTACGGTTGATATTTCTATAGTCGAATTGTCTGGCCCTGCATTTTGCAGCGAAGGGTCGAGGATGATCTGAGACACTTCATTGTTTGCGTTGTATTGTCTCCATTCTCCCCTCACCAGTTGTATCTTTCCAAAGCGTAATACCGTAGTATCTGCAAAATTGGTCATGAACATCCTGATGAAACGGATAGATTTAAAATCCTGGATACTGCCTACTTTCTGCTGATACTGCGCCAGAGGGATCCGAATCTGGTACCAGGTAACCGGTTGCGTTTGCCCATTGGCCAATTTCACCTGCGAGGTGATCTTATCCGTCACAAAGTTTTGTCCCACCATTAAATCACCAGGCCGCATGGACACCTTATACTGAAAGTACTCATCACTCTGGGTCATGTTGTTGTCCCTGTTGATGTCTTCCCCATCTGGTAAAGAAGTGGAAGCCGAGTTGTCTACGCCAAAGTCTTCCTGCGATTGCTGTGCGGTTTTCGAATTCCCCTCAGGCCCGTTATAGCGCTGATAACGTTTCAGTATCCCCGCATTGGCCTGGTCAAGTAATCTGCCCCTAAAATAAACGTAATCATCCGATGAAGGGTCATTGTCAAACTCAGCTGCAGCATCTGGGTTCAACTGTCCTTTAATCTGGGTAATCTGCTCATCAAATTTCGCTTTCTCGCCAATATTTGATAAACCGTCCAAACCCACATCCTGAACTTTTCTTGCTGCAGGATCATTGTCAAATGCCTGAACCACCGGCTGCAGCTTAGGCACCCGGCCCCATTTGGTCTCCTCATATTTTTCCCGATCACCATTGGCAGGCAATCCATTTTCCAATGATTTACGTCCGTCTTTTAAAATGTCCTCCGAAATATTGCCCAGGTTAAAATACAGGTCTCCACCCGTCGAATTTGGTTTATAGATGTTCGGGTCCATCATCCAAAGCTCAATGTATTCAATGTTCAAAGCCTGGAAATCGCTGGTTTCTATCCTCCTGAACAAACCGCCCCAGCGTGATCTTGGATTGGTCAGTATACCATTTGGGTTAAATCCGGTAGTGGTATAGTTGTAAGGACCGCGTACCGTAGGGTAAAAAGCGACATCCAATGTGGGCAACGTGATGGCCTGCCCCGTGCTGGTTTCTTTAAAGGGAAAAACCTCCTGTTCTATGATCTCCCGCACATAGTGGTTAGACAACTCATTCCGGTTATTTCTCAGGTTATCCGGAATATTACCGGTATTCCTGTTGTAAAAAATAGGATCTATGTTATAAAAAGCAATCCTTGCCCGGTTAAAACCATAACTCAGGTCATCAATCCTGCTCGCTTCAGGAAAAAGCTGCGGTGTCCCTGACAATTGCCAGGAAATGGCACTTTTTAAGTCGATCACGGAGCGCGAAGCTTCAAAATCATCCAGGTAACTCACCCCACCCTTATTGCCGCCAAAATTCAATGCTTTAGGATGTCCCGGGATCAGTTGCGCAAACTCCCCGGAAAAGCTAATGTTAGAAGGTACCTTAGTCGACAATAGCGGCAGTTTATCCACCAGTTTGGTCAAAAACCGGGATGGTGAACTGTAGTTCAGGTCAAGTCCCCACATCGTATTGGAGATCGGCTCCTCCCCAATGTTCACTTTGGCGGTAAGCGGTTTCTCCGTAAGGTTCATTAAAGTACCCCCAAGGTTTAGTTTGTTGTTTACCTTGTAATCCAGTCTTGTTCCGAATAAGGAGCGTTGCTGCAATCCAAACAGCTCATTGTTTTCTGTCGAGATCCTGATCGGTTGCCCAGAACTCAACAATGCCGGGTTAATGATCCTTACCCTGCCTCCCTGATAGTCTACTGTAAAATCAACCCCTTCCTGTAAAGGAATGGTGCCTGCAAATACCTTTACCGAACCTTCAGGAACATTAATGGCATTTAAGCTGAACTCCGAAGCGATTTCAGATTGGTAAGCTCCTTTTATGATGTACCGGTTCTGGCTACTGAACAGCTGTTGTGCAACCACCTTTGTGGAGTCATATAATGCCGGAAAAGTGTATTTATCAATCAGCGGTTGTTCTGTTGGCAAAAACTGGCCGGCCAGATCTTTACCAAAAGGCTCAATCAGCGGAAAAATAATCCGTCCGTTCAGGGGATCTATCGTAATGTAGCCATTAAGTGTATTGGTTGAAAAATTAACCTGGCTATTTGTGGTACTGCCAGCATTTCCATTGTTATATGATGAATTCTGTGTATTTGTGGTACTGGTTCCGAAGGGTTTGTTTTCCGTTTCAAAATCAAATACCCCATCAGGTTTCCGTTCCTTTTGCTGGTTCAGGCGGTCCAGCCCGGTAACCTGTATCCATTGTTTGCCATTCAAAGGCCGGCGGTCTGCATCCAGTTTCTGTCCTTCCTGTATCAGCGGCTTCTCTACACCGGTCTTTTCATCAATCCTGAAAATGTCCAGCTTAAAGTTTTGCTGACTGATCTGATAACCACCAATAGAATAAATGTTTTTCATCATCAGGTCCCAGGTGGGTAAATTGGTTTTGATCACCTCATTTTTCAGCAACTTCGTATACAAAACCTTAGGCATGCCCGGATCAAAAGGAACATCCGTAGAAAACTCCCCTACCTGGTATTCCAGTCCATTGTAAGTATACCTGTAAGCAACAGTCAGCACCTCATCACTGTTCAGTGCATTATTTAGTGAAATATAACCCAGCTGGGGATGAAAAGTATACTCCCTGTCTGACAATTTTCGTGCATAGGTCAGTTTAGCATAATTGTCTGTCCCCCCGCTTCCCGCAAAAAAAGAAATGATCTCATTAGAATTTGTAAGACGGGAATTTGCCGGGATCTTGGTTAAAAGATCATTGGAATTCCTTGGGAACAAGGGATTTGTAAAACCAGAGGGCAGTGCCGATGTCCCTCCAGCAATGCCTGAATTAAAAGGTTGATTTTCTCCAAGATCAATAAAGCCCAGTACATCCCTGGAATCCTGTGTATTTCCTGCCTTATTTGTAATCCAGACCTCTATTTTGGTAATCAATACCCCCGAAGTGATGGTAGGTGGATTAGATAAGACTTTATTGTAGTTATCCCTGAAATATCTGGCTAAAAAATAATGCTTATTGGCCTCATAATTATCAGCGCTTAGCCTGTATTCATTTTGCTGAGCACCATTATTGATCTGTATTTCCCGGGATTGCGATTTTTGTTGTGTAAAAACAGTGGCTACGTTTAGTTTGCCAAATTTTAGCTGGGTTTTTATACCAAACAGCGCCTGGGTCCCGTTAATCAGGGTTGTATTTAAGGGCAAACTCACATTACCCGCTTCTATTTTCTGTATGATATCGTCCTCGCCACCTGTATAGTCCAGCTTAACTTGATTTTCAAAATCAAACTGGGCTTCCGTGTTGTAGTTCATATTGATCTTCAGCTTGGTACCAATATTACCGATCACATCCATTTGGATGCGCTGGTTAAAATCAAAATTTCCCTGAACCCGCTGGCGCTCGTTAAACAAGGGATTCTCATTTTTATTGATCCTGCCTAAAAAAGTAAGCTCGGCTTCTCCACGGGGTTGTATGTCTATGGTCGTACCGCCAAATATCCTTTCAAAGGCTTTGCTGTTCACTTTTAAGCTGGGAATAATCCCAGTGCGCCTCACATCATTCACTTCCTGATCAGACAATACCCGCCAGTTTTCGCGTTTAATCTCGCTGTTTACCAAACGCATATATTCCTCAACAGTAAGGTATTGTACCCTGCCATAAGGTTTTTCCCCAATCAATTCCTGGATAATATATCTTTTATTAACTGCATCATATTCCACCTTCCGGTGCATATTCTCAGGCAAGGGATAAAAGGGATTTGACAAAGATCTAATGCCAAGTCTTTGCTTCTCTTTCAGCCCGAAAGCGTTTTTTAGGGTGTCCTGTTTCTCCTTTTGCGGTGTAACCTGCGAAAAAGCCTGCAGTCCGTCAAAAGTTACCATCAGGAAGAGCAATAGCGTTAATAAGTTTTTCAATGCCGAAATCTATAAATTCTTCAATGCTATTTTTATCATTTGTTCAACAGACAAATCTTGTCCACCACTTTTCACCGCATTGTCTATTGCCTTTTCAGCAGCTGGTTTGGCAAATCCAAGCATTACCAATGCCGAAAGCGCCTCTTCCCTTACTGTATGGTTCAAAGGAGCCGCTATTAACGACCCCGATCCTTCTTTTTTCAGTTTGTCCTGTAACTCCAGTACCAAACGCTGTGCAGATTTCGCTCCTATTCCCTTAATCCGCTGAATAAGTGCAAGATCTGCATTTACTATCGCCGTCTGAATTTCCACCGGCGTAATGGATGAAAGCATCATCCTGCCTGTATTCGGCCCTATTCCAGACACCGAGATCAGGTGTAAAAAGAGCCTGCGCTCACCTTCATCGGCAAAGCCGTAAAGGGTATGCGCATCCTCTTTTACATGCAGCCAGGTATATACCTTACATCGCTCGGTATTGGCCAGGCTGCTATATGTATTCAAAGAAATATTCAGATGATAGCCTACGCCACCAGCCTCCACAACAATATAAGTAGGACACTTAAAAGCCAGCTTGCCATCTATATACTCAAACATAATTATTTCTTAGCTATTCTTTTTAATAAACCGCCTTTTTTTGGGTTTGCTTCCTGTTCCTTTCCCTGAACATCCAGAACAGCTAAGGTAACCATATTTACAATCTCCCTAACCGAACTTCCAAGTTGAACAATATGAACAGGCTTGTTCAGACCCAGCAAAATAGGGCCAATCGCCTCAGCCTCACCCAATTCCTGCAAAAGCTTATAGGCAATATTGCCAGATTCCAGGTTCGGGAAGATCAGCGTATTTGCCGGCCCGTCTACCAGTCTGCTGAATGGAAAATTATCCTTTAGCAGTGCATTATTGATGGCAAAATTTCCCTGCATTTCACCATCCACCATAATATGCGGATGCTGCTCATGTAATATTTTCACAGCCTTCCTTACCTTCTCTGGCACTACTCCTTCGTTAGAACCAAAGTTGGAATAAGACAACAGGGCAATTCGTGGGTGGATATTAAATTTACTAACAGAACGTTCCAACAGCAAGGTCAGGTCAACCAGTTCCTCAGCAGTGGGATCCACATTAACCGTAGTATCCCCAAAAAACACCGGTCCCTTCTTGGTCATCATCATGTACATACCGGCAACCCGGTTTACACCAGGCGCAGTACCGATCACATGCAGGGCAGGCTTAATGGTCGACACGTAATTTCTGGTCAGTCCGGATATCATGGCATCCGCTTCGCCAAACTCTACCATAGATGCCCCAAAGTAATTCCTGTCGCGCATCAGCTTGGTGGCCTCAAATAAAGTAAGGCCCCTGCGCTGTCTTTTTTCATACAGGTATTGCCCATACTTTTGCATCAGTTCAGGCTCTTTAAAGGGATCAATGATCGTTACACCTTCCAGATCCAGTGCACTTTCTTCAATGATCCTTTCAATCACCTCTCTGTTGCCCAGTAAAATCGGGATGGCGATGTTCTCATCCTTAACAATCTGGGCAGCTTTCAATATTTTATAATGATCTGCCTCCGCAAATACAACACGTTTAGGATCTGATTTTGCTTTATTTGTTATGGCCCGCATAATGGCATCATCCATGCCCAAACGGTGTTTCAGTTCTTCCTCATAAGCAGCCCAGTCGGTGATCGCTTTACGCGCAACACCCGATTCCATTGCCGCCCTTGCCACCGCCGATGAAACATTGGTCATCAGGCGCATGTCCATGGGTTTCGGGATGATATATTCCTTACCAAACCTGATATTCTTCTCATTATAGGCCATATTTACCGCCTCAGGAACAGATTTTTTAGCCAGTTCAGCAATTGCCTTCACCGCAGCGATCTTCATCTCCTCATTAATTGCAGTTGCCCTAACGTCAAGTGCTCCTCTAAAAATATAAGGAAAACCAAGCACATTGTTCACCTGGTTGGGGTAATCAGAACGGCCTGTAGCCATGATGATATCCTTACGGGATTTAATAGCCAGTTCATAAGCAATCTCCGGGTTCGGGTTTGCCATAGCAAAAACGATCGGATTTTTAGCCATCGATTTCAGCATGTCCTCTGTTACACAGTCGGCTGAGGATAAGCCAATAAAAACATCCGAATCCTTCATCGCTTCTGTTAGCGTATCAAGCTTTCTGGAAGTTGCAAACTCTGCTTTTATCGCATCCAGGTTTTCCCGGTTGTCCCTGATCACACCCGATCTGTCGCACATCACGATATTCTCTTTTTTTGCACCCAGAGAAACGTATAAACGCGAGCAGGAAATCGCAGCAGCACCAGCGCCATTTACTACGATCCTGACCTTATCCATTTTCTTTTTCTGCAGCTCGCAGGCATTTAACAAAGCCGCGGCAGAAATGATAGCCGTACCATGCTGGTCATCATGCATCACCGGAATATTCATTTCGGCTTTCAAACGACGTTCAATTTCAAAACACTCCGGTGCTTTAATATCTTCTAAATTCACTCCGCCGAAAGTAGGCTCCAATGCTTTTACTATTTTAACAAAATCATCGACATTTGTGGTATCCAGTTCCAGATCAAAAACATCGATATCAGCAAATATCTTAAAAAGAAGACCTTTACCTTCCATTACCGGCTTACCAGCCTCCGGGCCAATATTACCCAGTCCTAAAACTGCAGTCCCATTACTAATTACAGCTACAAGGTTACCTTTGGCTGTATATTTATAAACATCTTCTGTATTTTCGGCTATTTTTAAACAAGGCTCTGCTACTCCTGGCGAGTAAGCAAGTGCCAGATCTCTTTGGGAATTGGTTGGTTTGGTTGGTATAACCTGAATTTTCCCCGGCCGCCCTTGCGAGTGGTAATCTAACGCATCCTGCTTTCTATTAATCTTACTCATAAAATGATCCAATGTAAGGGGCCAAAGTTACAATTCTTTTAACAAGCCATAAATAAAAAAAGAACACATTAAATTTAACCTCTTTGCGGGGTCACTATATGCCTTCCTTCGGTATTGCTATAGATTTTCAGTCGCTGTCCAGGAACAATTGTTGTCCCTTTTAGATTATTCCAGACCTTCAGGTCTTGTACCTCCACATGGTATTTATTGGCGATACCGATCAGGTTTTGGCCTGGAGCCACTTTATGATACAAAATTGGCGATTTATGTTCCGCTTTAGGCTTCCGCCTTACTTGGCCTTCATTTGATGCCAATATAATTCTGCGGTCTACATCGGCTTCGGTTTCATTCAGCAATTCATAGACCCTTGCAAAACTGGCCAGGTTCACCTTTGGTAAGATGACACGCTTGGGCGAAAGTTCAGAACCATTTACGATCTTCTTTTTGTAAGAAGGATTCAGGCTCCATAATTCTTCTACTTCAATATCCAGCGCATCCGCCAGTGAAGGGATGGATACAAAACGGTTTACCTGGATAGTGTCTGTATTTTTAAGAAAAACAGAGCGCTGTGCTTTGATGTCATGTTTTCCGGAATAATTCATCACATAAACTGCCGCAATAAAAGCGGGCACATAATTTCTCGTTTCCATGGGCAGGAATCGTCTGATCTCCCAGAAATCCCTGGAGTCTGCTTTCGCAATCGCACGATTGACATTGCCCATCCCGCAATTATAAGCGGCAATAGCCAGCAGCCAGTCGCCCAACTCCTCATAGGCATCTCTGAAATAAGCGGCTGCAGCATAACTGGCCTGGATCGGGTCTTTACGCTCATCCACAAAATTATCCATATTCAGCCCGTAGCCCTTAGCTGTGGCGAACATAAACTGCCATAAACCTGTAGCTCCAACCCGAGAAACCGCATGTGGGTTCATTGAAGATTCAATGATCGGCAGGTATTTGATCTCTTCCGGGATATTGTAGCTCTTTAAAGCCTTTTCAAAAATCGGGAAATAATAACCCGAAAGCCCGAGCATCTTTCCCATCATATCCTTACGACCCGCATAAATGTCAATATACTTTTGTACATATTCATTATAGCTTAGCGGAACAGTCTTCTGAATAGAATCCAGCCTGGCCTTATACCTATAATTATGATTGTAAAAAGCTGTAGTTTCATCCACAACAGGAACATAGGTAGTATCTGTAATCTGCAGCATGCGCTGCTGTGCTCCTGCCGAAAAGCAGGTTAAAGTCAAAATGCAATAAGATACAAAGCGTACTATTGGTTTCATAGGCATTGTATGGGGTTTTGGTTCATTGGTTTAACTGGTCAATTGTCTGGCATTTAAAAAGGCATGAGCCAGAGACAACAGGTCCTGCTCTCCAAAATGCTTAGCCATTAACTGTACACTTAACGGCAAACCTTCAGTATTATTGCCCAAAGGGATGGCAATGGCCGGGATACCCGTTAATGAGGCCAGTACCGTAAATATATCGGCCATATACATCACCAGCGGATCATCAATATTTTCTCCGATGTTAAAGGCCGGTGTTGGGGCAACAGGGCTCAATACCACATCAAAATGGCTCAGCATCTCTTCCATCTTCTCCCTGATCAGCCTTCTCACCTGCTGGGCTTTCTGGTAATAAGCATCGTAATAGCCGGCACTCAAAACAAAGGTTCCCAGTAAAATTCTGCGCTTTACTTCTTCTCCAAAACCTTCTGCCCTTGATAATTTATACAACTCATTTAAGCTGCCAGCATTCAGGTTACGATGTCCGTAATGCACCCCGTCGTAACGGGATAAATTGGATGAAGCTTCGGCAGTGGTCAGCACATAATAGGCTGGCACCAGGTAATCCAGCAGGTCAAAAGAAACATATTCTACAGTATGCCCCTGCTCCTTTAAAGCTTCAATAGCTGTTAATATAGCGGCTTTGATATCCGCGTTCAAGGCTTCACTTTCTAAAGTCTCCTTTAAAACAGCAATCTTTTTCTTTTTAAATGTGCCGCCTTTAAAAGCCGCATCATCTGCGGTCAGGCCAGCATGATAATCCGGCACCGGCAATTTAGATACGGTGCTGTCGTAATCATCAGCTCCGGCTAAAACTTCCATTAAAACAGCCGCATCGCTGACAGAGGAAGTAATGGTACCCACCTGATCAAATGAGGAAGCATAAGCGATCACACCATATCTTGAAATCCGGCCATAAGTAGGTTTTAAACCGATACAGCCGCAAAAAGCAGCAGGCTGCCTTACAGAACCACCGGTATCTGTTCCCAAAGCCGCAAGACATAGGTCTGCCTGTACCGCAACAGCAGAACCACCCGAAGAGCCTCCGGCTACTTTTTCATTGTCAGCTGCATTTTTAACAGGTCCGTAATACGAAGTTTCATTAGATCCGCCCATTGCAAATTCATCGCAGTTCAACCTGCCGATAATTACCGCATCTTCAGCGATCAAACGTTCTACAACAGTCGCAGAATAAGGGGAAACAAAACCTTCCAGCATTTTAGAGGAGGCACTAACCTTGTGGCCTTTATAACAGATGTTATCCTTTATGCCAATCACCATCCCTGCCAGCTTACCTGCCCTTCCCTGAACTATCTTTTCCTGTACCAGTTTAGCCTGGTTACCTGCAGAATAAAAAAACACCTCATTAAAAGCATTGAGGTGTTGATTTTTTTTTATTTGCTCAAAATAATAGTCTAATAAGGCCGGTAAACTGAGCTCATTTTGCTCAATAAGGCTTTGTATCTCTTTTAAGGAGTTATATTTCTTCAAAATCAAGAATACATTTAAATTTAAAAAATCGGGTTGGTAAACCTATAAAGGTTTGTTGGTCTGCTTCGGCTCTACCGCATCATCCGCACCATCTTTCCCATCTTTAAATTCTTTAATTCCTTTTCCAAGCCCACGCATCAGTTCAGGAATTTTTTTACCGCCAAAAAGTAATAATACAATTACTACGATGACAGCAATCTCTCCGCCACCCAATCCAAAAGCTAATATTGTTGTGTCAAACATGATATTTTAGTTAAAGTTTAGTTTTATCTGTGTCTATTTTATTGCTACCGGCATCATCAATATGCTCAACATGCTCAGTAGCATCTTTTTTCTCTAAATTTATCCCTGTACTATGTGGCTCATCATTCGCTACATACGTATCTTCATTGGGTGTATAGTCATAGGGATGAGGCCTGTTGCTGTCTTCATCGTTAATAGCTGATTTAAAATCATTGATCTCATCAGTTATACCTACGGAATTGATGTTTCTATGGATTTCACGCTTTACCCCTTCAGAAGCATCCTTAAAATCTCTCAGGCCTTTTCCCAGTCCCCTTGCCAATTCGGGCAATTTTTTACCTCCGAATAACAAAAGTACAACAGCAAGGATCAGCATTATCTCGCCCCCGCCCATATTTAAGAATTCCACTAACGTACCTGTATACATCTTTCGCTCTATTTTTACTTCTATAACACAAACTTAGCAAATATTGTTGCCAATAACAATATTTGCGATCTCTCCAATACCTTTAAAAAGCTAAAGACAGCGGAAATATATCATTTAATTGCAATTATTTCGCAATCCAGGATGCCGGATTTTGTGCCGCCGTTCCTCTGTAAATTTGAAACTGAAGTTCCGGTATATCGCCTGATGAAGCAACTGTTCCGATATTCTGTTTTGTAGTCACCTCATCACCTGCACTTACACTTACAGATCTTAAATTCTGGTAAACCGTAAAGAACTGCCCGTGTTTGATCAGGATATAATACCGGCCCAGTGCATTCCCTACTTTAGTCACCTTACCGTTAAATACAGCCCGTACTCCTGCCCCTTCAGCTGTCTGGATCGTTACACCCGCATTATCATACGTTGCCTGTCCCTCTTTATGCTTTCCAAAACTTTCGGTAATAGATCCGGCAGCAACCGGCCATGGCAGCGAGCCACGGTTACTTTCAAATGCGGCAGATAAACGTGCAGCCTCAGGTGTTGCGGCCAGGTAACCGGAACTATTCGCTTTAGGTTTTGCAGCTGGTGCTGCAGCTGGCACAGGTTTATTCTCTGCCCGGGCTTTCGCCGCAGCAGCGGCGGCAGCTTTTGCAGCAGCAGCTCTCGCTGCCTCTTCGGCACGTTTACGCTCCAGGGCTATTTCGCGTGCAATTGCTGCACGTATACTTCTGTCCAGCTGCGCCTGCTGTCTTTTTCTTGTGGCAATGTCCTGCCTGTACTGTTTTTCCTGCTTGCTGTATTTGTTCAGTACAGCAGATTGCTGCGACTTATTTTTACCCAGTTTATCTTTCTCGTTCTCCTGCTCATGTAGTAAACTGCTTTTCTCTTTCAGGTTCTTATCTAAAACAACGATCTTATAATTCAGGTCTTTTTGGGTCCCCTGTATGTATCCGGCCTGTTTTTTACGGTATTGTCCAAATTGCTGTAAATACTTGATGCGCTTATAGGCCTGGTTAAAATCTTTAGCTGCAAAAATGAACATCATTTTATCGTAAGCATTCTTGTTCCGCTGCGCAAACCTGATCATTGCCGCGTATTCCTTTTTCAACTGGCTCAGCTGCCCCTTTAGGCTGATCACTGTATTGGTATTTTCGTGGATCTGGTTATCCAGGTTCTTGATCTCGGAGTTGATCACCGTGATCTTATCCTGCATCAGCCTGATTTTGGCGTTTAAAGCATTGATCTGACCTAAAGTAAGCTTTTTACTTTTAGCTGTTTTATTCAGATTTCTCTGTAACAGCTCAATTTCCCTTTGTATGGCTTCTTTTTTTCTTTTGAGTTCCGAACTGCTTTGCGCAAATACAAGGGATGTAGTGCAGGTTGAACCTATAAAAAATAAAAGGAAAAGGAATCGGGATAACTTCATCGGGTCAAAAGTATAAAAAAAATCAGTTTATTACTTCATACTTATTAGGAACACTAAACGGAAAATCAAGCGGAACATTGCGCTCAATCTTCGAAAAATCGAGATTGATGCCAACCTGTTTGATCCCGGCCATAGAACTGATCTGCATGCTGGAAGGAAACAATTCATCAATTACCTTCTGATAATCTCCATACACTACTTTTAATGCTTTGCCGGATTTTACATCATTTAGGTTATTCTCGCTAACTTTCAGCAAGGTATTGAACAGCACCCGGTAAGCCAGGTCCTGCTGCTGTCCTTTCAATTCCCAAACCCCATTCAACTGCTCAAGTTCCGATTGTTCTACCATAAAATCGTCAATGGTATTTCCGGAAAACACCGATTGCAGCAACTTAAAACTCACCTGTTTATTGGTATATGCATGCACGTAATTAAAAGGCTTTTTCAGGTACACGCTCTGAAAATTGTTTCTTACTTTAATGCTGTCTGGTGTAATCAAAACCCTTGCCACTTCTATTCCGGCAATTGCAGTTATACTCATCCAGATCATTTCATCTTTCTTCATCCTGATGTTCATGCTCACATTATTGCTATTCCCATTGATGTTCAGGCTGGCCTTTCCCCTTAAAGAAAGGGTATTAAAAGAAAGATTATTTTTTTTTAATAAGGCAAGGTTCTCTGATTTGCGGCTATTTACTGTAGTGGTGCTGTCGCTTTTCGGTACAGCAACTACTGCTTTTTTTGTTTTACAAGCCAGCAAGCCTGCCGAAATCGCCGCTATCCAAATCCATCTATTCCAAATACTTCTGCTCATTGATCTTTTTGTTTAATTTTTCAGCACTGTTTCCTGCCGCTTTTGCTTTTTTCCATTGCAGCAGTCCCTGCGCCTTATCTCCGTTTAAAAATAAAATGTCTCCATATAATTCCATGTACAGCGCATTTCCTTCATCCAGCTGCAAGGCAGATTTGATATTGGTCAAGGCTTCCGTATACCGGTTGCTATGCTTCAGTGCTACTGTCATGTAATAATATAAAACTGCCTGGTTTGGGTATAAAGACAAAGCCTCATCTGCCACTTTTAACGCATCCGCATACAAACCCAGGGCCACTTCAATAGCAATAGTACGTTCCCAGGCCATATAAACCTGGTCAGTGTTTTTTAAGATGGCCTTAAACTGGACTAATGCAGCGTTCAGATCGCCCTGCTTGTACAGCTTTTCGCCTAGCAACAGCATGTTTTGCTCCGGGCTCAGCGAAGCTTCTGCCTGATGGGCCCCGATCTTCTCCCCTGCATCATCTTTCTCCATGGTTATCCGCCTTCTGGCATGACTAAGTGCCTCCGAATTGCCAAATTTCTTTTCCAGCTCCTCATAACCCTTCATCGCAGCTTCCGTATTCCCGGCCAGCAACCAGGCGTTAGACCGGTCATAATAATAAGCTTCCGTATCCGGAGAAAGGCGGATCAATTGATTTAAAACTCCAACCAGGGCCTCCATATCTCCTTTTCGCTTGTGCAGTTCGGCCAGCATCATCCAGTACCAGACATTGTTTCCATCTAATGCTGCCGCCTTTTTTATGGCTGTTTCCGCTTCAAAAAGCTTATTCTGCCGGTAGTTCATTACCGCTATTTCATAATGAACGGCGGCATTGTTCGGATCAAGCGCCAGGATTTTGGTAAAACTTTCATTTGCCCTGCTGTAATCCTCGTTCAGTTTATCCC
Source organism: Pedobacter heparinus (assembly GCF_032678725.1). Classification (GTDB taxonomy): domain Bacteria; phylum Bacteroidota; class Bacteroidia; order Sphingobacteriales; family Sphingobacteriaceae; genus Pedobacter; species Pedobacter heparinus_A. Next base: position 266,170 of record NZ_JAVTSC010000004.1, read on the forward strand.
GCAAGCCTGCAAAAAAAAGGGTTTTTACGACATTACTATCCAGCACTCCCGTTACAGGTTGCTGTGCAAGCGCTGCAGGAATATAGCCCAGTAAAATCAATAAAAACCCTTTATATTTCATTCCAATAGCTATTTACCTGTATGCCCATAACCGCCAGCACCCCTGTCGGTATCATTCAGTTCCTCCACAGCGTTCCATACTGCAGTCTCGTGCCTGGCAATTACCATTTGCGCAATCCGATCACCGTTGTTCACTACAAAATCGGTGTCCGACAAATTTACCAGCAGTACCTTAAGCTCTCCGCGGTAATCTGCATCTATCGTTCCCGGAGCATTCACAATACTGATGCCATGCTTATAAGCCAGGCCACTGCGTGGCCGGATCTGCGCTTCATAACCTACAGGAAGTTCTATGTATAGACCTGTTGGAACCAATACCCGCTGTAAAGGTTTAATCGTAATTTCTGTTTCCACAAAGGCACGTAAATCCATACCTGCAGCATGCGCAGTTTCATATTGAGGCAGGGGATGTCCTGATTGATTAATGATGTTGATATTCATCGGCTATTTTATTTTTGTTTCTTAACTAATATACTTTTCAACTGGTCCTTTTCAAAATAAAAAACGCCTACGGCAAATGCAACCAGTAAAATATTGCCTATGATGAGGTTTCGGTTAAACACCCAGAAAGATAAGGATACCAACATTAACGATACCAGCAGATAGCTAACAATTCTTTTCAGGTCATAAGGAATCGGGTAGTTGCGCTGACCAAGTATATAAGAGATCACCATCATGACAAAATAAGCCAGCAACGACACCCATGCAGACCCCATAAAACCAAAGCTGGGCACCAATGCAATATTAAGCACAATTGTAATGATAGCGCCTACCAGAGAAATGTACAGGCCGTACTTGGTTTGGTCCGATAAACGGTACCAGATCGACAAATTACTATAGATGCCCAGGCAAACATATCCAAACAGCAAAATAGGCACCGCATCCAGTCCCACCCAATATTCCGGGCCAATGAAATGTTTCAGAATCTCAATATTGGCCACTAGACCCACAAAGATGAGGGCCAGCGCTACAACAAAGTAGTTTAGGATCGTGGCGTAGGTTTGTCTTGCGTTGATGTTTTTGGCATGGCTGAAAAAGAAAGGTTCTGCACCCAACCGAAATGCAGTGATGAAAAGGCTTAAAAATACGGCGATCTTGCAAACCGCCCCGTAGACGCCCAGGTTGTAAGCCGAAACTCCCAACGGCTCCAGGATCATCTTATCCAGATTTTCATTGATCACGAAAGATAAATTTGCCACCAGCACTGGCCATGAATAGGATATCATTTTACCGAATAGTGTTTGATCAAATTTTAGCTGCAGCTTCAGCATTTCCGGAATCAGCATAATGAAGGTGAGCACACTAGCAATCAAATTGGAAATGAAAACATATCCAATCCATCCCTCACGGTACCAGGAGGCCAGCCATTCACCAACAGACCCTCCCATTCTGATGATTGCCGGAACAGCCAACAGAAAAGTCAGGTTAAAACCAATGAAAGTTCCGATGTTCAAAAACTTGATCAGACTAAAGCGCAAGGGTTTTTCGTCTGCACGCAGCTTGGCAAAAGGAATCACACAAATGGCATCAATAAACAACAGCCAGACAAAATAATGAACATACTTGATGTAATCGGCAACTTCCTCTGGTCCGGAAGAAAAATGAACCGCAATTGGCTTTGCAAATACCAGCCCCGACAGCAGAAAGAGCAGTGACAGAAAGGCAACACAAAAAAACGAATTGTTATATACCTCCTGCTTTTTATCTTCATGCTTGTTCAAATACCTGAAAAAGGTACTTTCCATCCCAAAGGCAAGTATCGCATTGATCAATGAGGCAGAGGCATACATTTTCGTAAAAATAGAATAGATGCCAGGCTGAAATACGACTGTAAAGAATGGGGTAAGGATGAAATTAAACATCCTTGACACCACAGTAGTTACCCCATAAATCGCTGCCTGCCCCAGAAATCTCTTGATTGCGGACATCTTATTTTTTTAAGATTACAAAATCCATAAAATTCTTCAGCTCCCCTTTTTCAACAGTGCAACTCTCAACTTTTGCCCTGTCAGGCCCGTCATTGCACCATTCCAAAAAAGCATCCAGTTCCCATTGCTCCGCCTCGGCCTCCATATACACCGTACCATCGGGTTCATTTCTCACAAAACCCTTAATGCCCGACTGGTCGGCCACATATTTTGTAGTCTCTCTAAATGTAACCCCCTGCACCTTCCCTGCAATGCTGATATTCAAATGTATCTTCTTCATCAATTAAATGCTTTAATCCGCTTTACTTCCAATAAAAACTCCTGCCAGATCCCTTCCAGTATCTCAGTCGCAGGTTTTATTTCCTTCAGCATGGCCGATACCTGGCCAATCTCCAGTTCGCCCTCTTCCATATTCCCTTCAAACATACCCAATTTTGCCCTTGCTCTGCCCAAAATACCGAGCAGTACCTCTGCATTGGCACCACCTGCCTCTGCCTGGGCCACCGCCTCCGCAAACTCGTTCTTTAGCAAACGCACCGGAACCAGCTTTTTCATGCTCAGCCGGGTATCCCCTTCTGCTGCATCAATAATCCGCTCTTTAAAATGAGGATGGGCTGATGATTCTTCTGCAACCGCAAATGCCGAGCCGATCTGCACACCCTCGGCCCCAAGGGCCATCGCAGCAAGCATGGCTTTACCACTACCAATACCTCCGGCAGCAATAACCGGAATTTTAACGACGGCCTGTACCATTGGGATCAGGCACATCGTGGTCGTTTCCTCCCTGCCGTTATGTCCACCAGCCTCAAATCCCTCAGCCACCACTGCATCTGCACCACAGGCCTCTGCTTTCAGCGCAAATTTCGTATTGGCAATTACATGTACCACAATAATTCCTTTTTCTTTTAAAAACGGAGTCCAGCGGGCCGGGTTACCTGCCGAAGTAAATACAATCCGTACCCCCTCATCCGCAATGATCTGCATGATCTCCTCCACGTTCGGATACAGCAGGGGTACATTTACCGCAAAAGGTTTTGACGTCGCTTTTTTACATTTCTGAATATGTTTACGAAGCACGTCAGGGTACATTGATCCCGCTCCGATAATGCCCAGCCCTCCTGCATTGGCCACTGCCGATGCCAGTCTCCAACCACTGCACCATACCATTCCCGCCTGTATAATCGGGTATTTTACGCCAAAAAGTTCGGTAATCCTATTCGTCATGTGCTAATTTTAAAACAGCCGTTCCACTTTATCACCCAAAATCACCTGACCATCTTTCTCTGTAAAGCTAAGCAAATTTACACCCGGACGTTTTCCGGTTTCAAAGCTACCAAATTCCGACGCAAGTCCTAAAAAATTGGCGCCATTGAGGGTTGCCCAGCGCAGCAACTCTTCGGTTGACACTTCAAAATGCTCCTGCAACAGGTTCATTTCCGACAAAATGCTCAGGTGGGTATTACTGGCCAAGCTATCCGTACCCAGTGTAATCCTTAAATCCGCAGCGCGCAGCATGTTCACATCCGGCAACTTATTTTCTATGTAAAGGTTGGCATGCGGGCAAAGGCACCAGTATAAATTGGGATGGATACCGGTAGCAAAAGCCACGTCAGCTGCAGTAGTATAGGTATTGTGCACCAGTAAAGTTCTTAAAGCAGGCGAGATCAGTGGCAGATAAGCTTCTATTGAACTTGTTCCCGGAGCCTTAAAAAAACTGATATCCTGCCCTAAAAATTCAAAAAGACCAATGAAACCACCTGTTTTATGTTCAAAGAAGGCATTTTCATCTGCCGATTCCTGATTGTGTATGCTCAGCATGCCCCCTGTTTCTCCTTCATATGCACGAAGTTCATTAAACAATTCCGTTGAAACAGAATAAGGTGCATGTGGAACGATGGAGACAGCTAAGGGTTCAAATTCTTCTTTAAATTTCAGGGCCCTTTCCATCGCATTTTTAGCATTGTTGGGATTAAAGCCCATGATCTCTAAAAAGGTATGGTAATAAAGAGGTGAATTGTTCTTGATCGTTCTTGAAATTAGCTGATTGGAAATGTCAGCAACCGCAGCTATCCCATTTTCAAACATTTCTTTATCCGCCTTCAGCATGGCCAGTTCAATCTCATATTCATCGGAAGTACGTGACCTGATCACCGATTTTGCAAATTCCGGCAGGCCGGTGTGCCGTCTGATCAGATATCTCAGGTTAGACAATTCCAGGTGGCAATGGGTATTGATAAATCCTGGCACCAATAAGCCTTCATGGTGCTGAATGTCTGTAATTTCCTTTTCTTTGGCTTCTTCGGCCGTAAATACCCCTTCAATAACGCGATCAGGGCCAATAGCCAGTACACCGTTCTTTATTGGAGCACCAACAACCGGATGTACATAAGTTGCCGAAACATATGATATCATATGCAAATAAAAGATTATTTTTGCGCTTAACCAATCTATGAACCTGATGAACCGAATTGACCGGCTATTTGGCATACTTTTATTACTCCAAACCAAGAAATACGTTACGGCAGATAAGATCTCTGATCAATTCCAGATTAGTGTACGTACTGTATACCGCGATATCAAAGCCCTTTTAGAACAAGGTATTCCCATCAGCTTTGAACAACCTAAAGGTTATTTCATTGTACAGGGTTATTTCCTGCCCCCGGTTTCCTTTTCACAGGATGAAGCCAATGCTTTACTAATCATGGAACGCCTGGTATCCCGCTTTGCGGATAAATCTATTTTTACCAATTATACCACTGCACTAAACAAGGTAAAGGCAGTACTGAAACATTCCCAAAAGGAAAAATTGGAACTATTGAATGAAAGCATTAAGTTTCAGCTGAACCATGAAATGGTGAATGATGAATTTGATCACCTCGCCAACCTTCAAAATGCCATTTCCGGCCGGTGTTTGATTGAGATCGATTATCAGAACAACAATAGTGAAAGCAGCAAACGCGAAGTAGAGGCCATAGGGCTGATTTTTTACGCCTACAACTGGCACCTCATTGCCTGGTGTCACCTGCGCAATGACTACCGCGATTTCAGGGTATCCCGCATTGTAAAAGTCCGTAATCTGGAACTTCCCTTCCGGAAAAAAGACCACATGCCGGTCAGCGACTATATGAAAATGCTGCCTGTTGACTATTGAAAAAAAAATAACCGTTCTGTTTTGCGGCAGCATAATGTTAAAAAATAACCATTCTGTTCTGCGGCTGCATAGTTTTCATTTTTCCTTAACGGAAAAATGAAAAAGACGCCAGGCCGCTTCACAGAAGGTAATTTTTTTCTAAAGCAGGGTGCACAGGTTTGAAGCTTAACTGCATGGATGGATAGTTTCGGAGCGGGATTTTTTGTATATTGAGTGCCGTTTCTGGGATTAACATTTATAATTAAAGAAGATGCAGCAGGCAGTTTTATTTACGGAAGATCAAAAGTTTAAACAATGGTGGGTATGGCTTATTATATTAAGTATGAATGGCTTTTTCCTGTCTATGGTATACCAGCAACTGATCCTTAAAAAACAGGTCGGTGACCGGCCCATGGCTGACACCGGGTTACTGATTGCCTCAGGGACTATTTTACTGGTAACGCTTTTATTCTTTTATACCAGGTTTAGCACCCGCATCAAAAAAGATGGCATCTATGTGAAATTTTTCCCTTTTCAATTCTCGTATAAACACTATAACTGGGAAATGGTTGCAAAAGCCTATATAAGGACCTATAGCCCTTTGGGAGAATATGGAGGCTGGGGTTTACGTTACAGCATTTCCGGAAAAGGAATGGCATATAATGTATCCGGTAATAAAGGCCTGCAGCTGGAACTCAATACAGGCAAAAAGATATTGATCGGTACCAATAAAGCAGCTGAACTTGAGGCTGTGCTGAATCAGCTAAATGCATAAAAACAGCTTATCTTCTCTCTTTCATATCATCCAGCCCCCATACCGCCATCGCATTCAACACAGGCTGCAACTTTGCTCCTGCCCGGGTTAATGAATAGGTTACAAATGGCGGAACAACAGGTTCAGCGGTTCTAAGTACGAGGTCATCTTCCTGTAATTGTTTTAAATGCTGGATCAGCATTTTTTCCGTGATTTCGGGAATGGCCCGCTTTAATTCGCTGTAACGTTTCGGGCCGTTGGAAAGGTGATACAAAATAATCGGCTTCCAGTGCCCTCCAATCTTGTTCATTACATAGGTAACGGGACAAGAAATAGCAGAAACCTGCTTGTTAAAATTACGCGTTGAACTTTCTTTAATTGCAGTCATAGTTACATACTTTGGGGTAAGTACTTGTATAAAAGTAAGTACAAATATACCTTTGTATTCAACATTTTAAAATATATAATTATGAATTTTACAATCACAGGATCACTCGGACATATCAGTAAACCATTGGCAGGAACTTTAATTGCTGCCGGACATCAGGTTACCATCATTAGCAGTAGTGCAGATAAGGTTAAGGCTATTGAACAACTTGGTGCAACGGCCGCTATCGGCTCTGTGGAAGATGTAGCTTTCCTAACGGCAGCTTTTTCAGGTAAGGATGCTGTCTATACTATGGTTCCACCAAATTTTGGGGCTTCAAATATCAGGGAGTTTATTGCTGGTACGGGTAAAAAATATGCCGACGCCATTAAAGCCTCGGGTGTTAAACAGGTAGTTAACCTCAGCAGTATCGGCGCACACCTGGATGGCGGCACAGGACCTATTTCCGGCCTGCATGATGTAGAGCAAACCTATAGCAAACTGGACGATGTAGCCATTAAACATCTACGCCCGGGTTTTTTCTACATCAATTTCTTCGGGAACATCGATATGATTAAACATGCAGGCATTCTGGGGTCAAATTACAGTGCAGAAACGCCATTGGTACTGGTACACCCAAATGATATTGCTGCCGTAGCCGCAGAAGAGTTACAGCAGGGATTTACAGGCAAAAGCATCCGCTACATTGCGAGTGATGAAAGTACAGCTGAAAATCTGGCAAGTGTACTGGGTGCTGCCATTGGTAAGCCAGAACTACCATGGGTAGAGTTTAATGATGAAGAGGCTTTACAGGGTATGTTGCAGGCGGGGCTGCCTGAGGTGATGGCTAAAAGTTATGTTGAAATGGGTGATGCAACCCGGAGCCGTAAATTATATAAGCACTATTTTAACAACAGACCTTCATCACTTGGAAAAATAAAGCTGGAGGATTTTGCAGTAGAATTTGCGAAGGCATTTACCCGGTAAGGCTGACTATTTTATGTTTCGCTGAAGCCACAACATTTTTTCGGCATATCGCTTCCCGTAGGCAGTAGCCGAAGGCGAATCGAAATGTGTCAGGTCACCTTTATCAACCAGTGATTCCGACGTGGCCAATGCCAGGTCGGAAATCACCTGCGGAGCCCTGGCCAGCATCTTATTAAATTGCGGATAATTGGTTTTATACCGGCCCAGCTCCCCAATAACAACCGGCAATTTTTCGTCACCCACCATTTTCCTGATCCGGGTAATTAGTTCATTTAGTTTATCTAAATAACCAGTCATATTTTGTGCGCTGCTATTTGCTTCACCCTGATGCCAGATCATCCCTTTTACCACCCCATATTTCATGGCTTCCCTGATCCTCATTTCTGCATCATCAAAAGGATGCGTGTTCGTCCCTTTGTCCACAGCACCAGGTTTCCAAACATTAATATTGGTCCCGCCTACTGCGCATGGTACCAACCCGATACGGACGTTTTGCTTTGACCGGGCCATTGTAAAACCAAAAGACAGGCCAGGGCCAACGCCAGAAACTTTGGGCTTATCGTAATGTAAAGGGTGCCTGGCTGTAGCCCATTTACTTTCCTTATCCCAAACCAAAACATTGGGCTGCTCCATCGCGGTGTACTCCACCGAAAGCGGTCCTCTCCCTGCCATATTTGACTGGCCCAGTAACAGGTAAATTTCAAGTTCAGGACCTGCCTTTTTCGAAAATTCATAAATACCTCTGCTCGGTAAAACACCTGGCTTCAAGGGCCTACCAAAGTAATCCCGGCCACCGTTATTTTTAACTGGAATACCCGATCCCACTGCAGGGGAATTTTCTTTTAGCTGATATCCGGCAGGATCAGCCTTTCCAGGATCAACAAATCCGGGATCCGCTGTAACTTTCTTTGCATCTGCAGGCTGCAGGTCAGCAGTATTGCCAAAATACAGATTTCCCTCAAAAATATTATTTGTGCTTTTGCCCAGATCGTAACTGGCACCCTGGCTCAAATTGTAAAAGATATTGTTTTGGTAAAGCGTCTGGTCTGGTATCGTTTTCCAGATTTCATGAGAGACAATTTTTGTGTCTTTCTGATCAGCCCCCAGGTAAATTATATTGTTATAGATATGTGTATTGCTGGTACTTCCTCCCAATCTAATTACACATTTTCCATGGCTTGGATGAGCAAATTTGCCATCATTCTCAAAAATATTATAGCGCACAACGGTACTGTCATTAAAATTAGCAGGGCCTCCTGTAACCAGCATACCATAGTCATTATCATGTACAAAATTATATTGCAATATGGTCCTTTTGCTTTTATAGTCTGAATCAATGCCTCCTGCATCCCTGTCATCAACATTAGCCTTAGTAAAACGACATTCATTAAATTGCCATATTGCATCATCCGTATTAAAGCTAAAGGCTGCGTTTCCAGAACCCTTAATGGCACAATGATCAAACAGGTTGTGTTCAATAATAGCACCTTCGACCACCCGGACAATGAGCGCATTTGCTCCTGTGTTGCTGAACCTGCAATTGCTGATCCTTATGTTCCGCGATGGTTTCCAGTTTCCAGGATCATTTAAGGTACGCTGGCTCCAGGTTGAGCTGCAGATGACCAATCCGGTACGGTCAACATCGTGAATATTGCAGGAGTCAATTAATACCTCATTAAAATAAGTAGGTATTTCTTCCCCGATAATCTTAAAAAAGATACCACCGTTATCTTTACTTTTCTCATCGGCCTGATTAATGTAGCCGTTCACACCATGAACTTCTATATTGATCATCTTAATATGAGCCACTTCACCAAGGTCCTTTGCTAAAACATAAATTCCATACTTAGGTACGTTGCTGTTTTTTAATTGTGGTGGCAATACGGGTAATACATACGCATTGGTATTGTTCTTTTCCCAGTTTTTTAAGCTTGCCCCATGCTCTTCCATAGGATTGTAATTGGTAATTTCAAGATTACGCAGCTCCCAGTACTGTTGGTTATACAGGTAAACAGCCCCATTAGCGATACCATTACCAGCAATGTGTGGTTTTTTCCCTTTACCATAACTGCCAATACGAATTGGCTGTGTTTTACTGCCCGATCCCTGAGGATGCAGCTGCCCAACCCATGTTTGTGCTGCTTTGAACAATATCTCCGCACCAGGACTAAATTTTGTCCCATTTATTTTAGCTAAACTTTTCCATGGTCTTGTTTCACTTAGCCCGTCATTGTTGTCTTTTCCAAGTTGTGCATCCACATAATACACCTGGTTAAACAAAGGAGTGACAGCATGAACAAAATTCGGGCTTATAAAGCAAACAAGTAACAAAATGAGGTAGTTCTTAAACATATATACAAAAATAAAGAGCCATGGGCAAAGTTTACCCACGGCTATATAACAAAAAATTAATTACAACCCTGGTCCGTTGTATGCACCAATATTCGGTGCTGTTGTTGAAGATACTGTATTTCCAAAATAGTCTTTGCCACCATTTCCGGTAATTAATTTACCGGCGAGCAGGGCTACAGAACCCGTTTGCAACTTATACCCGTTTGGATCACCTGTATCCGGGTTAACCAGTTTCACAAAACCGGTAACACTATGCACCTGCGAAGGTTGGTTGGTGGCAACATTCATATTAAAAATATTGTAATCGAATGAATTGCCGGTACTGCTGCCCATGGTGTAAGCAGAACTTGCAGCAGCATTTCTAATGATGTTATTGGTATAAGTAGTTGCCGAAGGCCATACCGTCCACTGCGAATGCAAAAAGATACTGATGTTGTTCCAGCCAGCCTTAATGTTGAAGGTATTGTTATACACCTGCGTATTCGTTGCCGCCCCTGCAATTTTGAAAGAGAACTTACCATTAGATGGATGGGCCTGCTTGCCATCATTTTCTATGATGTTGTATTTAACCTGTGTATTGTCATTAAAGCTGTTTCCACCTCCGGTTATCAGCATTCCATAATCGTTATCATGCAGGTAATTGTATTGAATAATGGTATTTTTAGTTTTATAATCAGCATCTAAACCTCCTGCATCGCGGTCGCCCACATTCGCCTTTGTAAACCGGCATTCGTTGTATTGCCATTTGGTATAGTCCGTATTGAAATTAAAGCCTGCGTTTCCAGAAATTTTAATGGCACAATAATCAAAAAGGTTGTGTTCAATTAAGGCATGGTCTGCCACTCTCACAATCAGGGCGTTGGCGCCAATATTGTTAAAGGTTGTATTTTTAATGATCAGGCCCGTAGTAGGTTTCCAGTTGGTGTTGACGCTAAAAGTCCGGTCATCCCAGGTAGAACTGGTAAATAAACCTGTACGGTCTACATTACTGATGGTACAGCCGTCAATTACAATATCGTTAAACCAGGTCTGTGTAGTTGTTCCTGTTACCGTGAAAGCCACCCCACCGTTGTTTTTACTATCTTCATCAGCCTGGTCAATTGTTCCATTTACACCATGTACGTATACATTATTAAGGTAGATATGGTTGATAGCGCCGGCATTTTCAGCGTTAACAAGGATACCGATTTTAGGGGTATTGTTTTTTACAGCCTGTGCTGGTAAGGTTACATTTGCATAGTTTGTGGTGTTGTTACTTTCCCAGGAAGTTATACTTATCCCACCTTCTTCAGCAGAATTATAATTGGTTACCTCAATATCATTGATTTCCCAGTACTGTTGATTGTGCAGATAGATGGCACCCTCAGCTACACCAGCCCCGTTTATTTTAGGCCTGTTACCGCTCCCATAGCTGCCAATTACAATCGGACTGCCGCTGGTACCCGAGCCCAGGGGCCTTAAGCGATTGGTCCAGCTCCCTCCGGCCTTAAATAGAATTTGGTTACCTGGTAAAAAAGTAACTGAATTTACCTTAGAAATATTTTTCCAGGCGGTTGTAGTGCTGGTTCCATTGTTACTGTCATTCCCGTTTACATTGTCTACATAATAAGTCGTTGTGACCAAGTTTATACCAAAATCGCTTTGTTTTTTGGCATCCAACTGCTCCTCCTTGGGAAAATCCGCTTTCTGACAGCCGGATATAGTTACCGCTGCTAAAAGCAATGCAAGTTCAATTTTTCTTCTCATGGTTTATCTGGTTTATGGTTAATTTCAGGAAGTATGCTACTACTGCGGATAGCCCGGATTCTGAATAAAATCTCCCTTCCCTTTCATGTTGTCAATTTCAGATTGTGGTATTGGCCATCTGACGTGATAATCCTTTATACCCGTTCTGGCCTGAACTGCATTAACATACGGATCACCTGCATAAAGTTTAATCTGTGCAACCAACTTGCCTAATCGCTTTAGCATATACCAGCGTTGCCCTTCAAAAGCGAGTTCACGGGCATCTTCATCCAGGATCAGGTTTTCAGTTACCTGTCCTGTGAAAACACCCAAACCAGCTCTCTCACGTATTTTACTCATATATTGGACTGCCAATGGATCACTGGCACCGCCAATGTGCATGTGTGCTTCAGCACCGATCAGGTAAGTCTCTGCCAATCGATAAATGATAATGTCTTTAAAACTCTGCGCTTCGTCCGGGGCTAATTTTGTCCATTGGTCTACATATTTAAAACATGCAGGATACAACTGATCAAAATAAACCGAAGCATTTGTAGTGGTAACCTTCGCACCCAGTGTTTTTCCCGGGGGAAGCGTGCCTGGATCGTCATATACCCAAAAAAGCTTATAAAATGAATTCAGGCGTTTATCATTTGCCGCATATAAACTCAGTAAATAAGGGTTAGGGTACGTACGTCCCCATCCTACCCCGCCATTAGCTTCGGTAATCTGAATACCTGCCTGTTTAATATAATTAGGAACAAAATATTTTGCTAAACGGTGCCCTGTGGGGTTTCCCACCGATCCACCGGCTGCCCTATCCCACTGGCTTACAAAAATAGCTTCAGTATGGTTTAAATTTGCTCCCTTGAAAATATCTGCCGGATCCATCAATAATTTATAAGGTCCTTTGGTGATAATTTCATCTGCCTGTAATGCGGCCTCCGTATAATCTTTTTTCCATAGTGCCACCTCAGCCTTTACGTGCCTTGCTACACCTTGTGTAAAACGACCTATATTTTTTGGTGTATAGCTGAGCACTTTAATTGCAAAATCAAGATCAGCATACATCAGTGCGTAAACATCTTCTGGTTGAGCTGGCGTATAGGTCCGTTCTAAATTATCAACACTGGTTGCCTGCGTGTTCAGAACAATCCGATCATACGTGCGGAAAAGATAAAAGTAAGATCTTGCCCGGAAACATTTAGCCTCTGCCACTGCCTGGGCAACATCAGCATTTTCCAGTCCCAGGTTTTCACCTGCCATGATAATTTTGTTTGCACGTTCAATGATGGTATAGTAATGGCTCCAAAAAAGCTTGACCTGCGCAGTTGAGGCATTGATGGTGTTATCATACCTCGCAAAGCCAACACCTCCTCCTGCTCTGGTAACGGACAGGTCGTCAGCACGGATAAAACTGGTCCAAACCGTTGATTCAGAATCATTTCGATAAATGTCCCGGTCCAGGTTATACAGTGCTATTACTGCAGTACCTAAACCTTCAGGAGTATTAAATACGGCATCGGCAGTAATTTTATCCTTACTTTCTTCATCCAGAACATCTTTACAGGAAACTGTAAACAACAGCAACAGTGTAGATAAATAAATTAATTTTTTCATGATGGTTGTATTAAAATGAAACATTAAGACCAAAAAGGAAAATTCTTGGCTCCGGATAACCACCGGCCGTTACTTCAGGACTATAGGATGAATAGTCCGTTTTATTAAAAATATTATTCCCGGTTACATAGGCTCTTATACGCTGCACACCAAGCTTGTTAACCAGTTTAACCGGCAAAGTATATCCGATTGTAGCTGTTCTGAACTGGATATAGGAATTGTCCTGATAACCCAATGAAGAAAAGAATTGGGTACTTGAACTAAATCTCGGACGCGGAAACTCGTTTGAAGGATTCTCCGGGGTCCAATAGTTAACCCTTATTCCATTGTTTTTTCCACTTAACGCACCTCCGCTGTTGAAATCGTACAAATAAGGATTGCTTCTAAGTGAGCCTTGCACAGTATAAAAATCCAGGTACAAATCAAAAGCCTTATATTTCAAACTTGTACCAAATGAGCCAAACCATTTAGGGTCTCTGAAGATGATGTCCCTGTCTCCGGCATCGATTGTATTGTCGCCATTGATATCCCTGACACGGATATCTCCTGGTCTGGCAGTGGGCATATGCGAATTTGCGATGTCATCGCCAAGTTGCCATATGCCATCGAAAATATAATTATAGTAAACATTGATCGGCTTTCCGATAAACCAATTGTTATTCAGATCGTTTACAGGATTCCCTTGTTCATCTACATCTCCTGTAATTTTTACCAGTTTGTTTCGATTTGCCGTATAGGTAAGGTCTATGCCCCAGGTAAAGTTATTGGTCTTAACAGGAACAGTACTTAACTGCAGCTCTACACCTTTATTGTTCACCTTTCCTAAATTGATCAACACAGAACTATAGCCGAGCGACTGGTTAATAGATTTGCTCACCAAAAGATCTTTCGTATCGGTGTTATACCATTCAAAGGCACCGGCAACTCTTCCATTAAAGAAATCGAAGTCTAAGCCCAGGTTTAGCGAAGTTGTAGTTTCCCATTTAAGGTTCGGGTTTGAAAGGCTATTGTTTGGCAGATAACCAGTCTGAAACGATCCGTCCCCAAATAAAAAGGGATAAGAATTCACTTCGCCTAAAGTTGTATAGGGGCTTACCGCCTGGTTACCTACCTGTCCGTAATTTATCCTGAACTTTAGCTGATTTATCCATTCCAGCGATTTCATAAATCCTTCCTGTTCAATTCTCCAGGCAAATGATGCAGAAGGAAATATGCCATATTTATTTACCGGACCAAATACAGACGATCCATCAATCCTGCTGGTAAGGGTGAAAAGATATTTGTCCATTAAAGTATACCTGAAACGCCCCATATACGAGAGTAAAGTCCTGTCGGTTACTTCACGGGTAGGTGTCCCCATAACCTGGGCAGAAGGCAGGCCATTATATCCTAAAATGTCTGTAGGCAATTGAGAGCCGGAAAGCCCCGTGGCCCTGCTGATCTCCTTGTAGACACTTTGCAGTAAGGTCACATCAAACCTATTTTTTTGATTCAGGTCTTTGTTATAGGAAATGATATTTTCTACCAGGTAATCGTTGTAATTGCCAGACTTGATGGTGGCATAATTACCGATATTACTGCCTTTTAAATAAGCTTTATTGCGATAAGTCCCGGCTTCATTGTTTCGGGCATTGACGTTAGCATTAATGCGATACCTGAACCCTTTAAACAGGTCGAAATTACCAAATATATTAAACAATAACCTGTTTGTTGTGGTTTCGTCTACAGTTTGATCATTTAAAAACTTTGGATTAGTGACATTCCTTTCCCCATTCACAAACAATTGCAGGTTACCATCGGCGTCGTAGGGCTGTGCCAGTGGAGTGGTAATGATATACTGGTCAAGGTTCCCGTCTTCCTGGTTAATCTTACTGCGGGTAAAAGAAATATTGGCACCGATACTAACTACTTTGTTTATTTTCTGATCGATGTTTAAACGTGCTGTTCCACGCTTAAAACCGGATTTTTCAACCATACCCTGCTGATCAAAATACCCTAGTGAGCCAGCGATCTGTGTTTTTTCTCCACCACCGCGTACACTTACATCATGCTTTTGCGACCAGGCATCTTTGATCATAAACTTCTGCCAGTCAATCGCATTTCCATTGTTCAATACTTCGAGCGCCATATTATCAAATACCACCTCATCACTTTCGTAATTTTCCTGAGGATCCTCCGTCCGGAAAGCCTCACGTCGAAGGTTTGCCCACTCTGTGCCATTGTACAAGGAGAAATTCTTTTTCAACTGCTGTACACCGGTATAACCATTGTAATCAACCGAAACTTTCCCCGCAACACCACGTTTGGTGGTGATCAGGATTACACCGTTCGCTGCCCTGGTGCCGTAAATGGCCTGAGAAGCCGCATCTTTAAGTATTTCTACCGAAGCGATATCGGCCGAGTTGATGTCGTTAATATTGTTTACAGGAACATTATCTACAATATAAAGTGGCGCATTACCGCCAGATAAAGACCGTTGTCCACGGATCAGTATGCTGGAACTACCGCCGGGTCGCGAACTCTCTGTAGTGATCTGCACCCCCGATGCTTTACCCCTTAGCATTTCACTGATGCTCGTGGTAGGAATGGCATTCATTGCGTCTGCCTTAACTGAAACAATAGAGCCGGAAACATCACTTTTACGCTGCGTACCATACCCTACTACGATAACCTCATCAAGGTCTGACACATCTTTCTTTAAAGTAACATTTAAAACAGTTCCGTTAACAGATGAAACAGGTACCTCAGTAGTTATAAAGCCGACATAACTGAACAACAATACATCAGTACTGGCTACACTAATTTTAAAGGCGCCATTGATATCCGTAACAGCAGTTTTTTTGCTGCCCTTAATGCTGATGCCAACCCCCGGCAGGGTTTCCTGATCTGAACTTACCTTACCAGTAATCACCCGCTCCTGCGCGAAAAGATTATTCTGGAGGAAAAAACAGAGCAGCAACAAACAAAGTCGCAACATGTTTTGGTAACATGATCTCATAATAACTCGAATTAAAGGTTTATAATCTGGTTGTGTTTTTTATAATGTTTCAGATCAGCAGGCGAAAGAAGAGGAAAACTGCAGCTATCAAAAAAAAAGTTATAAGCAATAAATAAGTCCGGTTCCTGTCCATGAAATTAAAACACTAATTAAACTATGCTAAGATATTACCGCTTAAGCTTATCAAAAAGTAAATATCTTACAGATGAGCAGGGTAAATCTTCCAAATTCAAAATGGTTGATTTACCCTGCCAATTTGAATGCTGAACAAGGATTTAAATGTAGCCCTTCTTGTATCTTGCCTGGCCTGTCTAAAATGAAACAATAATAAATAAACAGATGAAAACGATGCGATACCGACGGTTTGTACCCCTATTCCTATTATTCTCCTCCACTTTTTTTTGCAACGCCCAGCAAACCGGAAACTATAAGCCCGAATTTGTAAAAGCAAAGGTCTGGAAGCGGGGACCGGACGGAAAAGTGAAGATCGCAAACTGGGCGACATTTGAAACCAGGCTGATCAACAACTTTACCGATCTCCAGGTCTCACAACAACCAGTATTAAACAAATACGGCAGTGATGCCAGTCAAAAATTAAACGGTACCGGCTTTTTTCGCACCCTTAAAAAAAATGGAAGGTGGTGGATCATAGATCCTGAAGGCTATCACAATATGCACATTGCAGTAAATAGCCTGAATACAGGTTCTTCAAAACGAAACCAGCTGGCATTTGCTGAAAAATTCGGCAACAAAAACAACTGGATGGCTGAAACCACTACCATGTTGGGCGAAAATGGTTTTAATGGTACCGGCTCATGGTCTGATACGGAAAGTATCATTCAAATTAACCATACCGCAAAAAAACCGCTGGCCTATACCCTCAACCTTAACTTTATGGCTGCATACGGCGAAAAACGCGGTGGAACTTACCAGGTTCCGGGACATAAGGCTTACCCGAACAATACCATCTTTGTTTTTGATCCTGGATTTGAGACTTTCTGTAACGAACAGGCAAAAAAACTAAGCACTTATCAGGATGACCCCAATCTGCTGGGTTATTTTTCTGATAACGAAATGCCGCTTAACCTGAAAAACCTGGAGGGTTATTTAAACCTGAAAAACACAGCTGATCCGGGATACATTGCTGCCAAAGCATGGATGAAAAAAAAGGGGATTACAACTGAACAGATCAATGATCAACATCGGGCAGAATTTCTGGCCGTAGTAGCCGATAAGTATTTCTCTGTTGTAACCAAAGCGATTAAAAAACATGATCCCAACCACCTGTATCTAGGCTGCCGTTTCTATGCTTCAGAAAAAAATATACCTGCTTTTATGAAAGCCGCAGGCAATTATCTTGACATTGTAACCATCAATTATTACGGCACATGGACACCAGATAAAATACAAATGCAAAACTGGGCAAACTGGACCGGCAAACCTTTTATCATTACCGAATTTTATACCAAAGCAGAAGACTCTGGACTGCCCAATACCTCTGGTGCGGGCTGGATTGTAAAAACCCAGGAAGACCGTGGCAAAGCCTACCAGAATTTTTGCCTGGCACTGCTCGAATCAAAACACTGTGTTGGCTGGCATTGGTTCAAATATCAGGATAACGACCCAACACTTGAAGGTGCAGAGCCCTCTAATATTGATGCCAACAAAGGCATAGTAGACCATGCTTACCAGGAATATACCCCTATGCTGGATTTAATGAAGCAGCTCAACCTGAATAGATACCAGCTGATACAATACCTGGATGCAACAAACCACAATGGCCGTTAAATAATAAAAAATGACTGTACCAAAAAATCCGCACGCGGCAACATTACTAAATTTAATGCTGTTGCTACTTACATTTACCTCATTATCTGCACAGAGAATAACCCGTACCATCAATACAGACTGGAAATTTCACCGGGGCAATTTAAGCTATCCGCAACAATTGGCCGATACCTCCCTTTGGGATAACGTTACCATTCCGCACAGTTGGAATACACATGATGTGAATGATGATCAACCGGGTTATTACCGTGGCGATGGCTGGTATACCAAAACACTGATATTGCCGGCAAACTGGAAAAACAAGGAAATTTACCTTGATTTTGAAGGCGCCAACCAACAAACGGAAGTTTATATGAACGGAAAAAAGATAGCCCGCCACACCGGTGGCTATACTGGTTTCCATGTCAATATCGGCAAATACGCAAACTTTACCGAAGGTATAAATGAACTCAGCATTAAGGTAAACAATGTATTTAATGCAGATGTACCGCCGCTGAGCGCAGATTTCACCTTTTTTGGTGGCCTGTATCGCGATGTACATTTAACTGCATTAGAAAAGATCCATTTTAGTATGGGCGATCATGGTTCAAAAAGCATATTTGTCACTACCCCGGAAGTTACTGCGGCCAAAGCCAAAGTAAAATTGCGGGGTTTAATTAGTAATAACAGTGGTACCGCTGAAAAACTGCTGATCAGCTGTACAATTAACTACAAGGGCAAACTGATTGCCACACAAAATAAAACAGTTAAGGCCGGCTTGGAAGAGCCCTTTGAAATCAGTTTACCGGAAATCAAAAATCCCGAATTATGGTTGCCCGATAGTCCGGCCCTATATACCATAACCACAACAATTAAACATGCCCAAGGTGGAACAGTTTTAGACCAGATGACCATGCCTTTAGGCTTCAGGTGGTTTAAGTTTGATGCCGGCAAAGGTTTTTTCCTGAATGGCAAACCACTTAAACTCATTGGGGCCAGCAGGCACCAGGACTACAAGGATATGGCCAATGCTGTACCTGATCAACTTGCGGTAAGGGATGTGGAACTGCTGAAAGAGATGGGGGGTAATTTTCTGCGTGTTGCACATTATCCGCAAGACCAATCTGTACTGGAAGCCTGCGACAGGATGGGTATCTTGTGCTCCGTTGAAATTCCAATCGTAAATGCCATTACAGAAAGTGAGCCCTTCTCTGCAAACAGCAAAACCATGCAGCTGGAAATGATCAAACAGAACTTCAACCACCCAAGTGTGATCATCTGGGCGTATATGAATGAAGTTTTGTTGCGGCTGCCATCCTTCGGAAACGATACTGTACGCAGAGAAATCTATTTAAAAAATGTGGCCCAGCTGGCCCGGGAGCTCGAAGCACTGACCCGTAAAACTGACCCATCCAGGTATACCATGATCCCCAACCATGGCAATTTTAACCTTTACAATCGTGTTGGTTTAACAAAAATTCCGATGCTGGTTGGCTGGAACCTTTATCAGGGCTGGTATTCCGGAAAGTTGCAGGGCTTTGCCGATTTTCTGGATATGCACCATAAATTGCTTCCCGAAAAACCACTGCTGGTAACCGAATATGGTGCTGATGCCGATAGCCGTATCCAAAGTAACCAGCCCCTCCGGTTTGACAAGAGCATAGAGTATGCGCTCAATTATCACCAGTTTTACCTGAAGGCCATGCTCGACCGACCATTTGTTGCCGCAGGCATGGCCTGGAACCTGGCCGATTTCAGTTCGGAAGAACGAATGGAAACCGACCCGCACATCAACAATAAAGGACTTTTAACGATAGACAGAAAACCAAAAGACACCTATTATTTTTATCAGGCTAACCTTTTGACACAGCCTTTCCTTAAAATAGGTATGGGTAACCGTAAGGTAATCAGCGGTATTGCCAATGCCAACAATACTGTACCTCAAACTGTTCGGGTTTATAGCAACCAGCCTTTAGTAGCATTACTGGCAAATGGGAAAAACATAGGAACAAAACCCTCATCAGGGGGTGTAGCCACGTTTACCCTCGATTTTAAAGCAGGCTTAAATACACTTCAGGCCACAACAAATACAAACGGGCATATGCTTACGGATATATACCCGATCCAGGCTAAGCTAGTACCACAGCAGTTAAACAATACCGAGATACCCTTCGAAGCAATTAATGTAAGTATGGGAGATACCCGCTATTTTACGGAGGAATTGTCTAAGCAGGTTTGGTTACCGGAACAGCCTTACGTTAAAGGATCCTGGGGGTATACCGGGGGAACAAGATTTGCCATGGCCGACACGATGAGGTTAAGTTTTGGCAGTAGCAAAGCCATATCAGGTACTCATTTAGACCCCATATACCAAACACAACGTACCGGAATCGAAAATTTCAAGGCAGATGTACCGCCAGGTGAATATGAAGTTATACTCCATTTTGCAGAACTACAAGCTAAAGTACAGCCGCAAGCGCTGGCCTACGACCTTGGTTCAGTAGCCACAATTAAAGAAGAATTTAAGGAGCGTTCCTTTGATGTAGAGATTAATGGCAATACCATTATGCAGGGAATAGGCAGTAACCTGGTTGCCGCAAATGCTTTTTCATTTAAAACTCCGGTTCATGTTACTGAAAACACTGGCATTACCGTTAATTTTCTTCCTGTAAAAGGAACAACCATTTTAAATGGGATACAGATCAGACGGATTTATTAGCATAATCCTTAGGTGTCGTTCCAAACTGTTCTTTAAAGCATTTCCTGAAATAATCCTGGTCGTTGAAGCCTACATAATAAGCCACTTCACTTACATTCAGTTTTTGCTGAAGCAGCAGCTGGGCTGCCCTGTTTAAGCGAATCGTTCTGATAAATTCATTTGTATTCTGATTGGTCAGTGCCTTTAACTTGCGGTACAATGTGGTTTTACTCATGCCCACCTCCCTGCTCAGTTCTTCTACGCCCAATGTATCTTTTGCCATATGCACTTCTACATACTTTATCGCTTTTTCTAAAAATTTCTCATCAAGCGAACTCACCGCTATGTTGAGGGGCTGCAAAGTCATGTTCCTGCTAAACTTTTCCCGTAATTTCCTCCGCGACTCCAGCAGGTTCCAAACCCTGGCCTCCAGGTATTTAAGATTGAAAGGTTTAACGATATAATCATCAGCTCCCGTTTCCAAGCCTTCAATTTTAAACAATAATGCTTCCCTCGCAGTTAACAGGATCACTGGGATATGGCTGGTTACGGGGTCAGATTTAATTTTCGAACAAAGCGTAATACCGGTTATACCTGGCATCATTACATCACTGATCACCAGGTCTGGCAGAGATTCTTTTGCCTGTTCCCAGCCCGAGTTTCCATCAACAGCCCTCAAAACTTCAAAATGGGCACTAAAATGATTTGCTACAAATTGCAATACTTCCTCATTGTCTTCAACAATTAGCAATACCAGCCTTTGCTGGCTTGCTGCAGTCAGCAAGTTTTCTTTTTGAATTAAGGTTTCAGCGTTTAACTCCAATGGTGTTGCCTGCTGGTAGGCTACAATATCTTCACTATTGACATCCTCCAGGAGCAACTCATCCTGCTGTAAATGACTGTTACCCAATGGCAATCTCAATTTAAAAATAGTTTTCCCTTCCGTCTCTCCAGTGGCTACTGTACTCGAAACCTCAATTTTACCATGGTGCATTTCAACCAGGCCCTTAGAAAAGGTAAGCCCAAGCCCTGTACCTTTATGGTTCAGTCCATGTGTATTGTAATACTGAAACTGATCAAAAATGGCATCTAAGTTTTCAGGGGCTATACCTATGCCATTATCTTCAACCTGTAAAACCAGTTCTTCCCGATCATTATCTTTAGCAAGATCCAACTGTACAACAACACTTCCGCCAGCCGGTGTAAATTTCAGCGCATTGGAAATTAGGTTGTACATTATCTTTTCCATCTTATCGCTGTCAAACCACAGGTTAATGCTCCTTTGTGTAGTAAACAGCTCTAAATTTATGCCCTTGCTAGCGGCATAAGGCTGGAACATGGCAACGATTTCCCTGTTAAACTTTACCATATCCCCTTCCGCCGCTTGTAATTTCATATTCCCCGTCTCAAATTTTCGGTAGTCCAGCAACTGGCTGGTCAGTTGCATTAACCTTTCCCCATTTCTATGGATCAGCTGAAGCTGTTGCTGTACCTTATTGTTTAAGGTCCGGTTGTCCAGTAATTTTTCTATCGGCGAAAGGATTAAAGTAAGTGGAGTTTTAATCTCATGAGAGATATGTGTAAAAAAGGTTAATTTTCTTTGAGACAGTTCCAGGTCCTTTTCATGGTTACGCTGTTCAAAATCCAGTTCATTTTTCAGTTTTGCAGTTGCCAGCGAGAAATAGTAGAACAGGTACAGCAATGCACTAAAAATGGCAAGGTATAACATATACGCCCACCAGGTTTTATACCAGGGGGGTAATACTTCGATACTGATTTCAGAAACCGTTTTACCCCACAAGCCATCATTGTTACTGGCCTTAACCATAAATGTATACTTACCTGGGCTCAGGTTGGTATAAGTGGCTGTTCTCTGGTTGCCCACAAAATGCCAGTCTTCATTCCGCAGCCCATCTAGTTTATAGGCATAGCTATTTTTGGCGGCATTGATAAAATCCAGAGCAGCAAATTTTACTGTAATGTAAGCCTGGTCATAAGCAATGGTAATTTTACGGCTTTCATTAATGTGTTTCTTCATCGGTGATCCATCTGTACCAATAGGCAGTCTTTTGTTGTGGATCAAAAAATCTGTAAATACGATGCCAGGCGTGTTTTTATTAACCTGTATCTGGTCTGGAAAAAAGGAAGTAACCCCATTGATGCCACCAAAAAAAAGTTCAGATCTGGCAGAACGGGTGGTAGCCCCGGAAAAAAACTGGTTACTTTGCAGGCCATCCGCTACAGTATAATTTTTCAAGGTCTTCAATATAGGTTTACCATTATCTAATGCAATGTTTAACCTTGTCAAACCCTTATTGCTGCTTACCCACAGGTTTCCTCCTTTATCCTGATTAATGGCCCGGATTACATTATTGGCCAGGCCATTTTGTTCTGTAAACGCATAAAACCTATCCGATTTAGGCTCATAGAGATTTAAGCCTGCCCCCCTGGTGCCAATCCAAAGCCGGTCCTGGTTATCTATAAAGAGTGAAATCACGTTATTGCCTGTCAGGCTATACTTACTGGCAGGATTGTGAACATACCGTTTAAACTTGTCTCGTTGCACATCTAAATAGCAAAGTCCCTGTAACGTAGCCACCCAAAGGTTGCCATATTTATCCTTAACAAGGGCACTTACATAGTTTCCTATAATTGAATTGAGATTTTCGTCACTATGCGTAAAAACTTTTTCTGTTTTGTTTGCTGGATCATAATAGACGAGCCCGCCCCCATTTGTGCCTGCCCAAACAGCCAACGAATCGGCCAAAACCGCATAAACCTGTACCCGTCCTTTAAAACCTGAACCCATTTTTAACCGCTGTTCAGTAAATTGCTTTCTGTTCAGGTCAAAATAATACAAGCCATCAAATGCACCCACCCAAAGGTTACCCTTAAAATCCCTCGACAGCGATTTTATAATGTTCTCTGATGCCATTAAATCACGCCTCACCAGGTTATGGAATTCATATTTTCCGGTAGTCCTGTTTACAAGATTTAGTCCTCCTCCTTCAGTGCCTATCCATAAATCGTCATTTGCAGTAGCAACAATAGAACTGACAACCGGATTGGTAAGCCCAGGGTTACTGCCCATTTGCTCTCCGATATTAATAAAATTGAGGTTTACGGGATTGTAAATGTTAACTCCGCCAGCATAAGTACCGATCCATATACTTCCGGTCCGGTCTTTCATAATTTTCAGCACCGATTTGTGAGACAGGCTTGCTGCATCATATTTATCGTGCTTAAAATTTGTAAAGTTACCACTAAGCGGATCAAAAATACTCAGTCCATTCCTGGTGGCAATCCAAACCAGGCCATCATTGTTGAACAAGACATCCCTAACAACATCCGAAGGCAGCGAATTTACATTTTTGAGGCTATTTACATAATTGATACAGCGTTCACTGGATTTATCATAGAAAAAAAGACCTGATTGTTCGCTTCCAAGCCATAAATTTCCATTTTTATCCTGCTTGATCAGCCTGATATTGGCTTGTTTTTTTTTCAGCTCAGCAATTAATGGCTTCGGTAAAGCGACAAAACGAAATAGTTTAAGATCCAGACACCTTAATTCATTTTTAAAGCTGATCCACAATTTTTCTGTATTGTCTATAAAAAGCGTCTGAACATTCTTTTGATTAAATGCACCCGGAAGGTGTACCGTCATAAATCTCCCGATTTCCTGATCGTAGACCTTTAGCCCGTCATAGGTGCCCAGCCACATCTTTCCCTGTCCATCAGAAACAACAGCGGTTACAAAATTGGCCGACTGACTGTCTTTTTTAGACGATGGAATATTGATATTGGTAAAATCCTCTGTGTCTCTGTTAAAAATGCTGATGCCTCCATGCGTACCAATTACCAAACGGTTTTGCCCATCTTCCGCAATGGCATTAACCTGGTTATTTTTAAGACTTTTGTTTTTATTAAGTTCGTTTTTAAAGGTTCTAAATTCATAGCCGTCATACCTGTTAAGCCCGTCTTCAGTACCCAACCATATAAATCCCTGTTGGTCCTGGTAAATACAAAATATCGTGTTTTGCGATAAGCCTTCATTTATGGTAAGGTGTTTAAAATTTAAGACTTTCTTTTGCGCCCTGACCTTCCCACATGAAAACGCCATTTGCAAACAAACCATCAAAAGGATGAATACGCTCCTTAATCTAACCGGAAAAAGCACAAACGGAAATAAAGGTTTTATGAACATCTAAAACAGAAATTTGAATAATCAGTACATAGGAATAACCAATATACAGCATAAATGCCCAAATTCATTCTGCAGAAACGCCAGATTTTGATATTGAAAGATTTACAGGGTGAACATGAACCGGTAACAGGGTTTACCACACCCACACCAACCACCTTATCCAATCCATTTCAGGGCAGTAGATGAATGGGGTTATAGCCTACCTTTGTGTAAAGCATCAACCAGGGCCTGGCTCGTAGTAAAGCATTACAGCACCACCGCTAAAAGTTTTTGTCTTTATAAGTTTAAGAAGGGTCCTGTCTTTTATGTTTTCAAATAGCGGTAAAACTGATCCAGCTATCACAGGGTAAATACAAAGCTGCAATTCATCAAGCAAATTAAGTTTCATTAGCTGTATAATTAAACTCCGGCTGCCAACTAAAATGTCTTTACCCGATTGTTGTTTGAGTTTTAAAACTTCTTCTTCAATAGCTTTATCTGACAATCTTGTGCTGTCCCAATCTACATCTTTGAGGGTATGAGAAAAGACAATTTTTGGAATTTTGTCTATAGCAACAGCAAAGTCATTCATTGATTTTTTATCGGAAGGATTTTCTAAGACAGTTCGCCAATATTCCATCAGCTGATAGGTTATCCTTCCATATAAAATGGTGTCTGCGTTATTTAACAGATCTGTGTAATGTTGATGTACCTCTTCATCTGGGATTCCTGCCGTATGGTCGCAGGACCCGTCAAGTGTCATATTGATAGCTGCAATAACTTTTCTCATTGTACTCTTTGTTTATTTATCACCCAAATTTAAAGAAGGCGAGGTACAAAAATGAGGGGCAATCGCGGCAATATGCGGGTGTTCTTTAACCTGAAAACAGGATCTACGAAATAAATTTACTAATCTCTCTCTATAAAACGACGTTTTCGCTCCCAAACCTTCAATTAAACGCAACCAATCCCACCCACACACTATTACTCATACTTTTCCCGTTATCCGCTTTAAAAGCAATATAAACCTGCAACTCTTTGTCAACATAATTTAAAGGCAGTTCTATTTCATCTTTACCGGTACTTCGTCTGGAACCGCTCCATACATAAACCGCTTTATCCAGTTCAGGGCAGTAAATGAACAGCATAGCCCGGTCGTTTTTAATGCCCCAGTCCATATCTGCGGCAACCTGCCAGGTAAGTTCCAGTAGTGTGCCTGTAAGTGTGGCTCCAGGATCGATTGCAGGCTCCAGAGATCCTTTACTGAGCAGAACCTTGCTGTAATTCAGGCTTATATCTGGATAACTACCCTGCATGGCATTTTTAACATTGTAGGATACCGCCGCATTGTGCGGATTTTTATCGGTTCCCAGCACTTCCAGCTCAAAACCTACATTTACAAATGGCAGTGCCGGACGCAGGAATTTAATTACCGCGGCCATTTTTTGCCTTGTAGCCAGTTGTGCTGCGGTTGGTTTTTTATTGGATTTACCGATGTGCCGGATTACTGTTTTTGCCTTTCAGGTTATAGCTTACCAGGTTGCCTAGCTTGCCTTTAAGTTCTCCGAATGCTCCGTTTGATGTTGCCATAGTTTTTTATGATGCTTGTTAGTTATTAAACATCAATAACCCCGGGCGTTGTGGATTTGTTTGGTATGCCGGGCATATCCTAAGCAAGTATTGCGCATGCATTGATTAAGCCTAAGGGTATAGCAAGGGTTAACCAACCCTTATCCAATGGATACCCAATACATATTCAAAATTGACGGGAGCTCCATTACAGAGACACTTCAGCTATCCATTTGATATTTTTTGCAATGCTTTCTGGTTAAACGTTTCACTGCCTTATATTTTTATAGTCTCTGTTATCACTCTTGTCTGATCTATGTAAATCGGTGGAATCGCTTAGAGATTGCTAAACTTCTATGATATTTATTGTAATAATGTTATGATAGGTATGACATCGGATGGAAGTTTATACTTTTAATTGAGAGGATAGGTTATTCATTAGAATTTAACACCATTTTTAAGAAAAGCTTCTAATATTTTGGAATTGTATGGTTCTGGGAGAAACCCCATCCTTCGCCTTTCAAAACTATAATTAAGTAGTTCATTAAATGGTATTTTTTTCCCCTCTAGATTTTGATAGCTGCCTACATATAGGAAATGAAACCTTTTAATGCTTTTATCAGTTTCTGAGAATTTAATCGGAGGTGTTGTTCTGATCTTTTCGACTTGTAAATCGGTATTTTTTATTAGATAATTTGAATTGATGCTGGAAAAAAAATACAATCCATTTTTAGTTTCACTGATCACATACATTTTTATCGAGATATTATAGGCGGACGCCTTTGTACATCTTAAAGCTATTTTTATATAATAGTTTGGGTAAGCAGTACTGTCAAGAATTATATCAGCAATATCTAATACTGGTTGAATATCACTTTTTACATTGAATACTTGTTTTGCCGAATCTCTGATTAGTTTTATTATCGCTTTTTGTTTGCTGTCATAATCTAAATTATACTTCGCTAAAGCGGTTATAACTTCAAGGTTGTTTTTTTCTTCCCGATCTCTACTAATCGAATCTCTCACTTCTAAGTCTTTTTTTGCAGCTTCTAATCTCAACTTATCCTCTTTGACCGATTGTAGATCTTTTAAATAGGTAACGAGAATTGTTAGTAAAAATGCTGTGAATACAATCCATCCTATCGTTGTGAAACCTTTAAACCATTTTCGCCTTCCATCATGAAACTTTCCAGTAAATGGTAGGATTAAAATTACTAGTGCTAGACCACCAAGTATTATATTGAATAGAGCAGGTTCCATCGCTTAAAAATACATTTTAACTTATATAAAAGGAAAGTTAATTCAATCTGATGTAATGTCTTTAACTATGAATAAAAAAAGAAATGTAATTTTATTTGGTGCGGCAGCAGTATTGGATTGGGATGCTAGGAGCACTTGATGATCCGACGGAATATCGCAAGCTAGTGGCTGAAAATCCAGCGCTGAATGAAGATATCAGAAACGAATACCTGGAACTTTTCGATAAAATGGCGGCTACCGATTTCAAAGAATATGTAGAAATGGATTTCAAATCGGAACTATATAAGCCTGAAAATTCTTAGCTCATCATATGGTCGAATGTAAGTCGTACCTTTAGATAACAAGAATACTGAACTATGACCAGGGATGATGTAGCCATTTATGCGGCAGTGCTTTCGACTTTTCTCTTAATGATAAAGCTGTGGGAAATGTGGAGAGATAGGTTTCGTTTAGAAGCCTGGCTGGATATATATGGACCAATGGAGAATAAGGATTTAATGATCGTTAATTTGTCAAAAACTCCGATCCATATAAAAAATATTACGTTGTTTTGGGCGAAATCAACCTTGAAGATAAGGAAACGTAATTATATAACTTTTGATTATGATCTGGCAATTAATATCCAAATTGGTCCTCATGCTACTAAGAGCTTGTTATTTAAGGATGAAAATAGTTTTCCAATAAATAGTAATCAAGGAGATCTTTATGCATGCTTCGAAATTGCGGGACGTAAATTTTCCTGTATAAAAAAAATCTATGATAAAGGATAGAAAGGAGACAAAACTTTCCAGCAACGTATCTATCAACGACTATGAAGCCCTTTTCAAAGTGCAGTCTAAACAGGCAATTGCAGACTTCATATATCAAAGGCTGACCGAGCGTTATATAACCCCAATGGAGAATGTTCCGGGAGAATTCAAAAATGGCTTTTCGATAATGGCAAATTGCTGCTTACTAATAGAAACATACCAATGTTTCAGGTTAGGTCTAAAAGACACGACCTTGCGAGGAAAGGGGTTAGAGGTATTTAGAGACTTCTTTGATAATGAACCGCTATTTGGTGCGTTTATTGGCATGGGTGAATTATTTTATACCAATGTCAGATGTGGGATTCTCCATCAAGGTGAAACAAAAAATGGTTGGACAATTTCGAGAAAATACGTTGACCCACTTTTTGACAAAAAGACGCTAAGAATAAATGCCAATTTGTTTCTTGTCGCTTTAAAAAAGACATTAGATAACTATAGAAATCAGTTGATAAATGAAGGCTGGAATACGGTTATATGGCAAAATTGTCATAAGAAAATTCAATGCATAATAGATAACTGTTGAAAGTATGAGCCATTGCTAGCTACAACACAACAGCAGGAGAATCCATTTTTAGAATTGAATTTATATACAATATACAGGTCATCAAAATAAACATCAGATTTATTTTTGAAAGTATATAAATTCATGTAAGTTTACATCGAGAGCGTTAATTTAAGCGGGGACAACCATCATGGTTTGTTCCCGCTTTCTTTTTTATTAATTATCCATATACGTTAACAACCCGTTATCCCTGTAACTGTAATACCCTTCCGGGTAAGTTACGAGATGATCGAGCAAACAAATGCTGATGTTATTGGCAGCTGCTATCAAATTTAGGTTATAGATCAGGTCTGTTCTGCTGGCGGTGTAGGGTGCTAAAGAATGGCTTACCAATACCATTGATAGACACTGGTGTTGTAAAGACAGCTGCAGTACATTTATAGGATCACCAAACCCGGTAGTAGTAGAACCTAGCTTTTGCTTATGCTTTAGCATGCTAGCATTGTCAAATAACAATATCCAACAACCTTCTGCTTTTTGATGGCCGATAGATTCTTTAATTATCCGATAAGTATGGTGGCTATTGCCCGGTATATACTTTTTATTTGATGGGTTGTTCCGGAAATAAATGTTGCGGGGTTCGTTTAATTGTACTATTGGAAATACGGTTACGTTGTACATGTGCTTTGAGTGCGTATTCCGGGGAAAGTGACCCCCTCATTCCGGGGCAAAGTGGCCGATAAATCGGTTGCCGGGGTGGTATAAAAAGTTACTTCCTCTTTAACTAATATAAACAATTCCCTTCAACCTGCCGAACTACCTTCTCTTAACCCATCAAATTTCCTTCACCTTTATCCAGGGCACGTTTTAGAACCGGGACCAGGCGCTCAAGATGCTTTTTGCTGGGCTCCAACCTGACGACCTCAAATAAGACGATTTAAGCTATCCCAAATCTGCCTCCGGATACAGAGCTCAGCTCAGGTTGTATCGGCGAGCCTAAGGGCTTAAAAACACCTAAAATCGCAAACTGATTTTCAAGAAAGATGATGGTAAAAACGTGGCTCTGGCTATCAAAACGGCCACTTTGCCCCGGAATCGGGCGTCACTTTGGAGCGGAATAGGGTGTCAGTTTAAATGCGGAATCCGCGGCCATTTTCCCCGGAATACCCAGTTAGGGAAACAAATTGTGAAAATTGTGGTATCGCTGTTGCGGGATATCTTGATTACGTGGGTATCAAAGCGCCTGCGGCCTGGTGCTCGGCCTGGCTGAGCTGGGTTTTTGGGCAGGCTGGGTATAAACAGCCCCGAACCGCCTGGTCTCCTGCCCTTTTTCCGGCATCTAGATTGGTTGCAGCGCCAAGGCCTGGCATAGTTTACGGGCTGTACTTTGCTAGTTTAAAACGAATTGCGCATTGTGGGATAACGGAGCGCATTCAGGGAGACTTTATTGTCGGCCTGGAGGGGAACACCAATTTAGCCGGCTCAAGAGAGGGCGACGGGGTGTTCAGGAAAATCCGGCATAAGCGGACCATTTATTGCTATGCGGATTGGCTATAGCCAAGTGCCATCGGCAGATTTTGCCTTTGGCACTTTAAAAGAGTAACGCACCCAAAATATTGACATTAAATACAATATATTTCTTTTTGGTTAATTATGGCTTTTTAATTATCTTTGTTGTATCAACACTTAATGATAATGGCAGTAGCAGAGTTAGTCTTAAAAGAAAGTATAGATCGCAAAGTTAGCGATACCGAGTATTGGCAAAATATTTGCTATTTTCGTAATATGGAAACGCTAATTGTACAACCGAAAACCAAAGAGCAGCTGGCTGCTATTAAGGCTTTTATGAAAGCGTTGAAGATTGATTTCAAAGTTGAAGAAAAAAGTCCTTACGACCCTGAGTTTGTTAAGAAGATTCTTCAAGGCGAAGAAGATATAAGAAACGGTAAAGGCGTAAAAATAGCGACCGAAGATTTGTGGAAGTAATTTATACTCCAGAGGCTTTGGAAGATCTAAGATATTGGAAAAAATCTGGTAACAAGCCTGTATTGAAGAAAATCCAGGAACTTATTTTCGCTATTCAAGAAAATCCTTATGAAGGGATTGGTAAACCTGAACAATTAAAGCATGAACTATCAGGGAGATGGTCTCGCAGAATAAACAAGGAACATCGTCTGGTTTATAGAATTAATGAAAAAAATGAAATCATCATTCTTGATATTTTATCCCTAAAAGGTCACTACTAAGTCAGGTATTATTAAATAAAAAAATGAGAATATACCTTTTTACCAGCCTGCTGATCTTAACAACGCTACACTTGAGCGCGCAACAAAAACCCAATGTAATTTTCATTTTAGCAGATGACATGGGCTACGGTGACCTGGGCTGTTACGGGCAGCAACTCATAGAAACCCCTAACATAGACAAGCTGGCGGCAAACGGGATCCGTTTTACACAGTTTTATGCCGGCACGTCGGTATGCGCACCCTCAAGAGCATCCTTAATGACTGGCCTGCATACCGGCCATACCCCAATAAGAGGCAATTACGAAATTAAGCCGGAAGGACAGCTGCCATTACCGGATGCCACATATACTATGCCCGAACTATTTAAAGCTGCGGGTTATAAAACCGGCGCTTTTGGCAAATGGGGCATGGGTTTTCCAGGCTCCGAAGGCGATCCGGTAAAGCAAGGTGTAGATCAGTTTTACGGCTATAACTGCCAACGTCAATCGCATAACTTTTTCCCTGACCATCTATGGGATAACGAAAAACGGGTTGAACTGAGCAATACCTTAAGCCGGCAAACTCAATATGCCCCCGAGCTGATCCAGAAACAGGCCATGGCTTTTATGAAAGCGAATCAATCCAATCCTTTCTTTATGTACCTGGCTTATACCCTGCCGCATGCCGCATTGCAGCTGCCTGAAAACGATCAGGCATTTGAATATTATAAAAAGAAATTTAAAGAGCAGCCTAAAGTTGTAAAGGATACCTGGGACGGCATTGACTATCAGCCACAACCCTACCCTCATTCGGCCTATGCAGCAATGGTAAGCAAACTGGACAAGTATGTGGGTGAAGTGGTAAAACAATTAAAAGCACTTGGACTGGAAAAGCAAACCCTGATCATTTTCACCAGCGATAACGGCCCTCATACTGAGGGGGGCAATGAGCCCGACTTTTTTAACAGCAACGGCGGTTTTAAAGGCACGAAAAGGCAGCTCACCGAAGGCGGCATCCGGGAGCCGATGATTGCCTGCTGGCCAGGGAAGATTAAACCGGCAGTTTCTGACCATATCGGAGCTTTCTGGGACTTTATGCCCAGCTTTGCCGCAGCAATTGGTAAACCTTTGCCTGTAAAAACAGACGGGATCTCTATCCTTCCTTTACTGTTGAATAAAGGCACACAAAAACAACATGATTTTTTATACTGGGAATTTCATGAACAGGGTGGCAGACAGGCAGTAAGAGCGGGCAAATGGAAAGCCATCAGGGAAAAGGTAAAACAGGATGCAAATGCCCCGATCTTTTTATATGACCTCATTGCAGATCCGAAAGAGCGCAACAACCTTGCAGCAAAACACCCGGATGTAGTCAAAAAAATGGCAGCGATCATACAGCGTGAGCATGTAGAAAACAAGGATTTCCCTTTAATTTCAAATAAAATTTAAAATAGAAAAACAGACTGCCATAGGGTTGTCAGTGTGTACTCCTTTCTTTGTGTTGTTAATGTTAAACCATTTAAAAAGCAACATGATGAACAGGATTAAAATGTTTTTGAAAGAATTGGACGATGCAGCAGTAACTACCCGTAAAATGCTGGAAAGAGTACCGGCTGATAAATTTGACTGGCAGCCACATCCAAAAAGCATGACCGTTAAAAGACTGGCCACACACATTGCCGAACTACCCTCATGGATTTCGATGGCCTTAACTACTGATGAACTTGATTTTGCAGATAATCCGTATGAACAGGCAGATGTAAAAAATACAGACGAGCTGCTGGCTTATTTTGAAAAATCGCTGCAGGATGGCCGTAGCCACCTGCTGGATAAAAACGAAGACATACTGGACCAGGACTGGACACTAAGAAACGGACAGCAGGTTTATAGTGTAGAACCTAAAGCAGATGTGATCCGGATGAGCCTGAACCAGGTGGTACATCACCGCGCGCAACTGGGTGTGTTTTTAAGGTTACTAGATATTCCTATACCGGGAAGTTTTGGACCGAGTGCAGACGAAACAGATTTTTAAAATACATATTTTGATTTTTTATGGGTATAAATTGATTTCTTTGTAAATAATTTCAATTTATATCCATACCCATGTCTGATTCGACCATCCGATTAAATAAATACATTAGTGAAAGCGGTTTATGCTCCAGAAGAGCAGCCGACAGGTATATAGAACAGGGAAATGTATACATCAACGGCAAAAAGGCCAAGGTGGGCGACAAGGTATTTTTTGGGGATATCGTAACCGTTAATGGCCAGACGATAGATCCTAAAGAGGTGGAAAACTCTGTTTTAATTGCGTATAACAAGCCTGTTGGCATTACCAGTACCACTGAAGCCGGCGTAAAAGGAAATATCGTTGACCATGTGAACCATAGCGAAAGGGTATTCCCTATTGGCCGTCTGGATAAAGACTCGCAGGGCCTGATATTCCTGACCAATAACGGCGACCTGGTGAATAAGATCCTCCGGGCAGGCAATAACCACGAAAAGGAATACCTGGTAACGGTAAATAAACCGCTTACGGAGCAGTTCATTACCGGCATGGCCAAAGGCGTTCCTGTATTAGGCGTAATGACCAAAAAATGTAAAGTGGTTAAAGAAGGTCCGATGCTGTTCAGGATCACTTTGATACAGGGTCTTAACCGGCAGATCAGGAGGATGTGCGAGCATTTTGGCTATGAAGTGACCAAGCTGGAACGCGTACGGATCATGAATATCCAGTTGAAAGGCATCCCTTTGGGAGAATGGCGCGAGCTTACCCCGGAAGAGATGACAGAGATATTTAACATGGTGGCCAAATCCAGTGCGGCAGCTGATGTTACCCCAAAAAGGGTGAGCAAAAAGCCTAAGACACAAAAAGAAGAGGATTTTTCTGAAAATATAACACCCCGGAGATCATCAGCCAGACCTGGCAAGGCTAAAAGCAAAACTGGCGCGTCCGTTAGACGGGAAGACCGGCCTGCAGGAGGCAAGGGTAAATCTGGCCCTAAACCAGCGGGTTCCTCATTTAAGGCAGCGGGCGCTCCGGGCGACTGGAACAAAAGCGGAGGCCCAAGTAAAAGACCTGTAAGACCTGCAAAGGGCCGTTCTGGTGCCCCGGGGGCTAAAACGAGAAGCCCGAAGCGATAGTATAGATATTTTTTAGGTATCTTTGCAGCGAAATGCCTGCTACACATAAAATAGACATCCGTTCATTAGAACTTCCTCAGCTGCAACAGCACTTTACTGCCATGCAGGAACCGGCCTACAGGGCAAAACAGGTTTACCAGTGGCTTTGGGAAAAATCGGCCCGCAGTTTTGCGGAAATGAGCAATCTTTCTAAAGACCTTAGGAACAAGCTTGACACACAATATGCCATTAATGTGGTGGAGGTAAACAAATCACAGATCAGTACCGACCATACCATTAAAAATGCTTTCCGGTTATATGACGGCAATATTGTAGAAGGCGTGCTGATTCCGATGGATGACCGCATGACGGCTTGTGTAAGTTCGCAGGTGGGCTGCAGTTTAACCTGTAAGTTTTGTGCAACGGGCTATATGGACCGCAAACGTAATCTGAATGCAGATGAAATTTATGATCAGGTGGTACTGATAGACCAGCAGGCAAAGCAAAACTACAATGCGCCCCTTACAAATATTGTTTATATGGGCATGGGCGAGCCCCTGTTGAATTATGCCAATGTATTAAAGTCTATTGAACGCATTACTGCTCCGGATGGCCTGAATATGTCATATAAGCGCATTACGGTTTCTACTGCCGGGATTTCAAAAATGATCAAAAAACTCGGTGACGATGGGGTAAAATTTAACCTGGCTCTATCCTTACATGCTGCCAATGATAAAAAGCGCAACGAGATCATGCCGATCAATGAGCACAATTCGTTGAAAGCGCTTGCCGAGTCCTTAAAGTATTATTTTGCCAAAACAAAGAATCCGGTAACTTACGAATACATTGTATTTAATCATTTTAATGACGAAATCGAGGATGCAATGGAGCTGGCCAGATTTTGTAAACATGTGCCCTGCAAGGTTAACCTGATTGAATACAATCCTATACAATTTGCCGATTTTATCAACGCAGAGGGCGACAAGATCGATGCCTTTTCAAATTACCTGAAAAGCCAGGGCATTACCACCAATATCAGGCGCAGCCGTGGCAAAGACATTGATGCTGCCTGCGGACAGCTTGCCGTTAAAGAAAGTTAAATCCAGCCATTTCCCACCGTTCTAAGTTAAATCTACAGAGATTGGCTTATGATGTCATTAAAATATATTTTAAGCGATTTGCTGAGCCTTTTGTTTCCCCGGCTCTGTTGTGGCTGCGGTACTGACCTGTATCGTGGAGAATCCCTGATCTGCAGCGCCTGCATGTTTAGACTTCCTTATACAGATGACCATTTATACCCGGACAACAAAGCGGCAAAACAGCTTTGGGCCCGTTTGCCTTGCAATGCGGTGATGTCCTTGCTTTATTTTAAAAAAGGGGCAAGGGTGCAGCAGCTGATTCATCACTTGAAATATAAGGGCCGCAGGGATTTGGGTATAAAATTGGGCAATATGATTGCAGAAAAGCTGCAGGTAAGTCCATTTTATACAGGAGTGGATTTAATTGTGCCGGTGCCGCTGCACAAAAGCAAAGAACGGCTAAGGGGCTACAATCAAAGTAAATACATCGCAGATGGAATTGCGCAGGTATTGCATGCTCCGGTAAGCACAGCATGCCTTGTAAGGCTGAAAGCAACCAAAAGCCAGACCAGAAAAGGCCGCTATCAGCGCTTTGAAAATATGCAAACTGTATTTTCTATAACGGATGCCTTCATTTTTAAAAACAAACATGTATTGCTGGTAGATGATGTGATGACCACCGGCGCCACCCTGGAAGCCTGCGGGATGGAATTGCTGGCTTGTAACCCCACAAAGTTGAGCATAGCAACAGTTGCTTTTGCAGAATAAAAACAAGATGGACAAAACATTTTTAGAAACTAAACGTTTATATAGTTGAGAGCGTTAATTTAGATGGTAAGGGTCGATATTTTCTATTAAGAGATATCGGCCCTTTACTTTTTACAAACTGCTGTATCTCGCTCTAAAATGCTTTAAAGGATGATTTCTAAAAAAAACAATAATTTGACATAAATAATCGCAGATATTTTTGGCAATCCAAAAATAATTATCATCTTTGTGGTGAGAGCGTTAATTTAAGGGTCGATATTTTCATTCACATGAATTATCGGCCCTTTATCTTTTAGGAAGATTTCATGATTTTCTGCGCTTTAATCAGCAAATTTTCAAGGTTATAAATAGGCAGACAACATGTCTCTGATCTCTTCAGGTTTGAAAGGTTTTAGGATATGTCCGTTCATACCCGATTCCCTGAACCTGGCATGTTCGTTATTTAAAGTAGATGCGGTTAAAGCAATGATGGGCACAGTTCCGAAATAACTTCCATCCAGTTTTCTGATACAGCGTGTGGTTTCAAAACCATCCATACCCGGCATTTTAATATCCATAAATAACAGGTCATATACATTCTTTTGCACCATTTCAAGGGCTTCTTCGCCACTAAGGGCAAAGTCCATTTCCAGGTCGAATTTACCCAAAACCCTTCTGGCAATTAATAAATTAACCTCGTTATCATCTACTATCAATATCTTTTTACCTGTAAATGAAAGTGGCGCCGCAATCGCTTTAACTTCGGCTGCTCCGGCTGCTGCTTTGTTAAAACCGAGCGTGAACGAGAAAGTGGTACCCTCCCCTTCCTTGCTTTTTACTTCGATCGCTGAATTGTACAGCTCCAGCAGTTTTTTAGTTATGGCCAGGCCAAGGCCGGTTCCACCGTATTTTCTTGAAATATCAGTTTTTGCCTGCGTAAAGGTCTCAAAAATATAAGAAAGCTTATCTTCAGGTATGCCAATTCCATTATCAATGATCTCAAAATGAATGGTAGCCCTTTCCGCATCTTCTGCGGTCAGTTTAACCTGCAGTGTTATTTTACCCTGATCGGTGAACTTAATGGCATTACCCAATAAGTTCATCAGCACCTGGTAAAGCCTTGTTTTATCGCCAGAGAGATTGCCTGGGATCCGGTCATCGTACGAAAGTTCGAGTACATTGCCTTTCTCTGCCGCTCCAATGTATAAAGAAGTGATGATGTCGTTGGTAAGCCCCCTCATATTAAAGGGAAGGGCTTCAAGCTGCAAGTTCCCTGTTTCCATTTTAGTGAAGTCAAGGATATCGTTGATGATATTCAAGAGATTTTCGCCTGAAAACTTGAGGATATTGAGGTCTTCGATCTGAGAGGCCCGGGGATCATTTTCCATCAACAGATGGGTCATGCCAATCACCGCATTGAGCGGAGTTCTGATCTCATGACTCATGACAGAAAGAAACATTTCCTTGGCTTCACTCAATTGCAGCGCCTGCTCTTTGGCCTCCAACATTTCACGTTCCACTCTCTTTTTATCTGTAATGTCAATGATGATCTCTACCTCGATCTCTACATTCCCTTTTTCATTAAAAACTACTGTGTTGTAAATAGATAGCCAGATCGGCTGCCTGTCTTTGCGGTAGGCAAGCAAATCAACAGTGAAAGACTGGTTCATTTTGGTTTGTGCCCTTGCCCTTTCCATGAGTGCCATGTCGGTTTCAGGACCAGCAATGAGATCGCCAAGTCTCCGGCCCTTAAGGTCATCCAGATTAAAGCCTGTGATCTTTTCAAAAGCTTCATTTACCCAGGTAACATGGTTGTTGGCATCGTTGATGACAATGGCGTTGTTCACCTTACTGGCAACGAAAGAGAGTTTCATGAGTTCATGCTCTACTTTCTTATTTTCAGTAATGTCCCTTCCGTAAGCGTACCATCGGCCTTTTTTAGCAACCATGCTCCAGCCCAGCCAGCGGACAACTCCTGTTTTACTGACAATTCTAAAATCAATGACAAACTCCTTGATTTTCTTCTTCAGCCCGGCTTCAATAATTTTGACGATGCGGTCTAAATCTTCTCTATGACAAAAGTTCCAGATATTTAAGCCGATGGCCTCCTCAACTGTGTATTCAAGAATTTTCGTAACTGCATCATTTATGAACAGGACATTACCGGTATAATCGAGAATACAGTGGATTTCCGGCGAAACTGCGGAGATATTTAGTAATTCTTCGTAACGAAGGTTATTGGCAGCAAGTTCTTCACTTTTCTTTTTTAAGGAAATCTGGCTAATGATCTCATCAGCCAGAATTTCGAGGCCCTCCTTTTGCGCAATGCTAAGGCCAGGTGGTCGGGTATCGAATACACGAAACTCACCTGTAGCGGATTTGAACCAGACCTTTTCTTCATCAACTAATGCAATGATTGCAATAGGTACGCCACATAAAATCGATGCAAGTTTGGCGATATGATCAAATTGATACTCCTTTGGTTTATCTAATATCCTATGCCGCTGCAACGCATTGATGCGCTCACGTTCATTAGTTGATGAATCCTGGTTTTCTGATAACATTTAGGTTTTGATCCAACCGTTATTTATACAATGGGAAACGGCTTACTAAACTGATTACTTTTTCTTTTACCTGCTTCAGGTTGTCTTCATCCTCGGCATTGGTCAGCACCTGATCAATCAGGTCAACGATTTGCTCCATTTCAGATTCTTTAAAACCTCTTGTGGTAATGGCAGCAGTACCTACCCGGATTCCTGAAGTTACAAATGGTGATTTATCGTCAAATGGAACCATGTTCTTATTTACCGTGATTTCTGCTTTTTCCAATGCACTTTCAGCAAGTTTACCGGTTATATTTTTATTACGCAGGTCGATCAGCATCAAATGGTTATCTGTACCACCTGAAATGATGCCATAACCTTTGGCAACAAAAGCTTTGGCCATGGCTTGTGCATTTGCCTGCACCTGTTTAACGTAAACTAAGTATTCGTCACTCAAAGCTTCGCCAAAAGCGATGGCTTTAGCTGCGATAATATGCTCTAAAGGCCCCCCTTGTGTTCCAGGGAAAACTGCCATGTCTAAAACTGAAGACATCATACGGGGTTCACCTTTAGGGGTTTTCAATCCGAATGGATTTTCAAAGTCTTTACCCATCATGATCATACCACCACGTGGGCCACGCAAAGTTTTATGGGTGGTTGTGGTTACGATATGACAATGTGGAAGCGGGTTTTGCAATAAGCCACGGGCGATTAAGCCTGCCGGATGAGAAATATCAGCCATCAGCAATGCGCCAATTTTATCAGCTACACTACGGACGAATGCATAATCCCATTCTCTTGAATAAGCTGAGGCACCAACAATGATCAGCTTAGGGCGCTCAGCCAAAGCTACTTCTTCCAGTTTGGCATAGTCTATTCTGCCATCTTCTTTTTTTACACCGTAAAATAACGGGTGATACAATTTTCCTGAAAAGTTAACTGGTGAACCATGTGTCAGGTGTCCGCCATGCGAAAGGTCAAAGCCAAGGATCTTATCACCTGGCTGAATCACTGCCAGCATTACGGCAGCATTTGCCTGCGCACCTGAATGGGGTTGTACGTTTACCCAGGCTGCACCAAAAAGCTTTTTAGCACGTTCAATTGCAATGGTCTCTACTTCATCAACCACCTGGCATCCACCATAATATCTTTTACCTGGCAGGCCTTCAGCATATTTATTAGTTAAACAAGAACCTGCGGCTTCCATTACCTGTTTGCTTACAAAGTTTTCAGATGCAATCAGTTCAAGACCATTTTCCTGACGGTCCAATTCCCTGTCAATCAAATCAAAAATTAAAGTATCTCTAGTCATTTATCGAATTATTATTTTGTAAAATTAACGATTTTCCTTCTTAGTTTGATAACAAAATAGCTTACTTTGTACTTTCTATTCTATAAAGCCTGCATGGAAGATATTAACGGCCCGTTTTTACCCAACATAAATTATCCTGCTGATTTAAAGCAGTATAAAGAACAAGATCTGGAACAAATCGCTCAGGAACTGCGTCAATACATCATTGATGTGGTTAGTGTAAATGGCGGACATTTTGCAGCCAGTCTGGGTGTTGTGGAACTAACGGTGGCTTTGCACTATGTCTTAAATACACCTTATGACAAACTGGTCTGGGATGTTGGCCACCAGGCCTATGGACATAAAATACTGACCGGAAGAAAATCCGTTTTCCATACCAACCGCATTTTCAACGGCATCAGCGGCTTTCCAAAAATCAGCGAAAGTGAATACGATACTTTTGGTGTAGGCCATTCTTCTACTTCCATTTCGGCGGCTTTGGGTATGGCGGTAGCTTCACATTATAAAGGAGAAACAGACCGCCAGCACGTGGCTGTAATCGGAGATGGGGCAATGACTGCGGGCCTTGCTTTTGAAGGCTTAAACCATGCGGGCATTGAGAATTCGAACCTGCTGGTGATTTTGAATGACAACTGCATGTCCATAGATCCGAATGTAGGTGCTTTGAAAGAATACTTAACAAACATTACCACTTCCAAATCTTATAACCGTTTTCGCGAGGACATCTCGCAGGTACTGTTCAAACTTTCTGAACTGGGGCCAAATGCGCATAAGTTTGTAAAGAAAATAGAGAAAAGCATTAAGGGCACGCTGCTGAAACAAAGCAATATGTTTGAAGCGCTGAATTTCAGGTATTTCGGCCCGGTTGACGGACATGATGTACAACGTTTGGCGCAGGTGATCAGGGATTTAAAAGACATTCCGGGACCTAAGCTTTTACACTGCGTTACCTTGAAAGGCAAGGGCTTTGCCCTGGCTGAAAAAGACCAGACCAAATGGCATGCACCAGGTTTATTTGACAAGATTACCGGCGAGATCAAGAAATCCGTTTCAGATAAGCCGCAGGCCCCAAAATATCAGGATGTTTTTGGACATACCTTAGTGGAACTTGCAGAAGCCAATAAAAAAATCGTGGGGATTACTCCGGCCATGCCTTCAGGATCTTCTATGAACATTATGATGAAGGCGATGCCGAACCGGGCTTTTGATGTGGGTATTGCGGAACAGCATGCCGTTACGTTTTCGGCCGGCCTGGCTACTCAGGGTCTGGTTCCGTTTTGTAACATCTACTCCAGCTTTATGCAGCGGGCTTACGACCAGGTGATCCATGACGTAGCCATACAAAAATTAAATGTGGTATTTTGTTTAGACAGGGCTGGCCTGGCAGGTGCCGATGGTGCCACCCATCATGGAGCCTACGACATTGCCTATATGCGCTGCATTCCTAACATGACTGTTGCAGCTCCCATGAATGAAGAAGAATTGCGTAACCTGATGTTTACCGCACAACAGGAAAATGCCGGTCCTTTTTCTATCCGTTACCCCCGGGGAAATGGAGTGATGCCAGACTGGAAAAGACCATTCAAAGTGCTGGAAATTGGCAAGGGACGAAAAATATCTGATGGGGAGGATCTGGCCATATTAACCATCGGCCATGTAGGAAATTTTGCTGTAGAAGCCTGCAAAGAACTGAACAGCGAAGGCATACATCCTGCACATTATGACTTGCGCTTTGTTAAACCCCTGGATGAAACCCTATTACATGATGTGTTTAAACGCTACAAAACTGTAATTACAGTTGAAGATGGTTGCTTACAGGGGGGGATGGGATCTGCTGTACTGGAATTTATGGCCGACCACAAATATACCGCACAGGTGATCAGATTGGGCATTCCTGATGAATTTATTGAACATGGGGAACAGGCTGAACTATGGGCACTTTGTGGCTATGATACCCATTCGATCATCAGCACAATAAAAAAAATTGCAGTAGGCAGAACCACTAAAACAATGGCTTCTTAAAGATGAAAAAATCTATTGGTATAGATATGGACGGCGTTTTAGCGGACATTGAATCCCATTTGTTAACCTGGTATGAACAAGAATACGGGCTAAAACTCGGGGCAGACATTTTTCTTGGCGTAAAAGAGTCTGAGGCTTTTCCGGATAAAGAAGCCGTATGGAAATTTGTAAATACACCTGGCTTTTTTCGCACTTTACCAGTGATGGAAGGTGCTGTAGCAGCAGTGAAGGAACTTGCTGAAGATTATGAGATTTACATCGTTTCCGCTGCAATGGAATTCCCTTTATCATTATTTGAGAAAAGAGAATGGCTTGCCGAGCATTTTCCTTTCATCAGCTGGAAAAACATTATTTTCTGTGGAGACAAGAGTTTGATAAAAACAGATTACCTGATTGATGATCATTGCAAAAACCTGGATCATTG
The DNA here is from genome assembly GCF_032678725.1 of Pedobacter heparinus. Taxonomy (GTDB): domain Bacteria; phylum Bacteroidota; class Bacteroidia; order Sphingobacteriales; family Sphingobacteriaceae; genus Pedobacter; species Pedobacter heparinus_A. The sequence goes on from NZ_JAVTSC010000004.1 coordinate 308,416, forward strand.
TACAGGCAAGCCCATTATGTTTACCGCCGGGCACAATACCAATCATACGCATCACATCCGGGTAAACAACTGGAAAGAAGTATTGGCACTGATGAAGGCGCAAAAATACAGCGAAGCAGAAACGCAGGAACTGGCTTAAAATACAAGCTCAATGGAACTGCCGTCACCTGGTAGTCCGACAGCTTTATGCTGCCCGTTTACGCTCAGGTTTACTTTAAGCACACTGTTGGCCGGGTTGCTTAACCAGATCTTTTGTTTACTGATCAAAACCAGGCAAGGCTGATCAACACTGATCTTGCGCTGTTGATCTGGAAGTTGAAGTTCTCCTGGCTGATAAAAGGCCGCCATTAAGCTTCCCTCATTAAATAAAACGGCTTGAATACCTTTATCGTTCCGCAGCACCTTCCAATCTGGATTTGCAGCCATTTTTGCAGCATCTTTCGGATTTTTACAAGCGGCCAATACATACCCGGCCTTGCCATTTTTAAGCTCCGTGTGTTCCATTACGGGCATAAAAATTTTTTCTGTAACCGGGGCATCAGTTTCGGACGCATTGATTGCCTTCCAGGAACCGGTAGCCGTTGTTAAATGAAGGTTGATCTTTGCCTGCTCTATAGGGATATAGGCAAATCCGGCATGGTAGATCCAGGAATCATTAATACTTTCAGCTCCCCGCCACCTGCATTGATCCAGGGTGGTGTATGCTGCTGTTATTCCCGAACCCTGCAGGCCGCCAATCAGGCAAACCACCTGTTTACCCGCTGATGCCCAAAATTTCCTGGCTGTAATGGATTTGCTTTTGTCTTTGCTCTCCAATTGGTAGTCCATCGCCGTCATTCCTGTTTTTCCATCGCTCACGCTGCCGGCGAAGGCTTTTCTATTGACCTTATCTGCGCCGCTGAATGCGGTAACTCCGGGCAGATTGGCCCAGTTCCATACCGGCATTAAGTTGAAATATTCATGACCATCCCTGATCAGATAAGCATCACCGCTATTGAGCAAGCCCCCCTTCAGATTTTCGCTATTGATGGATTCCGTGGCCAGGGTACGGGAGGAAATTGTTTTCAGGAAAAAGCTGAAATCTTTTTGATGAAAGGCAGCAAAATCAGAATAAGGGTAATAACGGTAGCCCGTAAGGGCTCCTTTGCCTTCCTGTATTTCACCCAAATGAAGGAAAGCGGCTTTGTTTTTTGGACTGAGGGTAATGAAATAGGGAACAAGATCCAGAAGAGCAGCATTGGTAAGTGCATTTACCCTGCTTGCGGATCTGTCCATCGTGCCAGGAACCGTGTTTATGCCCCTTGCCATCCACTGCCATCCCTTTAAAGCAAAATTGATCAGGATATTGACCTTTTCTTCCGGAAAAGCCATAGTTGTGCCCCGAAGTTCCCAGGCCAGCCGGATGTTATCCTTTAAAAAAGCCGCGCCATATTGGTACATCTGCAGGCGCGGTCCATGCTGATGAAAGCTGAAGTCAGGCTGTACACCTTCCTCAGTTGAAATTCTGATCTCCTTAACGATCAGGTTGCGGCAAAGCTCCATCATTTTAGTGTTCCCGGTAAGGGCACCATAATGAAAACCCAGATCGGCACTCCAGGTGAGGTTTGCTCCTACCCAATTTTCCTGTACCCGGTGTTGTGCCATCACCTCCAGTGCAGGTTTAAGTTGTCCGGCCGTCAGGTTATCCTTCACCAGGATAATGATATCCCTCATATACTGCGGAACACCAATTTCATTGTGCCACCAGTTGGAATTTTTATACCGTTTATCCAGCCAGTGATTTAATCCTGAGCTGAAAGTTTTCCATACCTGGGGGTCCTGAGACCCGGAAGAACTCCGTTTTGCCCAGGCCAGGGCCAGGTCACGTAACCTTTTTAAATGGATCAGGTTTTTCCAGTTTGCCTTTTCTGTATCTGCATAATTGATATCAGGCCATTGTCCGTTTGCATCCATAGCGGCTATTAAATGCTTAACATCAGCTTCCGGTTTCAGGGTACCGAGCAAATATTGTTTGTAACGGCTCAATATGGTATCAGCCTGTGCATTCCCGGTCTGGCTAATGAACAAAAAACCGATAAAAACAAGGAAAATCTTTTTCTGCATGGCTATAATTTCTGGTATCTTAACAAGGCTTCGATGTAGTAATAATCCGCATAGATCAAGGGCACATCTATATCTGCATTTCTGGGATAATTGCCAACGCCATGTTTTAAAATAAACCCTCCGTTTTCGCCTTTTATGGCGCGGTAAGCAGGAGAAGACAAGGCGCTGAGCATGGTTTCTGCCGCACTAAAATAGGCTTTGGACATTTTTGGTGCCGCATATCCGGCCAGTTCAAGCAATGCAGAACAGATCACAGCCCCTGCCGATGCATCTCTTGATGCATTGGGTATACCAGGGGCATTGAAATCCCAGTAAGGGATCTTGTCTTTTGGCAAATTGGGATGTTTAAGAATAAACTGTGCAATATGGTTGGCCATATCCAGGTATTTTTTATCTCTTGTTTCCCGGTACATGACGGTATAACCATACAAGCCCCAAGCCTGTCCTCTTGACCAGGCAGAAGTATCGGCAGCCCCCTGAACCGTTTGTTTTTTAGAAACTGTCCCTGTTTGAGGGCTATAGATCACCAGGTGATGCGAACAGTAATCGGGGCGATAGTGATGTTTCATGGTTGTGTTTGCATGTTTTACTGCAATGTGGTAATAGCTGGAATCTCCAGTTAACCGGGTAGCTGCAAATAGCAGTTCCAGGTTTACCATATTGTCTATAATAACCATAAAACGTGCGGCATCAGAATCCCAGGAGCGGATCGCCCCAACCTTATCGTTATACCGGCTTGAAAGTGATTTGGCGCTGTTGATGATGATCTGATCATATTCCTTTTTTGGCATCAGCCTTCGGGCATTGCCAAAGGAACAATACATCATGAAACCCAGATCATGTGTAGTTTTGTTATACTGCTCTTTTTCCAGGGATTTCAATTTCCTTATGGCTTCGTTATAGAGTAAGGTATCTTTAGTGCTTTCATATAAATAGAGCAGGCCTCCTGGGTAAAAACCACCTACCCAGGGTTCAGAACCACTGCTGATCATTTTGTTTTCCTTGCTGTAATAAGTAACAGGAAAACGGTCGGCAGGTAGTTTTTTCATTAAAAAATGATACTGCACAGCAGATTCTTCCAGACTCTTTTTGACCGTTTTTAATAAACCATTTTTTGGTTTTAGTCGTTGCTGCGCATTTGCTGCCAGCCCAGATAAAGCGATGAACAACAGTACGCAGCAATTTGTTTTTATCGTGTAACGCATCATTGGTTTTTTATCAATTGCTCCAGATCGCCAGTGGTTAACACTACCGCCGGATTAAATTTATTACTGATCATATATTGCTCCAGGCTGTATTTTAACTGCCTGGCGGCTGGTCTTTTTTCCAGGTTGGTGGTGATATCCATTGAACAGATCATCAGCTGACCTTTTCCCGCTTTAGCTTCTATCACGTTGGCCATTTTCCGGTTCTTGTAAAAGTTATCAATGATCCGGACGATCGGGTCCGTAGCTGGAATGCCATCTATGATCATGGTTTTAGAAGAGGTAATGAGGTCCCACCACTGCCAGTTGCTGTAAAATTCGGTAGGGAAATCTTTCAGGGCCGGATGTGAAGGATCGCAAAGCAGGCCCATAGTACCAGGCTGGTTAGGAAAGTGGACCGGGCTCCAGAACACAGGAGCGAACCGTCCCTGCACTCCTTTAAGATGTGCCGTATCTGGGTTAAGCAGTACTTTTTTACCTTCATCCAGGTTTTTAAGTGCCTCCGCTAAGGAGGTGGTAAACACTACTTCTTTCGGTGCCGCAGCAGACTGCTCAGGGTATACCCAGATGCTCCATTTATTTTTGCTGGCTGTGCCCTTAAGCTGCAGCTCTACTACCAGGTGTGTGGCTTTTTTAATGTCTTTTAAACTAAAGTTAATTTTACCAAGGCCAATTCCATTGCCCAGCGGGATATCTTTTACCGGAAGTGTTCCACTGAACAGCGTCTCTCCTTTATCGTTTTTAACAGTCCATACCGGTATAACTTGTTGCAATGCCTTATTGCTGAAATTAGCCACTTCTGCATCTGCTTCAAAAATTTCGGCATTGGTATAAGCCGCTTTTGAAAACCGGATTAAGGGCACAACCGCTGCTGTATACATGCGGTGTTCTGCAGGGGTGATTAAACCTTTACTGTCCCAAAAAGCATCCAATATACCCACCAGGGCTGTCCCCTGTCCAGGAAAGTCGTGCAGATCCAGCAACTGAAAGCCACTCAGACCTTTGGTTTTCAAGGCCCTTTCAATCTCTTCTTTGTAAAGGTTAGCCGAGAATTTACCGCTGGCCAGTGTAAACTGATCTGCCAGCTGCAGCATGTTTTTTCTTTGCAGGTCTTTGCTGATCGCCTTAAAATTTACAGGTTCCAGTACCCCTGTATATTTAGGTACCTCTTTCAAGTTCGGGTATACTGAATATTGCCCGATCTCGTGGGTAATGGAAGGTACAGGCAGACTATCGATGGCTTTTGTATAATCGGTAGAGAAGTTTGGCGCATAGGTATTGAATATACCCTGCCCGCGCACCCAGCCTTTTTTGGTGTATTGCGTGATAAAAAAATCATCTCCGGGCTCCGGCCAGCGGCCATGGTCCTTCTGAAAAGTAAAGGTAGTGCTGGTGTAAAGGTGGCGTTTATCTGTCCTTTTTAATTTTTGCAGCAATTGCGCCAGCCAGCTGAAATCTCCCTGAAGCTCATTGCCCAAAGACCACAAACAAAAAGAGGGATGATTTCCATATTCCAGGCTGATCCTCTGCGCTTCTTCTTCAATAAAACGATTGGTATTTTGATCTTCTCCCACTTTAAGGCTCCATAAAGGCAATTCTATCTGCAAGTAAAAACCCATAGAATCGGCCACTTCAAATGCAGCTTTCGGCGGGCACCAGGAATGAAAACGAAGGTGGTTTAAGCCATATTCCTTCGCTGCCGTAAACACTTTAAGCCAGCCCTTTTTATCCATAGGCGGATGCCCGGTTAGCGGAAAAATATTGCATTCGAGTGTACCTCTTAAAAACACCCTGCGTCCGTTAACCTGCATGGCACTACCTTCGTTGGTAATTTCGCGCAGGCCAAAGCTTGTAGCAGCTACATCTTTAATTGCTGTTCCTGTAATGGCTAATTGTGCTTTAAGCACGTAAAGGTTGGGATTAAACTCATCCCAAAGCTGGGCGTCTTTACCCAGGGGAATTCCGATTTCCTGTTTAGTACTACCAGCAGCAAGATTAACCAGAATGCTGCGGCTGGCAACTATCTGTTTATTTTTTCCGATGACCTGCAGTTGCAGTATTCCTTTTTTACTTTGTTTCAGCTTGTTATGCAGCGTAGCTATTACCTTAACTGATTTGTCTTTGAGCTGGGGATAAGTTTGCAATGCAGCGATATTCAATTGCGCAGCAGCCCTCAGTTCTAATCTACCGATTACTCCATTCCAGATGATCTGTGTACCATCCGTATAAGCATGGGCCATATTGAGGTGGGTTACATCATACTGTTTGGTATTGTCGATACGGATAACCAGGCGATGTTTTCCTGGTTTTGACAGGGCGGTCAGGTCAAACTGGTGCGGAACACTCAGACTTTCCCGGGAGCCAACTTCCTGTCCGTCTATCCACACCCTGGTGTTCCAGATCACCCGTTCCAGGTATAAGCTAATGTCTTTATCCTTCCAGTTTTGAGGAATTGTAATCTCCCTGGCATACCAGGCTGCACCGATATAAGTATGTTTTCTGATCAGGTTGATCAATACATCTTTAACCAGTTTATCTGCCGAAAGATCATTTGCCTTGCCCATGCCCGCGTCATCTAAAGTACCAGGCAGCTGGATGCGTTCGGAAAACTGCTGATTGTACCATTTTTGCTGTATCCCAACATTTGCGGAGTCCAGTTTAACCTGCCATGTTCCGGCAAGTGAAAGGTGTTGCCGGGCCTGGGCACTGCCTGCTACAAAACACAAACAGCTGATCAATAATATCCTTAAAAATTTCATCGTTACTCGTTTTATTGCCATTACTTATTCTTTATACTTGGTTCATATCCATCAGCTGCCCATTCCCCTGTACCGCATCATGGCCTCCAGGTAATAATAATCTGCATAGGAAACCGGAACATTTACCTCTATATCCCCTGGTACACCACCTGAGGAATGCATCAGGATAAAACCGCCATTCTTTCCTGCAGCCGCACGATATTTTGCCGAAGATAAAGACTTCAGCATGGTTTCGGCAGTTGTTAAATATTTCAGTGCGGTTTTAGGATCTGTATAGCCGGCCAATTCGATCAATGCAGCAGAAACAATGGCAGCAGCAGATGCATCTCTGGGCACCTCTGGATATTTAGCCGGATCATATTTCCATGGCGGATTAAAACCGGGCTGGTTTACATTAAAATCCCAGTAAGGAACTTTGTCTTTGGGCAGATTGGGATGGTTGATGAAATGCGCAGCCATTTTTTGGGCTGCTTCAAGGTATTTTTTCACCTTAGTTTCCCGATAGACCATGGTAAATCCATAGATGGCCCAGGCCTGCCCTCTTGCCCAGGTTGAATTGTCTGCAAATCCCTGCATGGTCTCTTTACTTTTAACGGCACCGGTCTCTTCATCATAATCTACCACATGGTAACTGCTGTAATCTGGCCTGAAATGATTTTTAAGCGTTGTTTCTGTATGTTTAATGGCGACGTTTTTGTAAGACGGATCGCCGGTAACTTTTGAGGCAAAGAACAAAAGCTCAAGATTCATCATATTATCGATGATGACCGGAAAGTTCAGCATTCGTTTACCATCCAGGGATTTGATCTTGTTCCAGGATTTGATACAGCCTGTTTTCGGATAGAACCTGGAGACAAGCGATTTTGCAGATTGCACCAGGATGTCCTTATAACGGGCACTATCGAGCAACCGGTATGCGTTTCCAAAACTGCAATACATCATAAAACCCAGATCGTGATTAGCGGTAACATATTGTATCTTTTCCAGGTCTTTTAGCCGTACCCCTGCGTCTTTCAGCAAAGCACTATCTCGCGAATATTCGTAAAGGTATAAGAGGGAACCCGGGTAAAAGCCGCTGATCCAGGAATAGGGGCTTGCCGTAGCAAATTTACCATTTTCAAAAGTACGCGGCACCTGCCCTGGAGGCAGCTGCTGCATCATGAGCTTATATTGTTTAACAGATTGCGCCAATACCTGGTCTGCCAGCTTCAACATTTCCTGCTTAGGCTTAAGCTGATCCTTTGATTGCGCATTACTATGACTTACTCCGAGCAGGAGCAAGAGCAATAAAATCGGGATGTTTTTCAGTTTATCCATCTCCTCTTAAATTAATGCAGGTTCATCTTTATACCCTGCTGCCCGCAAATGCGTGCTGGCACCAAAATGCATCGCATCCTGCTGTAAAGCAAGCTCAAACTCTTGTTTTGCCTTATTTGTATCTTTTAAGCCCAGCAAACCTAAGCCGATCAGGTAATGGCAGTGAATGTTGTTCCTGATATCCAGATCATCTTCAAAGATGAGGAGGTCGGGCAGCGATACTGCAAAATAATCCAGCTTAACCGCATCATTTAAATGAGACCGGCCATAACTGATCAGGTTTTGAAAGATCGTTTTTGCCTTTTCCGGCTCATTGAGCTTAATCCAGGCCAGGCCCTGATAGAAAATTTTATCGGGTTGCTGGTCATTGTAAAATAAAGCAGCTGAAGGTTCTGAAAGTCCTTTTACAGCTATCTGATAGTATTCCTTTGCAGTATCTTTCTGTCCTAAACCATCGCAGGCACAGCCCAGCCAGTAAAATATATCGTTCTCCTGCACACCATGAAGCTTACCCTCGCCCAGGTTATGCGGATATTCCCGGGCCATTTGTAATTTGTCGACCGCAAGCTGGTATTCCTGATCCTTTATATGTTGTTTAGCCATTTCGATTAAACTGTACAGGTACTGACCTGAAACCTTGCCTTCACCACCCTCCCACGGGTGGAACTGTCGTGACATCAGGAGTTGGAACGCCTGCTCATACTGACCGGTAAAATTGTATAAAGCTGCCCTTTCCAGGTATACATCATCTCTGAAGGCGACCAGTGCCGGGTGAACTTCAAGCAATTTCAAACGATCATCCGCTGCTGTATTCAGCCTTTTGTACAATTGGTCCAGCTCCATAAAAATACGGGCATCCGTTTGATCCAATACAAAAGCCTTTTGAAAGCATTCCAGCGCTTTGCCAGCATCATTTCTTTTGTTAAAATAGGCGATACCTAAATTACGCCAGGCTGCCGGAAAATTACCGGTTCTTTTTACCGATGTTTCCCACATGGTTATGGCTTCATCGTACTGCCGTTTATCATACCATAGATTGCCCAGGTAATAAGGTGCTTTACCATCGCTTTCGTTCATGGCTATCGCCAGCTGCAATACCGCTACATCTTCTATCCGGTTGGGAAAACAATAATCCGGATTGGCCAAGGCCCCTTTTTTAAAGGAAGCCAATGCTTTTTGCTGATCGCCCATCTGCTGATAAAACCAACCCAGATAATAAAATACCATAGGATAAGTATCCTCATCACGTTGATCCAGCGCAAAACTGATCATTTCTATAGCCTCGTCATACAGATTCGCAGCAGCATAATCCAAAGCATAGGTGATGTAGTTGTGTACATTCTGCCTGGACAATTTAAACAGCGTATTGGATGCGTTTAATGCTTTTTCATCCTGCCCGCTACTTTGATATAGCTTAGCCTGTTCCAGATAAATAGTCAGGTTAAAAAGATCCCGTGCTATCGCCACCTTAGCCGCAGCAGCGGCCTCCTCCAGCCGGTTCATTTTTCTAAGCACAATTACTTTTAAAGCATGGGCTTTATTGTTCCTTGCATTGCGGTCTATTGACCATTCAATATGGTACAAGGCCTGTTCAAAATCTCCGCGGGAAATGTCGATAAGCGCTAAAGAAAAATAAGCACTATCCTGCCATGCATTGTTCCAGGCTGCCTTATAAAAGTGATCATAAGCCTCACTGTACCTGCCCTGAAGTTTTAAACACAGGCCCAGGTTATAATAGGGCTCTCCATCGTAAGGGTTTGGATTTCGCGAGATCAGCGTTTCAACTGCCTTGTGTAAATATGGCTCACTTTTATGGAATTGCCCCTTCCTTAAGTACCATTTTCCCATGGCATTGTTCACGCGAACATCCTTTGGATCTCTGCGCAAAGCTTCTTCATAATAATCAACCGGGTTGTAGGTAGCATGGCGATACTGTTCCAGGTGCAAGCCTGTAAGAAAAAGCTGCTCATTATTTTCCACGTCCTTTGGAGGCAAAGCAGCTTTCGCAGGCTCGGGAATTTCATTTTTCTGATCAGCGGCGGGTTCATAGCTCAACAGGTTCTTCCCTTCAGAATCTGTTATGGTCAGTAAAATATCTTCTTCCTTTACCTGCGCCGGCAGAGAGATTTCCTTTTCAAATATATTTTCGGGACCGACATTAAAATCTGCTGAATAAATAAGCTCCCCTTTAACAAACAAACAGACCTTGTTTCCCTCCTGAACGGAGGTTGCAAATATTTGAAGGCTTGCTTTTTCTCCTCCCCTGGTTAAATTGAACAGTATATCTTTACTTGCATTTTTTACTACCCCAAGTTCCCGGTAAGGCATGAAATATTGCACAAAAGACTTTTCTTCATAGGGCATCAGCCAGGAAAAGTCGGGCTGGTTATCGGTGTAAACACCTGTCATCAATTCAATGTATGGCCCATCCTCATCGGTAAGGTTCCTGTCCCAGGCTTTTCCAAAATCACTATTTCCCCAGGTCCATTGTTTTTTGCCTGGCGAGATGTGGTGATTGGCTACGTGCAGTACACCTGCCCTGACATCATTTTCATAGCCCCCGACAAAATCATAGTCAGAACGGATGGCCATATAAGATGTAGGCACCGGGATATTCCTGTATTTGGAAATATCTGTACCTGGCGAATAATCCACTTTATAATAAGTCCCTGTTGCTATTGGAAATGTAGATACATCCCGCTTTCCATGATCAAAAACGGCATTTACATCCGGTGGAAAAACAGACTGGTAATCGTCGTTTACTTTTACTGCCGGATTAGCCCACCATAAAAATGTCTGGGGCAGACTGGTCCGGTTGTACAGTTTTCCTTTAATTTCCAGGTATGCTTTATCCGGATGCAGGGTAAAACCAGCCATCCCCTTGGTGAGGAACATTTTTTCTACCTCATTTACCCATACAGTTTTGCTGCCATCGGCATTTTCTTCGATGGTATAATCAACAGGCTCAAAAGTACTGGGGCGGTGGTGTTGCGGCCAGTTGAATTCGATCCCCCCAGAAATCCAGGGCCCGCAAAGACCAACCAGTGCCGGCTTGATCACCTGGTTATAATAAATAAAATGACGTTGTTTAATTTTATCATAGGCCATTTGTACCCTACCGCCCAATTCGGGAAGTACCATTATTTTCAAATATTTATTTTCGAGATACAAGGCTGTATACATCTTATCCGCTTTATCGTCATAGATTTTTTCGATTACTGGATTTGGATAGACAACACCACTGCTTCCCTGGTAAATCCGCTTTTCAAAAAACATTGGATTCTTTTCCGGCTTACCCGTTGCGTATGTAGGGATACTAACCTGTTCTTCCCAAACATTTACAAATAATTCACTCATATATAATTCTTATGCTAAATAGATGATTCTGATCTTCTCTTTAATGTCTGACTAAATCCTGTTCCAGTTCTTCAAGCGTTCTGCCTTTGGTTTCCCGCACTTTGCTTTTTACAAATAAGAAACCCAGCAGGCAAATACCGGCATAGAGATAAAAAGGACCGTAAGTGCCCAGTTTCTCGGCAAGTATCGGAAAGGTAAATACGAGGATGAAATAGGCACCCCATAAGGATACAATGGCTACCGATGAGGCCACACCTCTTATTTTATTTGGGAAGATCTCAGAAATGAGCACCCAGGTAACTGGTGCGAGTGAGGTAGCATACATCGCTATGGCCAACAGTACAAATACAGAAACGATTCCTGCTGCTGCCTGGTTTTGCAGTAAAAGTGCAAGGATGATATACACCATCGATAAGCCAAGAGAGCCGATCAGCATGAGTGGTCTTCGCCCTAGCTTATCAACCTGCCACATGGCAACAAGGGTAAAAACAAGGTTTACAACACCGATGGCAACGGTTTCAAACAGCTGCCGGTCCAGGCTTGCCCCAACGGATTCAAATATGGTAGAGGTATAATTGAATACGACATTGATGCCACACAATTGCTGAAATACCGCCAGGGTAATGCCCACAATTACTGCCGGGCGTACACCTTTAGCCCAAACCGCTTTATAGGATTGTTTTTCTGCTCCTTTTAAAGAATGTTCAATGTCATTAAATATATTTTGTGCATAGCTCGTACTACCGATTTTGCTGAGCACTTCCTTTGCTTTGTCATAACGTCCTTCTTTAATCAGCCACCTTGGACTTTCAGGAAGCCATACCACACCCAGTAAAAAAAGGAGGGAAGGTACAGCTCCGAGGCCAAACATCCATCGCCAGGCTTCCGGTCCGTTATCTGAAAGGGTATAATTGACCAGGTTGGTGATCAATATGCCAATTACAATGGTAAGCTGGTTAAGGGCAACGTTTCGGCCACGGATGCTGGCAGGAGAAACTTCCGCAATATACATCGGGCTTAACATGGAAGCCATACCCACACCAACACCGGCAGCAAAGCGCATCATTACAAAAATGCTGAGCCCGGAGGAAAATGCCATACCAAGAGAGGAAAGCGCGAAAATCAAAGCCGCCAGCATTAAACCAGGCTTACGGCCATAACGATCACTTAAATTGCCAGCCAGCAGGCAGCCAACAATACATCCCAGTGCCAGAGAGCCGGTCAAAAAACCTTCCCACCAGGCATTAAGCGCAAACTCCGTGCGTAAAAAAGGGAGTGCGCCGGATATGACAGCAAAGTCGAAACCGAACAGGTATCCGCCAAGTGCAGAAATAAAAGATATGCAAAGAATATAACTGTTTTTGAAAGTAACCGCTTGCTGGTTCATGCTCATAATTAATATTTGGTTATTGGTTGTAGCCGGTTTATCTATAATTCAAAACTAAGGTACCTATATAGCAATTGAAATGGGCAATTCACCGAAAAAGATAGATTTTCTTACAGTACATGAAAATTAAAATTCAGCCCCCACAGGTATTTAAATCAAAAAAATATCATAATTTTAACAAGTAATGGACAATCTTATGAATATAAGAAAAATTAAAGAAGGTTTCCTCGGGCAGCAGATGATCGTACTTCCACCCGATACCAAGAAGGTGGTTACCAAAAATCCGCTCATCCGGGGATTGTACCTGACGGCTATCGGATATTATCCCAAGGCCATTCATCATGACCGGGAGCGCAAGGCTGGCAGTCAGCAATATATATTTTTATATTGCACTGAAGGAAAAGGCTATGTAGAAATTTCAAGGAAACAATACGAACTGGCCCCAAATACCTATATCATTATTCCTAAAAATATTGCCCACCATTACCGCACCAGCGCGTCTGATCCCTGGAGTATTTACTGGATCCACTTTACAGGAGAAAATGCAGACCTGCTTTATTCCAGATATGCAAGGGACGCAGCACCAGAGGTACAAACCATTGCCTACGATGAACAGCGGACGGAACAGTTTAACCTGATGCTTTCCCTGCTTGAAAATAATTACAGCACAAGGAACATAGAATTAACAAACATCAAGCTGCTCCAGTTCTTATCTTCCTTTATTTACCATGAGGAAATGTATCCTTCTCATTATTCTGTTGACCAGGTGAGTGTTTCTATAAAATTCATGAAAGAAAACCTCACCAAATGTTATGCAATACAGGAACTGGCTGCACATTCCAATTATTCTGTTTCCCATTATTCCGACCTTTTTAAGAAAAAAACAGGTTGTTCTCCTATGCAGTACTTTAACCAGCTGAAGATTCAGAAATCCTGCCAGTATTTATATTTCACCGACATGAACATTAAGGAAATCTGTGTAAAGATAGGTTTTGACGACCCTTATTATTTCTCGAGGATGTTCAAAAAACTGATGGGATCTTCTCCGGCCAATTACCGGAATACCTATAAAAAGAAATAACAGGGAGCTATCTGAAATATTTAAACAATTCCTCAGCGATCAGCTCGTGCCCTTTTTTATTGGGATGGTTACTTTGTGCCATGTAATCTTTTAAGTTATGCCCGCTTTTTGCCAGTGATTTAAATTGTTCAAAGCTATCTGACAATCCGATATGGTATTTTTTGGCCAGCTCAATAAGCTGCCGGCTATGTTGCTGCAAAGGATTATCTGCCATGAGTATATCCGTACTGATATCGGGAGAGGGCGTAAGCAAGATGACTTTTATGCCCTTGCTTAGTGCGGTTTTGATCATTTTCTCCATCGCTACTTTTGATCTTTCCAGGCCAATGCCCCGGTCATTTAAGGCATAGTCAATGAACAACACATCTGGTCTGTGAATAAGCACTTCCTTTTTTAAGCGTTTTTGCCCTTGCTCCGAATTTTCCCCACCAATAGAGGTCGTGATCATATTGATCACTGCAAAGGGGTACAATTGTTTCAATTTAACCAGCAAGGAATGAGGATAGGCATCCAGTGTGTTGACGTTAGGAGTTGCAAAATAACCCGTAGGCACAGAATGCCCATGAAACACCAGGTTAATGGTATGGTTCTCAGGCCATTTTTTAACAAATTCTGTTTTCAATGCCGACAGGTATGTTCCAGGGGCTGCGATTTCCTGCGCAACTGCATTCCCGACAAATATAGCAGATAAGAAAAATAGAAAGGCTAAGAAATAGGATCTGTTCATTTGATATATAGGTTTCTTCATTTATAAAACTAAAGATAAGTACCAACAAGTGTAACTACAGAACAAGGTACGATTGTTATCTTATCAGCTGTGGCAACTGTTTTTTTGAGGTTATGCTGTGCATCAGTAGTATACACATTTACCCGATTCCCTGTTAAATCAAGCAGGTTTTCTGCACCTGTAAGTTGAAATTCTTTTTCCTTTTGTTCGGGATTGACAATCACGACCACTAGTTTTCTTGTGCTTTCCTCTTTATAAGCCGAAACCATTAATGATCCTGCGGCTTTAACCGGATCAGCGACACCATCTGCCACTACCCCGATGCGTTTCATGCCCGGACGGATAAAACGGGAATAATTCCCCATGGCCCATAGCTGCTTGGATTCCAGCACCTGTCCATCATTTTTACATCCTGCAGCATTGATCTTCCCCGAAAGGTCATTGATGTATACCAAGGCATCACTGTAATTATACGGACTTATGGCCAGCCACCAAGCCCATGAGGTCACATTAGCTATGCTAAGATCGTGATGGATAACCTTGGCCACATATAAACCATAATCCATTCCGGTGTTTCGCGGACCTCCCTTGTATTGGTTGCAGATATTGCCCAATATGCCGAATTCTGTTTGCCATACTTCAAGGCGGGGATCAGTTTGTCTGGCTTTTGCCGCAACCTGATGACGCACGTTGATCATATTGGTATCCGGGCAGGTCGTAAAATAACTATGGCCGGAAATCACCCGTTTCACATTTGGACGATCGCCAATATAATTGGCAGAAGAAGGCGAAAAGAACTGGCTGATCTGATCTCCACGCCCGTCGGTATTGTTTCCATAAAGAAAATCCCATTGCCCCGCTTCCCCTATGACCAGTTGGGTTTCCCGGCTCTTTGAAAGGAGCTGAGTGGAAAGCACTTTCACCAGGCCTGCTATTTCTGAATTGGTTGCCTGCGAGCCTTCCTGGCTAATTCGGTCTCTTCCCCAGAACCATTGGGGTTCATTTATCGGGCTTAAAAAATTAAACTTAAAATGAGCGGCAACCGTAGACATGAAACCTGCATAGGCATTGGTCATCCCTGGTTTAATATTCAGGTTTGGCGTATTACTGCTGTTGTAGGTTTTCCCGTTCTGGCTCATAAAGGCTGGAGGTGTAAGCGAAAAACCCAGGGTATAAGGAACACCCCGCTGCTTAGCGGCTTTCAGAAACCATTGCTGCCCTTGCTGTTTTTTCCAGTTATAGGAACCGTTTTCAGCTAAAAAACATTCTTCCCTGCGCCAGTCATCGCCAATGTTACTTTCGGCTCCCTGTTCGTAGCTACCAGACCCAATATTAAACCGCCACAAAGACAGGCCTATTCCCTTAGGGTTTCCGGTTGAAGCAGTATCCATGCTGAACAGCAGATCAGCAATCCGGTTCTTTTTTTGTACATCAGCCCAGTTACCTATGTATTTTGCGGACCAGCAATCGGAAGCTCCGAAGCTGTGGATGGTTTGTTTTTCATCAGTTAACCTGATCCTGATGCTTTGAGGAGCACCAGGTCCAGGTTTTGCTGTTATCTTCTTTTGGGCACAGGCTAAAGAGGTAAGTACGGGCATCAAAATGATGAGCACAAGGGAGAACAAAGTTGGGCGCATATATTTCATTAGTTACCCGTTCTGATTAGTCTCAACCTTTCCAAGGCCATATCATAGGTAGCTTTAAACGTACCTGCAGTATTGTGCGAAAACCCATAATTCGTACCGGCACTGATTAAACCCACAGCACTCACAATATCTATCGGATCGCCATAATCGTCTTTCATATTCGCCCTGGCACTTAATAACCTGAACCAGCCATTCGTGCTGTTGATCAAAGCTTTAGGAGCAGTAAAATTCAGGTTGACAGAATTTCCTGTGGTCTTGAAAGTTCCGGTGTACAAAAAGGCATGGCCAGGCTCTTTCATCAGTTTCGGTGATGTTGCGGTTTCGGCCCAGCCTGCGGTTCCGACCACCACGCTGCTGATCACTGCGAGATAATCGTAAGGCTTATCGGCCGCCCATCCCGGATATTTAGTCGCATCCAGGAAGGGTTTGGAAGGTGTAAAGGGAACTGCAGTTATTTTCCGGGCACTCATGTCAACAGTAATGCGGTAATACCCTTTTTGCGTTACCGGCAATTTAAAGTTGGCTTCGGCCAGCACAGGGGTAACTTTGCCGGATGCAGTACTGCTGTTGCCCAATACATTAGGCCCATCAAGCGTATATAATGCATTGGCCTGGGTGGTAGCCGTAAATGGCCTGTCATTCCCTAAAAAAGCAATAAAACGGATATTGTCTGTAGCCTCGTTGCGGTAGTAATAATCAACAACGAAGCTATTGGCGCCTTGTTTTTTCATAGAAAGCAACGTACCAAAGCCCCTGGCATTTCCACCATTGTCCCAGCCCTGGCCCGTCACTTCAGCCGTATTTTCGGCATCAGAGAGGTATAACCTGTCCATGAAACCAACAGTGATCACTCCGCTTTTGATGGACTTATTACCACTTGCATCAGTTGCTTTAATCAGGTACTGGTATTCTCCTACTTTAGCTGCCGGCAAGGCAAATGTCTTGGCATAAGCATAACTGTTTTGCTGGCCGGCAGCAGGGCTGATCAGCTCTTCCTGGTTAACCAGTTCTCCAGATGCGGTTTCGCCCCATACCTTCACTTCAATACTGGTAATTCCAATGGCATCAGCTAAACTTGCTGCCACATCAATATTAATGGGGTCATTGGCCAGACCATAGAACTTAGTCAGCGTTGGCTTGGTTACCGTAATCACCGGGGGTAACAGGTCAGGGGTATACCCCGGAACCTGGTTTTGTGCAGACAGGTCTTCTACCTTCACCCTGGATTTTGCGACCCCACCTTTACCATTGGTTATGGTCAGCTCGATATAGTGTTCTGTAGGGTTTGCATCTTTAGCAACAACATAGGTCTGATTGATGGTATAGCTACTTTTACTGTCTGCGCTAACTTCGGCATCCAGGTTCCATTCTCCGTTTTTTAACCTGACCTTACTGATTCCCTCCGCATCCTCCAGTGTTGCCTGGAGTACCAGCTTATATTCAGGCCCTATCCAAAGGAGCTGTGCGGCGGCCTGTTTTACCTGGGGTGCAGCTGACAATTCAGTTTCCGGAAACATCAAAGGCTTGCTGCAGGCAGTAATGCCAATCATCACAATGATCAGTCCTGCGATGTTATTAAATATTCTTTTCATGATATAATCTTTAATCAATGATAAAATCTACCATCCTGGGTTTTGCACCAGGTTACCTTTACTTTTCAGTACTTCAACTTCTGGAATCGGATATACATACATCTTGTCGCTAAATACCCTGTCCTCAGCTTTAACCACCAGGTAACTGAAGCTTCCATTCGTATTTTTGCTGATCTTCATCGCCATGATGGGTTTATTTTCAGTTTGTGTGGCTATTTTCCAGCGGCGGACATCGAAGAAGCGGTGTTCCTCAAATGCAAATTCTACCCGGCGCTCATTCCTGATTCGTAAACGCATCTCATCCGCAGAAAGCCCCGGGGGAAGCGGCGGCATAGCTATACCGGTACGTGCCCTGACCATGTCCACCGCTTTTTTGGCCGACATGCTGTAACCGGCAGTTACATCCGGCCCATAAGCTTCATTCATAGCTTCAGCATAGTTCAACAGCACTTCTGCATACCTGAAGATCATCCAGGTGTGTAAACTGGTTGCACCCTGGGCAAGGTTCAGATTTTCATCCACATATTTGCGGATATAGTAGCCGGTTGTAGTCGCCTTAAATTTACCAAGCCCATCTAAACCACCTGTCCAGGCTTCAACCGGGCGTCCTTTAAACGAGGTATTATTTGTCAGGATGCTAAGGCCTAAGCGCGGGTCTCTGTTGGCATAAGGATTGGCCGGGTCATAACCCGATCCGTTTTCGGCAATGGGAAGACCGGTTGTTTTCATTTCATAGGCATCAACCAGGTTCTGCGACGGAGAAGTACTTCCCAAACCTCCCTGATCATAACCTATAGGATAATTATATTTTTCAAAATCATTTCTACTATAGCCCTGCTGTGCAAAAATGATCTCTGTGTTGCCATCTGCCCCATTCCCCAACCTGAACAAGCCTCTATAATCCGTGTGCAACGCATACTTATTTAAGGCAATCACATCATGCGCTGCTTTTGCTGCTTTTTGCCATTTGGCCAGGTCATTGGAAGGATTGTTAAGCGGGCTGGCAGCATACAGCAATACCCTGGCTTTTAGCGCCATGGCTGCTCCTTTGGTTACCCTGCCGCGCCATTTATCCCCATCAAAACCTACCCAGCTCTCATTTAATAAAGGCAACACCGCATCACATTCATCTGAAATAAACTGAACGCATTCCTCATAAGTTTTTCGCTTATAAGTGTTTAATTCGTCAATATCAGTGATAGATTTCAGCAGAATAGGTACCCCTCCATAACGTTTAACCAGTTCCGCATAATAATATGCCCGCAAAAACCGGTTTTCGGCCCTTAGCCATTCTAAATCACGTACCCGATATTTATAAAGGTCTTTATTGGTCACATTGAGCGTATCCCTGTAAATCAGGTTTTTATAATCTGCCGATTCTTCCAGGAAAAGGTTTGCCCGCCTGATGCCCTGGTAAAACAGCCCCCATACATCTTCAGGGTTAAATGTGGCATTCCAGGTGCCTGTATTAAACCGCTGGATACTGGAAATATTGTCTGCATGGTCAGCTTCATCACAACCTGAGGCCAGCATTGCACCATTGATCCGGTTATATCCGATGGTATTAAAAAGGAAGGCATATGCACCATATCCTGCCTGCGAAATGCGGTCATAGTTTACAAATACCTGATCGTCCTTAACATTAACCGGGACTTCCCTGTCCAGATAATCTTTGCAGCCCATAAAGGTGATTAGAATTGCAGTCAATCCTAACATAAATCTTTTAAGTTTCATACGCTATCTTTATTTATCGGGTTAAAATTTAACACTTAAACCCGCAGTATATGTTTTAATATTAGGATAACCGGCACTCAGCGTTTCCGGATCAACCTCCACATCCAGGTCATCCCAGGTTAACAGGTTTAAACCACTTACAAAAACCTTAATGCTTTGCAGGCGAAGTTTGCTGCTGATATTTTTAGGCAGCGTATAGCCCAGTTCAACGTTTCGCAAACGGAGAAAACTGGCTTTCCGGACCCAAAAGTCTGAAGTTGCATAATTGTTTGCACTCAGTTCAGTACTCAACCTTGGAAAGGTTGCCGTATTTGCTGTTTCCGGAGTCCAATATCCTTTAGCTGCCCAGTTGATGATGTTGTTATTATTTACAAATGGCTGAAACATCGATCCGTTCAGCAATACACTTCTGTGTGCAATTCCCTGAAAAAAGAAATCCAGGTTTATTCCTTTGTAAGCCAACCCTGTGTTAAAAGAATAATTTATTTCCGGGTAAATATGACGCCCGATAGCTATCTCATCATTCACATCAATAATTCCGTCGTTATTCTGGTCCTTGTATTTAAGGTCACCTGGCTTTACTACAGAAAACGTTTGCTGCGGACTGCCGATGATGTCGCTCTCGTTCTTAAAGAACCCGATGGCCTCCAATCCGAAATACTGCCCTACCGGCCTGTTTAACCTCGAGCTGTAGGCTTCTTTTCTTGGAATATCGTAATTGGCTTTAATGCGGTTCCTTGCGAAGGAGAACTCCCCGCCAACATAGTAATCCAGCTTTCCAACCTGATTGTTAAAACGGGCAAAAAGCTCTGTTCCATAACTCAGCACCTTCCCCATGTTTGCTCTCGCCCCGTCTGCAATCCCTCCAATCGAAGGGGTGGCATTACTCATATTTACCAGGATATCCGATCGCATCTCCCTGAAAACATCGGCACCGAAACTCAGTTTGCTGTTAAATGCCTTTGCTTCTACCCCCAGGTTATAGATCATTCCCTTTTCCCAGGTAATGTCAGGGTTGGCCGTACCCAGCTGGACCAGCGCGCTGTAAAAACTTGTTCCTGTGCCAAAATAATAGCCCTGGCTGCTCTGCGTGCCCCAGTACTGATTATAGTTAAATCTTGGCGATCCCTTATCATTACCTACTAAACCTGCCGAAGCCCGTATTTTGAGGTAATTGATGGTGGAGTTTTGTTTCCAGAAATCCTCTTTATGCAAGAGCCATCCCCCGGAAACAGCAGGAAAAAATCCAAATCTTTTACCAGGCGCATAGTTTTCGGTTCCGCTATAGGAAAAAGAGAACTCTGCAAAATATTTATCCTTAAAACCGTAATTAAAGCGGCCGGCCAGGTTTTGCATGGCAAAAGGCGACTGGTTTCCAAATACCGTATACTTGTCCTGCTGAAACATCAGCATCCCGGTAAGCTCCGTATCCTTAAACTTACGGTTGTAATCAAAACCCGCCTGCAATATGATCCGGTTATTTTCGTAATTGGGATCAGTTCTGACCGTTAAATCGGTATTGAGTCCGCGCTGTAAATAATACACATAAGGCTCACCCGCTGCGTTCGTTCCCACTATGGGTTCCGCATAAGCATAGTCCCGTGTTTTATCGTACCTGTTGTTAAATTCATTGTCAAACATTAAAGCACCAAACACATTTAAGCCTGTTGTAATCACATCCAGTTTCTGATTTACCCTTAGCGAGGATTGAATATTGCGGTCATGACGCGAAAAGTAGCCCTTCTCCAGCAGATAACCAACCGGATTTATCGGGTAGTTGGCGCTGCCGGTAATTTGCCCGTCAGGACTTCTTACCGAGTATAAATTAGGGGCATAATTAGCCATACTTCTCCATAAATCTTCTGTGGAGATGGTGGGGAACATCCGGTCCTGTATATTACCACCTAAACCAACCTGGGCCGATAAATTTTTAGTGATGTTTAAATCAATGTTACCCCTGAAATTGATCCGGTTAAAATTGAGGTTGGAATTGGTTTCCTGGTTGGTATTGGCATAGAGCCCTTCGTTGGCCATATAACCAACCATCAAAAAATACTTTACCCGGTCATTCCCCCCATTAAAGGTAAGGGCATAATCTTGCAAGGGCGCATTTTTACGGAGGATCTCGTCATACCAGTTTACATTCGGATATAGGTAAGGACCTGTCCCGTCCCTGTATCCATTGAGCTGTTTTTCGGTATATAGTGTAGGGAATCCATCATTTGTTCTGGCCACATTATGTAACCTGGCATAATCATAGGAGTTTGCGAATTCCGGCAGCATAACCGGTGATTGCAAGCCATAACGGGCATTAAAAGAGATATTGATCTTGTCACTTGCCTTTCCCCGTTTAGTGGTAACGAGCAATGCCCCATTTCCACCCCTTACCCCATATATGGCCAATGCGGCAGCGTCTTTTAACACCGTAACCGTTTCTATCTCATCTACAGCAATATAACTTAAGCTATTGATCTGGATGCCATCTACAAGAATAAGGTAACCGTTGTTTAAGCTGGTATGCAGCCCGCGTATATAGCTGACAGGGTCGTCAAACCCGGGTGCCCCGCCATTGTTAAGGATAGACGCTCCGGTAAGTTTTCCAATCAGCGCATTGGTTAAGGACGCGGTATGCGTTTTACGGAGTTCGGCACCCGTTACACTGGTTATAGCTGCGGTAACCTGGTCCCTGCTTTGCCTGCCATAGGCTATACTTACCTTTTCAATGCTATTTTTTAAGGAATCAGCAAGCCTGGTGCTGTCTTGTACTTGCGCAATGGCAGCTACAGGCAATGCATATAACCCTATTAAAAGAAGAATTCTATTTAATCGAAAATTCATAATAATTGCGTTTGTTTTTGAAAAATCAGGCCTGGACATTACCACCCTGGATTTTGAATTAAATAGCCCAAATCAATTTCAGTGCTGTTAAAGGGATACAAGTACATCTTATCCTCCCATACCCGGTCTTCAAACTTTTCCAGTTTGTAGGTAGGAGCTGCACCGCCATACAGTTTGAGGCTCCACATTCCACCCTTCATTACTCCCTCCTGGCCTGCAATTTTCCAGCGGCGAACATCAAAATATCGGTGCTCCTCGAAAGCCAGTTCCACCCCGCGTTCCCTGCGGATCTTCTGGCGCATATCTTCCTGGTTGGTATAAGCGATCCCAGGCATGTTTACCCTGGCCCTAACCTCATTTAACGCAGTGGTAATTTCGTTTGAGGCGCCATTCACTTCATTCAGGGCTTCAGCGTAGTTCAGGTAAAACTCCGCCAAACGGAAAGTGATCCACCTGGGGGCAGCCGATCCGTTCGAAACGCCTTTTACAAATTTTCTTAAAAATCCTACTCCGTTATACCGGTCCAGTTGTTTTGAACCTTGTTCGTAGAAATGATATTTTGTCCCTGAGCCCCTTGACCATTCTGTGCCCGATTGAAATACCGAAGCCTGAAACCTCGGATCAAGATCGCCCAGTTTTTGCATGTATTGCGCATAAGGATAGGCCGTTCCCGGAACCTCGTTCCAGGTTTGCTCTGTTCCATCCGCCTTTTGATAGAATTTGGCAAAATTAAAGGTGATGCCTACATTAACCGGATCAGAGCCCGTGTAAACAATAGTTCCCGGCGTCAAAAAGCGTACAAAATAATTATTGGTCTGTAAGCCCTGTATCCCTGCATCCAGAATGATCTCATTCACATTTGGATTGATAAAGATCTCTTCATAGCGGTCTATAGGATTTGTTTTTCCTTTATAAAGTTCCAGCCCCCACTTCTGGGCAGAATCCAATACCATTTTACTCGCGTTGGCCGCCAGCTGCCAGCGTTCGGCCTTGTATCCGTCGGCATAGCCGATCATCGCCCTCAATTTCGGATCAGCAACGGGTACATAAGTTTCATTGGAATTGAAGAGCGGGCTGGCGGCATACAACAGTACCCTTGCCTTTAAAGCATAGGCAGCCGCCCTGATGATCCGACCCCTGTAATTGCTGCTGTAACTCACCGGCAGGTCATTGGCAATATCATTACAGCTTTTAACAATAAAATTGACAGTTTCTTCATAAGTGCTTCTTGGTATCCGCACGCCAGGAACATCTTCAGCTGAAGAAACTTTGAGCACTTTATCTACAATTGGAATCCCGCCCAGACGCTGCATCAGGTCAAAATGCGCCAGTGCACGCAAAAATATCGCCTCAGCCTTCATGGCACGTTTTTCCTGATCTGAAAAAGGTGCTTTATCCACATTTTCTATAAAAATATTTGCATTCCTGATGCCCTTCCATGGGTATTCACTCCGGAATTCATACCATTTAATGTCTGTCGGACCCCAGTTTCCCTTATTTAATGCTTCAGCACCGGTTAAATTGGCAAAGGCATCAGCTTCATCGGTAGCAGCTGCCAGAATGGTATAAGTTGCTCCATAATGGTAGTAATTATTTTCACCGGATGTCCAGTAATATGGAAATTCGTAAATGGACGCGGTCCTGTAAACCGTCCAAAGGAACTGTTCTGTCTTATCACGGGAAGCAAAAACGTCATTTAAGGTAACATCACTGCTTACAGGCTTTTCCAGGTACTTTTTACAGGAGGAAAGTATAGAAGTAAATAAAATCAGACCACTTATAAAGAATAAATATCTTTTCATATCAATTGGTTTTATGATTAAAATTGAAAATTGACACCACAATTAAACACCCTGTTAGGAGGTGTTACACGTCCCCACAATTCCCGGGCATCTGGGTCTTTGCTATACTTTAAGTCTGTCCATGTGATGAGGTTGTTACCGCTGACAAATACCCGCATCGAGCTTAGGCCAATCCTTTGCAGGGCTTTAGCCGCAAACCGGTATCCAAGCTCGATGTTTTTAAACCGGAAATAAGAAGCATCCTGTACCCAGAAGCTGGAAGGCTGATAATTGTGTTGCTTATCCGGAGAGATCTCGACCCTTGGGAAATCTATTTTTTCTCCGTTGGCATAACGCTCCGGTGTCCAGCGCAGCATATGCCATTCCTGTGCTGCGCTCCAGTCTGACACAAATGGATAAGCCGCCGTATTGCTGAAGCTGACCGAAACATTATCCGTGCCCTGGAAAAGGACGGCCAGGTCAAAACCCTTCCAGGATATTTCTCCAGAAATGCTGTAATTCACTTCAGGAGAACTGGAATAACCAATATTTCCCATATCATCTGTAGTGATCTTTCCATCGCCGTTAAGGTCTTTATATTTCATATCACCCGGCTTCAGGCTTGTTCCCTCCCATTGGGATTTAGGCCTGTTCGGATCATCGATTTCTGCCTGGGTATTGTAAAAACCTTCAAAGGTTAAGCCGAAATATTGATCGATAGGCCTGCCGGTACGCTGCAGCCATTCGTATACCCTTGTTGGTTCATCCTGGTAAATGATCTTATTTCTGGCGAAAGAATAAGCACCCTTAAACCAGTAATTTAAGGATCCTACCTGGTCTTTATAGCCCAGTTCAAATTCATACCCATGGTTTTGTACTTTACCGATATTTGCAGCCGGCAGCTCTGCAGATACCAGTTCAGGAACGGTAGACAGCGTCCACAAGATATCGTCGCGTTTTTCTTTAAAATAATCACCCGTTAATGATAAGCGGTCTGAAAAAAAACGCAGTTCAGCACCTATATTGTATTTTACTGCGGTTTCCCAGGTTACATCAGGATTGCCCAATGCACCCTCAGTATATACATTATAAACCGCCATATTGGTGCCCTGCTGGCCAAATACCACCTTTTGAAAACCACCATTACCCAAAGCATAAGGGCCGTCCAGGTATAAATACCGTTTTCCGCCAATCTTATCATTACCTACTTCACCGTACGATCCCCTGATCTTTAAAAAGGAAAGCCATTTATTTTTCTTGATAAAAGATTCTTCAGTGGCTACCCAGCCTAAGGAATAGGACGGAAAGAAACCAAAGCGTTTGCCTTCCGGAAAGTTTTCTGAACCATTATAACCCATGTTAAATTCTGCCAGGTACCTGTTCTTGTAATCGTAAGTTACCCTCGACACAAAGCCCAAATAACCCGTAGGTAATTTGTAGGCCAGATCAGGAAAATAAGCTTTTTGTAAATTAGCCAGCAACAAGCCTGACACGTTATGCCCCCCTTCGAATGACCTTTTATAATCCAGGGCCAGTTCCCCGTACATTTTCCTGAATTTATCCCTTCTGCTGTCATTTATCCCTTCAGACAGACCATAATAAGGCCCTTCTTCTTTACTCTGGTATAAAATGAAACCTCCGGGACTGGCAGGATCCTTCATCACAGTATAAGCAGGAAAATATTTGCTACGCAGGGCAGTTTTCAGGTAATAGGTATCATAAGCCCCCATACCTCTGATCGACAACCCCTTAGTTATTCTATCCAGCTTATAATTAATAGAAAGGTTGGTATTTAAAGTATTGGCGAATTGCTCCGTAATAAAACCTCCGCCCGAACTGGTCAACCCGGGCTGCCCCCATGGGTTAAAATGTGGTACGCCCGAAGGCAGTCCGATAACCCCTTCAATGTATTTTCCATTTACAAAAGCAGGGCTGGACATCGGGGAAGCATTTGCGGCCCG
Source organism: Pedobacter heparinus (assembly GCF_032678725.1). GTDB lineage: Bacteria > Bacteroidota > Bacteroidia > Sphingobacteriales > Sphingobacteriaceae > Pedobacter > Pedobacter heparinus_A. Next base: position 333,904 of record NZ_JAVTSC010000004.1, read on the forward strand.
GTCTATGGCCGAATAGGCTCCTCCGTTTGGTGCAACATTATCCGTAATCTGCTCTCCCAGTTTAACAGACATCGATAAATCTTTCGTCAGTTCGAAATCAAAATTCATCCTGATGGTATAATTGTCGTATTTATGCTTGTAGGGCAAGCCAAAATCCTGTTCCGGCTGTTTATAAGCCCCACCTTGGTTAAAGTAGCCGAAAGAGGTAAAATACCTTAGCTTTTCTGTGCCACCAGAGATATTTGCATTATAACGTTGCTGAAGTGATACCGGACTGATCAGTTCCTTGATCCAGTTTTTACTCGGATGGAATATCGGGTCCTCCCCGGTTTGATATAACCGTAAATCTTCGGCACTAAAGGTCGGCGCTTTTCCACCATTCACTTCTGCTTCATTTCTCAGCGTTGCATAATCGTAAGAATTGAGGTATTTTGGAAGGATAATCGGCTGTACTACGGCCATGTTTCCAGTAAAGTTCACTACAGGTGTACCTATTTTCCCCTGTTTAGTGGTAATGATAATTACCCCATTTGCCCCCCGGACACCATACACCGCTGTTGAAGAAGCATCCTTCAGAATGTTAATGGACTCAATCTCATTCGGATCTATATTGTTATACGTCTCCCTTTCCACCCCGTCCACCATTATTAAAGGGTCTCTGCCCCCGGCATTCAGTGTAGCCATACCCCTGATCCGGATCTGGGCTTTATCGCTGCCAAATTCCCCCGAACTCTGAATGGCTTGAATACCACTCGACAAACCGATTAAGGCATTACTGATTCCGGCAACAGGTGCCCTGACCAGGTCTGCTCCGGAAATGGAGGTGATTGCCCCAGTGGACGTGATTTTTTTCTGTACCCCATAGCCCACAACCAGTACTTCATCCAATTGTTGTTTGTCTGGCTCCATCGATTCGGCAATAAAGGTCCGTCCGTTTACCGGAACCTCCTTTGTCTTGAAACCAATAAATGAAAGGATCAGGATATCGGTTCCTGACGCATTGATCTGGAATTCCCCATTCGAATTTGTCACTGTAGCTACCCTGGAGTTTTTTACTTTTACACCTACCCCTGGCAAGGACACACCGTCTTCAGTAATTTTCCCCCGGGTACTTACAGTCTGCGACACTACTTTTTGGAAAAGTAGAAGGGAGAATACCCATGTAAAAATGAGTATAGCTTTTTTCATATCTGTTTAATTGAGATTGGTTTAAATATTTGGTTATTTTATTGGTTATACAATATTGTAGATATAATGGCGCTAAAAAAATAGACCTTTTTAGGGAAATAATGGACAATTTTCTGCTAACACCTTAATTAACACTGTGCAGGGACAAACCTAGATTATCCTTTACGAAAATTTCTTAAAGGCCGGTAACGCAACCTATGCAGCGAAATTGTTCATATCAATCGAAAAAACAATTCCAAAACCGTCATTTTAGCGTTAAGCACATTTAACCCAGATGATCCAAAAATGGACAATATTACAATTCTAAGCAATTGTTATTATCGGAAAATAACCTACAAGAAACCCTTGTTTAAACAAGAAATTTCATCAAACAGGAAATCAACAAGTTAAATAATAAATATACTGTAATGACATTTTACTGACATTATTAATTCTATTAAACCTACTTTTGCAACCTTAAATACTACAATTAACATCTATTTAACATTTAACACAATTATGAAAAAATTATTACTATCATTAAGCATTGCCTTTTTAGGTTTAGCAGCTCAAGCACAAGATTTTAAACCAGTAAAAGGTGATGTAACCACAGAATTTGGTTTAACAGGCGGCATCAATACCACAAACTTCAATTTAAATGAAGGAGCGGGCTTATTGCGTTTCCGCTATTTTCAAAAAGATAATTTAGCTTATCGTTTAGGTTTCAATGTTGGAAGTCAAAACGAGACCAACAATGCTTACGGCGCAGTAGGTACGCCTAATGAGGGCAAAGAAGGTTCTTCTACAAGAAAAGTTACCCAGTTTTTAATCAACCTGGGTGTTGAAAAACACTTTACTGGTACTGAGCGCTTATCTCCTTATGTAGGCGGTGATATTCTTTTTGGTGCGGGTACTACAAAAACCTCATTTGAAAACGCAACAGGTTCTGCAAACAACCCTGTTTATGCAGAGAATACCAGCAGCGAAGTTAAAGGTCCTGGTTATACTTCCGTAGGTTTACGTGGGGTGATCGGAGCCGATTATTATATTGCTAAACGTTTGTATTTAGGTGTAGAAGCTGGCTTCGGGTTCAATTATGAATCGGCTGGTAAAACTACCTCCACTACAACCATCAATGGGACTACCACTACTGTTAAGACAAAATCTGCTGGTAACAGTTTTGAAATTAACCCAAGTGTGATCACTGGTGTTCGTGTTGGTTTCGCATTCTAATTAAAAGCTGATCTTCGTTAGCTTATAAAAGAAAAGCCTGTTCATGATTTGAACAGGCTTTTCTTTTATACGGGCCATTCCGGCTTTCAACCAGATAGCCTTAATCCTGCCTTAAACTGGTTTTATATCGAACTGTATCGCAAGATTGATCTTTTTCAACATTAAAGAGAAGCCCTGAGCGTCAAATGAAAAGGCACTTCCAGATGTGCCTTAGAATTGTCCAGTATGAGCTTGGCGGTCATTTCTCCCATTTCCCTGAAATCAGTAGAAATGGTTGTAATTCCGTTTAGTATGATCTTTTTTAAGGGGGTTTCATTATAGGAAATCACCCCTACATCTTTGCCTAATTTAAGCTTGAGGTTAACAATCCTTTCCACCAGGGTAACCAGGTCATCTTCCATCAGGTTGATATACACCTCGCCTTCTGCAATCTCCTCAGTAAGGATCTGATTGATCACCTTAGAAGTAAACGCATACTGCTGGCAAAACCGATAAAATCCCTTTAAAATCTCAATGGGGTAATAACTGCGCTTAGGCATGATGATCTTAATGGTATGGTATTTACTCAGGTATTCCCTGGCCTGCTCCAATGCATTATAAATATCATTTTCAAAATTCTCGTAAACGGCAGCATATTCTCCGCTTACACCAGGTACCAGCTTATCCAGCATCACCAGTTTTTCTTTCGGAATCATGTTGATCACCTCATGTACATGGTCATGACCTTCCATAAAATGCGGAATGATCACATAATGGGAATACTCTTCCTTGTTATTGGAAAGCAGCTTCTTAAACAAGTTAAAGTCGTTGTTATAGATGTAAAAATCTACTGCGACATGATCGCCTAAAGCCTTGATAAAAGCATCGTAAATGATCTTTTTATGGGCACTGAGCTTGTTAAACAGGAGGAATATTTTAAGTGTACGCCTAAAATCTGTACTGATGATGTAGTACCCTTTACCCGGCACAGAGCCGACCACCCCTATCTTTTTTAGGTATTTATAGCCTTTCTCTGCGGTATCTCTGGAGATTTCCAGTTCATAGCTCAACTCATTGATAGAGGGCAGCAGGTAATCTTTCTGAATCTTTCCGGATTCTATGGCACTAAGAATAGAATTGGTTAGCTGCAGGTATTTCGGTGTGGACGAATATTCATCTACATGGATATAATCAAAAAATTTAACCGGCTTCATCAGGTTAATATAATACTAATTTAAGATAAAACCTTCCCAGCAGCGTAATATTTCAGTTCAATAATATCGTTGGGTAAAGATTTGGTATTCCAGGACTCATGAATGGCCAGTGCGGCACCTACAGCGGTTGCCTGTGCCATATAGGCTGCAAACACCTCTAATTCAGGAAACGCGGCTGCCAGTAAATTCATGAAGATGACATTTTTACTAAAGCCCCCATCTACAAATATCCGTTTCACTGCTGTTCCGGAAAGTACCCTGCTGGTTGAAATGTATTGCTGCTCCACCAGGTCCAGGATCAGCCGGTGATAGGCAATGACATCTGAAGGATAATCGCTAAGGTTACGTTTGGCAAAAGGAGACTCTTTTAGCCCCTTAGCCGCATCTGCTGTAAATGGAGCAGCCTTATCCGATTGCTTTAATTCTTCAATGATTTTAGGATCATACGAAACTGCACGATAAGCAATTACATCGGTACCAAAATGAGCCGCAATGCGTTTTACCTGTTGCTCATGTTCGTACCCGGCAAAAAGACGGGATGCTTTTACAGGCTTGCCTTCATACTGCAGATAACACAGGCAATCATTTTCCAGTTCTTCTGCAGTCAGCGGATCGGAATTGAAAGGGTTTAAGCTGATGCACCAGGTACCCGTAGACAACAGGATAAAAGGTTCATGAAAATTGACCAGGTATGGCACCAAAGCAGCTGAGCTGTCGTGAAATCCCGCACCAACAGCATAGTTGTTGCCTGGAAATGCAGCGGGGATCACACTATCTGAGGGAACGATCGGCGCAAGCTTGTCAATGATCCCTTCTTTCCTCACCCAATCGTGATAATCATTTTTAGTAAAATCCCATAGATTGGTATGGCAGCCTATGCTGGTCAGGTCAGAATAAGCCTCGCCCGAGATCAGGTAGCTTAGATACTGAGGCAGGTGAAGGGCGTATCTGATCTGCTGATACAGTTCTGGCTTTTCATATTTGATCCGGTACAATTGCATTCCGGAATTCAGGCTGCCCAGTACAGGTGAAGCTGTGATTTTAGAGAAGGCTTCCGTGCCCCCGTAAGTATGGTAAAATTGTTCCTTCAGCTTTTCAGGATATTCCTTCAGGTAATTGTATAAAGGGGCAAGGGGTTTTCCATCTTCATCGATATACACAAAACTTGCCCCGTAAGTAGCAAAGTTAATGGACTTAATTTCGAATGCCGGGTTTCTGAACACCTCCCGCAAAGAATCAAATACGGAGAGCCTTAAGCTCTCCAGGTTTTCGCAGGGATCACCATCTTCATCTACTGTCTCTGTAAACCTGGCCGATCTTTCGAAAACAATTTTATAATGCTCATCAAAGAGGAACAGTTTCTTATTGGTTTTCCCTACATCAAAAACAGCTATTACAGGAGTCGGCTTCATCTTTAATCCCATCAATTATAATCCAGTTGCTACAGTTTTTAAACCACGGCTTTTTATCAGTTCTTGTCTTACGTTAATTTTTCTGAACAGTTCCAGCGGGGCCAGTGCAGCACCTGCACGCAAACGTGCTTCGGCAACCAGTGGTCTCAGATCGGTACGGAATGCCTGCTGCAGGATTTCCTGGGCACGCGCCACATCATTTTCTGCCTGGGCCTGCTCCAAGGCTTTACGGTCTACAGACAAGGCCTGGGCATAAGCCAGCATAATGGCTTCAACCGATTGTAAAAGATCTTCTAAAGGATCCTTAACATTGTGTGAAGCATCGATCATCCAGCCGAGGTCTTCGCGGTGGTTCATGCCCCGGGCATCCATTCCTTCTACCAGTTCGTTAAAGATCAGGAACAGCTGGTAAGGTTTCATGCTACCCGCTGTCAAATCATCATCACCATATTTGGAATCATTGAAATGGAAGCCACCCAGCTTTCCTTCCATCAGCAATAAAGAAACGATCTGTTCTATGTTTGCGTTCGGCAGGTGGTGACCCAGATCAACCAGCGTAAAGGCTTTAGGGCCTAATTTACTGGCGTACAATAAAGATTGGCCCCAGTCTCCCACAGTTGTGGAATAGAAATTAGGTTCAAATGCTTTATACTCGACGAATACTTTCCAATCGGCAGGTAAAGCGGCATAGATTTCCTGCAAACTTTCCAGGGTATTCTGGAAAGCTTTTCTGAAGTTTAACTGGCCCGGAAAGCAGGAACCATCGGCCAGCCATACGGTAAGGGCTTTTGAGCCCAGTTCTACACCCTGGCGGATCACCTCAATATTGTGTGCTATGGCTTGTTTTCTTACGGCTTTATCTACGTGCTGTAAAGATCCAAATTTATAGCTGTGTGCCTGGTTGGCCTGATCCTGAAAGGTATTGGAGTTCATGGCATCAAAACCCAAACCATGCTGGACAACCAAAGCTTTAATGGCAGGAACATTGTCTGCGGTATCCCATGGAATGTGAAGGGATATGGTTCCGCTGGCTGCATTTAATTTATGCAGCAGGCCTATATCTTCAATTTTCTCTTCAATGTTACGGGGTTCCCCACCGGAAGAGAACCTTCCGAAACGTGTACCTCCGGTACCCAGGGCCCAGCTCGGTATCCCGATCTGAAAATCAACCAGCTTTTGTATGATCTCCTGCGCAGCTGAAACTTCCTCCGTAACAAAGGCCAGCTTGCGCTGGTGTTTAGCTAACAGCTCATTGTTATGTGATTCTATCTGATAATTCTCTAGTATCATAATATTTGGTTTAACGGACAAAGGCATTAGCTACACCACCATCCACATTTAGTACATTTCCGGTTGATTTGTTGAGCAGTCCACCCACAAAGGCGAAACAAGCATTGGCAATATCATCGGGAAGGATAATTTCATTCAGCAAGGTACGTTTTGCATAGTAAGCAGGCAACTCGGCTACGGTAATACCATAGGCTTTTGCACGGCCTTCTGCCCAGCCACCGGCCCAAATGTTACTGTCGCTGATCACCGCATCAGGGTTAACCACATTGACACGGATGCCATCTGCACCCAGTTCGGCAGCATTTAACCTGCTCAAGTGTAACTGAGCAGCCTTGGCACTGCCGTATCCGGCATTATTTGGACCGCTAACCAATGCATTCTTGCTCACAATGTTCAGGATATCACCACCAATGTCCTGTTTTTTCATTACCGCAGCAGCGGCCTGGGTGATGAAGAACTGGCCTTTTACCAATACATCATACAGCAGGTCCCAATCCTTCTCGGTATGGTCTGCTATGGTTTTTGAAATGGAAAGGCCCGCATTGTTCACGATGATATCTACCCCGCCAAAAGCTAGTGCAGCTGCATCAAATGCGGCATTGATATCTTCAGCATTGGTTACATTCAGCATCGCAGTAGCGTAACTGTCTTTACCGTATTTACTTTTAAATTCTTCCCCGGCACCTTCCAGGCGCCCGGCATTCATATCATTCAGTACCACTACAGCACCTTCCTCTACAAATTTTCTGGCAATTGCTTTTCCAATTCCTCCGGCACTTCCGGTGATCAGGGCAATTTTTCCGGAAAGGGCTTTCGGCTTAGGCATGCGCTGCAGCTTTGCTTCTTCCAGCAACCAGTACTCAATGTTAAACGCTTCCTGTCTCGGTAAAGAAGTGTATTCAGAAATGGCTTCGGCGCCTTTCATTACATTGATGGCGTTGGTATAGAACTCTGCAGCCACCCTAGCCGTTTGTTTATCTTTCGAAAACGAGAACATTCCGATCCCCGGATATAAAATGATGACCGGGTTCGCATCACGTATAGCCGGACTATTGTCATGCTTGCAGGAATTGTAGTACTCAGAATACATTTTCCGGTAAGCTTCAAATTCCGGAGCTAATTTTGCTTTCAGTGCGGCTACGTCGCTCAGGTCTTCATGAGCATCCAGTTTCAATACCAGCGGGCTGATCTTGGTTCTTAAAAAGTGATCCGGACAGCTGGTACCCAATGGGGCCAGACGGTCAAGATCATTGGAGTTAATGAATTCCAGTACCCTTACATCATCAGTAAAATGCCCGATCATGTGTCTTTCGCTGGAGCAGAATCCCCTTAATACCGGAGCTATAGCAGCGGCTTGTCTGGTACGCTGTGCCTGTTCAGCACTTGCTATTTTCTGGCCGCTAAATACAGGGCCTTTCTTACCATAATTTTCTTCCAGATAGGCCGCGCAGCGCTCAATCACCTCAAGGGTATTCATATAGCTTTCATAAGCCGTATCACCCCAGGTAAACAAGCCATGTGAGCCTAACATAATGCCCCGGATACCAGGATTTTCATCCAGGCATTTGCGCAGCATTAAACCCAGTTCAAAACCTGGTTTTTGCCATGGCACCCAGCCAATTGTTCCATTAAACAGTTCTTTGGTGATGCGTTCCCCGTCTTTAGCTGCGGCGATAGCAATGGCTGCATCAGGATGCAGGTGATCGATATGTTTAAAAGGCAGGAAGCCATGTAATGGAGTATCAATAGAAGGGGCTTTGCTGGCCAGGTCATAAATGCAATGGTTAAACAACTCTACCATTTCATCTTCATGCGCCAAACCGCGATAAACATTTTTAAGGTTACGCAGGCGGTCAACATATAAAGCTGCAAGTCCGCTTTTCTTTAAGGTACCCAAATCGCCACCAGAGCCCTTTACCCACATCACTTCTTTTTCTTCGCCCGTAAGTGGGTCCTTAGCCATCGCTTTACAGGAAGTGTTACCACCACCATAATTGGTTAAGCGCAGGTCTGCACCCAGTAAATTTGAACGGTAGATCAACAAGGCTACTTCATCCCCGGCCATTTCAGCAGCCTTTGCATCATCCCACAAATAGCTTACATGTTTAAAATCGGTTGTTCGAGTACTCATAAAAGTATTTAATTAATTGTTTTTTTATTTCTATTTAATTGAATTTCCGTAACCCACAATGAGGATAGACAAGATCAGGATCACAATTCCTGCAACTACGGTTCCAAAAGTCTTCTTCTTTACACCAGACCATTCTTTAAAGAACAGCCCCCAGCCATTAGCTACCAGGATAATGCAGGCCATGTGCAGGATCCAGCCACTGGCTCCATTGCCCAGTTTACTTTCGCCCATTCCATAAAAAAAGAACTGCAAAAACCAGGTAGTTCCCGCAAGTGCGGAGAAAATATAGTTTTTCAGCAAGGGGGCCTTTTTATCGCTATAATCCCCAAAAGTTTTATTACGGGAATTGAGCAACATACACCAGAATAAATTGGTAGTTAAACCACCCCATAAAATAACCACATAAGTTACATTGTTCTGGAAAAGGAATTCTCCTTGTCCGGGATTGAGCATTTTCCAGGCTTCATTGGCATGATGGGCCATATCTTTACCCGCATCAATACCAAAAGCGAAACAGGCACTTAAAACACCCGAAACGATAGATACGATCAGCCCGATACCCAGTTTATATTCTTTATTGGAAGGATCTGCCTTGCCGGAAGCAACCAGGTCTTTCTCTTTCATACTTCCTGCCAGCCCGCATACCACAATACCGATCACACAAACCAGCAAGCCCAGCAATACCATTTGCCCCCATTGTGCACCAGCCATGTCCGATAAACTGTCTTTACCAGGGGTCGGGTTAAAATCATAGTATAATGAAGGGATCAAAGCCCCGAAAACAGAGCAAAGCCCGAGTATAATGGTACTGCCTAAGGAAATGCCCAGGTAACGTACGCCTAGCCCGTAGGTTAAACCCCCTATACCCCAAAGCAAACCAAAGAAATAGGTAAGCAGTAAAATCTTACCATCAGTTTGAACAATAATGTCCATAAAACCTGGAATGGTTAACCAGGCCGCAAGCGGAGGAACGATTAACCAGGAGAACAAGCCACCAACGATCCAGTAAGTTTCCCAGGCCCAGCCTTTAACTTTTTTGAAAGGGATATAGAAACTGCCGGAAGCAAAGCCGCCGATGAAATGAAAAATAACTCCTAAAAGAATCTGCATGTTTAAGGTTTTAAATTTGGTCCGACTAAAATAGTGCAATGACAGTGGACTTCCGTCATGTACTGTCATGCCTAAATTAATCAATTACTTTTATTTTGTCTCCTTTATGACAACCGGCCCCAATAACCCTGAGGGCAATAACTGATCTTCTTTTTTAAAAACGATGTTTGTATTGGTGATCCGCTGGCTTTTTGGCAGGGCTGCATCACCGATCAGCCGGTTTGGCCAGAGATTGATGACTACGATCTGCAAACTGTTCTGACCGGTTTTTAAAGCCGGAGAAATATCGATCTCCCAGGGCGCCGTCCATATAATGCCCAGTTTTTTACCATTCAGCGTTACCTCCGCAATATTTTTTACCGTTCCGAGGTCAAGGTATACACGTTTATCTTTTGCCAATGCCCTGTCGTAGTTAAAGGTTTTGACATAAGTTGCTTTCCCTGAAAAATATTTGATCCGCTGGTCAGGATGCAGTGCCCAGTCTTGCAGGTTGTCGAAGGTAACAGATTTAGGGCCGCCCCACTCTTCATCGAAAGCCACCTGCCATGCTCCTTTCAGCTCCGTTCCACTTTCCAGCACCGGATAATTGGCTGCGGTAAGTTTAGTTCCAGTACCATTTTTAGGAAAGACCACAAACCAGGACTGAAAAGCAGCAAATTTTAAGGGGATCTGAACACGTCCATCTATAAGACGGAAATTGACTCCTTTAACAACGCTTCCTTTAACCGGGTCCCAGATCTCAGGAATGCGGTTCTTGATCCTGAATGTGCAGTCTGAAAGCAACGCCCGCCCATGCCGGTTTGTGATAAAATAGATTTCTGCGTCCGCTGTGCTGCGGTGGATAAAGTCAATGTGGTTTCCGGTTTCGCCGGTATGTTCGAAATCCGGTTTTATACCATCGTTCAACAAGATCTGCCGGATGGACGCATTGGCAAAGACCCTTCCCTTTCCATACTTATTGATGCTGAGTTGTTTTTCATCCATCTTTCCCCACAGTTGTTTTGCGATCACTTTTACCTGGTCATCACAAGCGGGGTAGTTTTTGAGCCCTGAATCTGTAAGCGGCATGTTGCCGATCACCGTTGCGCCCTGTTTAACCAGGCTTTGGATTTTTAGCAGCACCTCCAGGGGCATTCTTTCGGTATCCGGCAATACCAGGACCCGGTAATTCATTCCATCAGGCAAGGTTATTTTTCCATTTTTTACGCTTAAACGGGTAAGCAATACCTCCTCATTACAAACATCGTAATCATAGCCCTTACCCAATGCCGGGTCGATGTGTTTCTGCTCCACCAGATTGGGCGCCCAGTCTCCGTTATAAAAAAGCACATCGGCATGAAATTTACCCGAACGGAGTAAATACTGCGAACGCGCGATATAATCGAAAAAAGGACCCGATTTTTCCCACCAGGTTACATTGGGGTTAAAATGCGTACCAGCACCATATTCATACCCGGGCTTACCATCTTTTGGCCGGGTGGCTGTTGAAGTATGTATGGCAATGCGGTTTATCCCCTCACAAAAAGCCCGATCAAGTGCCTGTTTCAGGGAGCCCGGATAATCCATCCAGTGCCTCATGGTGGTAAATGCTTCAGCAGAGGCTGTTTCCTTACCATAGATATGTGCTGCCGAAGCCACCATTTTAGTCACTTTATTCTGACCAAAATCCAAACGTGAAACACCATAAGACTGGTTATCTGCTAATGTACTTTCGTCTTCGTGTTTTGGTCCGAGCCAGAATTCGCCCATAGGGAAGTCGCTGCGGCCAAGGTTTTTAAGGCCGTCCAGGCAAATCGTACCCGAGCGGCTTGGCCCTGCCGATTCATTTTGTACCAGTATACCTTGCTGATGGCATAATTCGGCAAAACGCTTATAATGCTCATCGGCCATACAATCCGCCAGGGTTTTTCTGTAGTCGTGTAAAAAGCGGTCAGCTATGGCTGCACTGCCGATCAGGTACCCTGAAAGTGCAGGCAGATACGGTGTTGGGTCATATCCCCGGTAATTTTTAAAATGTTCAATGATCTTTGCAGTCCAGTTAGGGAAACCATCTTCAAAACTGTCGTCACAGAAATATTTCGGTTTGTTCCCTACTTTTGCCGCTTCCTCTATAAACATTTTACCCAGGTTTTCGAACTGGATCTCTACCCCTTTGCGGTCAAACCAATCTACGGACAACCCGTCTGCTTCCGGCTGTGCAATCATTAACCTGGAGCCGGTCATGCGGTGCCCGGTACGGATAATTTTCCAGTTGCCCGGAGGGACCTGCCAGTCCAGAGATCCGTCTTTATTTACTTTAGCAGTGAGATCTATGACCTGATCGAGCGGGATCGGCTGATCCACCGGATCATTTCCCCAGGGCTGTTTTACCGGGCCCATTACCTCAGTTGCTTTTGCAAAATTGCTAAGATCTTTATGGTTGGATTTAGCCGCCAATATCTCTGCCCTGGTTCCGCTGATGCGACTGTTTTCCCTATCCGGGATGGCCACCACTGCGGTATCACGGTAATCGAGCTGCTCCAGTGGAAGATCAATATAGTCTTTGTAACCCGGTGGATTAAAAACCTTATCATATCCGCTTCTGTTACCCGGCAAGGGCAACTTACCGGAAAATTGCTGAGGACCGGCTAACTTAAGTTCAGCTTGCAGATACCAGCGTCCGGAATCTTCAGGTTTAATCCAGGGCCCGCCCATGCACCAGCCAGAACTCATATTGATCCCTACTGCTATGCCTACCCGCTTGGCCTCTTTCATCGCGTGCCGGTACAAGGCTTTCCATTCCTCAGACATGAACTTTGTGCCTTGAGGGAAGGGTACACCGCCTAAGCCTCCCGAAGAGTTTACCAGCAAAACCTCGCCCATACCCTTGGCTTTAAATTCTTCCATATCGCGGGTAATGCCCTCCTCATCTACCAGACCATTGAACCACCACCAGTAGCAGGAGGATTTTGAGGCATTTGGCGGCTGGATAAAATTCCTTTCCAGCTCACTCTGGCCCTCATAAGGGAAATCATCCCATATTGCCGCAGACCCACCAAGACTGAGCAGCGTTAAGTTAAGCGTACCAACAGAGCCTATCTTTATAAAATTCCTTCTTCCTAATTTCATTTTCTACCTGTTATATGATAAGGCCAATGTTAATATTCAAAATGATAAGTACCAGAACCCAGTTTCAATTCCGTATTGTTATCCACCTGTTTCACATCACTTAATGCTTTCACTTTATTGATGGGCAGGTTTGATTCGGTAATCGCAGCATTTCCGGTTCCCGGTAAAACAACCCTTGCAGTAGTATTAGGAGGAATAATCAGGTCTATTCTGGTTTTACCGCCATCAAGGGACCAGGCCGATTTTACTTTGCCATAAATGGTTTCCAGTTCGGCACTTGCGTTTTTAAGGTTACCCCCGGGTTTAGGTGCAATACTGATCTCTTTATAGCCAGGAGCTGCCTCAGTAATCCCCGCAACCGTACGGTACATCCAGTCGCCGATGGCCCCATAAGCATAGTGGTTAAAAGAATTCATACTTACTGCCTGGAAAGAACCGTCAGGCTTTATACCATCCCATCTTTCCCAAATGGTTGTGGCCCCTTTTTTAACCGGGTAAAGCCATGATGGATAGGTGTCCTGCAGCAACAGTTTATACGCAACATCGTTGTATCCAAAACGGGTAAGTACATGACAAAGGTAAGGAGTACCTAAAAATCCTGTAGTCAGGTGATTTCCATAAGCAGCCACATTATCTGCCAGCCTTTGCGCCGCCTGGGGCCTTAGTGCTTCCGGTAAAAGGTCAAAATTTAAAGCCAGTACATAGGCCGTCTGAGAACTGGAAACCAATCTGCCCGAAGGGGTAACATACTCCTCCAAAAATGCCTTTTTGATCACCTTCAGCAAATCCGTATAGGTTTTCACATCAGCATCATTGCCCAGCACTTTAGCCGCATTGATCAGATTTTGTGTAGAATGTGCATAAAAGGCCTGTGCTATAAAAAACTTGTCTGTAATGGCCGCCTTGCCGTCACGGTCATCGGCCATGGTATAAAAAAGCCAGTCGCCGTAATGGGGTCCGCTGTTCCATAAGTTATTTTTACTGATGCTGCGGATATATTCTACCCAGGCTTTCATACTGCTGTATTGCCGGGAAAGCAATTCCTTATCACCATACGCCTGGTAAAAATCCCATGGGATGATGGTAGATACGTCCCCCCATCCTGCCGATCCGGCATTTTTTACAGAACGCACATCCGGTATAACCACAGGTACATTTCCGCTGGGGTGCTGATCTACTTTCAAGTCATACAACCACTTGCTAAAAAACCCGGCAACATCCATATTGTAAGCTGCTGTCCTAAAAAACACCTGGGCATCGCCTGTCCAGCCTAAGCGTTCGTCACGCTGCGGGCAATCTGTAGGTACATCTACAAAATTGCCTTTTTGCCCCCACTGTATATTGCTTTGCAATTGGTTGAGCAGCGGGTTTGAAGTAGAAAACACACCTGTAGGCTTCATATCCGAATAAACGGCAATGGCATTAACAGTGCTGCTGTCCAGTTTACCTTTATATCCTGTAACCTTAATATAGCGGAATCCCTGGAAAGTGAAATGCGGTTCCAGCACGTCCATTTTAGTCCCACTCAGGATATACTTATTTTCCTGCCTTGCTTTCCTCAGGTTTTCTGTATAAAAATTACCTGCTGCATCCAGTACCTCGGCATGGTTAATAGTAACCGTATCTCCTGCTTTCCCTTTAATTTTTAATTGTACCCAGCCCACCAGGTTCTGACCAAAATCAATTACGGTTTCCCCTTTAGGCGTTTTGATCAATTTAACAGGAGCAAAACGCTCATGTTTGCTAACTGTTGGCCCAAGGGGCGCAACAAGATTATCCGTTTTAACATCAACAATTTTAGCTTTCTGCCATTCGCCGGCATTGAAGCCCTGCACTAATGCATTTTTCTCCAACCGGGCATCGTAGGTTTCGCCATTATAGATATCTGAGGCCTTAACAGGTCCGCCAAAAGAAGTTTTCCAGTCCTCGTTTGAATTGATGACTTCTTTATTACCATCCGTATATTCAATTTCGAGCTGAAACAACAAACCCACCTCTTTACCATACAGGTTACGCTTATTGTTAAACTCCAGGTTTCCGCGGTACCATCCATCACCAATAGTAACCAGCGCTATATTTTTTCCTGTTTTCAGGGCATGTGTTACGTCATAGGTTTGGTATTGCAGCCGTTTATGATAACTTGTCCAACCTGGTGTAAAATAATGATTACCGATCTTCTTCCCGTTTAACTTTGCTTCGTAAAGACCATGGGCAGTGATGTAGAGCCTTGCATTTTTCACTGGTTTTATCGTGTTAAAAGCAAGGCCAAACATTGGTGCAGGCCCTACCTTGCCCTCTGTATCTTTTGCGGTCTGGATCCATTTTGCGGTCCAGTCGTTTGGCGACAGCAGACCCGTTTCCCAGAAATTTACTTCGCTCCAGCCGGAGGATTTTCCCGCATTGTCCCATATCCGTACCTGCCAGTAATACCGTTGTCTGGCCTGCAATGCAGCCCCTTTATAAATAATGTGTGCTGATTGATCAGAATTTACCTTACCTGTTTGCCAAACGAGGTTTTTCCCGTTTAGAATGTCTTTGTCGTTAGTGGACACCCTTAATTCGTAAGCTTTCTGCGACACATTTCTTTCACTTGCTGTTAATTTCCAGCTGAACTGAGGCTGTAATACATCCGTGCCGATAGGATTGTGTTTATAATTGGTGGTTAATTGTGCTACCTCCAGTTTTTGGGCCTGCACCGTGACCGAGAAATAAATAAGTAAAAGGAATGCGCTGAATTTGTTCATCTAATGTTCGATTTGGTTTCATTTATAATACAAGATAGAAATAGTAATGTTAAGTATTTAATAAAGTTAAATTAACTTTCAAAAAATAACATTAAGCATTTCATTTCATTACTAAAGTATAACAATATGAAAGCAAAACTGTCATGAACTGTCCTGTTTAAGGACTTGAAATGGCGCATAACGGAATTAAAGTAGCGTTTTATTTTTAAAAGCGTAATTTCCAATCATTTTATACAAACTGCCATTGGCAATCATCAGCCTCAGTTCAGCTAAATGTTGATGATGATGCAGGTCTGTCCCAGCAAAATCGTAGAATTTTTTTTGTAAAAGGAAACTTGCTGCATGCTTTACTTCTTTACCGTAATATCCGTTTAAAGACAATAAGTTGAGCTGGAACAATACCCCCATATCTTTTAAACGAAGGTATTTATCCACTTTTTTATGGTAATAACCATAGCGCTCCGGATGTGCAATAATTACCTGATAGCCCAGAATCTGCAGATCAAAAACTACCTGTTCAATATTTGGCATTTCAGAGAGGTATGACATTTCAATTAAAATATGCCGGCCGGGCAGGCACAATAAGTTTTTGGCCGGATTAAACGTTTCATCAACCATATATTCCGCTGCAGCTTCAATTTTCACCACGATACCCGCTTCCTTTAAAGCAGTCCTGGTGTCTATTAAAGCTGCATTAATTGTTTCGGCAGTATTGGGATACAATTCGGTAAAGATATGCGGGGTACAAATAAACCGGCTAAAGCCCAGATCGATTAACCCTTTTATCAAACCAACAGATTGGGCAACATCTTTTGCCCCATCATCAATTCCGGGAAGCAAATGTCCATGCATATCTACACCCAGCCATTCTACGTCACGTAAATATTTATTTTTTCTGAAAAATGAGATCATGACCGGTGTTTTTAGGGCTCAATAGATTCTGTCATACAAATTGAGCTATTTTTCTAAGCGGCTTAAGGCATATCCCAATGATCGGGCGCTTTATCCGGTTATCCTTCATTGCCCTGAAATCATTTTTCCATGCCCTGACCCTGTTTTTAAAATTCTGGTTACTCACTCCGCCAGAAGCCATTTTAACTATTACTTTATTCAAATAAAAAACTTTCGCCTGGTGCAAATACATAAAACGCAGCATCAATTCATAATCCGCGGCAGTTCCATAATTAAAATTATACAAGCCAAACTGTTCAAAAAGCTTTCTTTTTACATAAAAAGTTGGATGAGGCGGCATCCATCCCCAATTGAATTTATGATGTTGGTAATGCCCGGACCGCCACTTGCGGAGTACCTTTCCCTTAGGATTTACGTAATCCAAATCTGCATACAGCAGATCAGTATCATGCTGCATAAATGAACTCGCTATCTCGCTCAATACATGCTCATTATCCAGATAATCGTCGGCATTTAACATCCCGATCACATCGCCCGTACAAAAAGAAATGCCTTTATTCATGGCATCATATATCCCAAGGTCTGGTTCTGATTTAAAGAAATGGATGTGAGATTTATATTGATGAATAATCTGCTGCGTACCATCGCCAGAATTTCCATCAATAACAATATACTCTACGTTAGTATAACTCTGGTTAACCACAGATGTAATACACCGCTGGATTGTCGCAGCAGCATTATAAGTTATTGTAACTAACGAAATTTTTACATTGAACATGGCAACAAATTTAATAATTAATTATACACATCTACAATTAATATGTATTTTTGAAGGCGTGGCGTGTTGCTATAAAAGTTAAAGCCTTTTGGTCATTATGCGTTTTGTAAAAAAAACCATTGTTTTGTTTTCTGTTTTAACCCTCTTTATTGCTAGTTTTTCTTGCTCATACAAACAGCAACAGCTACTTTTCGAACGTAAAGAACATATCGATACCACAAAAAATAAGGTTTTTACGCCTACTGCCTACAGGATAAGTCCTCAGGACCTACTCGAGATCAGGAACCTGCAAAACAAAAAATACATTGTAGCAGAAACAGTTACAGAAAAAACCAGTACTACATCCGGCGACAGTGGACAGACCTATCTGGTTAACGCAGACAGCACAATAGCTCTGCCGATATTAGGTCGTGTAAAGATTGCAGGCCTTACACGGGACCAGGCCGAGTATCAGATAGAAAACCTATATCGTAAGGAACTCAAGGATCCCCTAATAGCTTTAAAAATTATTAACTTAAAAGTAACCTTACTTGGTGAAGTCAAAAATCAGGGGGTTTATCACCTGGTAAAGGACCAGACATCCTTAATTGAAGTTATCGGTGAGGCTGGTGGTTTAACAGAAAAGGCAAGCAGCAAACAAATAAAAATAATCCGTGGTGGCATGCCGGCCCCAGAGATTATTGAACTTGACCTGAGTGACAGCAAAGTATTTTCAGATCCAAGAATTTTGCTTCAAAACAATGACATCATATATATCGCTCAAAACAAACGGGCCGTACGTGCTGATAAATTACAAAGCATGTCGGCTGTTCTGCAACCAGTGATTACCTTATTAAATACAGCATTAATTATCTATACGCTTACTCGTTGACACAGGAAAAGGAAAAAGACTCAAAAAAAAACACCAACAGGGAAATTGACTATTTAAAAATAGGCAGGATACTGTTTAGCCGCTGGTATATAATAGCGTCAGGTGTTTTATTGGGTTTATTGTTCGCCTGGGTTTATTTATGGTATACGCCAAAAACCTATGCAACATCCGGTATCCTTAAATTTGAAGAAAAAAAAACCGAGTTGTCCGATTTGGTAAGTGTAATGAGTAACTCCGGAAGGGGGCCTATAAATTTACAAAGTGAAAAATTTATCATCCAAAGCCGGGACTTATTGCTAAACGCGATCCGGAGCCTCGACTATAAGATCAGTTTTTACATTTCGGGCCGGGTCCGCTCCTATGAGCTCTATCCCAACAAACCATTCCAGGTTGATATTTTAAAATTTGAAAAACAGGAATTTTCGCAGGATCTGATCACATTCAAGCCTGTAAATGAGCAGACATTTACGCTGATCTGGAATAGTGGAGGAAATGAGATACAACGAAACTATACATACCATACGCCAATCCGGATCGGTAACGTTGATTTTCTAATCAGATATCCGGGGCAGATCAACGCTAATATTTCATACCAGTTTAGGTTTAACACCCCCGAAACCTTGCTGGCACGTGTGCGAAATGGTTTACGGACAAATGAAACGCTGAAGAATTCTAATATAGTTACCATTCAGCAAACGGATTCCAACCCTCAATTTGCTGCAGACATACTGAATGCAGTAATGATCGAATACCTGAACTACGACCGCAACCAGAAAACACAATCGGCCACTCAAATGATCCACTTCATTAACGACCAGCAACAATACCTGTCTTCAGCAGTAAAAGGTTCTGAAAGTTCCCTGGAAAAATATAAACAAAACTCCGGCATCCTGGATGTAGGTTCATCCGCAGGTGCAGCTTTATCAAAAGTAAGCGAGCTGGAGTCGCAGCGTTCGCTGTTGAAGATACAGCTGATGGCGATTGACCAACTGAAAAAGCAAATTAACGACGATAAGAACAATGTAAGCCTCAATTTTAACCTTGAAGGCGTAGTAGACCCATTACTGGGTATATTGATCAGCAACATGAACGATTTGCTGGCCGACAGGACCGCCGTGTTAAAAACGTACAGCAGCACCTCACAAGCGGTTGCAGATGTCAACAGCCAGATTTCCCAGGTTAAAACAGCTGCCCTGCAAAATATCAGTGCCTCCAGTCAAAGGATCCAGAAAAATATGGACTATCTCCATAACCAGTTGTCTCAGGTCAATCAACAGGTATCGGCTTTGCCAGCTGCAGAAAAGAACATGATCAGTTTGCGGCGCGACTTTGAGATCAATGAAAAGGTATACTCGTTTTTGTCCGAAAAGAAACTCGAGGCGCAGATCAACCGCTCGGCAATATTACCCGGCGCCACAGTTATCGAACAGGCACAGGTAAATAAAACGCCTATATCACCCGATGGAAAGGAAATCTATCGTACCAGCGCAATTTTTGGCATGCTTGCGGGAGTTGGCATCATCCTTTTTATCAGGATATTTAATCCATACATTTATGATAAGGAATCTGTTGAACAGGCAACAACTGTCCCTATTATCGGTGTCATCAGAAAGTTTCCGGACAAGATTGATGCAGACAATGCTCAAATCCTGGCCTTAAGCAGGCCAAGGTCTATCTTTGCCGAATCGGTACGTTCCGTTCGTACCAATCTTAATTTCCTTGCTTCAGAGAAGAAAAGCAAGGTCATCTGCATTACTTCTGAAGTAGCGGGGGAGGGAAAATCCTTTGTGGCACTTAATCTTTCCAGCACCCTTGCACTGATCAATAAAAAAGTGATACTAATAGGTGCCGATTTACGCCGCCCCAAATTACATCATGCTTTCGGGTTATCTAATGCTAAGGGCCTCAGCAATTACCTTGTACATCAAAGTACAGTTGATGATATTATTCAGCATACCACTTATGAAAATCTCGATTTTATAAGCTCGGGGCCAATTCCTCCAAACCCTGCAGAATTACTGCATCATGAACGGATAGCCGATCTGCTGAACCAGCTTAGAACAAGCTATGAGATCATCATGATTGATACCGCACCCATCGGACTGGTTTCAGATTCCATTCCCCTGATTTGCCAGAGCGACATCAATCTTTTTATCATCAGATACGGAAAATCCAAGCACAGTGCGGCAACAATACCACAGGGCCTGGTACATGAATATGGTTTAAACAACATGGCCATTGTACTGAATGCTTTTGAAGAGAACCTTTTGCAATCCAGTTATTATAAGAACAGCACAAGTCATGGTACACTTCATTACTATGCGGATTATAATGGCTATCAAAGTTCAGGATATTATGAGGATGAAGAACGTTTAAAATGGTGGAACATCAGAAAATGGTTTAAATCATAGATTATGGCTTTAACATCAGGAACAGATCAGAAAAAGTGGTACCCGGTTTACACCCAGTCGCGCGCAGAAAAAAAAGCACTCCAGGCGCTGCTGGGTAAGGGTATTGAAGCTTATCTGCCCCTGCATCGGCAGCTTAAACAGTGGAGCGACAGAAAAAAATGGGTAGAGGAGCCTTTGATCAAATCGTATCTTTTTGTACATATTCATCATCACCAGAAAACGGAAGTACTGATGACCTCGGGGGTTTCCAGGTTCATTTATTTTTCCGGAGAAATAGCCGCCATGCCAGACAGGCAAATAGAGGCACTTAAACTGTTGCTGGCCAGCCCATATGAATTAGAAATTACAGAAGAAAAGCTGCTCCCGGGAGAGAAAATTGAAATTAAGGCGGGCCCTTTAAAAGGGATCAGGGGAGAAATCATTGAATACCGCTCTCAAAAACAATTACTGATAAGACTTGGGGATATATCGCATTCCGTTATTGTGAATGTGTCAGCGTCTTTAATTGAAAGAATGAATAACAAAAGTTAAGCTCCGGGCTTACCGGAATTTAACAACCAGGCTGCTAAAAAAGTATAAGTTACAAAAAAGATAATGTGACTTAGGAGGCGAAGCTATGGAAAAGATTTTACTTTTGACATTAGAAACATTCCGTGCAGCCGGGGGCATACAAAGTATGAACAGGGCGCTGGCCAACAGCCTGCAAGGCTTAAGTGTAAAGCATAATTGGATTTTTGACTTATATGCTTATTGCGATCGGAAAGCTGATCTTGATGCCAGATATCTGCCCAAAAAGAGCTTTAGCGCCTTTGACAAACATAAAGTTAAATTTGTAGTGCAGAGCATAAAAAAAGGACTGAAAGCCGATCTGATCATCCTGACGCACATCAATCTATCAGCAATTGCCTGGGTGATCTACCTGCTCAATCCAAAATGCCGGATCTGGCTTGTTGCACACGGTGTAGAAGTCTGGCGGCCATTAAAATTATGGAAAAAATCCATTTGGAATATCTGTGAGCACATCATTTGTGTAAGCAGATTTACACAACATAAAGTGATTGCGCTACATCAGGCGTCAACAGACCGGTGCGTAGTTGTAAACAACATACTTGATCCATTCCTAACCCTCCCTGAGTCTTTCTATAAACCAGATCATTTGCTGAAACGTTATCAGGTCAAAACCACTCAGAAAGTAATATTTACGCTCACGAGAATCTCGGCTTCAGAGCAATTTAAAGGGTATGATCAGGTTATAAGAGCTATCAGCCAGCTGCGAAAAAAGAGAAATGATATCAAATACATTCTGGCAGGGCCTTATGATGAAGCTGAAAAAGAACGTATCCTGCAATTGGTTAGCGACCATGATTTAAATGACAATTTCCTGTTGACAGGTTACATCGATGACCAGGATCTTGCCGATCACTTTCTATTGGCAGACGTATTCGTATTACCCAGTAAAAAAGAAGGATTTGGAATTGTATTTATCGAAGCTATGGCATTCGGCCTGCCGGTGATCTGTGGCAATGCCGATGGCAGCATTGATGCGGTACGCAATCCGCAGATGGGGACCACTGTTGATCCGGATGATCTGGAGGCATTGGAAAAGGCCATAACCCAGCAGCTGGATCGTGTTTTAACTATTGAAACACGAAAGGGTATTCAGGAGCAATGCTTAAAATACTTTAACCAGGAATTGTATATGCAGACCTTAGAAAGATTAATCAAAAATGGAACAGCTTCCTGAAGAAAAGTGGGATATAGAGATCAGGCCAGGGAATAATCTGCTTGATCTGAAGTTAAAGGATGTATGGCATTACCGTGACCTGCTGGTATTATTGGTAAAACGTGATTTTGTATCCTTTTACAAACAAACCCTGTTAGGCCCGCTCTGGTTTTTTATCCAGCCTGTTTTTACCACCCTCATATTCACCTTTGTTTTTGGCAACCTGGCCGGAATTTCAACCGACGGACTTCCGCAGCCCTTATTCTATATGGCAGGTATTACCACATGGAACTATTTTGCAGATTGTTTGAACAAAACCAGTACAGTATTTAAAGACAATGCCAGCTTATTTGGAAAAGTATATTTTCCAAGACTGATCATGCCCCTGAGCATTGTGGCCTCAAACCTGGTTCGCTTCGGTGTACAATTGCTGCTTTTTATCATCATGGTCGGCTATTATTTTATGGCAGGAGCCAATTTTGGCCCCAACTGGCACATCCTGTTGTTCCCCGTACTCGTGGTGCTGATGGCCTGCCTGGGCCTGGGTTTTGGAATGATCATCTCGGCCATGACAACGAAATATCGTGACCTGGCCTTTTTAGTTACGTTTGGCGTGCAATTACTGATGTACGCGACTACGGTAATCTATCCTTTGTCAACAGCAATTGAAAAATATCCGGCATATGCCTGGGTCATTGAATACAACCCCATGACCCCTATTATCGAAACTTTCAGATATGGTTTTCTGGGGAAGGGCAGTTTTAGCTGGGAGCGTCTGGGGTATTGTGCAGGCATTACTTTCCTGGTTACAATTACAGGGATTCTGATTTTTAATAAAGTTGAAAAAACATTTGTTGATACGGTTTAACAAGAGATTCGATTGATGAGTAACATTGCGATCAAAGTGGAAGGTCTGTCTAAAGCCTATCAACTGGGCGAAATAGGAACAGGTACAATTTCCCGGGACCTGGAACGCTGGTGGGCTCGCTTCCGGGGCAAGGATGATCCCTTTTTGCGCATTGGCGAAACCAATGACAGAAGTGTTAAAGGAACAAGTGACATCGTCTGGAGTTTAAAAGATTTAAATTTTGAAATTGAACAGGGCGATGCGGTAGGCATCATTGGCCGTAATGGAGCAGGAAAGAGTACACTATTGAAGATCTTAAGCAGGGTAACATCGCCAACCACTGGTTCTGCCAAGGTAAAAGGCCGCATTGCAAGTTTGCTGGAAGTAGGCACGGGCTTTCACCCGGAGCTGACCGGCAGAGAAAACATGTTCTTAAATGGGGCGATTCTGGGTATGCGGAAAGCAGAGATCAAACGTAAATTTGAGGAGATCGTAGATTTTTCCGGAGTAGAAAGGTATATAGATACGCCGGTAAAACGATATTCTTCGGGCATGTATGTACGGCTGGCATTTGCGGTTGCGGCGCATCTGGAATCGGAGATCCTGGTTGTAGATGAGGTATTGGCAGTGGGTGATGCGGAGTTTCAGAAGAAGTGTTTAGGGAAGATGGGTGATGTGAGCAAGGGGGAAGGAAGGACGGTACTTTTTGTGAGCCATAATATGGGGAGCATCGGCGGGCTTTGCAATAAGGGGATATTATTATCAAACGGAGCAATTCATCAAACTGGTAATATTTCAGACGCAATAGACAGCTATGTGGCCGATCAGGCGCAGGAAGGTGAGATCCCCCTTGCAGCAAGAAAAACCCGTGAAGGTCTGGGTGGTATAAGAATTGAAAAAATTGATTTCTCGCCTACGGTTATTACAACTTTCAAACCCTTGTCTATAATCATTTCCTTTAAAAACAAGGGCAGGGACATTAAAATCAGGGAGGCAGGGATCAGCATCTGGACAAGGGATGGTTTTAGGCTAATTAGTATCTCAACTGATTTTACGGGTGGGATGAACTCAGTTCAATCCAGCAAAATAGCCTGTGTAATTACCCGTTTACCGCTTATAGAGGGCAACTATAAATTAAATGCTTTTATATCATCAGATAATGGCTTAGAAGATTATATAACTTCTGCCAAAACGTTAACGGTAACCCATTCAGATTATTTTGGGTCAGGGAAAACCGTTGACCCACAATGGGGAACACTTGCGGTCGAGCATTCGTGGGAATTCAACATTTAATATATGATTCAATCAAAAGAAGATCTTGAAAAATGGTATGCATCCGGTGACCCCTGGAAATACGGGGCAAATGCTGAGGATATCAAAAGAAAAAAAATACTGCTAGGTGAACTTCCCGACCGAGAGTATAGCACTGTACTAGACATTGGCTGTGGCAATGGTTTTATAACACAGGATTTGCCAGGCAATTCAATACTGGGAGTTGACCTTTCTGAAAATGCCATTAAATATGCCCGTCAAAATAATAAGGATGCCCGCATTTCCTTTGAAGAACGGAATATTTTCGAGCTTTACCACACAGAAAACACTTTTGATTTGATTGTGATCACAGGAGTATTATATCCGCAATATATAGGTGCCTCCTCTAATCTGATTTTTATCATCATTGATCGGCTGCTCAATAAAAATGGCATCCTGGTTTCTGTTCATATCAACGATTGGTACAATTGCAGGTTCCCTTACGACCTTTTTCGCGAACATATTTATCCCTACGAAAAATATCTGCACAGATTGGAGGTATACCAGAAATGATTTTAATGTACCATAAAGTTGACCTGGAAAAACCAACAATGTGGTGGGTTACTGCCAATGAATTTTACCGGCAAATGTTCGAACTGCAAAACAGGAGAATAGTTTATCTTGACGATTACGACCCGGATGATCCTGAGCAAGTAGTAATCACATTTGATGGGGTTTACAAAAACGTTTTAACCTATGCCGCACCGATTTTACATAAATTCTCCTATCCATTTGAGTTATTTATAACCAGTGATTATATAGGAAAAACCAATGAATTTGACACTGTAGAACCGCGAGCTGATTTTGCATCTGTCGAAGACCTGCAAATTCTGCAAAAGTTGGGGGGCAGGATACAGTGGCATACAAAAAGTCACCCTGACCTTAAAGCGCTATATGATCAGCAAATCATCAATTCGGAATTGACCATTCCCGATGCACTAAAGAAATTTGGAACAAATGGTTTAAAATGGTTTGCATATCCTTATGGAAACTTTAACGAGAACGTTATAACCGAAGTCAGCAAGCGTTTTAAAGGAGCTGTATCGTGCAATCAGGGATCAGATACAAACATTTACATGCTAAACCGGATTACAGTAACCGATAAGAGTCGCTTTTCTAATCAAACCATATCCTGCATTATTCCATGTTACAATTACGGGCACTTCCTGGCAGAGGCAATTGAATCTGTACTCCGGCAAACTATTCCTGCAGATGAAATTATCATCGCCGACGATTGCTCAACAGATATGACAGCGGAGATCGCCCTTTTTTTTCAAAAAAAATATCCGGACCGGATCAAATACATTAAGAATAGTGAAAACCTTGGGATCGTTCGGAATTTTAATAAAGCGGTTGGCTTATCGACTGGTGCATATGTTGTTTTTTTAGGCGCAGACAACCGTTTTCAATCAAATTATCTGGAAGAATGCGCGGGGATACTCAATCAACATCAGCATGTTGGTATTGTATATACAGATTTTTTATTTTTTGGTAGCAGGGCAAAGAAAATGTATACTGATTTTAAAAAAGAATATCAGTCAACTGTTGCCAATGGTTTTTTTAAAATCAGATTTCCGGAGGCAGAAGAGATCGATGTTAAAGAAAAACTAAAAAATGAAAATTTTATACACGGTTCTTCTATGTTTCGACGTGCATGCTATGAAAAAGTTGGGGGTTACCAGTTAAACCCAACAATGCCGGAAGACTACAACCTGTTTTTAAGGATAGTTAAAAGCGGTTATCAAATAAAAAAAGCAATTAAGACTAACCTGCATTACAGACAGCATTCTCTTGATCAGGCGAACCATGTTTTTGGCACACAGGTTCTCGTTAACATTTATATGATTAAGATCAAAGAGCTGGAAACTGAGTTACAGCTTTTAAGAAAATACAAAATTGTTCAGGCCATTTCATTTGCGTTCAAGGTAAAGAATAACACCAGGAAACTGATTCGTTACACAAATCAACATGGGTTAGGAAAAACCATACGAAAAGCACTTAGTAAATTATTTTGATCTCCATAATTATCATAAACTACAATACATTTCAGCTTACAGTTAATTGTATAGCTTCTATCGTGGACAATACTTCCTGTAACTATGAAATTATAGTAGTCGACAATGCTTCGACAGAATGCGACCCTGAAGAATTTAAAATCCGGTTTCCGTTTATAAAGCTTATAAAAAACCCGGGCAATTACGGTTTTGCAAAAGGTAATAATACAGGTTTAAATTTGGCATCAGGAGACTATATTTTACTGTTGAACAGTGATACCTTACTCATAAACAATGCTATTGATCTTACTTACGAAAAGATCTTATCTGACAAAAAAATCGGTGCCTTGAGTGCGCAACTTGTAAGTGTTGATGGGACTTTCCAGCAATGCAGTCATTATTGGACAAGTTTGCGGAAAATATTAGGTTGCACTTTCCGGCTACATCACATGTTTAAATCCCTTAAACCTATTCAACCCGATCTAAAAACTGAGCATTACAGTGAATATCTTTGGGGTACCTTTTTCCTTTTTCCTAAGGAAATACTAAAAATCTTTAAAGATAAAAAGTTACCTGAAACGTTTTTCATGTATGCAGAAGACACCGAATGGTGCCACTATATAAAAAAGGCAGGATATAAGTTACTTTATTACCCAACCGCAAAGATCACACATTATGGTGGCGCTAGCTCCAACAACAACACTAAGAAATGGACAAATGGATTTCATAATGAATATCGCTTAAGCAAAATGGTCAACGGTCAGTTATACACTTTCTTTTATTATCAGGCCATTGTGCTTTTCTACTTTTCAGGTATTAAAAAGGAAACTTTTGAAAAAGGGATCTACATTTTAAGACACATGTGTAAAGACATGATAAAGTCCGCTTAATTGACATGGATATTTTTGGATAATAAGGGAGTTCAGCTTTGTGGAATATATGATACCAGGAGATGTCTATTGGATAAAAGCTAACTGTGGTATTCTAACAAGTCTTATATTAAAAAAATTCATCCTTAAGATAAGGACCTATAGGTACTGAACTATAATGAATATAAAACCAATTAACTTATTTTATGAAGAACCTGATCCAGATAGGTGGTTAAAATACGATCGGTACCCAAGGAGGATCATACGTCGCATCCTAAGAGGCAAACAACGTCCAGGTGGCGTGATGACAATTGCTATCAGTTTAATGAAAGGGCTGGATAAAATTGATTTCCCATATCGGTTTAACGACTTTAAATATATTAAAGATCATCCAGACGAAATTGCCTGCATTATTGGCAAACCACAGTTGCTCTTTAACAGACGCTGGCAGAACCCAGTGATATTTGGCGCTGGTGTTTATTCTCATCCCATAGACTGCCCTGACTTATTCGTTAAATATCCAAATGTAAAATGCTTTCTGGTACCTGGCGAATGGATGCGAAAGATGTGTGAACCTTATTACATGGGTAAAGTAGTTGCCTGGCCGGCGGGAATTGACACCGATCATTGGCGACCGGCAACTACGACTACTAAAGAATTTCATTTCCTGATATATGATAAAATACCGGGAAATGAATTAACCAGAGGTATTATTAACATACTAATAAAACAAGGGCTTACATATGAGCATATCAGGTACGGGACTTATACACAACCAGTATTGAAGGATAAACTCGCCCATGCAAAAGCTGCAATTTTTCTGAGTAAAAGTGAAACACAAGGATTGGCCTATCAGCAAATATTAGCTACCGGTTTGCCAATATTAGCATGGGACAAGGGTGGCTACTGGGAAGATCCGGCCTATTATCCGCATAAAGTTAAATATCAGCCGGTTAGTTCCGTTCCTTACTGGGACAAGCGCTGTGGTATAAAATTTAACAACATCGTAGATTTCGAAACACAACTGCAAAACTTCATGGAGAATACAGATCAGTTTAAGCCACGTGATTATATCCTGGAACACTTAACCCTTGAAAAATCTGCAATGAGGTTTCTTGATATTTACCAACAGGTAAAGATTGGACTCAAATGAGAATATTGCTGGTAATGGATCCATTTATACCGGTACCACCTGAGCATTACGGTGGTATAGAGCGCGTAATTTATGACATCGCTTGTCAATATGTAAAAATGGGGCATCAGGTAACTATCGTCGCTGGGCCAAATTCGAAATCGCCTGACAGGTTAATCATTTATGGAGAGAATGGCTCATTGAGTCCATCGATCAATTTCAAGATACTTACTGATGTTTTTTTTATACTGCAAAAAGAGATCAGACAGCACGATGTGGTTCATAACTTTGGCCGTTTACTATTTTTGCTCCCGTTTTTAAAGAACAGCATACGTAAAGTACAAACCTACATGCGGTATGTAGATCAAAAAAATATTGAATGGCTGGATAAATTACGGCCGGTAAACCTTACGTACACTGCAGTTTCTGATGCTGTTGTAAATACAGGGAAGACCCGGCGAAGTAACTGGGTAACCATATATAATTGCGCCCCCATAGCGCAATTCCGGTTTAAGAAAGATGTGCCTGCTGACAGTTATCTGGCTTTTCTGGGTAGAATAGAACGGTGTAAAGGTCTGCATAGTGCCATCAAAGTAGCTCTGCTATCGAAGCGCAAACTTATTATAGCCGGAAACATATCAGACCTGGAACATGAGAAGACTTACTTTGAACAGGAAATAAAACCGCTGATAGATGGAGATCAGATAACCTATATCGGTCCGGTGGACAATGTGCAAAAGAATGAGTTCCTGGGCAATGCGAGTGCGTTGCTTACTCCTGTTGAATGGTTTGAACCATTTCCGATCATCATACCCGAAGCCTATGCCTGCGGAACACCGGTACTTGGTTTTAATAATGGTGGAATTGCTGAGGGCATTGATGAGGCCATTACTGGCTTTATCAGTACAAATGTAAACGAGATGGCTGAACAAGTAAAAAAAGTAAGCAGGCTCGATCGCCATGCCTGCCGTTTGAAGGCTGAAATTTCATACAGCGACATAAATATAGCTAATGATTACTTACATGTTTACGAATTGGATATATGAAGCCGCACAAAAACATTAACTCGCTGGATGTTTTACGGGGCTTAGCCTGCTTACTTGTGTGGCTAAGCCATGTAAGGGTAACCACCCGGTATTTTGAAGATTCCAGGTTTGACTTTATCCAGGTCTTCTCCGCCTGGGGAAGGGAATCGGTAGTTGTATTCTTCATGTTATCAGGCATTGTGATTAACCTTAGCTCGCAGGATAAAACGGATACAGGGCAATATTTTACCAAGCGGTTTATACGCATCTATCCCATTTACCTTGCTGTACTTTTAATTTGCTTTTTATGCGATCATTTAATTTTTGGAAACCCTATAGATAGCCGGACACTTATTGGTAATTTGCTCGTCTCGGGTACGCTGCAAGTTAATTTCGTACCAACTATGCCATTAAATCTTGTTGTTTGGAGTATTACCTGTGAAGTTTTTTTTTACATCATATTCGGCCTCGTGTATACATTAAACAAGATTAAATATGTATGGATATGGCTTACTATTTGCTGCCTGTCCATAATTTATAAGATATCATCAGGCGAGAATCTATATATCGGCATGACCGGTCATTTCATTTATTTACTGAACATTTCCTTTGTATGGATCCTTGGCTATCTTGTTTTTGAATACCGTGATAAATTCTGTGCCAATTTACCTGTTGCCCTATGCGGAATACTTCTTATACCTTTATTAACAAGGCTTCACCGCTTATCCAGCGACATTCACGAGCTTATGTATTCTTTTGCAGGTATATGCTTAATTCCGCTTTTTATCTACTTGCTCAGGGATTACAAAACCGGGAATAAAGAAAGATTAAATATCAACCATGCTTATGTCGCTCCTGCTTATATCATCGGAGTGATCCTCTTATGGCAGCATTCCAATTCATTGACCATCAGTAAAATTCTTTATTCGTTGCTGCCTTTTACCTCATTTATTTTGTATTACAAGCCGGTTACAGTAGCTGTGAAACGAATATATCATCATTCAAAATCATTTCTCGGGTTCTTTGCAAATATTTCCTATCCAATATACCTGGTACATGCTCCGGTAATGTTTATAATATATCACTTCCTTCCTGATCAAAAGGTCATCGGAACCCTGCTGATCATCTTCCTTACCATATCAATAAGCTACCTGTTTGAAATATACCTGTTTAAAAAACCAGCTCGATTGTTGAATGCATATCGTTCTGCAAGATCGGTGAGGATAAAACAAGTTCCGCTTTGAAAATTGTATTGGTTACTTCCGGCCAGCCATCGCTAAATCCACGTTTAGTAAAAGAGGCTGACACATTGAGTTTTGCTGGTTACGAAGTAACCGTTTTATATACCTACTGGAACGATTGGGGAACTAAATTAGATGTAACTTTACTAAAAACTAAAAAATGGAAAGCCATACGAGTCGGTGGTGATCCGGAGCAAAAGCCGCTGGTATATCTTTTTAGCAGGATAATGCACAAACTGACCATTTGCGGAGCCAAAAAGACAAGATTAAAATACTTTGCTGAATTCGCTATTTCCCGGAATAGCTATTGGCTGATGAAAGCGGCCTCAGCACGCCACGCTGATCTTTATATAGCCCATAATCTGGGCGCTTTACCGGCCGTGATAAAAGCAGCAAAGCACCACAACAAACCATGCGGATTTGATGCGGAGGACTTTCACAGGAACGAAGTAAGCGATGACCCACATAATTTTGATGTTTTACTAAAGGCATGTATTGAAGATAAATACATCCCACAAACAGATTATCTAACAGCAAGCAGTCCCCAGATAGGTGAAGCTTACCGAAAACTATTCCCTTCAAAGGAGCCAATTATTATACTTAATGTCTTTAAAAAGAATCTGGATATCAAGGCAACTCATATTAAACCAGATACTCCGCTTAAATTGTTTTGGTTCTCGCAAACTATCGGCACTAACCGTGGCATTGAAGAGGTGCTTAAAGCACTTGGAACTATCAACCACAGGAAATTCGAGCTACATCTGATGGGGAAACTGCAACATAATATCTCGAAAGGACACTTTGAAAAACTGGCCGGGCATACATTCTACAGTTTGTATTTTCATGACCCTATTGCACCCGATGACTTAACTGTCTTTGCATCACAATTTGATGTGGGCTTAGCGCTTGAGCCTGCCTTTTCGTTTAATAATGACATGGCTCTTAGCAATAAAATATTCACCTATATGCAGGCAGGGCTGGCCATTATTGCCAGTAACACGACAGCCCAACGGATCCTTTTACAGCGACAGCCAGAAATTGGCAAAGTATATGAAATAGGTAATGTCCAATCATTATCAAATATCTTGCAGCATTATGCAGAAAATACAGATGAGGTTTATAAAGCCAGGCAGGCATCATTACATCTTGCGCAAACCTCACTAAACTGGGAGACAGAGCAGTTAATGTTTTTAAATATTATTGACACATTCAACCGTTGAATCGAAGAGTTCTAATTATTTCCCCATACTTCCCGCCTTCCAATGCAGCAGACATGCAACGGATTAGAATGAGTCTTCCCTATTTCAAAGAATGTGGATGGGAAGCGGAAGTAGTAACCGTTGATCCCAAATATTCAGATCTGCAAAAAGACAACCTGTTAACGCAAAGCATTCCGGATGGCATAAAATTGCACTTCGTTAAAGCCTTCAATAAAAAATGGACCTCAAAAATAGGCTTAGGCAGTCTTGCATTAAGATCAATTGGTTCGTATATGTTTAAAGCCAATCAAATACTTAAAAATCAAAAATTCGATCTCATCTATTTTTCAACTACTCAGTTCCCTGTTTGTATTTTAGGTGCGTACTGGAAAAAACGTTTTAAAATTCCTTATGTAATAGATATGCAGGATCCATGGCATTCCGATTATTATCAGGATAAACCCAAAGCACAACAGCCCCCCAAATACTGGTTTTCCTATCGGCTTAACAAATACCTGGAGCCTATAGCAATAAAAAATGTTGACGGGCTCATTAGTGTATCCAGTGCCTATATTAAAACATTAAAAACTCGCTATCCTCAGATTAGTAACATACCTTCAACCGTGATTACTTTCGGAGCATTTAAAAAAGACTTTGATATTGCCAGAGATAATCAAGATTTTTTTAAGCCATTGCTTCAAAATGATTTTATAAACATAGTATATGTTGGCAGAGGTGGAAACGATATGCACCATGCCATAAAACCATTATTCCAAGCCGTAAAGAATGGGATGAATGATGACCCTTTAAGATTTAAAAAGATCCGGTTGCATTTTATTGGTACAAGCTATGCACCAGCAGGTGAAGGCAAACCAACTATATTGCCATTAGCAAGGCAATATAATATTGAAGATAGTGTAATAGAAATTACAGATAGAATAAGCTTTTACCATACGCTGCTTACATTACAAAATGCTAATGCTTTATTTGTTCCGGGCTCTAATGATCCTAAATATACAGCTTCCAAAATTTACCCTTATTTACTAACTAATAAAAGTATAATATCAATTCTAAACAAAAACAGCCAAGCGATGGCTATTATGCGTGAATACGATGTAAAGCATTTGTACAGCTATGACGATCTGGATCTTAGCCTTAAGATTGATTGTTTTTTAAATGAAGTATTGGATAAGCAATCGCCCGACATACACTATAACCTAAATGCCATTGATAAGTATTCTGCAAAAAACATGACCAGACATCAATGTATACTATTTAACAAAGTAGTAAATGAATAAATTTAAGCGAACATTTGGATTTATATTTTCTCATCCTTTAGGCAGGAAGCACCCCATCAAAAGCCTTTTCAGGTTTGCATTGTGGCAGGTACAATGTATATTATACCCATCTAGACTTTTAATAAAAAAATTCCTGCCACCTGTTAAATATTATGCTCGTAAAGGATTAACTGGAATAACCGGTAATATCTATATCGGTTTGCATGAATTTGAGGACATGCTATTTATGCTACATTTCTTAATAGCTAAAGACAATTTTATTGATATAGGTGCAAATGTAGGTTCGTACACTTTATTAGCTTCAGGTATATCTGGCGCAAAGAGTATAGCAATAGAACCTGTTCAAGCCACATTTGAACTGCTTAATAAAAATATTTTACTTAATAACTTACAGGATAGGGTAGTTTTATACAATGCAGGTGCAGGCTCAATTCCTGGCACATTAGCTTTTACCTCAGACCAAGATACGACAAACCACGTACTAACCCCTCAGGAGGAACAAAAAAATAACATCACATATGTGCCTATCCTTGTTATTGACAGTTTGTTTATCGCTGATGCGACAACATTAATTAAAATTGACGTTGAGGGTTATGAAACAGAAGTTTTAAAAGGCATGTCGGTTACATTGAGGAATCCTGCATTAAAGGCGATTATTATTGAATTGAATGGTAGTGGCGAGCGGTATGGCTTTACTGATATGCTGATTCATGAATTATTCATAGCAAACAGTTTTAAATCTTATACATACGATCCATTTAAACGGTTGCTAACGGAAAGGGAGGGCTATGGAATCGCCAATACGATTTATTGCAGAGACCTTGGATTTGTAAATAATCGGATAAAAAATGCAAAAGCGATAAGATTGATGGGAGAAACAATTTAAATGCGTTTAGTAATCATAACCACGCATCCTATTCAGTATTATGCGCCTGTCTTTAAACTCCTGCAAGAACGTGGGCAAATAAATATCAAAGTATTTTATACATGGGGAGACGGAGCCATTTATAAACATGACCCTGGCTTTGGGAAAAAAATTATATGGGACATCCCCTTACTGGAAGGATATGATCATGAATTTTTAACAAACAGTTCAAAGCAACCTGGTTCAAGCCATTTTAAAGGAATTGTAAATCCCGATGCGATTCAAAGGATCGATGCTTTTCAACCAAATGCTATTTTGGTTTACGGTTGGGCCTATCACTCCCACTTAAAAATCTTAAGATATTATAAAGGCAAAGTCCCTGTTTGGTTCAGAGGAGATTCAAACTTAATAGACAAACAAACTGGATTGAAGAATATACTTAGAAATGTTTTTCTACGATGGGTTTATAGCCATGTTGATAAAGCGTTTTATGTCGGCTCAGCAAATAAAGCATATTTTAAAAAATATGGGCTAAAAGAAAATCGATTGGTATTTGCTCCGCATGCAATTGACAATATACGGTTTGCTGAAAACAGGCATACTGAAGCCTTAGCTTTAAGGAAAAGTCTTAATATTAGAGAAACGGATATTTTAGTATTATTCGCGGGGAAACTGGATCCAAAAAAAGATCCTGAGCTTTTACTGGGAGCATTTATGGAGGCAGCCAGAGAGAACGTGCACTTGCTTATTCTTGGGAATGGATTATTAGAGCTCCAGCTAAAAAGAACTGTAGAAAGTAAAAAATTAAAAAGAGTCCATTTCCTAGACTTTCAGAACCAGCAGCAAATGCCGGTTGCTTACCAGGCTTGCGATGTCTTCTGCTTGCCTTCTAAAGGACCTGGCGAAACCTGGGGCTTAGCTGTAAACGAAGCCATGGCTTGTTCAAAAGCAATTTTGGTGTCGGACAACGTTGGCTGCGCAGTTGATTTGGTGAAAGATGGCTATAATGGAATGACATTCAAAAGTGGTGATGCAACAGATATAAGAAGGTGTCTGGATCAATTAACAAGCTCAAAAGCATTGTTAAAGCAATATGGTTCTCATTCCTCTCTAGTCATAAAAGATTGGAACTTCTTGAACATTGCCTTAGCAATTGAAAACGAAATAAATGAAGCGAAAAGATAGGATCAGATTAATTTTTACCCGTAACTGGAAGCTTACAGGAAAACAAAGGTTTATAAATTGGTTTAAACCCTCAGCAAGTGTAAAAGTTGATTTAAAAAACGGCATAACATGGCTAACTGATGAAGATATTGCTATTTATACTACAGCCGATAATTATATAGAATGGAACATCTTAAGCACAGGTACTTATGAACATGAGATCAATAAACTCATTAGAATATCGCTTAAAGATGGAGATGTAGCCTTAGATGTCGGGGCGAACATTGGGCTGCAAAGTATTAGAATGTCAAAAAGTGTTGGTGAAGCTGGTCGGGTACTTGCCTTTGAACCGCTAACTTATTTGCAAAAGAAGTTAGCTGCTAATATATTACTAAACAGATCATTAAATGTTACGCTACTTCCTTATGCACTTGCAAATATAGAAACAGAAACTAAATATGACATTAATGAAAATGAATGGAATCAGGGAGCCTTTAGTTTAGACAATAATACAGAAAATGGGGATTCAGCACAGAAAATAGCAATAAAAAAAGGCGACATACTTCCTGAAATAATAAATTTAAACCGATTGGACCTTATAAAGATAGATGTTGAGGGATTTGAGTTTCAGGTTATGCTTGGTCTTGCTGAAACTATTAAAAAATATCTACCGAGAATCATATTTGAATATGATCATAATTACTGGACAAAAACAAATCAAAATATTAGTGAGTGCTTTAACTTTTTAAAGGTAGCAAACTACAAAGTTTTTCAGATTACATCCGTTGGATGCGAATTGAGGGAATCCCCGGAACAAATCACCGGAGGAAATTTATTTTGTCTACAGGCGGAACATGAGTAACCACATTCCCATAAGCAAATATATCATACTCTTTATCCCATGGCTATTGGCATTGCTGTTAAAGGATAATTACATTTTGTCATACCTCATCGCATGGCTAGGTTCATTCTTCCTATTTTATATCAGCACTACCGGAAAAATAAAACCCTTGCCGGATGATCGAAACATCGCAGAGCAACTCATGCGGCCCATCTTTCTGGTACAACTTATTTTCGCGGGATACATGTGTTGCACTTCGATATTCTATTTTTTTGATGTATTGGGATATATAGACTTTAATAAAGTAAACGATTCATACTTAATTGATGAAGAGAAATTGAACCTCACAGCACAATGCCAACGGTATTATTGCCTTGCACACGCAGCCTTCGTTAGTGGCTTGTTTGCGTTTATGAGATATCCAGTAGAGACAAAACATAAATATGAACGAGCGGGGCTAACCAAATTAATCTTTAATATGGCGTTAATAACCGTCTCACTGTCTTATTTTCTTACTTTTTTTAATGGATTATCGCAATTTTCCCATCAGCTTAGATCAGTAAGTTTTATAGCCGTTACCCTTGCCCTTGCATTTGCCATACCGCAAAATAAAATATGGAATATACTGGCCTGCCTGGTAATGTATGGGTTTAATTTCTATCAGGCGCTGATCTCAGGATTTAAAGAACCTATCATTTTAAGCGTGTTGATATTAGGCCTTTTTTTATATCCTAATTATAAAAAAACAGTAGCCTTAACTTTTATTCCTTTATTGCTGCTGCTTTTTATAGTATTGCCTACTTACAATCGTATTTTTCGTGAACATGCCTGGGGAGGAGATTTGAATGCCGAAGATGCTTCGGAACTGGCATTGAGTAGTGTCTTTAGCCAGGATGGCACTGATGACAGCAACTGGTCCTTTCTTACACTTCGGCTAAGTGAAATCGATATGTTTACTAAATACGTCCAGTCAACACCTGCTTACGTGGATCATTATGGAACGCAATTATTCAGACAATCATTAACAACAATTATACCTCGTGTATTTTGGCCATCAAAACCAATTACCGAAACAATGGTAATGGAACGTGTTTACAACGCCGGAGTGGTATCAAGAGGATCCAGAGCTTCTGCCAAACCCGCTTTTATAGTCGATGCTTACCTTTCTGGCGGTTCACTAGGTATTTTTATATCCTTGTTCATTTTCGGAGCCGCATGCCAGTTGATTGCGATAAGAGCTGAAAAACTATTTGGAGGTTATATTCTAGGTACAGCACTTGTTTTTACTGGTCTTTTCCAGGCATTCTGGCGTGGACAAAGCTTTGAATTTCTAATAAATACGGTATTCTGGAGTTACATCACCATGTACTTGATTTTTTGGACATTACGCTTTACAAACATTTTAAAACCAATTTGAAAATCCTCCAGATTAATGCCTCTTATAAACCCGCTTATATTTATGGCGGGCCAACCATGTCCGTTTCCAGGCTTAGCGAACAGCTGGTAAAATATGGTCATCATGTAGCCGTGTTTACCACAACAGCGAACGGAACCGAAGAGCTTCCAGTTACCAGGAACATACCACAAAATATTGATGGGGTATTGGTCAGCTATTTTAAACGCATGACTAAAGACCACAGCCACTTTTCCCCTCAGCTATTGATCAAACTCTGGAAAGAGGTAAGGAAATTTGATCTGGTACATATTCATGCCTGGTGGAACCTGGTGTCGGTATTGTCCTGTTCCATTGCACTGATAAAAAAAGTGCCTGTGATCGTTTCTCCTCGTGGCACTTTAAGCCCTTACTCTTTTACAAACAGACATCAGTTCATTAAAAAGCTTTTACATACGCTTATTGGTAAGCCATTATTAAACCGTTGCTACATACATGCTACCTCATACCGTGAGCAGGAAGCAATGCAAAAATTACTTAAATCCAAACCTATTTTCACCATTCACAATGCAGTAGTACTTCCAGCCTATCTGCCTGAACAGGGAAAGGAAAGCACCGTACTTAAACTATTGTTCTTTTCCAGGATAGATCCCAAAAAAGGCCTGGAACTGTTATTTGCAGCACTATCAGGCATTTCCATTCCTTACCGTTTAACCATTGCCGGAAACGGGGATGAGGAGTACATTACTTCATTAAAAAACCTGAGCCGCCAATATCAGATTGAGCAGCACTTGGATTGGGTTGGTTTCAAAAGCAATAATAAATTTGACATGATGGCCCATCATGACGTATTGGTATTGCCTTCCTACGATGAAAACTTTGCCAATGTAGTTATCGAAAGTCTTAGTGTAGGCACAGCTGTACTGATCAGCAAAGAAGTTGGCCTTGCTCAATACGTTGAAAAAAATCACCTGGGCTGGATCTGTGAAACCAATGTCCAATCTATTAAAGAAACACTGATCAGCATACACCAAAATCCGGGCACATTAAATATCATCAGAGAGTTTGCTCCTGTTATTACCTTACACGAGTTTAACGAAGACAGGCTCATCAATCAATACCTGGAAATGTATCAGAAAATAAGCCCGTGACCAATCCCCATTACACTTTCCTGATCCTCACCTACAATGAAGAGGTACACCTGCCCAGGTTACTGAACTCCATATATGAACTCAATGCGGCAGTTTGCATCCTGGATTCCGGCAGTACAGATCATACCCTAACCATTGCGGCTACCTATGACGCCCAGGTTAAACAACACCCTTTCGAAAACCACCCCCGGCAATGGCATCATGCACTAAATGCATTTGAAATAAAAACCCCCTGGGTTATTGGCCTCGATGCAGACCAGGTGCTTTCCGATGAGCTTAAACAGCAATTGTTACATTTTAAAGATGAAGATTACCAGGGGATAGATGGCATCTATTTTAACCGCAAAAATCATTTCAAAGGAAAATGGCTAAAATACGGGGGCTATTATCCCTTCTATCTGCTTAAAATGTTCAGGTATGACAGCGGATATTCCGATCTGAATGAGCATATGGATCACCGTTTCATCGTTCCCGGAAAAACCATCATCTGGAAAGACGCATTCCTGCTCGAAGAAAACCTGAAAGAGAACAACATCAGCTTTTGGATAAATAAACACAACCGTTATAGCGACCTCCTGGCTTGCGAAGAAATAGAACGCAGGCAAAAATTAAGATTACAAACCGTCAAGCCGCTGTTTTGGGGAACACCCGATCAGCGTACAGCCTGGCTTAAACAATTGTGGTGGCGCATGCCATTATTTATCCGTCCGGCCATATATTTTATTTACCGCTACATCTTCAGGTTTGGCATTCTGGATGGCTATGCCGGTTTTATCTTTCATTTTATGCAGGCCTTCTGGTTCCGGCTGGTTGTAGACATCAAAATTAAGGAGCTATTAAACAATGAGAAAACAGACTGACCTTTCCACTTATATCCATTCTGCCCCGCATCGAAATTATAGCCCCATTAAAAGAATAGTATGGTTTTATGTCAATGCCCTGGTATTTAAAACAAGCATTTTTCCTTCAAGCCGGCTCAAAGTAAGCCTACTGAGGTTTTTCGGTGCCGAAATTGGCAAAAAAGTGGTCATAAGACCTGGTGTAAACATCAAACATCCCTGGTTGCTGAGCATTGGAAATCATTCCTGGATTGGTGAAAACGTATGGATCGACAACCTGGTTAAGGTGTCTATTGGCAATCACGTTTGTTTATCACAGGGCGTTACCATACTTACCGGGAGCCATAATTATAAAGATCCGGCTTTTGGCCTCATTACCGGAGCCGTAACCTTAGCAGACGGCGTATGGATTGGCGCCCAGGCAACCCTTAACCACAGCATCACTGCAGCCTCGCATGCTGTACTTACTTCCGGCTCTGTAGCCACAAAAAACTTAGAAGCCTGGTTCATTTATCAGGGCAATCCTGCCCTGAAGGTCAGGCCCCGTTTAATCAGTTAATTTAAATGCAATGACAACCTATTTACAAGAGCACCAGCTGTTTTATTATATCCTGATCGTGCTCAGTTCCATCTCCGTCACCTTATTGAGCATCCCTTCTATCATCTTTATCGCCCGCGAACGCAACTTATATGATGACCTCGGGCATTTGCGGAAATTACATAAACCAGGCATTTCCCGTTTAGGCGGCGTCGCCATATTTGTTAGTTTTACCATTACCCTATTATTTTGGGGCATTACAGATCCTTCCTTACCGGTCAACTACCTGCTTACCGCCTGCATCATGTTATTTGCGATTGGGATTAAAGATGATCTTGCCGGTGTAAACCACCATACCAAACTGATCATCCAGTTTATGGCCAGCTTAACACTCAGCATTCCCGGCAATATCCGGTTCAGCAACCTACATGGTCTCTTTGGCATTTATGAGCTATCCTATTTCCCGGGTGTGATCTTATCCATACTTATCCTGATGTTTCTCATCAATGCCTTTAACCTGATCGATGGCATCGATGGCCTGGCTGCTACCACCGGAATTATCGTCAACAGTGTATTTTCTGTTTTATTGATCAGCATGCATCAATACCAGCTGGCAGCTGTTTCCCTATCCCTGGTTGGTGCCATTTTAGGGTTTATAAAATTTAACATTACGCCGGCAAAAATATTTATGGGCGATACCGGCTCCTTATTAATTGGGTTGATATCAGCAGTTGTGGCCTTAAAACTTGTAGAACTGGCACATTTATCCACCGATCAGCTGAGCTGGATGCCCTCTGCCCTGGGCATCACCATTGCCATTTTAATCGGGCCCATTTCAGATACCATCAGGATTTTTGTGGTCCGCCTGTCACAAGGCAAATCCCCTTTTCTCGGAGACCGGAACCATATCCATCACCGGCTGCTAAAATTAGGGCTCAGCCATTCACAAACTACACTTGTTTTAGTGGCCCTAAACGGCGCCATCATCGCACTTGCCTTCTTTTTAGCCGATTACGGCAACGGGTTTATCATCTTGTCCGTCGGTCTCCTCTTAATGCTCTTTAACTGGGCACTCACCTATTTTATCCGGTCAAAAGACCGCGAAAGTTATACCCTCCGAAATCTATTTGTTTAACAAATTTTAATTTGCATATTGCAGTAATCCTCCCTTATATTATTTCGAATCAAGTATTAGCGTTCAATGGACAACCATTTTAGTAGAGATCAGACTGTGCCCAATTTTAAAGAACTAGCCGAACGCAGCCATTTGATGGCCCAATTCAAAATAGAGGAAGAAAAATACAACAACCTGCTCACCCGTTTCAATACCCTTTCCAAAGCCACCAGTGATGCCGTCTGGGATTTAGACATCAAAAGCGGGCACATGATATGGAACAAAGGTATCACTGGCATATTTGGCCATCGCGATATCGATCCTACAAGGGAATGGTGGCAAAGCCATATCCATCCTGAAGATCTGCACCTGGTGCTCCACGAATTTGAGCTGCTGTTTAAAAATCATAAAAACAGGTCCCAGACTGAATACCGGTTCAGGTGTGTAAACGGAACCTATAAATCTGTTTTAGACCGCTCTTTCATCCTGTTCGACGAACAGGAAAACCCGATAAGGATCATTGGCTCCATACAAGACATTACCGAACGGGTTAACTACGTAAATGCCATGCAGGAACAAAATGTCCGCTTAAGAGAAATATCC
Organism: Pedobacter heparinus; assembly: GCF_032678725.1. Classification (GTDB taxonomy): domain Bacteria; phylum Bacteroidota; class Bacteroidia; order Sphingobacteriales; family Sphingobacteriaceae; genus Pedobacter; species Pedobacter heparinus_A. The sequence goes on from NZ_JAVTSC010000004.1 coordinate 375,411, forward strand.
TGGATCCAGTCTCATCAGGTACGGGCTCCACTGGCGCGCATTATGGGACTAGTGAAATTGCTGGACGCTACCGTAGCAGACCCTGATGTTAAAGAGATTGCTAATCACCTGAACGCCTCAGCTGAAGAGCTGGACCATGTGATCAGCAATATCCTTAAAAAAACTTCCTGATTTAATCGGGTTGTTGCCCTGCTTTTCCAGGCCGTTTTATTCTCCGCACCCTTCTGATCACCTTTTCAGGAACCCTGTCAATTATTTTTTTGTAATGATCGCAGGTGATGTTCTGATTGGTCAGATCCCCATACCTCAGCCCGAAAATAAGTTCCAGTTTCCTGATCGTACTGTAAGGGATGTCCTGTTTACTGGTAATCTTGATCAGGCTGTAATTGATCAGGGTATTGCGCGAAACCCCTATAACCCGGTGCAATTGCGTGTTCAGTTTCCTGTATTCAATTACAGGAAGCTGGTCCATAAGTTCTTTAATCTTATATTTATACATGGCTGGTATTTTTTGTTAAATTAAGCAGGATGCTTATAGAAACACACAAAATTTGCAGCTCATTTCAGCGAAAAAATAAGGTTTTACAAAATAATATTTGGCAAGGATCATCCATCCCCACAGAGCAAAGTACTGGTTAATTTTCCTGTTCCAGTGGTATCTGGAACCAGAACTCAGAACCCTTTCCTTCTTCACTTTCTACACCAATCGTTCCCCGGTGCCTGGTTACGATCTCGGCACAGATGTAAAGGCCCAGGCCAAGGCCTGAAAATTGATAATTCGTCTGGTCTACCCTAAAAAACCGGTCAAATACCATTTTCGCCTTATCCGGGGGAATCCCGATACCAAAATCTTTCACACACACTTTTAATTCCTTACCAGCCAATTTCGTGTAAATAATCACAGCTTTACTATCCGGAGAATATTTGATGGCATTGGACAGAAAATTCTTGATCACCTGCTCAATCCTATGCTGGTCTGCATAAATCTCCACATCATCAATATGCTTAACGATAATTTCATAGTCCTCCGTATTCTGCATGTCATCCACACATTCCGCAATCAGTGTCCTGATGTTGAAACGGGTATAATTGAACTGCATTTTCCCTGCCTGGATCTTGGATACGTCCAGCAGGTCATTCACCAGGAAAGTTAAATTCTCCAATTGCCTGGTGGCCTTATCAATATAAGTTAACATGCCATTATCCCCACCTCCTCTTGCCGCAGCCCTTTTAGTCAATTGCAAAAACCCTTTAATGCTGGTAATCGGAGTTTTTAATTCATGGCTCGCAATACTCATAAACTCATCTTTCTTCTCCATCAGCTCTTTTTGCAGCTCATTCGTCTTGGTGATATCTACCATCGAGCCCACCATGCGGTAAGGGGTATTAAAATCATCATGTAAAATACTGCCCCGGTCAAAAATGATGGCATATTCCCCATTGGCCTTCAATACCCGGTACTCGGCCGACCAGTGTTTCTCATTTTTATTGATGGCCTCATAAACGCTGTCCTGCACCATTTTCCGGTCTTCCGGATGTATCTTATCAAACCAAAACCCAATGTTGTCGTTTTCACTGGAATTGGAATAGCCAAACATCACATTCAGGTTCTCGCTTCTCCACATTTTATTGTTCATCAGGCTCCAGTCCCATATGGTATCATTGGTGGCCTTGGCCACCTCATTAAAGCGGTTCTCGCTGGCGGTCAGTTCTTTTGTACGTTCCGTAACTTTCTCTTCCAGTTCTGCATTCAGTAATTTCAGGTTTTCTCTTACCGTAATCAGTTCATTATAGTTTTTTTTCAGTTTCTGATCCGCAACCTTACGGTCGGTAATGTCTGTTAAAGTGGCCGCAAAGCCGTCAGACATTTTAACTGCCACCAATTGAACCCATTGACTCCGTTCCGTTTGAAATTCCGTTTGCAGCGAAGTCCCTTTATCAACCACAGCAGCATACTTGCTAAACAAATTACCAGTTGCAAGCTCTGGCAATTGCTTTACCAGCATCGCATTATCCAGTTCTTCCTTTTGCTTGCCCAGAAAACCCAGTGCCACATCATTAAAAGCAACACATTTAAAATCCACTATAAAATGGTCCTGATTTCTGATGGCAGTGAAAGCCATTACCGCATTTAGGCTCGCATTAAAAACACCTGAAATGATGTTGTTCAATTCGGTGATGTGCGAAACATCAACAAAAGTAATCACTACTCCATCCGTTTTTTTATCCTTGCGCAAGTAAGGCATGATCCGCATCAAACTGCGTTTCCCGCTTTTCAGCATTACCTCCTTTTCCATCACCTGGCCTGTAAGCAGTACCGAGCGGACATCTTCCGATAAATTGTCAGCTCTGATGTTGTTCGAAATATGGTCAATTGACCGCCCAATATCCGCAGCAATCAAATTCACCATACCTGTGGCAGCGGGATTAAATTTCCGGATGTACAAATTGGCATCTAAAAAAAGCTGGCCAATATCCGTGCTCCTGAAATAATTGTCCAGGTCATCGTTCAGTTCCGTCAATTCCCTGATCTTAACCTGATGTTCTGTATTTAAGGTATGCAGCTCCTCATTCAGTGACTGCAGCTCTTCATTTCCCGATTGCAGCTCCTCGTTGGCAGACAGGAGTTCCTCGTTACTCGATTGCAGCTCCTCATTGGTGGTTTCCATTTCCTCTATGGCCAGCTGAAGATTGCTGCGTGTCTCGTTCAGCTCAGCCTCCAGCTCAAAAACATATTCATTTTGCTGGTCGTTGGAAAGGAGCGACATCACCAGGTCTTCTTTATCCGGGATAACCTCCATCGTACTTTCGCCAAACACAATCATGGTGTAATCACTCCCGTCACGGGCCTGCGGCGGGCGGATAGCAATATTCAGGTAAACATCTTCATCCCTTCGTTTAAAACGGATCCTTTTTAAATGCGTATTCTTATTTTCTTTCCAGGATTTCCGCAACGCACTGTTCAATACGATAGAGATCTCTCTGGGCACCATTTTCAACAAATTGAGCTCAATCTTATCATCAGGTAAAGAAAGGAACTGCCGGTAATTGCCCACGGCATCCTGTATAAGGTATGCTTTATCAATAAATATCCCCACATAGCCCAGGTCGTTGGTGATAAATTTATTGAAACTTTTCTCCGCCAGTGTAAGGGGTGTATCTGGGATGCTCTTCTTCTTTTTGTCCGGGTTGCCCAGTATTCTACCCCCGGTATTATAGGTATTGAAATTCGAATAATTGATCGGTCCGGATTTCTGATAAACTTTCCATTTTCCCGAAATTTCTCTCAAACCATCCTTTAATGCTACAGCCGTTTCACTCGACCCGAGGAACAGGTAACCATCCTTATTTAAGGAAAAATGAAAGGTCGATAAGATTTTCTCCTGCAAAATGCCGTTTACATAGATCAGCATATTGCGACAGGTCACCATATCATTTTTTATAAAAGGCGGTGATTTGATCACATCGTGCTTTGCAAATACCATCTGCTTACGGATTTGGGGGATCACCCCATAAAACTTACCATCCTTCACAAAATACTTGCGGAACAGGGCCGGCGGGATGTCTTTAATGATCGATTCCGGGTACTGGTTGGCCGAGGCAATCTCAATACTTTTCTCATCAATATCTGTGGCAAAAATTTTGATGTCCAGCTTCTTGCCAGACTTCTCCACACAATCATTTAACAACACCGCTATAGAATAGGCTTCCTGTCCTGTGCTGCAGGCGCATACCCAAACTTTGATGGTCTCGTTATCTACCTTGGTATGGATCAGGTCAGGAAATATCTTTTCTGCAAGCAGCTCATAAGCCTGATGGTCCCGGAAAAACTTGGTTACCCCGATTAAAAAATCCTGCGCAAGGATCTTCACCTCTTCTGCATTCGATTCCAGGTACTTTACATAATCTTCGAGTTTCTTGAACCTGTTTTCGTTCATTCTCCGGCCAATACGGCGGATGATGGTAGGCGTTTTATACAGATTAAAGTCGTTGCCACTTTGACGGTGTACCATATTAAAGATCTCGTCCAGCAGGCTTTCATCCACTTTCCCATCCTCCAGCACCAGTACAGGTTCCTCTTTGATGTAATTGAACAGCTCCTCCTGCATTTTATTTGCAGGCATGATAAAATCGGCACTGCCCGAAGCAATGGCACTGTTGGGCATGCCGTCAAATTTCGCAGTTTCAGGATCCTGAACAATCACCATTCCACCGCATTCTTTAATGCGCTGTATGCCCTTGGTGCCATCGGTGCCAGTACCCGATAAAATGATGGCAATGGCTTTTTTTTCCTGATCTTCAGCAAGACTATGCAGAAAGGTATCAATTGCCGTATTCGGGGCCTTGATCAGCGATTTATCCGCCAGCTTAAGTTTGCCCCGGCTTACCGTCATCAACTTATTATTAGGGATGATGTACACACAGTCTGGTTCAATCAGCATGTCATTCGCCGCTTCAATCACCTTCATATTGGTATGCTTGGCCACCAGTTCCACCAGCAAACTCTTGTAATCAGATGAAAGGTGCTGGATCACCACAAAAGAAAAATTAGCGCTCAGGGGCATATGGTCAAAAAACTCATGTATGGCTTCCAATCCACCTGCCGAAGCACCAATGGCTACGATATATTTATCCTTCTGTCCTGGCTTCATAAATTATCAATTGTATAGCTGTTTCGTCCTGAATTCAAATAGGAAAGTCCTCAGCGCCTCGGCCGCATCCAGTTCCTGCTGCTTCCAGGGCAGCGCATGTTGTTCAACTCTCTGCTTCCATAACTTAAACGAATTTCTGGGATGGTACTTCAACCCATCCTTTTCAAAATTGATGGCTTCGTTTGGATTTCCTCCCCAGTTGATGGTTTCTACCAGCTCTGGCCTGAAACAAATGATGTAATCACCTTTAGTGCTGTCTATAGGAATCACCAGCGCCCCGCTAGCCAGCCCCGCAAATTCTCTGGCCTCATCATACAAGGCCGCCAGGTGCTCCGTCGCAAAAACCTTGTTGATGCTTTTACCTTCTGCCCACATCAGCAGGTTATCAATGGCATCCTCGCCAGGTACAATCCCTTTCGTTTCCATCCTGCCGTTTAAAATGACCGCTGCACCACTGGCATTAAACAGATCCAGCAGATTTGTTCCCTCCTCCGGTAACAAGCCGGCCGTGATGTTATCCCTTTCATAAACCCGGTCTGTTAACGCAGCCCGCATTTGCTGAAGCAAAATAGAAAAATCGTAGGCCTCCTTGTCCAGAATACGCGACACCCCGTTAGAGATCACCGCAGACAACCATTCAAAAATAGCACATACTTCGTGGTCCAGGTATTTTTCAGTCAGGTGATGACAGGAGACCAGCCCCCATAGCTCCCCATTCCGGATTACCCGGATAGACATGGAGGCATCAATGTTCATATTCTTCATGTACTCCAGGTGCACCGCCACCACACTTCTCAGGTTACAGTCAGACAGGTCTATGAAAGAATTGGTAACCGGATTGATCACGGGATATAAACGCACCGGCTGATAGGTCCGGTTCGGGATCAGCCGGTAGGGATTTTTCAGGTACAATTGGCGGGCCTGCTTAGGCACATCAGAGGCCGGGAAAGTTTGCCCTAAATAAGGCTCCAACCTTTCATCCTTTTCTTCAGCGATCACGGTACCATTCCAGTCCTGGTCAAACTGATACATCAGTACCCCGTCAAAACCAGATATTTTACGGATCTCCCGAACCGCAATTTCACAAACCGACCGGACCGTCTCCGCCTGCTCAATTTCGGCCATGATCTTTTTTACCTCCTGAAAAACATCGGTAAAGAGCTTTCCCTCCAGATCCTTCGCCTTTTCCAGCTCAATCAGTATATAATCTGCTTTAACGTGCATCAAAGCATGGAAACGGCCGGTTTGCTCTCCGTTTTTTAGTGTTAAATTGAAAGGAATCCTCTGCCTGATCCCTGATTTTAAACTATCGGATAATTTAAGGGTACTTTCCTCGTCCAGGTATTGGGCCAGTGTCGTATCTATCAGTTCCTGAACCGGCTTACCGGTTATTTCAACAGTATTTTCACTGGCCTGGATTATTTTCAATCCCGCAGGTTCAAGTACCAGCAGGTAACCATAATCCTGGATCAGGTTCACATTGTGCAGCGGCAGGTTGCCGCAAAATTCAGAATCAAAGTTCTTTTTTTCTACCATTTATCCCTTAATTTTCTGCTTATGCCGCCAGTTGTTCCCCGTTTTTTGTGTAAGTAAAACGGCTGTAGTTTAAACATATCTCTTAAATACCAAATAATGTACCAAAATGTTTGCCAATGACGATAATGCACCAGCTATATTTGGCCAGGATTCATCCTCTAAAACATATCTTTGCAGCAGGAATTTAAAACAGCATAAAGAAAAAAAATGATCGCCGATAAAGTTAAAGCAGAAACCAGTATATACCACAAAGAACTTGAAGCCATGCTGGTACGGAAAATAAAGTCCATCAGTTCGGTACAGGATTATATCCAGATCTTAAATGATTTTTACAGCTATTTTGGCGGGCTCGAACAGCTGATCGGCAAGCATTTGAACCCTACACTTGCCGATGCAGGTCAACGCAGAAAAACAGCCGCCATTGCAGATGATCTTAGCTATTTTAAAGCAATAGTTCCGGAGCTGGCTGGCGGGGCAGCACTTCCGGTTATTTCAAACCACTTCCAGGCACTGGGTGCATTATATGTGATTGAAGGTTCCACATTGGGCGGAAAATACATCAGCCAGATGATTGCCAAACAGCTAAATATTCCTGCGGATCAGGGTTTATCCTTTTTTAATGGTTATGGTGAAAGCACCATGGAGATGTGGAACAGCTTTAAAGATTATCTGAATAAGGAAGCAGTTACCGATGAGCAACAGGCAGATGTGGTTGAAGCTGCAAACCAGACGTTTTTAAAGTTTAAAGATTGGGTTGAAGAATAAAGCTTGATCATATGATTTGATTGTCCCATTTACCGTATTAAAGTAATCGATCCTTTTTTAACCACAGCCTCTTTCCTTTGCGTAGTAAAAGTTGCTACCCAAAAATAGGTTGCGGTGGGTAATGCTTCACCTTTATAATCTCCATTCCAGCAATTGTGCAGTTCGCTCGAGGTTGCAACCAATACACCCCGTCGGTCATAGATCTGGATCTTGAAATTACTTGCTTTACTATTGCTGTTCGCTTTAAAAATATCGTTAACACCATCTAAATTAGGGCTGAAAGCATTAGGAAAGACTACATCACCACAATCCTCTCTGGTCAATTGTACATCAATATCATCTACAATACAACCATTTTTTTTGAGTATCGAAAAATGATGACTGCCAGCATATAAATTGGTAAAAGTATGATTAACAGGATATGTTGAAGAATGATACCTGATGACATAAAGCTCCGGATTGGTTTTTATGGTAAAACTCAACTGCCCGGGAAGATCACAAACAGGCTCTGTTTTATTCACCACACTTAACGGCTTGTTCAGTGTATAATCAGGTATAATAACGTTAAGACTTTTCGGCCTTCCTCCCGCTGAGGCTGAAACATTTAAGGTATAATTCCCCGGATCCAGCATATTAAAGATCCCGGTATTATTACTCATGCCATTACTTAAAGAGTAAGTATAAGTCTCCGGAATAGCTGGGCAGCTTACCCGGATTACTCCCTTGCCCAGCACATCACATTCTGCAAATACTTCCACATCGTTAATCACCACATCACAAGCTTGATAAATCAGCTCCACATCATACTCATCAACCAAACATCCGGCTTGATTTAAAACAACAAAATGATGTATGCCCACAGGAAGATTATCAAATAAATGATCAAATGGAAGTACATCCGTTTTATATTTTATTTGGTATAAACTGCTGTTTCCCGCTATGCTGAATTTGATATCCCCTTTTAGATTGCATGATGGATCATTTTTATTGTAGGTAATCAATGGATGTAGTAATCTGTAATCAGGAACGGTAACGGCCCGCGCTTCAGGAGTACCGCCTCCGGAGGCTGTTACATTTAAAATATAATTTCCCGGATCTACCATATTAAATAGCCCTGTACTGCTGGTCATTCCGTTGCTAAGGGAATAAGTATAGGTTTCAGGAATGGCTGGTGAGGTAACACGAATTGTGGCTTTACTGAGCACATTACATTCGGCCGCTACCTCGATAGCTGTAATTTCAACATTGCAGGGCTGGTACACAAGTTCTACATCATATTCGTCAATTAAACACCCTGTTTCACTTAAAACTACAAAATGATGGGTACTGGCAGAGAGGTTCGTGAACAAATGATCAAATGGAAATGTATTAGTCTGGTATTGGATCTTATATAAACTGCTATTCGCGGTAATATCGAATTTAATATCCCCTTTAAGACTGCATGATGGATTATTCTTACTATAGCTAATTGCAGGCTGAGTCAGTTTATAGTCGGGCACTGCTATCGATGGTATCTCCAGTTCATCCTCTGAAGAAGTTATTTTAACGGTGTATTGCCCGGGGCTTAGGTTATGAAAGACACCGGTTAAATTACTTACTGAACCGTTTAAAGTATAGGTATAAGCGTAAGTATTTGGCTTTGTCAGCACCTTAATTACCCCTTTGTGAAAAGCATCGCATTGTTGTTGTAACTGAATCTGTTCGAGCTCGATTTTGCATACATCTTTTAACATGGGAATATCTGCTTCATCAACTTTACAGCCATTTTTATTAATGATTTCAAAATGATAAGAAGCGCCGGAATTTAAACCCATGAAAGTGTGGTTTATTGGGTAGGAGGTATTGTTGTATTTAACCTGGTAGGTGCTATTGGGTTCAGGAGAAGTAAAAGTAATTTCTCCGGCTATGCCACACATTTCATTTTTACGTTGCCAGCTATAGTCAGGCTTACGGAGATCATAAGTTCCAACGGTAATTGTACTGGAAAACTGATCTGATGCAGAAGTAATGTTCATGGTATAAGTTCCCGGATCGATACCTGTAAACTTACCAGTAGTGTTGCTTATGCCATTCAATACATAAGTGAATTCTTCAAGGTGGGGTTTGGTCAGAATTTCAACAATAGCTTTGTTTGGGGCACTGCAATCCTGGGTAATTTCTATTTTATCCAGTTCTATTCCGGTTATGCTGCCATCTTCCACAGGGCTTGCCGCATCAAGAATAGCATAAGGAAGCGTTCCGACAACACCTATAATTTGTTTGTTTTCCAGATCGAGTTCAAGAACATCAGTTTGATTGTTGCCAACACTGCATAAGCCATAAACAGTATTTTTGTGGAGGCTTGTAGCCACACTTACCAATCCAAACATGTTCAGGTTAGGACTTAAAGGAAGGTATACATAGCTTTTAGTAGGATCAGTTATATCTACCTTGATAATACCCTGATTTGCAGCCATATATAAGCTACCGCTAAAAAAGCACATGTCACCTGTTGGCGTATAATTCATTGGCCCTAAACTAACGGTTTGTAAGGTAGTTAAGTCAGTTGCATACAATCTATTTGAGGAATAATAAGCTCTGTTGTCTGGACCAATGGTAAGTGCAGAGGAACCTGTAGTTCCACCAGCTAGTATTTGGCAATTGATCAAGGCGTTTGCATTTAGATCTCCTTTATATAGATACGGACTCCTGAGCCAGTAAAAGCCAGTCTTATTCATTGCAATCGAAAAAAACTGATCATTTGGCGAACAGTTAGTTAATAATTCTGAAACCAATCCATTAGCTGTTACAGTAACCTTATAGATATCGCTTCCTGTAGTGATGTTCGTTGGACTTTTAGGAGCACTTACGTAAAAAGTTTGGGCCTCTGTTGTAAAACAACAGACCAATAAAACAAAACAGAGTAATTTAAGTTTGCTGATCACTACGAGCGTTAAGATTAATGCTTTTAAAATACTAATTTAATATTTTAATCTTTCTATGCAAACCTTTAAACTATCCCTCCAGTAAGGGATTTCTAAATTGAATGTTGATTTAATTTTGCTTTTGTCCATTACCGAGAACTTCGGCCTTACTGCTCTTGTAGGATATTGAGATGTTGGGATGGGTTTCACTTTAATTTTAGTGCCGCTTAGCTCAAATATGCCAACAGCAAAGTCGTACCAGGAGGTTACCCCTTCATTGCTATAATGATAAACCCCGTAATCTTCCTGCCCGGACTCGATTATGGATAGTATTGCTCCTGCAAGATCAATGGCATAGGTTGGCGTTCCAATCTGATCCGCGATCACATTCAGTTCATCCCGGTCTGCACCCAGCCTCAGCATTGTTTTTACGAAGTTATTGGCATATTCAGAATAGAGCCAGCTGGTGCGTAATATAAAATGCTCTTGTAGCGTATTGATGACATCCTGCTCCCCCTCCAGTTTAGTGAGGCCATAAATATTGATTGGCTCGGCAAGATCATCTTCTTTCAGCAGTTCCGGTGCGTCACCTTTAAAAACAAAATCCGTAGAGACATGGATTAATATTGCTTTATTTTCTTTGCAAAGCTCAGCAATATTTAAAGCGCCGTCTTTATTGATTTTTCTGCAGAGTTCAATGTCATCTTCTGCCTTATCCACTGCGGTATAAGCCGCACAGTTGATCACATGCGTAGGTTTTTCGTCAGCAAATAGTGTATGAAGTACAGCAGTATCCAGAATGTTTGCGATGCTTTCATCAGGAAAGCTGATGTTATTGATGTTTCTTTCTGCAGCAACTTTTTTGAGGCACTGGCCAAGCTGACCGGATGCTCCGAGAACTAGTATTTTCAATTTTATGTTATTAAACTATTAAAAATCCTGATATAAATTTCTAAAGGTACTGCGTAACCCGAAGGTAAACAATGCTGTGTTTTTAGTTACATTGCTACTTTCTCTTCTTAATACTCCACCTAATTCCAGGCGCAGGTTATATTTTGGATTGATCAGGTATGAAGCCCGGCCTTCCGCAAAATAAAGATTGGTTTTTATGCCCTGACCGATTTTGTTACCATAATCAGATGGATGCACATAGTTATTTAAGAAAATATTCTTTCCATAGTTAAGTCCTTCCGGATCCAAGCCATAGCGTGCATACATCAATTGTCCTTGCAGGTCAAACCGCTTATAGCTATAATTTAAAATCCCTAAAACTTCTCTAAAATTAGCCCCTAATGGATGTGCCAATGGCTGATTCATGGCTGCATAATTAGACACACGACTAAAATGCGCGTAAGTATATGGCCTGGCTGTATTAAACTCAGCGAGATAATTCAGATTCTCGACCTTAAACAGATCTGATCCCCGGAAGCCCAATTGTAAGGCCCATTTATTGGCCCAATAACCTTTGTTACCAAAAAATTCTTTCGCTGTAAATTCATCGATCATGAACTGCCCGTAAACAGTGGTCCTATCCAGAACTTCGTACTTGGTATTGATTCCCAATCGCATCTTATCAGGCGATGTACTATTTGCACTTTCCACGGACCTTAAGAAGATAAAGGGATGTATATAGTTGAAATCAAAGCCACGCTTGCCTTCTGGCTCCGCATCTGCCCAGGTTACGGCCTGGAAAAAACCTATAGAAAAACGGTTGGTGGCATTCCAGTCGATATAATGCATGGCGGCCCATTTGCCCCTGTCTCCTAAACGCCTGTCTGTGGTCAGTTTCTCCGCTCCTGGATCCAGCATATAGCCAAATATAGTTTGATACTGCACATTACCCAAGCTCGCCCTAACCCTTAAAAAAGAATAGTTGGCAGCTACATCAGACAACAGCATCGAACGGTAACCATCTCCAATAAAGTTTTTGTCATAGCCCAATGCAACATTTAGGTGTTTATTGGGTGTATAAGAAAGTAAAGCTGTCACGTACGACCAATCTTTTGTTTTTTTACCCAGTTTCCCCGACATCTCGCTTGGCACAACACCGTTTGAGTCAATAAAATCAGTAATATAATTGGCAAATACAGCCTGGTTCTCGAAGCCATTGGTATAAAAGGAAAATTTTTTACCAACTGTTCCTCCAATCTGAAAACCTCTTGTATTTTTCCAGGTTGTTGTACCGTTTTTAAAATCCCGTCCAATCTGCAGATCCGGGAGATAATCCGCATAAACTGTATAATCTTCACCTACAAAATTGAGCAAATGTTCATCAGTCAGCTTTCTGCGTACCCAGGAACGTTTGATTGTAGAATCAGCGCCCAGCTGCATTAAGCTCTGGTAACGATTGACCAGGAGGGAGTCATCCGCATAAAAACCTTTAATCGCAGAATGGGAACGGCTGTTTACATCATATACCGGTCTATTCAGCTTCTGATAAAATTGATAAGAATAAGGAATATTTACATTGGGTGTCTGGGCTTTTAAGCTGTAAAAAGCTAAAAATAGTACACCCATTAACAGGGATTTTTTCATTTTAGGGGGCTTTCTTCTACCTGAACTTCGGCATCCAATTCCTCAAATACCGAATTTTTACTGACGAATTCAGGAACAATGACCTTCATTTGCCTTACTACCTGCCTGGTATTACCTACACTGGCATGCTGCAGCAACTGATAGATCTGGGTTTCTATTTCGTTAAAAATATATTCTCGAACTTGTCCAATCATGATTTTTTCATGATGGGTAGGCTTAGTAATTTCATTATCATTTAGCAATTCTTCAAACAATTTCTCTCCAGGTCTTAAACCAGAATAAGAAATCTTAATGTCCTGATTTGGCACTAATCCAGCTAAACGAATCATTTTCTTAGCCAATTCTACGATCTTTACTGATTTGCCCATATCGAACACAAAGATTTCGCCACCCTTACCCATACAACCCGCTTCCAATACCAACCTGCAAGCTTCAGGTATAGTCATAAAATACCGGGTAATTTCAGGGTGGGTTACCGTAACCGGGCCACCGTTTTCTATCTGGTGTTTAAATCTGGGGATGACAGACCCATTCGAGCCTAGTACATTCCCAAAACGGGTAGTGATAAACTTGGTGATAGGCTTGATATTGGCATCGTTTAAATAACTCAATCCATTGGAAAAGATCAGGTCCGGATTGTTCAGCGAATTGTTTAGTGACTGTACATAGATCTCTGCGATTCGTTTGGAAGCCCCCATTACATTGGTTGGGTTTACTGCTTTATCAGTCGAGATCATTACAAATTTTTGCACCCCATGCTTGACAGATAGGTCAGCAATGGTCTTGGTACCCATTACGTTTGTTTTAATTGCTTCTGCCGGATTGTCTTCCATCAAGGGCACATGCTTGTATGCTGCTGCATGGTATACGTAATGCGGCTTATAAGTATTGAACAACGACTCCATCCGCTTCTGGTCTTTCACATCCCCGATAAATGCATGAAAATTCGTATTAACATGCGTTTCTTCCAATTCCAGGTAAATGTTATGCAAAGCCGTTTCGCTCTGATCACACAAAATGATTAGCCCAGTTTCAAACTTCAACAATTGCCTCACAATCTCACTTCCTATAGAGCCTGCCGCACCGGTGATTAAAATTCGCTTATCCTTTAACTGATTTTGAATGCCATCAATGTCAATTTCTATGGTTTTCCTATTCAATAGGTCTTCAATATTGATGTTCTGGATTTGTGCTGTTGTCACATGCCCTTTAGCCCAAACTTCAGGTGAGGGGATATTTAGTATTTTAACCTCGTTCTCTAAACAAACATCTACTACCTGGTTCTTACGCTCTGATGGAATAGTATAAGAGGCAAAGATCACTTCATCTACCTCATGTTTGGTAATCAGGTCTTCCAATTGTGCAGCATCCAAAATTCTGACGCCATCTATGGTCTTACCAACCTTACGCAAATCATCATCCACAAACGCAATGATAGTTTTATTCACTTTAGGGTCATGATCGAAAGTTCTTTTAGTTGCCACACCCGCTTCACCTGCACCGTAAATGATAATTCTGATTTTGTCCAGATTAGCATTCTTAATGTACATAAAAAAGTACTTTACAATAATCCGGTAAGTGATTAGCATTAAGAAATTAAATAGCGTATAGGTGATGATAGTAACACTGCTAATCACATGCTGACCGGTAACGACAATAGCTAATGCATGGGTAAAAAACAGGATTAGAGAACTCAGCACAACAGCAAACAGAATTCTGAAAGAATCCTGCGCCGAAGTATATCTGACAATGCCAGCGAAGGTTTTAACGCTATAAAACACAAAAGAATTTACTATAATCACTAAGACCACAGCTTTATAAAAAGCAAGAAAATCTATTGTATCAATAATAAAATTATTCTGCAAAATAATGGCAAATAACAATGCAAGGACACTTAAACAAATATCAATCGTAAAAATAACCCAGCGCGATACAATTTGTAGTTTTGTAAACATACACCTTTACATAAAATGATCTTTGCAAAACTAACAATAATTGAACCAAATTGTTATATTAAGCTAATTAGAAAAATTTAAATACCCACTAAAAACGTAAACAGGCTCGTTTAACATACTTTATCCACCAATAATGGTATGAAAGGAGGCGCGTTTCATATTAAATTATAATATATCATGAGAACTGATCCCCAAAATTTGCGGCCAATTCTTTACCAACTTGTTTAATTTCTTGCTCGTCATTTTTAGGATAAATTAACAAAATTTTGCCGTCATCAACAATTATATAATTGTTCATTCCTTTAATTACCGCGGCCTTGCCAGTGGGGAGTTGAATTATGCAATTTGATGTATTATAAAGGCTTGCGATAGAACAATTTACGGAGTTTTCGTGCTCGTCTTTATTTGCTACGGCATATAATGATGCCCATGTTCCTAGATCAGACCAACCAATATCCGCAGGAATGGTGTATACATTGTTTGCTTTTTCCAGAATGGCATAGTCAATTGAAATATTGGGTGTATGAGGATAAAATTCTTCAATGAATTCATTTTCTTTGATGGTGTTAAAAAAATCATTCCCTTTCTTAAATAAGCTATCAATTTCGGGTGCGTATTGTTCAAAAGACTTTTGTATCGCCTTAGCCGACCAAATAAAAATACCTGCATTCCAAAGGTACTTGCCGCTAAAAAGATATTCTTGTGCTTTATCTAAAGACGGTTTTTCCATAAATGCCACAACTTCTCTAATACCCAAATTACTATGATTATCGGACTTCTTATGCTCAATGTATCCATAACCTGTATCCGCACGGGTCGGTTGAACACCAAGAGTTACCAACGCGTCATTTATGGAGGAAAAATTCAAAGCCTGAGTTATCTTCTCTAAAAAGACATCCTCTTTAAGAATCAAATGATCGGAAGGAGCGACAACAATATTCGCATCCGGATTCAATTGTAGAATTTTATAACAGGCATAAGCAATACACGGTGCCGTATTGTTCCTACTAGGTTCCAATAATATATTTGTATTTAAAAGAGAAGGCAATTGTTCCTGAACCAGATTAGCATAACTCTCATTCGTTAAAACATAGATTTGCTCATTCGGGCAAATCTTCAAAAAACGATCGTAGGTAAGCTGTATTAAAGATTTACCTAATCCCAATATGTCTATGAACTGCTTAGGAAAATTGTTACGGCTTTTTGGCCAGAAACGGGATCCGACTCCACCAGCCATTATCAATATGTATGTATTACTTGCTCCAGTCATTTTCTTTTATTTCGTCAAAAACTTTTCTTATCCCATCTTCCAAAGTGATTTTCGCTTTCCAGCCAAGATTGTTTATTTTATGAACATCCATTAATTTCCTTGGTGTACCATCAGGTTTAGAACTATCTTTTAATATCTTTCCTTCAAAACCAACAATTTTTTTGATCAACTGTGCCAATTCCAATATGGAAATATCGTTTCCTACACCAATATTAACTAATCCTTGCTCATTATAATTCTGCATTAGATATACACAAGCTTCAGCAAGATCGTCAGCATGTAAAAATTCCCGCATAGGTTTACCTGTACCCCATATAGTCACTGCTGTATCACCATTGTTTTTTGCGACAATAAATCGGCGTAACATAGCAGGTAAGACATGAGAATCGTTTAAATCATAATTGTCATTGGGGCCGTATAAATTAGTAGGCATAACAGAAATAAAATTACAACCATACTGGGCACGATAAGCATCGCACATTTTTATACCTGCAATTTTCGCAATAGCATAAGGTTCATTAGTTTGCTCCAATTCGCCCGTTAAGAGATACTCTTCCTTTAATGGTTGCGGAGCTAATTTCGGATAAATACAAGATGAACCCAAAAACATCAACTTTTTTACCCCATTTAGATAAGATTGATGAATAGCATGATTTTGTATCATTAAATTTTCATATAGAAAATCTGCCCGATAAGTATTATTCGCAACAATACCTCCTACTTTAGCTGCTGCTAAAAACACATACTCAGGTTTTTCCTGTTCAAAAAAGGCAGAAACCGATTTAAAATCTTTTAAATCTAATTCTTTTGAGCCTCTGAAAACAAGATTATTAAAACCGTCACGTTTCAATTTACGAACAATAGCCGAACCTACCATTCCTTTATGTCCAGCAATATAAATTTTATCGGACTTATTCATTATTCAAACTGATTTTTCACAGCGTAACCAGCTTCCCTTAACATAAGTTCTTTCCGGAAATGGTCCACATCAGACGCCATCATTTCTTTTACTAATGCTCCTAAATCATACTTCGGATTCCAACCTAATTTTGTTTTAGACTTTGTAGGATCACCAATTAATAAATCTACCTCAGTAGGTCTAAAATATTTTGGATCTACAGCGATTATTTCTTTCCCTATTTCAATGCTAAAATCAATATTTGAGCAAGACCGGACAAATCCTTTTTCCAGCGCACCTTCGCCTTTGAACTCAATTTCAATTCCAACTTCATTAAACGACATTTTTACAAAATCTCTAACTGTTGTTGTAACCCCTGTTGCAATTACGTAATCCTCTGGGGCTTCTTGTTGCAAAATTAGCCACATAGCTTCTACATAATCTTTAGCATGTCCCCAATCTCTTCTGGCATCCAGATTCCCTAGATATAATTTATCTTGCAAGCCCAAAGCGATCTTTGCCGCTCCTCTCGTGATTTTTCTCGTAACAAATGTTTCTCCTCTTAATGGGCTTTCATGATTAAATAAAATACCATTACAAGCAAACATACCATAAGCTTCTCTGTAATTAACTGTGATCCAGTAGGCATACATCTTTGCAACAGCATAAGGTGAACGGGGATAAAACGGCGTTGTTTCAGACTGTGGGACAGCTTGCACTAATCCATACAACTCTGACGTAGAAGCTTGATATATTCTTGTTTTTTTCTCTAGGCCCAGGATCCTTAACGCTTCCAACAACCTTAAAGTTCCAATACCGTCAGCATTTGCGGTATATTCAGGGGTGTCAAAACTCACCTTTACATGGCTCATGGCTCCAAGATTATAAATCTCATCTGGTTGAACCTCCTGAACAATTCTAATTAAATTTGTGGAGTCACTTAGATCTCCATAATGTAATTTAAATTTCAAATCGGCTTCATGAGGGTCTTGATATAGATGATCAATCCGATCAGTATTAAATAGTGAACTGCGGCGTTTTATTCCATGTACTTCATATCCTTTTTTTAATAATAAATCGGCAAGATAAGCCCCATCTTGACCCGTTATCCCAGTAATTAAAGCTATTCTCATATTATTTCTGTTTTTTTTAGGACATTACTTTTCGAATTACTTTAATCACTCTATCTAAATCGGATTTAGTTAAATTAGATCCCGAAGGCAAGCAAAGACCATCTTCAAATAGCATTTCAGAAGTTCCATCACTATAAAATGGTGAATCTTTAAATACTGGTTGTAAGTGCATTGGCTTCCATAATGGCCTGGATTCTATATTTTCATTCGCCAATGCTATTCTAACACTTTCTCTAGTTATTTCGATGTTTGGTTTAATTAATATGCAAGTTAACCAACGATTTGAGTAATATCCTAAAGGCTCTTCCAAAAACGAAATTTCTTCAATCTGATCCAACTTACTTTTATAATAAAAAAAATTGCTTCTACGATTTTTAATATGTAGATCTAACACTTCCATTTGCCCTCTCCCAATTCCTGCAACAATGTTGCTCATACGATAATTATAGCCAATTTCGGAATGTTGATAATGTTGAGCATTGTCTCTAGCTTGCGTAGCGAGAAAGACAGCTTTATCACTACTAGACTTATGTTTCGCAATCATGGCACCACCGCCAGAAGTAGTAATGATTTTATTTCCATTAAAGGATAAGCATGCCTTAATACCAAAAGTACCACACATCTGACCATTTAATTTTGAGCCTAAGGCTTCAGCGGCATCCTCAAATATAGGAATTGAATACTTAGCTGCGATTTCCATAATTTCATCCATCTTTGCTGGCATACCATACAAGTGAACAGGAATAATAACTTTGGGTTTTTTCCCTTTTGCAATTCTATCCTTAATACACACTTCAAGCAGTTCAGGAGACATATTCCAAGTTTCCTTTTCAGAGTCAACAAATACCGGAGTTGCGCCTAAGTATACAATTGGATTAGCGGTAGCAGAGAAGGTCAGACTTTGACATATAACTTCATCTCCAGGGCCGACACCTAATAGGATTAAGCCTAGGTGAATAGCTGCTGTTCCTGAACTCAGTGCAGCTACGTAAATATCTTCGTTTAAATATTTTTTCAGATCTTCTTCAAAACCAGTCACATTTGGCCCTAAAGGAGCTATCCAGTTCGTATCAAAGGCTTCTTCTACGTATTTTCTTTCCCCACCACCCATATGTGGCGAAGAAAGCCAAATTTTCGAATTAATTGACATTCATTTCTTGTTTACAACTTATTTATATATTTCATTCAGCATAGTAATATACAATGGGCATCTAATTCCTATTCAAGAAGAATATATTTGGTGTCATTTTGAGTAAATAATCTTCATAATTGAGAATTTCTTCAGAATTTTCGTTTTGTATTTTATATCCAAGATCTTTAAATAGGTTAATTATCGTCGATTCATCCTTTTGAATTTCAATCATAAATTCCGGGCGATTTTTTTTTATTGTCTCGAGAAAACCCTTTATCACATTTAGTTCAAATCCTTCTACATCAATTTTAACAAAATTTGGTAATTGACTTTTGCCCGCAAAATAAGAATCTAGTCTCATCATCTCTACTTTTTCGTCCATATATTCTGATTCCCTTTCAACTGACTGTTGTCGATTAATATAAAAGCCATCAAAATCTTTAACGAAAGAATTATTTTGCCCAGTTAAAGGATCTAAAAAAAAAGTTTCTATCCCATCATGATCTCCTGCGCCCTTTTCTTCAATTTTAATATTAGATGTATTATAATAACTAATATTTTTTTTTAGGTAAGGCAGATTGTTAGATCCAGGTTCAAAAACCAGAACACGTCCTTTTTCTCCCACTAACGAAGCAAAAAAGGTGGTTATATAACCAATATGTCCTCCTATTTCTAGTACAAAATCACCTTTTTTTATTATGTCCTTAAATTGGTTCATCGTTGTTTCTTCTCTCTTTTTACCATAATACCAATATCCCTTATGGTAATAGGAGTTTAACACCAACTTCTTTCCAGTGTAGTGATGATTGATAATTATGTCCCTGGCTGTCAGCTTTAAAAATTTTAAAGCAATCATTCTAATAATTTTCATTATATGTTGTTTTTAGGCGTGATTTTAATTTGTAATTCGGTAAAATCTGAAACCAATATACAATTAGTTGGCAAAAGTTTGATATCCTGTTTATGAATGTTTTTATTGCCATCTCTGATACATACCATTTGCCATCCCAAATTTAACGGAGCAATAAAATCTTTATTTAAATTGTCTGCAATGTAAATAAAATTAGCCTCTGGATACTTGTTTTCAAAAAAAACAAAATTCCGATAGTCTGGTTTTTCTGATCCAAATTCTTCTGAAATAATAATGTCATCAAAATAATCCTTTAAACCTAGAGATAGTAGCTTATTACGTTGTGTGACGCTTCTACCATCGGTTATTAAACCACTTTTAATTCCTTTTTCCTTAATAGAATTTAAAAAAAATCTAGTCGCATTATCGAGTTCAATATTAGGAACATGGTTTCTATACTCATTCAATAGTAACTCTTTATTTAAATTGGGCACAACTGAAGAGTATTCCTCCAAAACCCAGTCGAACACATTACTTCCTGAATAATAATGATGCAACATTTTTTCAACTAAATCCTTACGCGTAGGCTTAACAATGTTTAATGCGATATGTCTATATGCAGAAACCAAATAATCAATTTCTTTATACAATGTATCATCTAAATCGAAAATCACTACTGAATTACTATCAATTTTCAAATCCATGAACGATTACTTCATCATCATAACGCAACATTAATAAATTTTCTTCCCAATTTTCCTGATAACTACATGTTTTTCCAAAAAAATATTCGTTAATAAGCCATCTGGGGAAGTTTCCCCCAGCAAGATAAGAAAGCGGAAATCCTCCACCAAATCTTGGATTAATTTCAATGCCTAATATATTCTTAGTGTGTACATTAAAGAAAAGCTGCAGCGTTATACAACCTACTGCTCCTTCTATATAGTCTAGCCGCTCTTTTAAAAAACTGATGATTTCATTCTTAATAGTCACCCCTTTACTAATCTCTCCTGCTCTTACCTCAATCCTTTTTCTTGGAACAATACATTTAACGAAATTATCACCTCCGTAATACATATCAATTGTATATTCATGATTGTTTATTGGATCTATATATTCCATAAACATTAACTTATCGTTATTTAAATGATAATCAGTAATCTCACTTTCTTTGTTTATGAGGAAAATATCTTTGCTTAAACTCCCATCATATGGCTTAATAAATACTGGGAATGTCAAATTTCTTTTATCTATCTTTCTAGGAATACAGATATCATGGTCTTGAAAAAAGATATTAATTAGCCTCTTATCTCTACATTTAGAAATGAATTTGGATTCTGATAAAATTAAATGAATATTATGTTCTTTAAACCTATCACTCTGATCAGCAAGAATCTGCAATTCTGTATCAATAGTTGGAACAACCATCTTAATATTATTATCAATGCATATTTTTATGATCTGATTAACGTAATCTGATGACGTAACTTTGCAAATGCTAAAGTATCCATCTGAGATCCTGCAAGCTGGTGAAAGGTCAGGACTTAAATCAGTTGTAAATACCAAACCCGTTGGAACGATGTCCCTTAGTTCTTTTTGAAAAGCTCTAACCAGGGAAACCCTTTTCCCAGCAGAACAAATAATTATATTCATTTAATTGTCTCCCTTAAAATATTCCATTGTCGCATGGCCATCTTGACTGATATTCTCAGATTTAAATACTTTTTTTACAGTTAAGTAAATTATTTTCACATCCAAAAGAAAGCTGAAATTTTCAACATACCAGACATCGTATTTAAACTTTTGTGTCCAGGTAATTGCATTACGACCGTTAACTTGCGCCCAACCAGTAATGCCAGGTTTTACTTGATGTCTTTTCAACTGTTCATCATTATACAATGATAAATATTGAGGCAATAGGGGTCTTGGTCCAATTATACTCATTTGACCAATAAATACATTTATAAGCTGAGGAATTTCGTCTAGCGAACTATTTCGGATAAACCTGCCTATTTTAGTCATCCTTTCAGAGTCAGGCAACAAATTACCATCTTTATCTTTTTTATCATTCATTGTCTTAAATTTAATAATGCTAAATAAGTTTTCATTTTTTCCGGGTCTTTTTTGAAAAAAGAAAGCTTTTCCGTTGTTAGTTATGCATAAAATTATTAGAACGACGACAAAAACAGGAGATAAAACAACAAGTCCCGCTAGTGACAAGATAAAATCTAAATACCTTTTTAAGAAGTTTTTATACATTCCAAGAAACCAAGTAGTCAATTAACAATTTAATAAGCCCCCTCTACATAACACTATTATAGACGTCAATCGTTGATTGAGTGGTCTTCTCCCAGCTGAACCTGTTTATATTTGTAAAACCGAGCTCAACATACTTTTCATTTAGTTGTTCATCTAGCAATTGCTTAATCGCAACCTGTATGCTTTCTGCAACTGGCTCATCCAAAAGAATTGCAGCATTTCCAGCAACTTCAGGCATTGATGAATTGTTCGTCGTAATTACAGCACAACCACTAGCCATTGCTTCTATAATTGGAATTCCAAATCCTTCGTACAACGATGGGTACAGCAAACAGATTGCACTTCTATAAACATCAGAAAGTTGGGCATTATTTACGTTTTGCATGTGCCTGTAACGATTTGGTATATTTGAATTTAATAGAGTTAGTTCATTTTCATTTAAATCTTTACTCCCAATAATAACAAGTTCGACTTCAGAAATGTTACGCAATGCCATGACACATTCACTGAAATTCTTATGCACCGATCTCATCCCAACAAACACAACATATGGTTTATGAAACTTCTTGGCATGGGCTTTTGAATCTATAAGAGAAAATTCAGCTGCATACGATAAATGAATAACAAAAACATTATCCCTGTTAAATTTTGGATAATACTCAATAAAATCTTTTTTTGTATGCTCAGAATTGCAAATAATTGCATCTGCATGCTTGATTGCATTACTTTTTTGCCATATATGTAAATTCCTTTTTATAGGATTTTTCTCGTATTTTTCATAAATAAAATCATAGACAGAAATTACATTCTTTACTCCTTTATCTTGGGTATAACGATAATAACTACTATGCAAAAGCTTTGATTTACCAGCCTGTGGGAGATTAACGGTTCGCAGTTTTTCTAAGAAACGTTTTTTTAGCAGCTTTGAATATAAACCACTTGAATTCGGAGTTTCGTCATAACATAAAAGCTCCACGTCTAAATCAGATACGATCATTTTTTTAATTATCTCATTAAAAGTAGTTGAGATCCCACCATATTTTTGCAAAGAAAATATAATCCCGTCGATTACAATCATATTAATACTTGTATGTTAAAGATTTGCTATCTGACCTATGTAAATTTCTTCCAAACAATCCTATTTATATAAGCTGTATAACTTAGAATTATACGAAGAACTTTCTTTGATACATTATCTACATCATAATCTTCGACAATCTTAAATGCCGCCTTATTACTTGCACTTTGTTCAATTACAATTTCTATTGCTTCGACAACAGAGTCTGATTCTAATCCACACATAATAAGCGTTCCTTCATCCATGCCCTCTGGGCGTTCATGTGCTTGTCTTATAGTAACAGCAGGGAAATTCAAAATTGATGATTCTTCCGTAATCGTGCCACTATCTGATACCACACAAGCAGCATTCATCTGTAACCTTATGTAATCGGGAAAGCCTAGCGGTTTTAAAAACCTTATCCTAGAATCCAAATCTGTGATTTTTTTATCTTCTAATTTTTTTCTTGTCCTTGGATGAGTAGATACAATTACAGGTTTGTTAAACTTGGCTGCAATCGCCGAAAGGGACAGCAAAAGATTATCAAAATTAGTTATAGAATCAATGTTTTCCTCTCGATGTGCGCTTACTACAAAATATTCACCCTTCGACAGATTAAGCTGCGATAAAATATCCGATTGGTCAATTCTTTCAATATATTTTCCTAATACCTCTTTCATAGGTGAGCCTGTCTTAATTATCATTTCAGGCTTTAGGCCTTCAGCGATAAGATACCTCCGGGCATGCTCAGTATATGTCATATTGATATCGCTTAGATGATCGACTATCTTCCTGTTAACTTCTTCTGGTACACGTTGATCAAAACATCTATTTCCAGCTTCCATATGAAAGATAGGAATCTTCCTCCGCTTGGCTGCAATCGCAGCTAGACAACTGTTTGTATCACCTAAAAGAAGTACAGCGTCAGGTTTTTCCCTTTCTAAAACTTCGTCCGCTTTTATAATCACATTTCCAATCGTTTCAGCAAGTGTCGAACCAACGGCCTCTAAAAAATAATTAGGTTTAGGAATATCTAATTCTTTAAAAAAAATTTCATTCAGTTCATAATCATAATTTTGACCTGTATGTACCAAAACATGCTCAATATGCTTATCTAATTCTATGATTACACTGCTTAACTTAATTATTTCAGGCCGTGTGCCTACTATGGTTAAAACTTTCATACGATTCTTAGTATTATAACTTTAGTTCGTCAATCATATCCGACCAAGACGGTGGTGTATAATTAAATTCAGAACGAAAACGCGATGAATCAAGGCTCCTATCACAAAAGAAGTTCTCATTTGGAATTATCTCAATATCATGTCCTAATTTTTCGGCAATTAATTGAAGTAAATCATATTTACTTATAGGATCACTTGAAACCTGATAAACACCATATGCCATAGGGAAATCGCAAAGAATCGAATTAATAATTCTTGCCATTTCAATAGTTGTAAATCCAGTAAATATTGCGTTCTTAAACCCTTCAATCGGTCCTTTTTGGGAAAGAAACCAATCTAACAAACTGGAATGTCTTGACAGTTCCCGTCCTATAATAGAGGTTCTTAAAGTTAAACAATTGTTTCCATGAACTTCGCCAAGAAACTTAGTCCTACCGTAAATATCCTGAGCATCTGAAAAGTCATTTTCCTGATAATTTCCCCTTCGGCCAGAAAATACACAATCGGTACTCAAATGGATAAAACGAGCTCCAATGCTGGCACAAAATTCCGCTAGTTTATGTGGCAATAGCGAGTTAATTTCAAGGCTCGGAATTATTTCTTTTGAATCTGACCTTTGCTTAACAATTCCAACTCCATTTATTACTGCCTCTGGTTGGAAATGCAATATAATTTCGAATAATCTTTGAGAATCTCTGGCATCTATTTCAAAAAAAGAATTAGTATTATCAAATGTGTCCAAATGAAGGTAGGCATTTAGTCCTTGCCTTAAAGTTACCTTTACTTCATGTTGTATTTTCAGAGATTTATAAAGCTGGTGTCCGAGCATCCCATCTCCGCCTAGAATCAATATTCGCATATTAAATATTTTTAAGTTCCTCTTGTATATAACTAAGTCCCAAGAGTTTTTCCTTAATTTCCGGAATTGTCAATCTCTTAGTATTATGCGAGTTGTAATCATCTAATCTCGAAATTTCTTCTTCACCTTCAGTAAAGTATCTTCCATAATTGAGATCACGGCCATCTGGTACAATGCGGTAATAATCCCCCATATCTTCTGCCTTCGACATTTCTTCGCGCGTTAACAGCGTTTCATATAACTTCTCCCCATGTCTTGTTCCTATAATTTTAATTTCAGTATTAGAATCAAACAATTCTTTGAGTGCCACCGCTAAATCCAAAATGGTTGATGCAGGAGCTTTCTGTACAAATATATCACCCTGACTAGCATTATTAAATGCATACATGACCAAATCTACAGCATCTGATAACGACATCAGGAAACGCGTCATCTTTGGATCTGTAATAGTTATAGGCTTGTCTTCCTTAATTTGTTTAATGAAAAGTGGGATTACTGATCCCCTAGAAGCCATCACATTACCATATCTAGTACTGGTAAATGTAGTTTTGTCTTCAGGTGTCATTCTTGCTTTTGCAGACATTAATTTTTCCATCATAGCTTTAGAAATCCCCATAGCATTAATTGGATATACAGCTTTATCAGTACTTAAGCAGATGACTTTCTTAACGTTATTTGCAAGTGAGGCATTTAAGACGTTTTCTGTTCCCAAGACGTTGGTCCTCACCGCCTCAACTGGATAGAATTCACATGAAGGAACCTGTTTAAGAGCTGCAGCATGAAATACGTAATCTACACCGGTTGACGCAGCATAGACACTATCATAATTACGCACATCTCCAATATAGAACTTAACTTTTTCGCTATTTAGTTCTATTCGCATGTCCTCTTGCTTCTTTTCGTCTCGACTTAAGATTCTTATTTCCTTAATATCTGTTTGCAGATATCTTTTAAGAACAGCATTACCAAAGGATCCAGTTCCTCCGGTTACAAGTAGTATTTTATTTTTGAGCATATATTATTTACAATACCTTTTTTGTCCTTCTGTACAAAGGATAAATTATATTATTTGCGAATGTATAAATTAATATGGCTGTTTAAAAATAATGTGATGAAATGAATTCAAGATCCTATTTTTAACGATTTCCAGCCATATTTAATCTATTGTGATTGAATGGTTCTCTTTTGATGTATAATTAGATCCATAGCTTGCTATTATTAAATTCTCCATTTATAATTTTTTCATGGAAGTCAACTTAACTGTTTATTTTCCAATAGATAAAATTAACATCAAGTTGTCCTGTAATATGTATTATTTTTTTTCTTTTCTATAGACCTTCTTATAAGTAAAACAATTAAAATAACTGGCAATATGGTCTTCACCAATGGGGTAAGGTGATAAAATATAGTATATTTTAATGTCAAAATACATGTAGCATAACAGTACACGTAAATGATTACTGACCACCATTTTGAACTCCGCTTAATAAACCACTTCATGATGAAAGCAAAAAACATTCCATTAATTAATCCTCTAAAAAACAAATCTATTTCACCTCCCCATATTGCACTATCAGCGATTGGACCTAATGTAAACGGAGCTATGGTGGATTCAGGAAAATAATTTTTTGCATACCAAGCCATGGGGTTCCACCGCTCAAAATCACCAAATGTCACTATAGAAATAAAGTCATTAAAGAACATTTCCCATTCTACAGAGGGCAGAGAATTTGCATTTCTTTCCGCGTAAAGATGAAACCCTGGATAATATACCGCACCGAATTCTGATGCAGACTTAATCCCATCGCTAGATACAGAATCTTTCAAATCACTTACAGATCCTAGCTGCCGAACAAATTCAACAACAGAAAATAAAGCTGCCAAGGAAATTCCCACTATCAGACCCTTTCTCAATGTAACCTTTTTTATTAAAAAATTATACAAGCAAAACGATTCTAATAGTATAATTAATGCTTGAATACGCGAACCAAAGGAATATACAATTTCGTATGTACAAATAACAACAACAACAATAGGTATAAAAAACTTATACTTTTTATAATCCAGAAAAAGAAACAAGAGCAATAATGAGTAAAACCCCTGATTAAAACGTACACATAAAGAAACAAATTTCCTTACTATCCATGGTAAATGATCATATCTTGTATAGTGATCATAATATGATGCCACAGGAGCGGATAACAATAATGTCGACAATAAACAAACACCTATTAGGATAAATAGAAAAAAAATGACCAAATCATTTCTACTATTATTTTTCTTTATAATATCACTACTTATCCTACTTGTTCCCCTCCACAATATATAGCCTAAACCAATGGCAGTGAAAAATAAAACATGCCGCCATAAATGAATGCTTAAATCTGGCGGAGAAGGGAGTAAACGGGAAAGTGGATCGCTTGAATCTTGGGCTGCGATAAAAGCAAAAGCTGGAAAAAGTGTATAAACTAATAGAAGTCCTAAATAAAGGAATCCAATTTCGCCAAACAAATTATCTCCTACCTTCCACTTTAAAAAAATAGTAAAAATGCCAAACAATGATAACATCGCTATTGTCGGTTGTAAATAGTATTGTAGATATTGCTCAAAGAATTGTCTAATTAACAAACTTGCAATTCCCCATATTAAGAGTATGCATGCTGAATAGATAATAACTTCTGCTTTCTTAAACATTTTCAAATGAATAGCTTTAAAATGATTTATAAGCTTGACAGCCTAAACCAATACAAATTAAAAGTCGATAATGTGAAACAATCCTACAACCAAGCTTCTTCGTTTGGTAACGCTGCTCCCTTACTTTTACCAGATAGGCCATATTTAATTGAATTTTTTATAAAACCGAGTAAAGTAGAAAAGGTTAATTTAGGAATAATTTGATGAATATAATTTGCCACGTATACGGCATCATATACATTATGAATATTAAACTGGTTTGCGTCAAGATATATTCTTCCTGCACTAATAGCATTTCCTTCTAAAGTATTTCGCTTGTTTCTATGCGCAGATCTCACCTTGGATTTAAAAAAATCTTCTAGGCCATGATATTTCGCAATTCTATGAAGGATTCCTAACTCTCTCGAAACTTTATCATAAGCAAACAAATTGTCTGATAGTTCAGAGATACTTTGGGTTAATAGTTGTTTAAAATCTATCGGGGGAAAAATTCCAGGCCACCCGGGAAGATCTCTTGCCGTCAAAAGATAATCGGCAGTCATAACTGTAATAAGTGGAGAATATTCTTGCGTTGCCAATTCCCTATGCATTGGAATATTTTTCGCCTTTTTAAAAAAATCTTCTGATCGTGAATTGGCTTCCTTTGTATCAGAAAGGTATCCTACACCTTGGGATGTAGGTGAAACACCATGCATTGAAAATGGGTTTTCAGTGAATGCATAGGTCTCAACTTCCCCAGCCAAAACTATTCCAGAATAACCATCGGGGGTAGAACATGCATAAAATCTTCCATCAGAAGACCTGCTTCTAACCTTATCTACTAATCGTGTAGAAACGACACTCTTCACATAAAACATCGGTGACTCTATATCTGAAACATAGCTTAAATTTTTTGCCTGCCTTTCTAAAAACTGTTTAGATTTAATAATCCTTGTGCCTTTCTTGATTCTACCATATTTAGCGTGTACAATCAATTGGCCCGTCTCCATTTTTGTTTTTGGATAAAAATATGCTGGGGCAGGCCATGTTAAAATCTCCTGACCAGTAGCTTCTAAGATTTCCCACATTCTGCTAATTCCATAAGGTAATAATGCGTCATCACCTCCAAGAGCAAGAACATAACCAGGTTTAACTTGATCTAAGGCAAATTCGAAGTTATCTCTCATACCCACACTTTCTCCGTTACCAGGACTTACGTAACGTATCCTGGGATCTTTGCGAGCAGCTTCCTCAACAATCTCTTTCAAGTTGTCAGTACTACCGTCGTCAGAAACTATAATTTCAAGATTTTCATAATCTTGAAGAGAACATGTCCTAAGTGTATGATACATATAGTCTGAGCGATCTTTAGTCGGTATAATTACCGTGAATAGAGGTTTACTAGGACTTGTTGACATGATTTTAAGCTATAGGTAATTAATTATTTTTTTTTTAAACGTCTGGAATCAAAATATAGAGTAACCCCAATTGTAATTATACCAGTTACAGCAATCCAACTGATGTTAAGCCAGTTATTTTGATGAGCGGGCATAAGAAAATTTGAGATTGTAATTATTGCAATGCTTATAATAAGTGGCAATGCTAGTACATGAAGATACCATTCCAAAAACTGCCCTACTAACAGCCTTTTATGCATCAACCACAGCCCAATTGTAATGTCAGAAATGCCGTGTAATAACCAAATCACAGTTGCACCTGCTGTCCCATATTTGGAAACTGACCAAACAGCAACAGGAATCCCTAGAATTAAGGCCCCCCCCATCATATAAATATGTAGGCTTGTCCAACCATGCGCTTGCTGATATGCAGCAGGTAACCACATTAAGCCAGAACAGGTGATACCTATAATAAGAAGTCTAAACACACGAACTATTGTTGGATCATTATATCCTATCCAAAATTGAAACAGCTGCGGAGCGAACCCCCATCCTATAATTCCTAAAGGAATAATTACAATTGCCATAATCTGGCAACTTTTAAAATATTCTTTTTTAAGACTTTCATAATCCCCTAAAGAGATTAATTCAGCATATCTTGGGAAAAATGCTCTATAAAACGGTTGGATTCCAAACTGCAATAAACCTGTCGCAGTAAAAGCGATAGCATACTTCCCCAATTCCGATGTTGGAACAATCTTGCTTAAAATTATCCTGTCTGCATTGGACAGCATGATGGCAACAAAAGAAGTTATGGCCATACCTGCAGAGAATTTCCATAAGTCCTTAAGAATAAAAAACTTAAATATCGGCTTTCGTAAATCGCTGCCTGATAACATAGTCCAGACTATAACTCTACTCAAAAAGGTCTGTAAAATGGCTACCATTAATTGGTAGCAAAAAAACCAGAATAAATCATTACGCCAAAGTAAAATTAACACTCCGCCTCCGTGTCTAAGAATATTCCCTCCAATTTGAATTATATTCATCTTTCGATGTTCCTGTAAACCGATTAGAGCATTTGAATATATGGAATTTGGGAATTGCAAACCAAGCGTAATTGCCATCAAACTTAAGATTTGAACTAGTTCGTTGGTCGTTAGCTTAGTGACCTTTAACCAATAAATACCAAAAGCACCTGCTGCGAAATAAAGCAAAACTACTAAAGCTACTGCTATGCTCCAATAAATAGTCTCAACAGTTCTCAATAAATCACGTTGAAACTCGATATCGATATTCGAATGATTTGAAGATGCAAACTCCTTGATAATCGTTCCTCCAATTCCAAAGTCTAAAAGTCCCAAAATTATTTGCATCATTAACCATAGACTTAATATTCCATATCCCTCCATACCTAGATGGTGCACATACCAAGGCGTCACTATCACAACTAATCCACCAGTAAACAATCCACCTATTAAGTTCCAGAAGACATTTCTTATAGATCGATGATTAGTTAGGCTCTGCACGGCACTAATAGTTTTTTTAATCCTTTGATATATCATGCAATAATTTTACCCAAGCTAATGCAATAGTTTGATTTGAGTACTTATTTTGTCCAGCCTCATAAGCATTTTTACGCTTCCTATTCAAAGCAGACCGATCTGTAGATATAAGTTGTAGAGCATCGAAAAGTGCTTTGCTGTCACCAGGTTCAACTACCCACCCACAATCTTCTTCTATAACTAAAGCAGCTAGGTCTGAATTATGCGGACATATTGCCAAAATAGCTTGGCCCGCTGCGATTGCACTGTATGTCTTACTTGGCATTACAAGCTTTTCAGAGCCAGGTTTCATGGTAACCAAAGCAACATGACTTTCTCTCATTAAAAAAATCCAGTCTTGATTATTTAATGAAGGGCCTAGCTTAATCTGGGACGATAAATTACTGCCTACGCTCAGAATATTTTTCTTAAACTGACTATACATTGGGCCAGAAGCATAAAAAGAAAAAAATAAGCCATCAAGGAGATTGGTATTTTCCATTTTTAGCACTTCAATTAATGTACTAGTATCATGCATGGTACCTAAATTTCCACAGTAAATGATGTTAACAGGCAGATTATCCTCTATTAAATTCGGACTGGCATTTTTAAAAGCTTCAGCATTAGCTCCAACAGGAATGACAAAGGTTTGCGCAATGTTATCGAAGCGAGAGTTCGCGTACATTAATAACCTTTGACCTAAAAAAACATTTGCTCGCACTTTACGCATTATATATTGTACGATACGGTTTACGATACCATAGGTCCAGCCATACTGTGACCGATTATCTTCTTGAGTAAGCACATCTGGAAAAAGATCCCACACTAAGTGAACAACTTCCTGATTAGAACGTTTAAACATCAGTGATATCAGCGGCGCATAAAAAGTATTCGTGGTAACAATATTAATTGTTGGTACACTACTAGTCATTGCCTGCCAAGCCAATTTTATTGGGTATTCGATATACATCCGAAATCTTAATAAAAAACGGCTCCATTTACCAGACGCCTTTCTATAATAAACGTCTGAGATGGCAAAGCGATGCTCAACATTGAATCCATGTGCCTGTATTGAACTGACAATAGCAGCCATAAACACCGAGGCTTCAACAGACGACCAAAACACGACACGCTTATTATTGGCAATGTGAGCTCCACCACTATTATTTGCCATACCCTAGGATATAAAACTTAATAATCGTTTAGACACTAAAAAAGCAACAATAAACAAGCCTGCTATAAAACCTCCCAACAGCATTCCTAATATTTTACCAAAATGTTCTTCCGGCAAAGGTAAAATTGGCTTGTCAATCACCTGAACAAGAGGCGTTTCTCTCAATAAAGACATTTTCGCAAGTTCTAAATTTTTCACCAACTCTCCAAGGATAGTCTTATTAGTTTCAGCCAAAAATTGCGAACGTTGGATTGGTGCCGCGCGCTGCACCTGTTTTGTTGGGTTTAAGTTAGGCGTTGCATCTGATATTGAAGCAGTTTGATAAATTGCACCAGTCATTACTGTTCTTACCGAGTCTGTTTTTCGTTGTAAAATAGCAATATTTGCTAATGATTTTTTTGTTTTAGTTTGAATATAAAATTCATTTACATTTCTTACAATCTCATTATTGAAAACATCAGCAAAAAACTCGTCCTTCGCTTTTACCTCTACTTTAATTATACTAAGTTTTTTATCTATTTTTGTAACACTAAGATATTCTTTGTTAATTTCCTTTACAGCTTCTCTTAGTACGCTATCTTGCATGCGAGAAAGACTATCCTTTGAAGATGTAAAACTTATAGTTTCTAATCCAGGTTGTTTCGTATTGCCTTTCCATTTTTTTCGCCATTTGTTAAATTCAATAAATCTATCGATTAAAGGTCTATTCTCGCCATTTGGATAAACAACATTACTTAATAAAGTTTTTTGAATCATATTTCTGGATTTGTACAGCTCCAAAATGTTATCTCCCTGAAACATATTACCGCCACTACCGGCAGATCCAAGATCAATTCCAGCCATTGACGCAAGACCAGCATATTGTCCCAAGCCGGCTCCA
Source organism: Pedobacter heparinus (assembly GCF_032678725.1). GTDB lineage: Bacteria > Bacteroidota > Bacteroidia > Sphingobacteriales > Sphingobacteriaceae > Pedobacter > Pedobacter heparinus_A. The sequence continues at coordinate 408,067 of NZ_JAVTSC010000004.1, forward strand.
CCTTCACCGTTCTCTAAAACAAATGTTGTCGTAGCGGTATAAATAGGTTTTATCAGATAACTCAATGCTAAACCAATTAGGCTGCCCATAAGGATAAATGATATTATTACTGCCCATTTACTAAGAAGAAAACTATACCATTTACGTATTCTAATTAGGAACTCTTCCAATGAAATTTCTTCTTGTTTAGTTTCTATTGTATTACTCTCGTCAATCATTCTTAAAGCTTATTCAAAATTTTTCACGTTCAAACATCTGGAGATCATATAATATTACCTTAACAAACTAACTATAATAGCCGCTAATGACGCTAATCCTGTTCCTATTCCGATCCAGCTTTGAGCACTTAATTTTTCTCCCTCAGCCTTTTTCGGCACTAATATTTCCGCTCCCGGTTTTACTTTCGGATAGTTACTGAAGAAAAGAAATTTACTCCCAGCTTCTACCGATCCATTAGCATATTTGATGTAAGCGCCTCTTTTTAATGCACGTGAAGTAAAACCACCTGCACCATTCACATATTGCTTAAAGCTTTTTCCAGGTAAATAAACAATGCTGTTAGGATTCAAAACTTCCCCCGTCACTTTAACTGTTTGTAACTGTCGTGGTACCCGAATCACGTCACCATCTTCCACAATCAGATCATACTTGGACAAAGGTTTTCGCAAAATCTTCTCTAAATCAATACCTACCAGGTCAGATTGGATTAACTGTTGTTCTACTTCTGCCTTAACGGTGTCTTTTACGCCTGCTTCCTGCGCACGCCTTAAATTCATTAACTTTTTCTTTTCCTCGTCTCTATTATCAATTGCATTTTTATCACCAGGATTTACTTTTTCAGCGCCGGGTCTTTTCAATGAAGCGCCGTCTGTGTAAGCGGTAGGCGTCAATCCACCAGCTCGTTTGATCAGGTCTGAAATGCGCTCATTCTTCTGAGTAATTGTGTAGAGTCCCGGATATAATACTTCTCCTTCCAGTTTAACCTGTTTCTGGACCTGGTAACCTTCAGAACTACGCACAGATATTACATCAAAAGGTTTTAACACAAATTTTTTACCTAACACTTTTAGGTTCTGGTCAACACCAACAGTGAATACCTGGGCTGTTTTTGCTGATTCAGATTTCGCATCACTATTTTTAATCCTTCTGGAGATCTCTATCCTCTTAGGTGTCGCATTCTCTTTAAAGCCGCCCGCCATCTGGATTACATCCTCAAGGGTAATGTTATCGGCATAATCGAATGTTCCCGGAGCACGTACCTCTCCTTGAATACTAACTTTATATTCATCCCGCAAATCAAATAAAGACGAAATTGTGACCTTGTCTTCTCGTTGTAATAGAACATCCTCTTGTGTGCCAGTCATAATTTTAGCTACATCAAAAGAGATTAGACTTTGCGTATTGTCTACATTTAAGCGATTGATATAACCTCTATTTAAAAAAGCATCTTCAGTTAAACCATCAGCTTTGGTAATCAATCCTTTTAGCGTCAGTCCGCTCCCCAACTCATACAAACCAGGGCGGAAAACCGCTCCAAGAATCTCTACTCTGTTTTGGAAACGATCCAAAATCGCCTCAACTACAAACTTATCTCCGTTTTTTGGAGCATAAGTTCCAAAATCTGCAGCGGCAACATCCATTATCCGCCGTTCTTTATCCGTATTCTGGAAAGACTTGATCTTAGCAGTATAAGCCTGAGGTGTAAAACCACCTGCAAAACCAATCAAATCTTGCAAACTCTCCCCTGTAACCACTTCAAATAAAGCGGCATTTTTTACCTCGCCCAATATTTCCACGCGTTTTTCGAAAACAGGCACATTAATCACATCCTGATCCTGTAAACGCAAATTATTTTGCTGAATTCCTCTTAACAAGAAATCATAAACATCAATTGTAGAAACCACCTTGTTGTTACGGATCAATTGAATTTTACGAAATGAACCGTTTTCAGATGGACCACCAGAAGCATACAGGGCATTATAAACCGTGGCTAATGATGATAAGGTATAAGTGCCGGGCTTGGTTACCTGACCTGTTAACACTACCTTTATACTCCTGATATTTCCAAGGTTAATTGATACATTAGTACGTCCTGATCGCAGCGAAGGGTAAGTTTTGCCCATTGCTGCACGAATTTTTGATGTAGCCTGTTCGATTGAAAGTCCTCCTACTGCAATTCTACCTACATATTGTAAATTAATAACACCCTCAGGACTAACCTGCAGGTTATAGCTAGCTTCGTTATCGCCGGTTAAGTCAATTAACAACTTATCATCCGGCCCAATCACATAACCCTTAGGTGTAGCAATCCGTAAATTAGGCTCAAAAGTGATGTTACCGTTTTTGAACAGTTCAGATCCAAATATTTTCGGTCCAATTTCTTCATCTTTTACTTTCTTTTCGTTGTCTACAGCCCCACCATCCGTAGTCTCACTATTTTCACGACCTGTATTGGTTGCTTTATTCTCGCCTTGCACAGCAGTAGCAGATCCTTGTTTTTTAACCTTTTCAACCCTCAACTTCAGTTTTTGAATCTCATCCTGCTTCATCCCTTGCGCAGCTGCCAATTGTTCCAGTTGAGCTTCGCTATAGCCAATGGATTCCGCTCTTTTGATCATCTGCAATATCTGGGCATCAGACAATTCATCCACCTTTACATTTGCGTAATTAGCCTGAGAAAAAGCCTGATGACAGACCAGAACGGAAAATATAAGGAGTATTGCAGCTATCGTTCTTTTAAAGTTCATATTTTTAGAGAGAGGTAATGGTTTATTTATCATTTTATTTCTTTAAAGCCACAGGCATATTAACCAACGACCACTCATTTCAAATATTATTATCCAGATGAAACAGATTGAGTACAGTAATGTTATGCATGGTTAAGAGACGTAATTCTATCTTTTTATATGTAACTTTCATAGGGTAGATGCTAGTTGATATATTCGGCTGCAAATATATCAAATTAATTGAATTGTGATCAAATTGTCGCATGTGCTCCAACTATTTATTGCTCCCCAAATGAACCTGTATGCCTACCGTAACCGGATTTAACAGCCATTCCATCTTATTATATTTATTAAAAGTCCGCGTATTATTCGCATCAGCCGCCACCATCTCCTGTCGTTCATAAGAATAAAACATCTCCAGGTTACTTTCTGCGAAAATAGAAATCATAGCAACCGGATTAATTTTGATCCCAATGATAGGCGCTGCAGTAAAACCGGTTTTACTGGTTTCTACGCCGTTAGGCCCCAAATCCGCGTCTCCCGATGCCAAGGCGCCATTTTTATTAACCAGCGTACCATCAAACTTATTATACCTGAAACCAATATCAAAACCAAAATAAGGCTGAATCCTCGAGAAGTTGATATTTTTTTCAAAACCAAGCTTAAAGGAGTAATCTGTCATTTTACCATTAGCTTCCTGGCAACCCACACAATTGTTCACCAGTTTGATATCCTCCTTAAGGTAACTCCCACCCAACCTGTAGCTAATCTGGTTGTCATTAAACTTGATCATCCCACCCCGAAATGAGAAATCTGAAAACTTCTCGGAGTTTTTCTGGTTTAAAATTTTGGGCATTTGCATCAGGCTGTAGCCATTCACCGCAATGCTGTAGTTATAGTCGCCGTTCATCTGCGAAAAGGCGGCATCCCCTAATAGTAGAATTAATAGGACAGTTAGTAGATTTTTCTTCATTTATTTCCCCCCCGGGCATTATTAGTTATCCAAATCAAATGTAAAATAATAATCGATAATTACAATTAATAGTTGAATTTCATAACCTATCATTTATTATGCCATAATATTAGCTAATAATTTGAAATGGCTACAATATTTCAAATCGGGGCCTGAAAGTTGTTCTTTGATTGACATCTCAATATCCCTAAAAGAAAGCAATGAACACAATAAGTAAAAACATCAAACATTTACGCCAAAAGAAAGCCTGGAGCCAGAGGGAGGTTGCCAGACAGTTAAATATTTCGATCCCTGCTTTTGCTAAAATTGAAAATGGCATCACAGATGTAAACGTAAAGCGCCTGGAACAAATTGCCAACTTATTTGAGGTTTCTGTCCTGGTACTGATGGCTGAGAATGGAGAAAACCCACAATCTAAGCATTCCATACATGTTAAAATGCTGAACGTCAAACTGGCCAAAAAAGAGGAGGAGCTTATCGAGCTTCAAAAAAAGGTAATTGAGTTATACGAAGAAATAGAAGCGAAAAATAAAACGAACGCGACTTCCGATTCCAACATTAAATAATTACGTATGTTTGTCTGCATGTCAGCAGCAAATAAGCCACATATTGCAATTATCGGATTAGGCTATGTAGGGCTACCCCTAGCCATTGAATTTGCCAAACAATACAAAGTATTGGGCTTTGATATTGACGAAGAAAGAATAAAAGACCTTACCGAAAATAAAGACCGCACCAAAGAGGCCGATTTAAATGCCTTACAAAGTGTACTGGGAAAAGGCCTCAAGCTGTCCTCCGATCAAGCCTTGCTAGCAGCATGCAATGTCTACATCGTAACGGTTCCAACTCCTATCGATCAGTTTAAAGCACCAGACTTAAAGCCCCTGTTAAGCGCGTCTAAAATGCTTGCGCAGCAATTATCAAAAGGAGATGTGGTCATTTACGAATCTACCGTTTATCCTGGTTGCACCGAAGAAGATTGTGTACCGATACTGGAAAAACACTCTGGCTTAAAATACAATGCCGAATTCTATTGCGGCTACTCTCCGGAGCGGATCAATCCCGGCGATAAAATAAATACCCTAACCAAAATCATCAAAGTTACTTCAGGCTCAACCCCCGAGGTCGCCGATTGGATTGACAAATTATACGCCAGCATTATCACTGCAGGCACCCACAAAGCGCCGAGCATAAAAGTTGCCGAAGCTTCAAAAGCCATAGAAAATGCCCAGCGTGATGTAAATATCTCCTTTGTCAATGAACTGGCCCTGATATTTGACAAGCTGGATATCGACACTGCCGATGTAATCGCTGCCGCAGGCACCAAATGGAATTTCCTGAAATATAAACCAGGCCTGGTAGGCGGGCATTGTATAGGAGTTGATCCTTACTACCTGGCCCATAAATCGAATTCTCTAGGTTATACCCCGCAGGTGATCCTGTCGGGCAGAAGAGTGAACGAAAACATGGGCATTTTTGTAGCCAGCAAGGTTGTCAAGATGATGATCGCCAAAGGATCTCCTGTAAAAGGGGAAAAAGCGCTGATCCTGGGCTTTGCATTTAAAGAAAACTGTCCGGACATCAGAAACACCAGGGTTATTGACATCTACACCGAGCTGCAGCAATTTGGTATGGAAGTAAATGTTTACGATCCCTGGGCAAATGCTGATGAAGTAGCAGGGGAATATAACATCAAGTTAATACCACATTTAGCCGCTGACGATGAATATAAAGCAATTATTATCGCTGTTGCCCATAATGAATTTCTTGAACTGGATTACCAGAAATATAAAGATACAGGTGCGATAATCTTTGACACCAAATCTTTCATCGACCGCAAGTTTGCAGATGCAAGGTTATAATTTCAATTAAAATTTTTGAGTTAATTTTTGGCAGCCGGTCGAAGGCCGCGCCTGCGAGCTCATTTCATTCGCAACCCAGCCAATGCCTTCTCTCCGTCATACCAAAAATTATATAAAACCAGGCAGATATTAACATTGAACTGATCCACAGGTATTTTAGCCTCAATCAAATCACAACTTCCTATAGCCCAGATAGTATCCAACCATAATAACTGCCAATACAATATAAATCCAAAATTTAAGAGGTTGAGTTTGCTTAGTGACTATTTTCGTTTGCTCACTAACTTTTTCCTTCGCTTTTAACTGTCCGGATTTAGCCAGATCAGTTTGCTCTTTGATATGCTGGAACTGGTAAAACCCACTGTCAGTCCAATAAGTAAATACCTGAGTTTCTTTATTGGCGTTCTTCAAGATCAGCATATTGGCCTCTAATTGCTTAGATGAGGATTTGCTTTCCTTATTGCTGGTTATGGTTGTTTTTTTGAATAAGCTGCAGCCTGCAAAGAACAGGGCAAGGTAAAACAGCTGTAAAACACATAATATATATACTGGTTTCATTTTACACCTCCTTTCCCAATCCAGTCCGCATAACAGCGAATGGTTCTAAAATGCCTGGTTCTGGCATAAACCCCATCTCCTTCCCTGCTTCCGGGCAAGCTGGTATTGGCTTCAATGGTGTGTATCCAGTCACCTTTTATCTGCGAAACGAAACCACAATGCGCTATTCTTTTAAGTCCCGGAAAATAGATGCCAAACACTAATCCCTTTCCCTCATCTCGAGGGAAACGAAGCGACGAGAGATCTCTTGAACTATTCCCAACCACTCTTTCCTTCGGAAATAAGGCCGGAGACCAGGCTGTTCTGGGCTGATCATATCCGGCTTTTTTGAAAACCCAGGAAATAAATGCCGCGCAGTAAGGATGGCCTTTGGGTAAGCCAACAAGGGCCAGATATTCTTCAACACGCTTGCCATCGTTAAGCCCAGTAGCTTCGCGAACGCCTACCTCTGCGCGCGCTATATTAAGCACCCGCTCCGTCATTTCGAACGAGTGTAACGAGGAGAAACCTCTTGAACCATGCCTAAACAAGAGGTCTCTCACATTCGTTCGAGATGACGAGGAGGTGATGGATATCCGCGATGGAACGGGGAGTGATGTTTGGAATGACGGAGCGGAGTGCGAGGTTCCCGATAACGAAGTTGTTAAACCACCGCTGCCAGCACCCCAACCGCTGCCCACAACAGCAAGCCAAACGATGCCCAATAAAATCCTAGCTGTTTCCATGATTCCATTTTTTTAAACTGTACAACCATATTGCCCAATGCTGGCAAGCCCAAACTCATCCAAAACCGCTGTAACAGCCACCAGCACAAACCGGTAACGATCAGAAAGCAGATCAGGCTCAACAGGATCAGTAACCAGATATTAGGATCAATATATCCAATCGTTGGATCCGACCCAATTAGCCAACGCTGCAACATCGGCCATAACAGCAAGAATAATCCAACTAACAGGTACCCAGCATAACTATGCCCACCGGTTTTAATAAATCTATTTGCGAAGAGGTTTCTTTCGGAAACCCCATCCTTTACTATTTTTAAAGTGTTCATATTTTTTCAATTTTAAATTACACATTTAGAGATTTCTCATCGCTTCGCTTCCTTCGAGATGACAAATACGATCAGAGATGACGATTGCAACCCGAGATGACGATTATAATAAGAAAGCTGTTCAGGCTGCGTCTGCCTTTACATGTCACACATAGTGTCCGCCCGGGTCAAATCCAGCAACCCAAACAGCCTTCCGTTAATTCAGCTTACAGTACCAGAAACGGCCCAACGTAATACGTGTCGGATACCAGTTTCTTTTTAATAGTAGAGCTAAAGCTGATGTAACAATGCACCTGATCCCCGCTGTAATCGCCAGGCAACAACAAGTTGTAACCTAAACCGGTACGGGCAGCTGCTCCCTGCAAAACAACAAAGGAGTCCTTTACAGGATTGTAAACCATCACATTGGCCCTGTCTGTTGCATCCTTGTACTTCCCGTCGGGCACCGTGTTTAACCAGCTGAAATCAATACGGGCGGCTACAGTAACATCAACTTCAATGGCATTGGCCAGTAACAGCTTTCCGCGGTTCATTTTCAGCTTGGTGTAATCGATGGTAAAATTTGGTGCAATGCCGGTAATGGCTTCCCGCAGATGATAAGACACGGCGTCGTTCATTGCACTGGCTGAACCATTTCCTGAACCAAAGCCCAGATCAATAATGTTCCCGATCCTGGCCAGAAAGCCCGTGACCAGGCCAAATTTAAACCGCTGATTGATCTGTGCCTGGGTAGCTGCCTTGTTGCTTACCCGGGGTAAACCCCTGATCACATCCAGGTTGCGCCAATAAGCTCCCACAACCGAACCTGTTTTGTTCCGGAATCCGCCGAGGACCCCCTGTCTAATAATACCCATGATTTTAAGGATTAAAAGGTGAATAAAATTTGTTAATTGCTCAAAGGAAAGCAATCCGGCAAGCCCCGGGTAGTGTATGGGGGTGGCAACACCCCCACTCAAAAACCTGCAAAAACTTCATTCAGGCCTTGTAACCGGCATAAAATTTCAGATAAAAATATTCAGGCCAGGTCAAACTCTTTGTCCAAAAGCTTCAGCATTCTTACCAGCATTGCCCTCACCGTTTTGGCTGTAGCCTGTACCACCTGGTTGTATTTATTGGTAAAACTATGCGCCGATACACTACCTTGCCCAATGCCCGGTGTTTTAAAGCTTCGGGCTATAAACTGGAACAGTTGCGATTTGGGATCTGCCATCACTACCCCTGCAGCAATCAGCAGCTTAAAAAAATAGGCCAGCGCATCTACCGAAAATGCCACTTCTATACGATAGCTTTCTACTGAAGCTTGCCCGGACAGATCCGCATCCGCCGTTTTAGCCTTTAGCTGTTCTTTGCAATAGCTGGCAAAGCCATCCGTATTAAACTTTGCCTTTACCAGCAAGGCTATCAGCCTTGAGCTAATGCCCGCTTTAAGCTCAGCTTTTGAAAGTTGAAATACCCATTGCTGGACTAGCTGCAGGCAACAGATTTGCTGATAGCTGCCGGTTTCCTGGCTAATCAGCCTGGTCATCTTACCCGCTACAATGGCCTGCAGGGTTCTATCCACCCCACCTTTATTCAATCTGCGCAGCATTTCATCTACCTGTGCGGCTACCCGTCTTGCCGCTTTAGCGTAAAGCAGTATCGGCATGCGGTCGCGCTGGTCCAGGTATTTCCGGTAATGGCTTTGCTGGTAGTCCAGTAGCCGCTCCAGGCAGTTCAAGGTGCTTTGGTACAGTACCATCATGCTATTCGGAAATTCCGGGTAATGGTATAGCGCGTCCAGCATCAGGGTACATTCCATCCTGATCTGGCCCAGGTGCCGGCATACCAGTTTACGGCTCAGGGTTCCGAACAGGATCAGCCGCATTACCTGGATCACTTCTTTAGTGATCTTAGGCAACTGGTTTACCCATTTCAAAATCTCCTCATCACCCAAAGGTTCCTGCCCGGGCGCCATCAGTTCAAATACCAGTTTCTGCAGGGTGGTTTTTGTATGCGTTCTCATGGTTCCATCCTCCCCAAATACCTGCTGTCTGCTATTTTTTTCCGGTCCGATGAGGTTACCGCAATATAAACTTCCAAAGGCTTGCCGATCAGCAATGGATCAAACTGGAAGCTGCAGGTTAAGGCCTTTCTTTTCACGCCACCGGTTAAACCGTCGGCCATCTTCAGTTCGGGGCAGTACAAAACCAGCATCAGCTGGTCATCAAATGATGCACCCGGATCTGTATTTTGCTGCCAGGTAATTTTCAGCGTATCCGGTAAAACCAGCTCCATTGCGGGCTGGTCCAACTGGGGCAGTTCGCCTGCACTGATGATCACCTTACTGTAGTCTACATCCAGGTTGGGATAAACACCTGTAATGGCCAGGTGAAAATTGGCCGAAAATGCCACATTGATCTCTGATTTCCGGATGGCTTTTTTTGAAAAGCCAATGGTAACATAAGGATGAAAAGGCACCAGCCAGTTTTGCACAAACTTAAATTTCTGTTCGTTGGCTATCTGCGCCTCCGTACGGGGAACTTTTGTTTCCTTTTTAGGTCGTACTTCGCGCAAATACGCGATCCCTTTCCAGGATGATCCGATAACCGGCCCTAATTTCCCTGAAATCGGGCCAAATATTCCTTTTAACAATCTTGCCATGATAAATCTGATTTGATGAGTAAATAAATAAATTGTTCATCTTCGCTACAGCTCTGGTAAGCATGGGCCGCTACCGGAGCAGTAGCCATCCGCTACCCAAGTAGTACCGGAACCGGCCATGCCACAGGCCTGAACAAGGCCATGCTATGGCGATGATGCGTATAGAAAGAAGGCCCGGCAATACGCCGGGCCTTCAGCCCCCAAAACAAAGGACTCTTGTTTAACCTGAAAAGGCTTAGTGCTGGTAAATCACTTCTGACGGTACGCCAAGACTGGTAGGCGTACCAACAGCACACTCGTCGTAAGTACCACTGCAGCCAAAGTAATTCTGGGCATCAGTTTTAGTGCCTACAAAAGGGTTTTGTTCTTCAGGCAGCGGCTCACCACCGGTCCGGTTCCAAGTGTACTCATTTTCATTAGCACCTGGCAGGTTTACCACTTTTGATGCAATTGCACCGGTTACAGCTACAGATAAGGCAACAGCCATCATGCATTTTTTGAAATCAATTTTCATGTTTTTGTTTTTAAATGATTAATAAGATTTGTTGTTTATATATTCAGATCTGGAATATCACATTAAATAAAGCGCCCGTCATTAGCCCCCCAACCCGTCATCATTGTGCATGCCCCATAACGCTATCCCGCCGATAAACATAAAACTGGCGTTAAAAAACAGGTGGTGCTTCCAGGATAGCAAACTCAACACCCCACCACAAGTGCAGCCCAGCTTTAAACCAGACAGTAACATACCGCCTATATATACTTCAAACACCCCCAGCAAAATCAGAGATGCCCAAAGCCCCTTCCTGCGCCAGGCAGATACGCATAAAGCAAGAACAATAACAGCTTCAACCAGTGGCAACAGCACAGCCAGTACAGGCGCCAAAGTCTGCATCAGCACCAAAGGCGAAAGCCGCATCTGGAAAATGAACTTATCGTATTCCAGCACTTTAGTCAGTGCCGTATAACCAAACAAGATCATCAGTAGCGCTATGCATGTTTCAATAAGTATCATTTTTGCCTTCATCTATTTTTGTTTTTAGCAGTAAAATTGCTTTCTTCTCACTCTGAGGGGAACGGCTGTTTTACCTTTGATATGAAACAAAAATAGCCTCCCCGAAGGAAGGCTAAAAACCTATTTAGGTACCCGAAACAACCTTTTTAGGTACTTACTGTATCCGGGCATAGCTGCCTGGCCTCAATCAATGTACTCTTAGTGATACCGGTAAAACTACAGATCTCCTTGTTGCTCAACCTCCATACCCCATTAACCAGAAATTCAGGAAACTTCTGCTTACATACGCAGTAGCGCATCTTTTTGTCTACCATCTGCAGTATCTCTGTTTGCAAATCCTTGCGCGCAGTTTCGGCTGCTCTGATCTTTTCGGTTAGCTTATAGGCAACAGTATGTTCTTCATAGATGTTATCCATGCAAAAATTGCTGATGCTGACCAGCTCACAATCTTCCATCAGTTCTATGTACAATACTTCGTTTACCAAACGTTCCCTAAAGGCTTCCAGTAGCACCACAATGCTTCCGGCGGCCCATATAAAGCGGATCTTCTCTTCGCCGGTTTGTGCATCAAGGCTATACAGTTTAATCAGCCCTTTCCGCAGGTAATGGGCTTCGGTCATCAGCATATCCGGTTGTAATAGCAAATGCCCTTTTAGCTTAAAGTGAGGCTTTAAGGTATTCATCAGTACCAAGGCAAGTGCGCCCATGGAATTTGAATCAGGTAATAAAGAGGCCAGGTAGTTTACTACTTCTTGTTTCCATTCCAGTAGCTGAGCTTCGGTTAATTTAAATAATCTTTTGTTCATGTTTAATTTTAATTAGTTAATTATTGATGCACAGCGTTCATATATCCCTATTTCCCCCTTATGATCGCTAATTCCCTAAAAAAAATTATTGCTTTAAGTGTCTTTCATAGTTGTTGTTTTTAAGTGAATAGATAGGTTAGTTGTTTTTAAAGGTCACAGAAAAAATTTTTCCTGTTCCACGTAATCGCCAGAAAATGTTTAATGGATTTAGTACCGGTTTGGAGCCAGAAATGCAGGGCCTAAGAAATGAAAAAAGCCGCTTATCAGCGGCTTACAATTTTATTCGATAATAAGTATTACAGCAATATGCTGTGTTTATTTCTTCATGCGTTCAGCCTGGAGTGTAGGTAAATTTACAGAACCGCAGCTTTCCAGAATACGCGTATGTTCTTTGTATCTACTTTTTTTCTTGCCTGGAAAAGATCATAATTATCCTGTACCTGTAGCCAGAACTCAGCAGTAGTATTACTAAAACCTGTAGACAACTTTATAGCCATTTCTGGGGTCACAGACTGTTTACCATTTATTATTGCAGATAAAGTTTTCCGCGTAGTACCTAAACCGATAGCTACTTCCTCTACTGTCAGTTTCCTGCCTGTCGCTTCAATAATGCCATCAATCGTTTCTCTGATCAATTCGCCCGGATGTGCTGGATTAAACATTGACATAATTTTCTTATCCAACGCTTAATTTCAAATGTTTCCCCAATCCATCGTGAATAATTCTCATAAGAGTTGACAATCTTATATCACTTGCATCATTCTCAATCCGTGAAATATAAGTCTTTGTAGTCCCACATTTCTCTGCTAACTGTTGTTGAGTTAAGCCCTGTTCCTTGCGCAATTCTTGAATCATTACCCCCAATTTAAAGGTTTCAAATTCTGCTTCATAAGCATCTCTGGTAGATGTTCCATAGACCCCATACTGCTGATCCAAGTGTTCAGAAAATGAAGTTAAATCTTTATGTTTTTTCATCGAAATAATATGTTTTTAGCCTTTCTGCTAGCTTTAGTTCATTTTTGGGTGTAGTTTGCGATTTTTTTTGAAAACCATTAATTAAGATGATTAGTTTTCCCTTATCAAAAAAGCAAAAAACACGATATATATCCGAACCAACTTCAACCCTAACTTCATACAGCCCTGTCGATCCTGTTAAATGTTTAAAATACTTTTCTGGAATTCTATCTAAAGTTGATATTAACTGCAACGTCCAGTTAAATTTCTTCTGGACCTCCGGTTTTAATGTTTTAAAAAAGTTAAGGTAATAATCCTTGTAATAAAATATATTCCTGATATTTTTTTCATTCATAACAAAGTTAGCTAATTAGTGAACAAAAAGCAATTTAAATTTTCCAACTGGCATTTATTTCCGATGCATTAGCTTTCAACATTTTCGATGCATATTCCTCCGCTCTGGCGGTTGTATCTATCCGCCAGGGAAAAGCAAGCCTTTCGTATGATACACAAGAAATTTCGGAATATTTTATCTTCCATATCTAGTTTGAGATATCGCAAAATGCGATGCCGTTCCATATACAAATATAAACAATTACAGACACATTAATTAATAATTAATTAAATATCTTTATAATCACAAAATACTGGTGTTTCTTCCAAAATATTGAATAAGTTGGGCAGCGTTGCGAAGCTTCGCCCTTACAAAATTGCGCCACGTCATTGCGAGGCCCTCTTTGGGGCCAAAGCAACCCTACTTTACTACATTTGCTTATTTGGAGGGCAATTCTTTGCTTGTTTGCTGATTTGGTTTGGTGGTTGTACTTTGTTCAGTGCCATGGGTTGGAGTTTGCTTCGTCGCGAATGGCTCACTCGCAATGACGGAGTGGAGGCTATCACAAATTGTGATAACCTTAGCAATGACACCTGGGCGGAAATCCTGAGATGAACTCAGGATGACGGCGAGTGGGGCCAGGCCCCGTACTAAATCCATTAATTTCAAAGAACGTTTTTTACCTCCGATCATTCCGGAGGCCAGTTATCATTCCGGGGGCCGATTTGTCATCCCGAGCCCCGAGGGATCCTTCGCTTTCGCTCTGGATGACAAAGGGTTCGCTCTGGATGACAAAAGCTTTTATCCAATTGTTTTATGGATATATTGTCGATTATTTACAGCGATTATCAAGATTTTGATGGCCTAGGCGGTAAAAAAAGCAGATCAATCCGCTCTGTTTTTATCAGTTCCAGCAAATTCAGCAGTTCTTTCAAGCCAGCATCAATAATTTCAATCCGTTTGCGTTGCTTTTTATTGGCATCAGCCAACAATTCCAGCATCCGGCCCTGCAACAGCAGCAAAGACGTTTTGTTCTGGTAGTATTTGGCCGTTGCCAAATCCTTGTCTTCTTCCAGGCACAGCCTGTGCAGTTCAATGATCAGGGCCAGCAAAAACTCATCGATATGCTGGTGTACCGGAACCGGGAACAACTCTTCAAAGTGTACCACATCCCAAAGCTTTCGGTAAAGTAGTGTCATATCTTCCGGATTTTCCGCTTTCATTTATTCTTTGGGCTTCAATAGATTGAGTTTTTCTTCATCCAGCACCGGAATTAAATCGATGTATTCTTTTTCGAATAAGTTCCACAAGATGTCGTTGGCATCTTTTCTGGAAATGCCCAGCGCCGCCATGAGCGTATTGGTATCCAGTACCGGTCCCTCATCAAAGGGTATCATTTTAGTTTCCATAGATTTGATTTACAGTTTTTAAAATAAAAAATCACCTTTCCCGAAAAGGCATAGCGTCTCCGCCTTCTTCCAGGCGGTTATGCAGCCTTAGAGGGGAATGGTTATTTTTTCTCCTATCAGGCACAAAAACACCCGATAAAAGATCATTTCAATAAATTGTTGTTGAGTTTAAAAAAGCTTAGCTCTACTTAAGTTTCTTCTTATCCTTTAAATCCAGGTAATTCTCTTTGCTAACTATCTTTTTTCCAGATTTTTGCTCCAGTTCCTTCCTGGCGTTCCCTGCAATAGTACCACCCGCCTTAGCAGCTTTTTTATTTTCTTCAAATCCCTGCGCATCTTTACTTTTGGCAATCTCCGTAGTCGATGCCTCACCAAGCATGGTAAAAATCAATTCCAGATCGGTCATGTGGTCCCTTAAATTTTCAGCAGGTTTAGTCAAACCTTTTATCTGCTTATGATCTGAAGGGATAATCCCAAAAGTAGCCTTACTAATTTCTGCAGTTAATATACTGTATTCAATTCCTTCTTTCACCCCACGGGTTTTCCATTCTCCGGTCAGTTCGTCCCTCACCGCAATTCCCCTTACCCGTTTATCAATCCAGCCTTCGCTATATCCTTTAGCGCGGTAAATATCCCTCATCCTAGCCTGGGCCAGTTCGGGGTTTTCGATTTCCTGCATCCTTTCGTAACCAACCTTGGCCAGCCAAACTTTAAATGGTTCAGCTTTGGGTGATGGAACAGATTGGATAATACGTAACAAGCTTTCTGTATCGCTACAGTCGGTAGCATATTTTTTTCCATCAGACGACTCTAATTTCAGTTGTCGACAAAGTGTCGATAACTCAACTCCAGATAATTTCTCACGCTTTTTCATTCTGTACCAATAGTCTTTCGGATCGTTACTCTCCGTTAAAACGGCAATTACATCGATCACAGAAAAATACCACTTCTGGTCAGTATCGCTCCATTCTGAGCGGATTCGCTTGCTTTCAAACAGTTTGATATCCATATTTTAATCTTATAAGCTAAGTTAACCAACTTTTAACCCAGCAACCACAAATTATCCGGTTAATTTATTCCGGAAATCACTCAACAACGATTCAAAGTACATTTTTCCTTTCATCCGAAAGGCCTGATGCTGTCACAGCACCTTTACTCAAAAAAATACACCTTACGATACCGGTGCTTTTGGCAACAATAATTCCAGTTCATCAATGGTTTGTGCAGAAACAAATACCCCGCAGGCAGTATGGATCAGCGATCCGTTTTTTACAGCTTCTACCGAAATGATCTGGTTCAGGTCTATTTTAAAGACCCTGTCTCCGTCTTTTGCCAGGATAAATCTAAATTCCATGGATTGTATAAATGAGCTGTTTACGTAATTCAACGTTCCTTTTAAATCTTCCACACTGCAATCATCGGCTAAAAAATGAGGGAGGCCGTAACCGCAGCAGGCTACCGGTTCCTGCTTTGCATTGCCCAACAATACCAGTTCCGGCATCAGGCTCAGGCTCAATACGTCTTCAAACAGGCGGTGATCCCAGAGTTCCAGCCTTACAAAAACAGCTGTGATTCGCCCTGTAGATAGCCGCATCCTGATATCTTCTGGATCGTCTGTGCGGAATATAGAGTCCGCTAAATCAAATAAATCCAGGTGCAAGGTCTTGTTTGCACTTGGAGAGTGATCAATAATAAGATAGTTTTTCATTTTCAGTTTTTTCATGGTTTTTGTTAGTTATTGGTAAGCCCCAGCCGCCACACCACGCTCATTTAATGCAGCGAGCTGGAACTAAACCAATGTTTTTTTATGTGTTATTTGGGTTCCTTGCTTTTTCATATCAATTGGGCAGTTCTTTTTTGATAAAACACAGGGCACTTTTTTCCGGCAGCCATTTAATGTCGATCATATTGGTATCGCTCAGGTATTGGAGCATTTCCGTAGCTTCCTTTTCTGCGATTTTCCATTCCCTGGCAAAATTTGCGCTTATGGGCCTGCCATGTAAGCCTTTGGCGATAGCTTCCAGGTTGTCGGTAAAGCTTTTTGGGAGCTTGGGCATTTTTGGGTTTGTTTTTTTCTTCATAGTAGCTGTTAATTTGTTAGCGTTCATTTTTTAAGAGCCGGAAGAGTACACCTAGAAACTCCTCCGGACATCTTTCGTTTAACCAAACTTTGAGCATTTACAATGCAAAGCCATTTTTGATACTGGTAGGTTTAATTGCAGCAAGCTGGTTTTCAACTTTTCCTATTATATTCATCATTCTTTATACGGTAATCCATTCTGCGTTTAGTTTCAATCAATATTCCCCACAACGCCAGCAATGTCAATCCAACATTAAAATACAAGTGCTGATGCCAGTTCATGTATTTTGTAATTCCCCCACAATTGCATGGCAGCTGAGGAACGTAGGCAATCATGTACCCGATATAAAGTGTAAAGCAAAGCATCATCAAGAAAGACAGGCAAAACCCGACAAATCTAAATTTGGGAATAAATAACAAAATACAAATAACTAATTCTGAAACTGGAACAAGCCACATTATCAATTCAGAATAATGTCCAATTAAAGGAGATTTACTTACTATATTTCCAAAACTGTTCAAATGCCATAATTTATCAAGGCCACTATAAAAAAATACTAGTATAAGAATGCCTGAAAAAAGACCTGTTAGAAACTCTTTGGTTCTCATGTTGATTTTAAAGCTTTAAATGTAGGCATCTAAGTTATAGATGCCATGCGATTTATAAACCATTAGATGTCCAAGAGTCGATAATGAAATATCCTGAAGCCTCCACAACATGCCAACCATATATACCTCCGCCACCCCAAACTGAGTCTCCTACAGCAAGACCAACTTGTGTGCCGTCTAAGTATCGATATCCATAATAGCCCGTAACTAATTGCTCGGGAACTCGAATAGCACAAGTAGCTCCAGGTCCCCAACAACCTTCATATTCTGGATTACCAAAACTAGGCTCTTCGATCCAATAACTTCCATCTTCGACTTCTAATCTATTTGTGATATTGCCTCTAAAAGTCAATACCACATCAGAATTATTAATGTGCCTTTTTTTTGGACTAATAAATCCAAAACACACCACTGCGATGACTACCGCAATAATTCCTGAAATGTACTTTTTCATAATTTTATAAGTTTTAAGTTAGTGCCTACTCTGAACAGGTTTTCAGCGTCCCCTTTTTTGTTAGTTTGTTTTCATTTCACATCTTTAAAAACTAATACTTCAACCTGTCGTTTGTCCTTTGTAACCACAAAACCCATATCTTTCAGCATTTTCACTGCTTCGACATCCGAAAACGTATAATAATTTTCTGGTGGAAAGACTAATAAATCTGAATTTCTTGTCTCATCAACTAGGGGAATACTCAATCTTTTGTTAATTGACCTGATGAATGATTTTATGTTAACAGGATGTATTGTTGTGTTAATTTTATTTTTAGAGTCAGCACCTTTCAGATTGTTTTTGGATTCAAGGATATAAACGTCGTGTAATCTTTTTTCTTTAATGATGTCCACCTTGAAAAACCTTATTAAATCCTGCTGCATCATTGTTCTAAATTCTGCTTCGGAATCAGCATAAGTCATCAATTCATAACAATACATATTATTAAATACTCCTGGTTTACTTGCTAAATCAAATCTATTTTTGGGAGTTTCAAATACCCATTGATTTTGTGGGATGCTATATACATTAAAAGCATCATGGAATATATCAATTAATCGTTGATTGATACTGACATACCGGGATACCTCTCCGTTTTTAAAACCTATTCTGCCACTAAAAAAACCTAGACCTTCGTTGTATTTGGTAATGGTAGATCTGGTTACTATCGAAGAATTTGCGCTACCGTTATTATCTATAAATAACGGCTTGTTTTCGTCAAAGTTTATATCATCTTTTTTATAACGTAAATGGGTACTACCTTGTAAAAGCATCGTTCTAACATTATCCTCGGTGACCTCATCTCCTGAAGTTATGGCTACAATTTTCCTATTCCCATCAATCCACACATGGTGTGGCATATACTTATAAGAGATATATTTTTCAAGGACTGTATCTCCATACATATAAGGTAATTTCACTTCATAACCAGTCACTTTTAGCTTTGCAAACCTCTTCTCAACCATTTCTCTTGTATCCTTGGTTTGTTGAGTATTGACAAGAATTATTTCGATTTGATTTCCGAACTTAGCTTTGAGCTTATCCATTTTAGGGAATCCCTCTATGCAAGCACCACATTTTGTAAACCAGAAATCTAAAATTGTAAGTTTCCCTTTAAAATCAGACAGCTTTGCTTCAGTAGTCTTATAATTGATTAGATTTCTGAAGGGAATATCCGGCATGGTATCACCGACCTTTAAATCCAGAGTTTTTTGATTCTGCGAATTTGCAGTGTTTATCACCATAGCCAATAATGCTGCCGTGATAAAGCTTTTTACTTTCATCTTCATATAGATTTAACGTGGATTTTGAGGCATTCCCGTCAATTGGATAATGTCATTGGGAAGAGGTATCGCATACCGATTGTCATTGGGTGGCAACGTGTAAGTTTTACCTTTTAACACACGTTTTAAAGTTATATTGGCTCCTTCCTTGTTCAACCTTTTTAAATCCATCCATCTCAATCCTCGCATTAACAATTCCTTCCTCCTTTCCGTTAAAATGAAAGCCAATGCCTGCTCTTTCGTTGTGGCTGATAATGGATTAAGCTGGCCTGTTAAATAACGATTTTGGAGCAATAAATTTAGATCAGCCATCGCTTCAGTTACTCTACCTGAACGGGCATGCGCTTCGGCCCTTATTAAATATAATTCATCTGTCGCAATTCCAGAAAAAAGCAATAGGTTACTGCTTGCATATGTTCCCTTGAATCTTTGGTATTTCCCATTTGCCCTAAAGAATACCGTTTTTCTTTTATCGTTAGTTGCATAACTCGAATACAATACGGTATCAATTAATCCATTTGAAGGCGCCTTAAATGTAGTGGAATTAGACATTTCAGAATAAAAAACGACTTCTTTATTGTAAGGATATGGTTTAAATGGGTTATTCCCAGTCCCAACATCACTACTATTATTGAAATTCACCAGATCATTTTTTAATTCAAGTGCTAAATTTGCATATTTATAAGCAAGCTCATAATTTCTCATAGATAAATAGGTTCTAGCAAACAATCCGTATACAGCTGCTTTCGATGGTCTATATGGATTTATCGGATTGTTAGCCAAATACTGACTTGCAGCGTCAAGATCACTAATTATATGTTGATAAGACTCTTTGACGCTTGCTCGTACTGATGGAACGTTAAAGTCGGAGCCTAATCTTATTACTATTCCAAGATCCTGTTGAGCAGTCCCTTCATCATATGCTTTTGAAAAACTCCAGCACAGATTTAAATTGCGAAAAGCACGATAAAACAATGCACTCCCCTTAATATTGTTCCACATTACTTCGTTATTGCTATTTCTGTCAATATTCTCAATAAGTTCAAGAACCAAATTTGAATTATAAATACTTAGATAAGACATTGACCAATCAATCGCGCCAGCATGGTTATATATAAAGGGTTCCCAGACATGAAGTGGTTGTGAATAAGGATCTGAATCAAAAGTAGCATCTGTTACAAAAAAATCATCAGCAGTTTCCTCCATGAAAGCAGGGGTATTGGTATTCATAATCGTAACATCATTAAGAATAGCTTGTAGATCTTCGAGTGTTTTTGGCACCACAAGTCTATCATCATTCTTTTTATCTAAAAACTTTTCACAAGATTGAAAAATTAACAAATAACATATCAATATGCTATACAATTTATATCGTTTCATTTTCGTAATTTTAAAGATTAACACGTAAACCAAAAGCAATTGTTTTAGATGGCCTTATTGTATCATAATAATCAGGATCTAATTCTTCGTTATTAGCACGCCAAAGGATGCCTAAATTGGATGCATTCATATAAAATTGCAATTCGTCAAAAGGCAGCTTACTGAACGTTTTTTTATTTAGGGTATAAGATAAGTTCACAAATTGTAGCCTAATATGATCTGCTTTCAAAACACTTACTATTGAATTACTTAAAAAAGCGTCCCTATTTGGTACATTGTTAGGATATGTAAAAGATGGAACATTAGTGATTAGTTCATCGCCTGCTTTCTGCCACCTTTTTGCATAATCAGGATGTCCCACGCCGTTTTGAATAAGCCTTGAATAGTCGATTGTTGATTTTCTGAAATAATAATTCAATTTATATGCTATATTGGCTGAAAGGCTGAAATTCTTATAAGAAAAAGAATTGAAAACATTCCCAAATGTAGTAGGTAATGCTGCTCCTACATAAGTCATATTCCCATCTATTCCTTTTTTAACTCCTTCTTGAAGAATAGCTGTATAATTTATGCTCTTTGCCCCCTCCAGAAAGCCTTGTGGATTTCCATTGTTATCTAAGCCGGCCCAGTTATATCCAGAAATAAAATGAAGTGGTTTTCCAACTATCGGAGAAA
Organism: Pedobacter heparinus; assembly: GCF_032678725.1. GTDB lineage: Bacteria > Bacteroidota > Bacteroidia > Sphingobacteriales > Sphingobacteriaceae > Pedobacter > Pedobacter heparinus_A. Next base: position 428,915 of record NZ_JAVTSC010000004.1, read on the forward strand.
TTCCCGCACCAAAGCCCACTGAATTAGGACTTGTCGAATTATATTTTGTTGTTTTATCCTTGTTGTAAGTTAAAAGAAACGTGGTGGCCCATTTAATCTGACGGTCTAAATTTTTGCTATTTAATGTCAAATCTATCCCCCTACTTTCCATATTAGCAAAATTTCTAATAAGAGTTGCCGAAGAGCCCCAGGCGGTGTAATCATAAGGACTAGGAGCGTACAAATCGGTTGCTACTTTATGATAATATTCTACTGAGCCCGTTATAATCTTTTTTTCAGTTCCAAAGTGTAATCCAATATTCCATTGCCCTACTTGTTCCCATCGTAGTTCAGGATTGTTCAATGTTTGAATACGTGCGAATGACAATCCAGTAGTAGAATTTGGGTCGTACTGTGCAACAGGAACGGCCGATTTGCTAAGATCAACATTACCACTATAACCGTATGTTGATTTTAAGGTAAGGTCAGGGATTAAATCAAATCTATAAAAATTTTCTTTTGAAATGTTCCAACCTAAGCCTGCAGACCATAGAGGTTTCCACCTATCATTAGTATTGGCTCCAAAAATATTAGACCCGTCCACTCTTGCGCTTCCAGAAGCTATATATTTACCTTTGAAAATATATGATGCATTGGCGTATGAAGAAATAAACCGATTATTGGTTGCGGTAAAGAAAGTTTTCTCAGCTAAGGTTTCGGTTCCGCCTGTTACAAAATTTTTATAAAGGGTTCCATAATTAACACGTCCTATTGAAAGGGGATCCTTTTTGTAACCGTACACCGTAAAACCATTTCCAGTTCCAGCAACTTCACGAGCCTCCCATCCCACGATGGCTGATATCGCATGATCGTTAATTATTTTATTAAAATTAAGTTGTCCTCTGAAGTTATGTGATTTAAGTGTTGAGTTACTTGTTGACAATATACCTCCTAGTGGCACAGCATAATTTATTACACCTGTTGTCCGATTTAATTGGCTATATGTATTTATAAGATGTCTTGCTGCAAAACTTTCCAAGCTTTGATTGATCTCATTTAAAGTATTTTCCCGCTGAAATTGGTATAAAAGATCCAAGCTAACAGCCTTAAATATTTCGTAATTAACCCCAAAATTGGCAATAATAGCTTCGCTTTTCACAGATGTAACATCAAATCTATAATCCTCTAGAGGGTAATATTTCCAATTTAGAAATTTGCCAGCTCCTGCTGTATCAGTATAACCCTCTCTTAAATTTGTGGCTATCGGCAAAGGGTTCCCATCGTCGTCAGCAAACTTTAAATACGGTGTAAGCCTTCTTCCGCTTCGTATTGAATTATATCCTGGCTTACCATTTTTTGAATTACTATTGGTATAATAGGCGCCTAGGCTTAAAGTAAGATTTTTTATCGGCTTATAAGTATTATAAAAATTGAAGTTAAGCTTATTATATTTCGCATCTAATTCACTTGTGTTTTTATCATAATTCCCAGAAATCTTCCAGCTCATATTGTTGCTTCCACCACGTATATTCATTGAATATTGCTGAATTACAGTATGTTGGTAGAAATACTTACTGTATTGGTCTCTTGGATCAACCGCTTTAAAGGCATCCATTTTAGAGGCAGAATCGGTTTTGGAAATCAGTCCTTTTTTTCTTTTCAAAAGCAATTCATATACAGGTGATAAAGCAGGTCTACTTACATTTGAAGTGTCTGATAAATTATATCCATTTTTGAACAGCATCTCTTCAAAATCTACATAATCACTGGTAGACATAGTTTGTAATGAATAAAGATCAGGCTTCTCACGAATAATTACATTTGTATTGAATTCTATGCTAGGTTTTTGGTTAAAGCGTCCCTTTTTTGTTGTTAAAACGATTACCCCATTACCTCCACGTGCGCCATAGATTGAAGTTGCAGCAGCATCTTTAAGAATTGTTACATTTTCAATATCATTCGGATTGATATTTTCAATAGCCCCCTCATAAACAAAATTATCGAGTACAATCAATGGATCAAGACGACCATTAATAGTACTTAAACCTCTTATGGAGATATTAGTTTTATCGCCAGTGTTTCTCGCTTTACCAACATTAAACGAAACTCCACTTGCTACACCTTCAATTCTTTGGAGAATGTTGGTACCTACCTGTTGATTCAATGTCTTATTATCAATCACAAGGTATGAGCCAGTAACCCTTTCCTTAGACAATTGCTGATAGCCAGTAGAAATATTGATTTCCTCCAATTCTCCAGTCGCCACATTTAATTTAATTTCTAATGGCATCACGGTTCCTTTTACCGGAACTTCCAACGTCTTAAACCCCACATAACTCACCAACAACACCGCATCCTCATCTACACCCTTAAGCTCAAAATCCCCATTCTGGTTAGTATTCGTAACAGCACTTTTCCCTTTTACCCGGATACTGGCGTTTGGGAGCGGCTTCCCATCCTGATCTACAACTTTTCCTTTCACCGTTAGATCCTTCGCTATGCTCCGGATGACAGAAATGGCGCGGTCGATCAGGGAAGGCCCTTTCTCTTTAATCACTACTGACCTGTCTTTAATCGTATAAGTCAGGTCCTGGCCTTGAAATATTTTGTCCAAAGCCTCATCCAGCAATACATTCTGGAAATTTACATGCACTGTTTTTGCCTTTTCTATCAGCTGATAATCAAATAGAAAATCGTATCCGGTTTGGGTGCGTATTTTTTGGATAACGCTTTGCAGCGAAGTTCCGCTTTCTTTCAGGGTTACGCGCTGGGCAATACTCGCAGCGCTTACCTGCATTAAAGTAGCTATCAGTATAACGGTGGTTAATCGCATAACAAGCCCTATTTTATGGATATACCCAATAGGTATACCCGTTATTTTGGTATAATTTCTGTACATTAGTGTTCAGTTTGGTTTGCAGTATGCCATTAGTTTTCGAAGGCTGCGGCAGCTGCATTTAGTTGATAATTTTATTATGAATAAAAGCCAAACATAAGCCAGGTTCCGGTTACCGGAATTTGGCTTTGTGGTGTTATGCCTTGGTTAAGGATAGTTTTTACAAAATCTCATCATTTTGGTTTAGGTTTAATGGGTTAGCTGATCTGTTAATTGAGCTGTTTTTTATAGTGGGATGTTATTTTGTTACGGTTACTGTTGTTCCTGATACTTTAAATTTCACTTTTCCCGTTCGCTCCATCAATTCCAGCACTGCCGAAATATTTCTTGACCTGGAAACATAGCCGCCAAGTGTAATGGTTTTTGGGGCATTAGGGGCATATTCTACTTGTACGTTATACCATCTGGCTACTTTACGCATGATGTTTTCCAGTGTTTCTCCTTTAAATACGAAGTCGCCGTTTTTCCAGTCGATGATGTCGTTTACATTTACGGTAACTATACGCAATCCATCCGAACCGCTATACGCCTGGCTGCCTGGTGTTAGTACTTTGCTTACTCCCGAATCCTCTACTTCTACACGTCCCTCCAGCAGCGTCGTCTTCATCGCTTGTTCTTCCCGGTAGGCATTTACATTAAAATGTGTACCCAGTACAGCTATCTTTTGTCTGCCTGCATCTACGATGAATGGCTTTTGTTTATTTTTTGCCACTTCAAAATAGGCCTCTCCGTATAGTAACAAAATTTTGCGTTCCTTACCAATAAATTGTGAAGGGAAACTTATTTTTGAATCTGCGTTTAGCCAGACATGGGTTCCGTCGGGGAGGATTACCTGGTACATCCCGCCGCGGGGGGTGGTTACACTTGTCATCCCTACACCTTTTGTCATCCCGAGCCCCGAGGGATCCTTCGCATTCGCTCTGGATGACAAACCATTCGCTCTGGATGACAAAATACTAGTTCCATCATTGTAGCTTAGTTTGGTAGCATCTATAATTACGCCTGTTTTGGCGTCAGAAAGGTTTATGGTTTTTCCGTTAGCAAGGGTAAGCGTTGCAGTGTTCTTGCCAGGTGCTACATCGTTTAGATCCTTCGCTGTCGCTCTGGATGACAATGAAGGTTCGAGATGACGACCGTTCAGGTTTGATGTATAATATAGCCATACGCCTAAAGTAATTGCGGCTACCGCAGCGGCAGCTACCGCTACACGCGGCCAGAGTTTTACCTTTATTACAGGCTGCTCATTTAGCCTGGCCCAGATACGATCTACAGACTCACCAATAAACTCATCGTTAATTTCAGAACGATTGGTCGTTTTATGGTTTACATACCAGGTTTCAAGTAAAGCGACTTCTTCGGCAGTCGCCTTTCCATCCAGGTATTTATCTAATAGTATTTTAACCTCTTCGTTATCCATAACTAAACGGCATTTTAACCTTAATTAAATACAAGACCCTTGAGTTAGGGTTAGGGCCTAAATAAAAATGAAAAAAGTTTTAATGTTATGTGAATTACATCTTAATAGTTTATTAACAACCAGATAAAAGTAAAGAGTCCGAGTTTCACTCTCAAAATCTTCAAAGCATGGTTAATATGATTTTTAACTGTCTTTTCTGTTAAGTCTAATTGCCTGGCAATTTCCTTATTGGACAGTTGCGAATTTCTGCTCAATTCAAAAACCTCACGCATTTTTGATGGTAATAAGGCCACTTCTTTCTCAATAATCGCTTTTAATTGATTTTCTCTTACCCGGTAGTCTGTTATGGCCTGCCCGGCATTAACTGAATCACGGATTGAACTAAGGTATTCATCAGCATGACTCCTTTTGGCAATGCATTTAAATACCCGGTTTCTCACGGCACGGTAAAGGTATCCGGCCAGGTTATCCGTATCGAGGTTTAAATTTTCTCTTCCACTCCATACCGCGGCAAACAAATCATGAACAGCATCTTCAGCTTCATCCCGATTAGCTAACCTTTTATAAGCATGTACAAAAAGAATAGCTTTATATCGCTCATATATTTCAGTAAACGCATTTCTATCCCCGCCTTTTAACAAAGCCGTCAGTTCCTGGTCGGTATATGAAGTATAAGCAGTCATGGTATCGGTTTAACCCTATACTGTAAATTTACCCATAATTAAAATAATAAACCACAAATTATCGGTTAATTATTTTGTTAGTGTTAAGCTAACACTCAGGTGTTTACCTACAAAAACAGGCTTTGGGCTGCGCCCAAAGCCTGTTTTGTTTAAAGAATATTTTATGGTAGGGTTTGTTATAGTGCTTCTATTTCTGCTATGGGAAGTTTGGTAGTTTTAGCAATGAATTCTATTGCTAATCCTTCTTTTTTTAGTTCACGGGCAATTTCTAAGGCTTCTTCATGACGGCCAATCTCAATACCTTCTAACTTGCCTTCTAATTTACCATCCCGCCTTTCCTGCATTTTTAATGTCTCTATAATTCCCATACTGATTTTACCTCCGGTTAGTGTTTCTATTTGTTGATCAAATTTACTATTAATATACTTATTATCAATGAATACAAAATTTTTAAGAAAACCCATGAAGCTGATAATTCTGTCATGGCTGTAATCCTGGCTTAATAATGCTTTGGCAATGCTCAGCCTTTTGTTGCCCAGTTCCTTGTCGGATATATGCCCCTCCAGCAATGCCGTTTGACAGGATAATACAATGAGTGCAAATGGATTTTTCATTGCCACCAGTGCATCCGCACTATGGTCGAAAATGTGGTAAGTCAGATATTTAAAGGAAAGCGTTGTTCCTAATAACTGGTTCCTATATTCTGAAGGCCGGCTCTGTTTTTCATCTCCTGTAAATACAACTATAGCAGCAACTATTTTCTTATAGCGGTCCCTGATTCGGTAGTTATATTCATAAAGACGAAGTGGAAAATCAGGGTCATCACCAGCTTCTATCTCTACATTGAGTAGTATCAGCCTTTCTGTACCATCCTTTAAATGAACTTTGGCTAATAGATCGGCCACGCGTTTGTCGTTTTTACGCTCCCTGTCTGAAATAATAGCGAACAGTTCCTTGTCCATAAATTCAAAGCCTTTTTCGAAATCGATGAGGTCATCGGCATCTGGATAAATAAACCGAAGGAAATCTGCAAAGTTTTCTTCAAAAGCTCCCTTTAGCAATTCATCGGTCTTTTTCCTGGGCTTTTCAACTGACTTATGTCTACGCCGTCGTTTTGGTCGCCTTGCTATTTTTGTTTCCTTTTCCATTTTTATTGATTAATTCCAGAAAGCTAATTTGAACAAGAGCGGTGGTAAATGATTGAAAATACTCAACTCATTTTACTGAATTCTTGGAGTTTTGCCATATAAAATTTGGCGGCACATTTCGAAAAGCATGAAGATTTCTCAGGACATATTGGCTAATGCTGACGCCCTCAAAGTGCAAAGTTTTCACATACTAAAATATCGAACATTATGAAGCCTCCGGTTTTAGGCTTCTGTTCCGGTTCCCGAGCTTAAGGCCAAGGTAACGTCCTGATGCGATTCACAAAAGCATGTCTGAAAGAAAATCCTTCTTTTTTAAGTTCACGGGCAATTTCTAAGGCTTCTTTATGGAAGAACACAACATCAGGTAAAATTTTATGCCGAGCAGTTGTTAAGTTGCCAAATGGGATAATGCGTAAGGATGCGGTGTCAGTTTAACATGGCCAGGAAACCATATAAAAATATTGTAAGGATACTTCAAGGTTTTCGACAAAATATAGACATCAGTTGAAGTAAGAACAATTAATTAACTTTATTACATGCAAACAGACCCAAATGAAGCCATTATTTCTGAAAGCCATACGCTCCATCCACAATCTTGGGTTACCAGGTATGCAGATTATCTATACGCTTATGCAGTGGTCAGGATAAATGACCAAGACCAGGCAAGAGATATTGTACAGGACGTTTTTCTTGCCGCATTAGAAAGTGCAGATAAATTTGAAGGGCGAAGTACCGAACGAACCTGGTTAATGGCCATTCTGAAATTCAAGGTGATTGATTTCTACAGGAAAAGCTCAAAAAAATATAAACCTGCAGATATAAAATATCTGGATGAAGAACATGAGGATTTTTTCGGCACTCAGGATGGTCACTGGAATGACCATCATAGACCCCGGGAACTTGGCATTGAGCAACCGGATGCACTAGAAAATAAGGAATTCCAGAAAATACTACAACAGTGTATGAAAAAGCTTCCCGGATTATGGCTTGCAGTGTTTACCATGAAGCATATGGATGATGAAGCAACCGATACCATATGTAGAGAATTAAAAGTGACCGCATCAAATTTCTGGGTGATCATACACCGCACTAAAGTAAACTTAAGGTCTTGTCTGCAAAAAAACTGGATTTAATCTTTTAGCCATGAACGAACTACAAAAAATACAGTACAACTGCCGAAAAGCAACCTACCTGATCGAAAAACAAGAAATAGGTCATATTACTGTCCGGGAAAAACTGGAATTGAAGATACACCTGATGACCTGCTCAATCTGTAAAACCTTTCAGCAGCAAAGTGTCGCGATCAATAACATGGTCCGAAATTTGTTTTTTTTAGACGGAAAAACCAACATGAAACTAGATGATAATTTTAAGAAGGAACTGCAGGAGCGCATTAACGAAAAATTGGATAAAAATTAACAGTAGCCCCTGCAGTTCCAGAAAACCCAGATTATCTGTTGAGCCCTTGCCGCCCAAATTCGAGTAATTCTTTTGGCCTTAAAAAACCGACACTACGAAACACCACTTTGCCGGTGGAATCCAGGATCAGCAAAGTGGGATATGCCTGAATATCCCACTCTTCAGCCAGAGCAATGCCCCCACCTTTTTCCATATCTATAGCAACATTTACGAAATGTGAATTAAAGAATGTTGACACCTGATGGTCAGCAAATGTGGATGATTTCAATAACTTGCAAGGGCCGCACCAATCTGTATATGCATCTACAAAAATGTACTTCTTTGATGCTTTGGCCTCCTTAATTGCAACTGGCAGCATGTTTGCAATAAACCTGATGCCGCTTGCTTTCGCTTGTATTTTCTCAGCATTTTTACTTTTTCCGGATTGTCCGATTGAATACAAATCCGGCCCTGTGAATCCAAGACATAAACATATTGTAAGGACCAAAAAAAATCTATATCTCATCTCTCAGTGCGCTGGCGGCGGCTTTCAATAATGATGCACTTAGTCTTTGTGTAATATTTGGATTTATATATTCAAACACGATATTTCCTTTTTTCCCGAGGATAAATACCGAGGGCACGGGCAACAGTTTATCCACATTTTTACCGCCTGATGTTCCAGTTAAAAAAGAATCGTAACTTTTAGGCCCTTTAAAAGCAATACCAAATTTTTTGGCAGCCGTAAGGTCTCCATCTGACAATAATGTATAGGATAATTTTTGTTTGTCCATGGTCTTACTTAAATTTTCCGGGCTGTCGGTGCTTACTGCGATTACCTGATATCCCAGTTTTACCAGGTCCAGTTCGATTTCTTGCATTCCCGACAACTGTTTAGTGCAGTACGGACACCAACCTCCACGATAAAAGACAAGTATAGTGGGTTTTTCAGCAACAGCTTTGTTCAGGTCAAAACTTTCTCCTGATGATTTTAATAAATTGATTACCGGTATGTTTTCACCGATCAGTAGTGGACTAATGTCTTGTGGTTTCAAGGGCACTCCTGCTACTGTTTTCAGGGTATCATTTTCAGTATACGAGCTTGCCTTGGCATAGATTGGATGTACTTCGGCACCTTCAGAGCTGAACTTGAAAGACTATACAGTACTGCACAAAACAGCAAACCAAAGCCCAATAGACTTCTTGTTAAATGTGTGTTTTTGTTAGGATTCGTTTTCATGTAATTTAAGCTTTCTTTAATAGTCGCACCAATGGCCAATACCTTACAAGGTTTAGAAAATTAACCGGACAACATATAATTTACGTTCTTCCGCTTAAAAAAATAAAAACTTTCCATCGCCAGTTGCCCATAAGCTGTGTTACCTTACAAATTCCTATCTTGCAACATGAACGAGATTTATCTGGCGATCAGGCGCTTTTTACACTACCGTTTCAGCCTCCATGAAGACAATGCTGAAGAAACTGATACAATAGAATCCATCAGAAAGAATGTGGAGTTTAAGGGGGCAAATCTCTGGACACTGATTTTCGCGATCTTCATCGCATCTATCGGACTCAATGTAAATTCTACCGCTGTCATTATCGGCGCCATGCTCATCTCTCCCCTGATGGGCCCGATCATGGGCGTTGGTCTGGGTATAGGCATCAATGATATTGAACTGGTCAAAAAGGCCGGCAGAAACCTTGCCATCGCAACCTTCATCAGTATCATCACCTCCACCTTATACTTCTGGATCACGCCCCTGCACGATGCCTCTTCTGAACTCCTTGCACGAACCTCTCCTTCCATCTGGGATGTATTCATCGCCGGCTTTGGCGGCCTGGCCGGAATTATCGCCGCTACCCGAAAAGAAAAGAGCAATGCCATTCCAGGTGTAGCTATCGCTACGGCCTTAATGCCTCCTTTGTGTACCGCAGGCTACGGCCTGGCCTCGGGAAACATTTACTTTTTCATTGGCGCGATGTACCTTTATTTTATCAACAGCATATTTATATGTGTCGCCACTTACCTGATCGTACGTTACCTGAATTTCCATAAAAAGGAGTTCGAAGATAAAGCCTATGAAAAACGGGTACGGCGCTACATCTTGATCATTGTGCTGATCACTGCTGCACCGAGCGTTTACCTCGCCTACAGAATCGTTGACCGCAGTATCTTTGAAAACAACGCCAGGGCATTCATCGAAAAGGAACTGAGCTATACCAACACTCAGGTTATAACCAAGAATTACAAATACAGCAGAAAGGGCAATGAAATCGATCTGCTGCTTTTGGGCAAAGAACTCACTGCACTGCAAATCGACAGCCTGAAAAAGAAGCTCCCAGCCTACAGACTTGACAAAACTCAGCTTAAAATCCGGCAGGGACTAAATGCAAAAAACGAACTGGATTTTTCCCAGATCAAGGCTAGCATACTGGAAGCAGTATATAAAAAAGATTCGACAGGTAAGGATGATGCATATCAGCGCATCAATATGCCAATCCCTGAGCTGAGTAAGGAACTAAAATCCCTGTATCCCGATCTTGTAAATTACAGCATCAATAACATTGAAATAAAGCACCTGGACACCAACAGGCTTGATACGGTTACACTTGCATTTTTAAGTTTCAACAAACAAGTCTCCAGCACAGAAAAAACAAGATTACAGCGCTGGCTAAAAAGCCGTTTGCAAGCGGATTCCTTAAAAGTAATATTTGAAAATTAACAGCGCCAGAATGCTGAAGTTAAAATAATCTTAATTTAAGGCGCTTGGCCAACAGACAGTCCGTATCTATAAGCTATACAGTTAACACACCAAGTAATAAAAAAGATCCCGCCTTAAAGTATTTTTAAAGCGGGATCCGGATAAATTAATTTTTAAGGCTTTTCCTCTGCTAGCGCTGCAGCAGGCATCACTTCGCGGCGGCCGGCAGGATCCATCAGTTCCATTAACTTAATTCCCAACAGGCCGTCCATAGCCGACGCACCGTTAGGCCCACTGCTTCCGATCAGCACATCAGGGATGAGTTTGACTTTCCCTTTCGACAACTCTTCGGTAATCTTATAACGGGTAAAGTTTTCGCCTCCGAGCGCTTTAACAGCCAGTTCGTATGCCGCTGCGGTTGATTTACCCACAGCCAAAATCTTACCCGCTTCCGCACTGCCTGTTAGTGAAATCATTTCTGCCTCGGCAGAAGCCTTTAATTTAATAGCTTCCGAATCGGCATGTGCCCTCGCTTTGGTAGCTTCCGCCTCAGCGTGAGCCCTCATTTTAGTGGCCTCAGCTTCCGCTCCCACCGCAAGTTTCACACCAGCAGCATCGCCCTCAGATTTTTTAACCGTGGCACTTGCAGTTCGTTCGGCGATCTCTACGCTTTGCTGGGCTTTGACCATGTCCTTTTGCATATCGGCAATGGCGGTTTCTTTCTCCATTCCCTGACGGGTTTCCTGAGCTTGCTTCTGCGTATTGTACGTTACTTTCTGCTCTTCAGCGATCTTGCGGTCAGTTAAAGTTTTCATCAGCGATTCAGGCGGAACAATATCGCCAATCAGGGTATCTACTGCATTTACATTGTACTCATCAAGCACCTTTCGGATGTGTTCCTTTGCAGATTCCTGGCGCTCCTTGCGGGTACTCAGAAAAGCAATGACATCACTATCCTGCGCCGAGTTGCGAAAATAATTGCCTATAGTAGGCTCCAGTACCTGGGAAACCAGGTTTACCATGTTACCAAAACGGGCAATCACCTTTGGTGCTTCAGTAGTAGGAACGTGAATGATCTGTGAGACATCCAGGTTGAACGGAAAGCCGTCTTTAGACCTTACGGTAATGGTACATAAATTCTTATCCAGATTATGTGCCTCACTCCGGGCAGATGCCCAGTTCAAAACCAGGTTAGTAGTGGGCACCGGCTCCACTTTCATCACGTACTTATTGATCGGATACTTTCCAGGACCCAGCGGCTCCAACCACACGCCTTTGGAACCCTTTGCCACGATGTTACCGTGTTTAAAATCTGCTCCGGTTAGGTCATTGCCGTCATTTCCAATATAAGAAATCACAACACCTACATATCCAATGGCAATTTCGGTCATGGGAATCTGCTCCAGCTGGATTGCCCATGGATTAAGATTGTAAGAACCAGCTAATACCACCTGGGGCTGCAAGCCACGGTTGCCACCCTTGTTAATAAACTCATCAAAATCCTGAAAGTTATTATGGCCTTCGATAAGTTTACCCGCTATCTGGTCCCGTTCAATCGGCAAGCCATCTAAAGTGGTTACAATGCCGACCATACTTTCCTGGATCCTGATCATATCGGTTACCGAAACCTGGAACAACAACGTATTGATCCGGTACGAACCGGACGTGATGTAGCAGGTTTGTCTGCCCCGTTGACCGCCACTTTCCAGAAATTTCACCGCATCCTGAAAGTTATCACATTCCACTTTATGCCCCAGAATATTTCCTGTTGGAATCTCCGCACCATCTTTTGCCATGATCAAGCCAATCTGGCCTTCAGGAATTACTGTAAATTCCTCCATGGTCACGGTATACTGCCAAAACCACATCCCAAAATACAGCCCCGGCGCAAGTGTCTTTCCCTGAAAGCCTGCTTCACCTTTGATGGCTATAATCCTACCGTCGGGCAACTCCTTACCAGGCCCATACAAAACAAATTTTTTGGTAACCAGTCCGATTCTATCTTCCGGAACGACAATCATTCCAAAGAAAATGCGTAAAATATACCTGTTTAGAACTGCACACATCAGTGCCACCACCACCCACCAGTAATTTAAAATGAGCGCTTCCATAGTCATATATTTCTATCTTTTATCGCCTGAAAAACCATTCGTCAGGCGCGATATCGAGGTCAAATTAAACGCTTAGTTTGATCATTTTATAGCAATTTTAAATATATATTTTTATCGTTTTTAAGGCCTCAAAGACGATTCAGGGGCGATTTTTAAAAAAATATCACCTGCACTTGATATTTCTGCAAATCGCTCGGTAGAACGCGGGAAAACATTGAAATTTCGCAAGAGATAACACTTAAGGAGTTCTCATGGGCAGTAAAAATTCAGCATTACCAGTTAAATCATCAGATTTAAAAATGCCGGATAGCATCCCGATACCTGGTCGATGCTGCGCGGCAATGAATAAATTTTTAATAGTAAACTTGTGTGGGTCGGTGTCGTATTTGTATTCTAGCAACTGCAACTTACCATTCGGATGTATTTTCGATTCCGAGATCCTTAGCATTAAAAACCGGATCTTTACCAGCCTTACGTTGCTGCTGATAATCCTTCAATGCTTTCAATGCCGGTTTGCGTAACAATAAGATCGCAATGACATTCAACCAGGCCATCATTCCCACGCCAATATCCCCCAAAGTCCAGGCTGCTTCGGCAGTCTTTACTGAGCCGTAAAAAGTAGAAAACAACAGTAGAAGACGAAGCGCATTTACCGCCCATTTATTGCCCTTTTTATCCAGATAACTCAAATTGGTTTCAGCAATATAATAATAAGCCATGATGGTAGTAAAAGCGAAAAACAAAAGCGAGACCGCCACAAATCCAGCGCCCAGCGAAGGGAAATGGGAACTGATGGCTTGCTGGGTATATTCCGCACCGATCTTAGCACCCGGTAAATTCTCTACCAAAAAGCCACCTTCCGGATTGAGCACATTGTATTTACCGGTAAACAGGATCATGAACGCAGTGGCGGTACAAACGAACAAGGTATCAATATAAACAGAAAAAGCCTGGACTAAACCTTGCTTTGCAGGATGGCTTACCTCTGCAGCAGCAGCAGCATGCGGAGCCGTTCCCTGACCAGCCTCATTTGAATAAATCCCACGCTTCACCCCCCAGGCTACTGCCATACCAAAAACACCCGCAAAGGCGGGTTCCAGTTTAAAAGCCGATTTAATGATCAGCGAAATCACCGCAGGGATCTCAGCAAAATTCAAAGCCATGATCACGATCGCCATTAGGATATATCCCCCAGCCATAAAAGGCACTACAATTTCAGCCACTTTCCCTATGCGTTTAACCCCACCAAAAATGATAAGTGCAAGGAGCAATACCACCGCTGCTCCGGTATAAGACACAGGAATTGCAAAGGCATTCTGCATGCTTAAAGCAATACTGTTGCTCTGAACACCCGGCAAAAAGAAAGCAGTACTTAACACCGTTACTAATGCAAACAACATGGCGTACCACTTCATGCCCAACCCTTTTTCAATGTAATAAGCAGGTCCACCACGATATTCCCCATTATTTACCTGCTTATAGATCTGGCCCAAAGTTGCTTCAATAAATGCCGAAGCACTTCCCAAAAAAGCGATCAGCCACATCCAAAACACCGCACCAGGCCCTCCCATAGCAATGGCTGTTGCCACCCCGGCGATATTACCGGTACCAATTCGCCCGGAAATGGCAATCGCAAACGCCTGGAACGAGCTGACTCCTTTATCTGAACTCTTCCCGTCAAACAACAACTGCCACATTTCTTTGATATACCTCACCTGAAGAAACCGGGTTACCACAGAAAAGTAAATTCCCGTTCCCATACACAGGATGATCAGCGCATTGCTCCAGATCAGGTCATTGATATTTGTAAGTATTTCTTCCATTTGCTATTGGCTGCTAAAGTAGGTGATGTTATTTTATAAAGAAAAGAAAAAAGCCCCAATTCTATCAGAACTATTTTACAATCGTTTTGCCAATCCGCTTAAGCACTATCGTACCAACAGACCGACGCTACCAAAATCCCATACTTTGCCTGACCAATAAACATCGGGTTAACAATAAGTTTAGATTGCCCTTTTAAGTAATTTGCTGTATCCTCTGCGGTTAGTTGGTTTTGCTGTTGCTACATTCCATTGAACGACCAGATCAATCCTCAGGCACATTTAAAGACTCACTGAGCTGCATTATTGCCTTATTTTTAACTAAACCTCTCAAATAAAGCCCTGGAAGCGACTCGACAGACCTTATAGAGCAAGACTTAAGCAACTTACGTGATCTCGATGCAGGTGCCTTTATTTTGTCAAATTAGCTAAACTATAAATAAATACTAGGATAAAATAAGTGCCCCCAGGCGGTCAAAATGGATACTTAGCCCGAAAAATAAGGGGATAGCTTGAATTCCCTGGAGTTTTGCTTAAAACAGTAATTATTGCTTTACGCCCTCAAAAACAAATCCTCGTTCGTTTGCAGACACTTTTACCCCACTGGCTGCCATACTTTTGTCAGAATTTTTATAAATAAATGAACCTGTAGTACTTGTAGAGCCAATTGTTCCTTCAAATTTTTCAGTTATAGTGTAAGTTCTTGGCGTTGCATCTGAGTATGCTTCTCCGCTTTTTGGTGTTATTTGTAATTGGTTGTCCCCAACTTTGGCGACCGTAACTATCGCATCAAAATATTCGGCATTACTCGGTGAAGTAGGCCGGTCAAAAACTGAAATTTTACCTTTAAATGTTCCAACTGCAATATCAATAGACCCAGTTGTTGGAGTAGCTTTGTCCTTATCTTTTCCGCAACTTGCGAGCAATACTGCAGAAAATAATAAGAATGTTAAAGGTTTAAAAGTGCTTGAAATAAGGTTTTTCATAATAAGTGATTTTACTGATTGTTTTATTTAATATTAATTACTACTTCAAAGTAAGCGCATACCGCTTTTGCAATCAATAGAGGTAAACTTGTATTTTTTTCTAGCGGTTTACCTGTATATTTTGGGTCATCTCTGTAATAGTTTCTTGCTAAAAGGTATTATTGTGTATGAAAATTAAATCAGCTATTTTAATTTTATTATTGTTGGCTTTTAGTAGAACATGGGCGCAAGCACCGCAGATAAACAAAATTCATCTTGATAGTTTGCAAAAAGCACTAAAGTTTGCTAAAAGCGATACTGCCAAAGCGAGAAATAACTTTTTGCTGTGCAGATATTTTACAGATGTAGACTTTGAGAAGGCAAAAATGTATTTAATGGCAGGCAGAGAACTCAGTAAAAAAGATGCTTTTCTTTGGGCTTCGTCTTTTTTTTACGAAGGCAGAATGTACGAAACGGTAGATTTGGTTAAGGGTAATCAATTTTATATAACGGCCATTAAACTTTTTGATAAGATAAATACTAAAGATGCCAATACGCTCAAAGGAAAAACAATTTTTAACTATAGCATAAATCTGTATAAGCAAAATAACGATGAGGAAGTTGTAAAATTGTTGTTGAATAATGCGATACCTACGGCATTAAAAATAAATGATGATGGATTGTTGAGCAGATCTTACGTTATGGTAGCGAAAACCTTTAACAATTTGCGACAATATGATAAAGCTTTAATTTATTACCAAAAAGCATCAAATTTATTAAAAAAAACTAACCCAAAATCAAATATTTTGTACACATCGTACTTGGACGAGGCTCGAATATATTGTATGCTCGATAAATATAGCAAGGTTAAAGTTTTGTTAGAAAAGGTAGCTGACATTGAAACCCTTTTTCCGAAATCTTTAGAACTTTTTGCCTATTATGAAGTGACGTCGACCTATTATATGCAAGGTTTAAAACAATATAAACTGGCATTAAATGAGATTGAAAAGGGAATAGCCCTTGCTGGTCAGATTAGAAATTATAATAGACTAGGCACGTTTAAATTACTTAAGTACAATTTATACTTAAAAGAAAAAAAATACGAAAGTGCCATAGCTGTTTTAAAGGATGTTGTAAAAGATTCGGGCTACATTGAGTCGCCTCGCAGCAAACAATCTGTTTATTTAGAGTTTAATAAAACTTATAAACTAATGGGGAATATACCAGAAGCCTATAATTGGTTAGAAAAGTATACCACAGTAACCGATAGCATAAAAATATTAGATGATAATAAGCATATCAATGAATTGGAAATAAAATTTAGAAATGTCCAAAACCAGCAAAAAATAACAAAATTAGAATCCGAAAAACAAGAAAGCGTACTTAAAAACAAAAATCAGCGATTGCTGATGTGGCTATTAGTGAGTATCTGTGTAATATTGGCCGTTTTTGCCATCGCCATATTTTTCAATTTTAAAAACAAGAAAAAACTGTCGGTGCAAAGTGAAGAATTGTTGAGACAAAAAATCATAGAATCCGAACAACAAAAACAAATAGAGGTATCGCAAGCTTTGCTAAAAGGAAGCGAGGCAGAACGTAACCGCCTGGCGCAAGATTTACACGATGGTTTGGGTGGGATGTTGGCCGGCGTAAAAATAAACTTATCAAGTTTGGCAAATAGTAAAGAAATGGAACACAACAATTTTGAACTCCAAAAAATAATTGGACAGTTAGATGGTTCGGTAAGCGAGCTACGTAACATTGCCCGCAATATGATGCCACAAACCCTAACCAAATTTGGTTTAGAAACGGCTATAAATGAGCTTTGTGAAAACACAATGCACCCAAACCTTACCATTGAATTCGAGGCCCTTAACGTAAGTCCAAATATACCTTTTGCTAAGCAAACCATTATTTACCGCATTGTACAAGAGATACTTGCAAATGGGCTAAAACACGCCAATGCCACCGAAATTGTACTGCAATGTAGCCAAAATATAAACCGGTTTTATATTACCGCCGAAGATAATGGCAAAGGTTTTGATGTTGATGAAGCCAAATTTAACAATGGTTTAGGCCTAGGTAGTATTAAAAACAGAGTTGATTATTTGAATGGTATTATCGATATTTCATCGGTAAAAGGAGAAGGTACTACTATAAATATCGAGCTCGATGTCGACTGAAGGAAAAAAGTCAGTAAATATTATTATGGTTGATGACCATCCTATTGTAACAGAAGGTATTAAATCGTTACTAATGGATCATCCATGTGTAGATGTTTTGGCAACTTTTAACCATGGCCTGCCTTGCTTGCCTTTTTTGGCAAGCCACAACGTGGATATTGTATTGCTCGATATTTCCTTGCCCGATGTAAATGGTATAGATTTATGTTTACAAATAAAATCTCAAAACCCTAAAACTTACGTAATTGCACTTAGCAACCACGCCGAACGCTCGATAATTGTGAGTATAATGCAAAACGGTGCCTCGGGCTACATGTTAAAAAACTCGCCGGTTGATGAGATAAAAAAATGTATTATCAATGTTTTAAAGGGTAAATTGGCCTTTACCCAAGCCGTAAAAGAAATTATTGAAAAACCTGCTTTAAACCAATTTAAAAAGCCGCCCAAAATAACTAAACGTGAAAAAGAAATATTGGCACTTATTGATAGTGGAAAAACATCGATGGATATTGCCGAGATTTTGTTTTTAAGCCTCTCGACGGTAGAAACCCACAGGCACAACCTTTTCCAAAAATTTGGTGCAAAAAACGCAATAGAATTGCTGAAACTGGTAAAAGAGCAAGTAGTGATTTGACAACCAATTCAAAGCATTACTATTAGTTATTAATGGCTTTTTTAATGAAATTTTCAATATGATTTAAACCTGGGTCTGATTGATCTGAATTGTAAATAATTGCCCCTTTTTTATTGACTACAAGGCATGTAGGTATAGAGTACACACCAAAAGATCTCGGAATTTTGCTTTTTGCGGGCTTCAGCCTTTCTGATACATTTATCCAGGTAAGTTTATTTTTTGATACATGCTCTTTTCATCGGATTACATTGTCATCATCGTTGAAATAGATAACTTTTAACCCTTTTTGCTTATAGGTTTCATATAATTGTTTCAACATTGGCAGTTGTTCCTGGCATGGGCCGCACCAGGTAGCTGAAAAGACAATGATATAGGGCTGGCCTATCAGGGAACTGTTGGTGAATGTATTGTTGTTCAGGTCGTTAATTTTAAATATTGGAACTTTATTGCCTGCACCGGCAGCCTTTTTGTTATTGATAAGATCGGTCTCTTTTTCATATAGTTGCTTCCCTAAAGTAGAATTTCGAAGCTCTTCACTAAAAGTTTCCAGCGTTACCAGAATGTCCATTGCTGTTTTAGATTCAGCATCTATTCGGCTTATACGGTAAAGGTAAAGCAGGCTGCCATAGTCATTTGGATAAGATAGTAACCGTTTTAACTGAGCTTCCTTGATCTGCTCATGAAGTTTTGGGGGTATTTTTAGATAACCATTAACCCGGGTGGGTTCTTTATATTGGGCGGCCATTTCTAAGAATAAATTGTCTAATTCATCCACAACAAGATGACCACGTGCGTTAGAAAGTAGTGTTAATGTTTTAGTTACTAATACAGGTGTGTCCAGGCTTACCTTATTTTCACCGGAATCCAACACAAACCGAGTTCCTATTCCTTTTCCCTGATACGAAACAAAGAAATCTGCGAAATTGCTAGGCTGTTTCAGCTCTCCTTTAATGGTCTGCCGACCATTAACAACGATAAAGGAATCTCTTTTGATTGGAACAAAGCTCTGGCTATTGTAAACGTTTAAATAAATTTTTGCATTATTGAATGTTTTGATCTTGAAATCAAGGGTAAACTTATACTGGCCTGATGCTGAGACATAACTTATGATTACAAGTAATAGCGTTAATAGTTTCTTCATATTGATAATTTGTTAAACAACCCCGCTAGCATAAGTGGGGTTGTTAGTTTTTTTGGCAAAAACTAGGTCAGGCAGTAAGAAGCCGGTATGTTTTCAACAGCAACGCAGTTTGTTCCAATGTATCGAAAAATGCAATAAGTTATTGTATTAGTTTTAACTTAACTTCAGCAAAACAATAATAACTCTATCATTTTATGACCGGAAGGACTTGGGGAAATATTTGGGCTTTTCTGTTTCTGAAAATGCAACCTCTAAGAGAAAAGAAGATTTTCATATTAATGGAGTTACGGTAATTCCTGGAGATGAATCTATCGATATTTCGGAACTCCATGAAGTTTTTACAGGTAAAGATTTAAATGCGGTTCAGCTAAGGAGTTCGGGATGGCAAAGGATAAGGTAATTTGCGCTATATAAGCAACTATTGATAATATCAGCACGAAGCTCTATTTTTATTCTTCATAAAAACCTTTACCATGACAACAACCCGGATGGAAGCGTTTAGCGATGGCGTGCTGGCCATTATAATTACGATAATGGTATTGGAGCTTAAAGTACCGCACAATGGTTTTACCTTACAGGCGCTCCAACCCTTAATCCCGGTTTTCTTAAGCTATGTACTCAGTTTTATCTATGTCGGCATCTACTGGAATAACCACCATCATTTGTTACATGCGGTAAAACATGTAAATGGAAAAGTGCTCTGGTGTAACCTTCATTTACTATTCTGGCTTTCGCTGATCCCCTTCACTACAAGCTGGGTTGGTGAGCACTACAAAGAAGTGATCCCAATAGCATCATATGGATTTGTACTCATGATGGCAGGTGTTGCTTACTATTGTTTGGTACTTGCTTTAATAAAAGTAGAAGGTCGTGATTCTGCCATCGCTAAATCGATAGGGAATGATTTTAAAGGAAAAATATCAGTGGTTTTTTGCATCATTGGTATTTCACTTTCATTTATAAATACCTGGATTGGCATTGTCTGCTACATAATAGTGGCTTGTGTGTGGTTTGTTCCTGACAACAGGATAGAAAAGAATTGACGTCCTAAACGTCTCCTGTAATACTTCCGTCCTTTTCGATCACGAAATTTTCAGGGGTAGCTTTTTTATCGTCCGGATCTGCATCGAAATTCTTTTTACTTTTCACCATACCGTTTTCAAAAACAGTTTCATACCATTATTCGCCATTTTCTCTATACCACGTAAAAACGCCATCTTTAACTTCCGGAGACAACGAGGCATAAGTTGTGAATATAATAACATAGGTGTAAATACACAAATACAATCTGGAATACCGCATGATGTATTCAACTGATAGCCGTAAATTACCCGAGTTCAACACTGGTTTGATAGCGAGCGTTATACCGAAAAAGAGCTAAAAACAGATGAAGACAAATGGTTGTTCTGTTTAAAGCATAGCGGATCTAATTAGTTTTCATCATTTTAATTTACATCGTCGTTGGAGCATCAGCTTAATTGCCTTCTGGGCTTCATCTTTTATTTTTGATTCTTTCGACAGATCCCAAAGATTTTCATGCTCTTGTTGCATAGCAAGGGTGGTTACAATCCAACTTTGAGTCCATCCGGTTAGTGTACCCCAGGCACCCCAACCTTGATCGGCATTAGATGCCCAGTATTCCCATCGCTTATAGTCGAATGCCCTAAACCATGCACCGTGTAAACTTGGTTGCTCAAAGCTTCGTACCTGTATTCTAACTAAAAAATCAGCCATCTTATCTACAGCCTCCTTATATTTTAAATTTCCTGTAGCTGCTGCTGCTTCATTAAGTGCAAAAAATCCAAAATTAGTAGTATACAGCATATCTGCTACAGGATCGCCATTTACTGCTATTAAAGGTGCTTCATGCTTCCCATAATCTGCATTACTTTTGGTTGCACCATAACTCCCTTTGGCAGAGGAACCCAATTCTTCTCTGATCGCACCACTTTCATCCATATTGTCGAGCAGTTTATTCACGATTAGGTCTAACCATTGCCTATGTTTCGGCGTATCGTCTACTCTGATCAACCATGCTAAAGGTAATATCATCCGAGCTCTTTCTTGTTGAATACCATTTGTCCATTTCCAATTCGGATACGCTTCCATAGTAATGGTTATTGCTTTTTTTGCTTTTTCCAAAAGCGGGGCATATCTTGTTTTATCGTATAGCCATAAATATGTTGCCCATAACCATGACTCATAATGAGGATGAATATTGATTAAAGGATTTTCCTGAATAGCAGATAGTCCGTTTTTAATAATACCTGCATCGAACAGCTTTCCAATTCGGAATCCATTTTTACCCGTGGTTCTGAAATTAGCTATGATATTTTCTGCGATATACCGATCCCAATTGCTTTTATCTAGTCGAGCCGAGGCGCCAAGGGCTCCTAATATTACTCTTGCATTATCATCTCCATAATAAACTTCTGGGTATGGTCCATTAGTGCTCCATCCAACTAATCCATATGAAGCCGATTGTGGATCATTTTTATTACCTCCTCTAAGGTTTGAAGTTTTAAACAAATAATCGAGTAGATTTGTGGAGACTTCTTGTTGCTTGGCCGAAGTATCACTTATGGTACTTAAAGCATATGCCGTTTCTGCATTACAGTCTGCACGAATCCAGTATCGATACTTTTGCGACCCGTCCATTTGAATCTGCGAAAGATGACCTTCCATTATACCTAAAGAACCATCTCCAGATGGCATTTTTTGGTGTATGGGAGGGGCGCCTAAACCAGCATATTTCAGAAACTGATCTTCCCACGATGGATGAATCAGGAAACGACCTTTGTAAAACCAATCAATTCCATTGTTAATTGCAGTCTGATAATCCTTTTTAGATAGTATTCCTTCCTTTGGATGCATAGGTTTAACCTTTAAGGGCCAATTAACGAATTGCCAGTTCACCGTAGGGTCCAAATAATTTAAAATATATTTCCATACTGGTTTTACATGATCCTCTGGGCCAAACCTCGATGTAAGGAAATTGCTTAGACGAGTGGTTGCGACCAGATTGTTCTCTTGGTGAAAAAGAAGTGGATCATGCTCAACATCACTTATCCCATACTGGGCTTTTTCAAACCCAGCAACTTTGGCTACAATAATAAGCGGCTTTTTAGCATTAGATCGTATTACAGATACATTATGAATTCCAATAAGGTCAAGAGAATCTACATCGCCAATTTTGCTGGTATTTATTACAGCGCGTTCCAGTTGGGTATGCATGGTGTCTCTATCTACAGATAAACCGGTCGAAACTGCCGGATATTCTATAAAAACCTTCAATCCCTTCTTCGTGATCAGTTGCTGCACTCCCTTATTATAGGAAAGTCGTGTGTTTGGATAGTTATTGGCAATAAATAATATACCACCACCTTTTTTAGCAGCTTTAACTGCTTCCATTTGGTCTGAAAATATCTGGAATTTATAGTTGTTTGCCTTCAACACCGTTACAATATCATTTTGACCGTCTGAACAAATTATGAGACTGGTATTTTTAACTTGTCCCCTGGATTCATTATATAAAAACAAAACGGAGGCGATAAGAAGCAATAATATTACACGTACTTTCATTACGGTATATTATTAAAGTCCACTAACTGAAATTGATAGTTAGGAAATCCGTATACAGCTGGATTTTGTGCTTCTACGCCTATAAGCGCCACCAGATTATTATTATCATCTATAATCTGTGTAAGGGCAAGAGGATGCAGATTTCGCGGATATCGGGGAAATTCTGTACCATCAGGATAGGTAATTGGCGGATTTACACTGTAATCATTATTTTTTGGCAGACAAGCACAAAAGTTATTATATGCCATTTGCCTTCCATTATTATTACTCGCCAGATGATAAACTATACCTGTTCTTGAAGTGGAGCATCCACTTTGGCAGCCATTAACATTAGGCAGCTTCGCATGCATAGTATTGGCAGGAGAAGGTGATGACGGCGTTGAAAACGATGAAAGATCAAGAGAGCTGGCGCCCCAACCACTTACTGTTATGGCTGGTGTGCGGCCTTGAATATAATCTCCAAAAACCCTTCTGCTGGTTGTACCTGAAAATGTAGGAAATGGGATCATCTGAGCTATGGTTTTATAGGTACTCCATGAAGCATTGCTCCCATAGCCACGCCCATGTGTTAGCGTGTAACTGGACGTGATTAATGCAGCCCTGGCTATCGAAGTTGTAGGATTGGTGATCTGCCAGCTTTCTGTTGCTGAAGTACCGGTTGTCCAGGTTATATCCAGACGGCCGGTGGTACTGTTGTAGGTATAAGTACCCGACCAGGACACATATTGGCCGGCAGGATATACCCAACCGCCAGGGGTATAAACCTCACATGTTTTAGAAATGCCATCAAAAGTACAAAAGTGTGAATTGAAAATTGCTTTATCAGATTTGACATCACTTCTCCAAGTCCATAGTGTCGCTCCAACTGTACCACTTGAAGCAGTAAAAGTCAAGTTAACAATACGCTCCCATGTATAACCATTAAGGTCAAAATTTCCATTCACCCAGGTATACCTGGCTTTGCCCCCTGGCAGGGTCTGGGCTAGAGTTGTAGCTGCAGATGTACCTGATGACTTTTCTGATAAGCTGGCTGTTCGTTCCGGTTCAGAATCTTGCTTACACGCGGATGCTCCCGAAATAAAGATTGCTAAAAGCAATACGCTGACTTTAAACTCAATGGTAGAAGACACCAAGCCAGAAATGAGTGTTTTAAATAGACTGATTTTGCCATTTAATTCTAAAATTGTTTTTTTCATAATTTAAACGCCTAAGTTGTTGATAACTACATACTAAAACAGGTTACACAAGCCTAGGTAGTAGATGGGTTTAGATAACCTAAAGAAGCCATGTAATGCTTATTTCTATATTCGTATCGTGACCAAAAGAAACAATTTATGTTATACAATTTTTCCTGAATAATATTGTCGGGCAAAATATACCAAAGGCAACCCGATAGCGATAATCAGTATTACGACACTCTTGATTGCTTCAAGCCATTGAAAGTTGGATTTTGGCACATTGCTAAGTGGCAAAACCAATACGTTCATTACAAACCAAACGAAAAGCCCGTAAAAAACACTTTGTAAAAGCGGTGTTCGCACAATTCTTTTAAAACGGTTGTAAATTATGAAGAACAAAGCCGTCCAGAAAATGGCGATGAAAAAATGTATTGCCAAACCAAGCAGAGTAATGCCGTAAGAATACTGAAACGCTTTTTCGCCCATTACTCCACTTGCAATAAACTGCAAAACCCGAGTAGGTGAAATACCGGAACCGAACCACGCATTGGCAAATGCAAGGAGAATGTCGAGGCTACCGACTATGATACCTGTTTTTAAGATTGCGGTTGAGGTTTTATTCATTTGGTAATTTTATTTACATTTACCTACAAAAACATGCTTTGGGCTGCGCCCAAAGCATGTTTTGTTTAGAGAATATTTTATGGTAGGGTTTGCTACAGTGCTTCTATTTCTTCAATAGCTAGACCAATGCCTTTGGCAATGTCTTCGATAGCTACGCCAAGGTTTTTAAAGTTTTTGGCAATTTCTAAGGCTTCTTCGTGGCGGCCAATAGCTTCGCCTTTTTTAACTCCATCCTGATAAAAAGGATCTTTTTCAACTTTAAATTTTGTAATTGTTCCCATAGCTATTTTAAATTCTTTACCCAGTTTACGTAATTGGATCAGTCCTCTTAACTGTTCTCTGTATCTACTTTTGTTCAGCTCGCCATTGCCTTGCTCGCCTACCCCATGCAGTATTCTCTTAATCACATCAACCGGGGCTTCTTCTTCAAAGTTAGCAAATATTGCCATCAGTTTTTGTTCTGGTTCCGGTGAATTTAAAAAGATCTTATGGCTATATTGCTGTAAGGCAATTAAATGATACTGGAATTTTAAATGTTCTTCATCAATAACATAGGGCATGGTTGATTTTGGCTTGGCCAGAAAGATGACATACTGCTGTACCGGAAGTTGATATTTGCGCCGCAGCATTGCCCGGTAGCCGAGCATTCTGTTATCCATAGTAGCATCATCTTCGGATTGCCACTCAATATGGATGATATAGGTTTTACCGGTAGCATCTGTTATTTTACTCAGCTGATCGGGTACGGTTTCTTTGGTATGCTGTAAGCTCTCTGGCAGGTCTTCTCTGCATACGATTTGGATTCCGAGTATCTTTTCGACAACCATGGGTAGTACCTTATCCATGTTTTCTTTAACGATTTTGTCAATAAGTTTAGATTGCCCTTTTAAGTAATTTGCTGTATCCTCTGCTGTTATTTGGTTTTGCTGTTGCCCCATTTGTTTTGGTTTGATCTAATGGGGCCAATATCTATATCACGATAGTAAAATGGTAACGAAGTCCCAACTCATTTCGTCGAATATAAGGGGATCTACGATATTAAATTTGGGCAGTGATGTATTTGGCTACCTGATCAAGGGAGGAAACTAATATTGAAACAAGCTAGTTATTATCTTAATGAATATTACAAATAAAATAATTCTGAAAAATGGAATGACTATAGTAATCAATGTAATATAGCCTCACGATTAGACTATTCTAGAACTATTTCTTAATTATCGATGTCCATTGTACACTGTAGGATGAATCGTCCTCAAAATCGTCCAAAGGCTCAAACTTTATTAAACGTAATTGGTTTTTCATTTAACCGGCAGTAAGTTTTTGCTTCTGCATATGCATTTAACTCTGGCAGCATATCTTGGTAATCTGCATGCGATTTAGGAATGTTATATCTTTTCATAATGGTTAAATAACTATTCCGGTCTATGCTATATGCAAAAACTTTGGATTCATTTATCCTGTCATCAATATTACCTGTGACAATATTTTTCAAAGCCCCGGCTTCGGTGGAAATAGAGAATAAAAAAAGACCTATAATCACCCTGGCCAGGCCATCGATCAGGAAGCTGAAGCAATTCATTATAGCTACGAACGATAACAACCTTTTTTGTAACAGGTGTAGAGGGCGCTTTAATCCAGTTACTGCAAGTGAAAAATAGCAGAATATAAATGTAGAGATTAGGGCAATTAGCTTTAACTTAACTTCAGCAAAACAATAATAACTCTATCATTTTATGACCGGAAGATTTCCAAACTCAATACCTCAAATACTTATACTCCTATTGTCAAGTGTGATATTGAGCTTACCTATAGTTTTTATTTTCGAGTTTTACCGTCCCAACGTTTCACAAGACCTCAAGAATACCGGAATCTTTCTGTTTTGGTGTTTGTCAATTTTATTTGTTGCCTGGATTGTGAACAAAAAGTATAAGGTGGATGTAAAGCCAAATATTGGCATTAACCATCTTCCAAGTATAATACTGCCCATACTAACGGTTATCTTTTTTAAACTAGGTTTTGAAACACCAATAACCTCCTATCTTAAAATGCCTGCCGAAATTAAAATGATGTCAATTGAAATCACAATAGGAGCTTTACTATTAGCACCCATTTGCGAAGAGCTCATTTTTAGGGAAATCATATTAAAAGGCCTCCTAACAAGATACTCGCCGAAAGTATCTGTTTTTTTATCAGCATTATTATTTTCACTATTGCACTTTAACCAATCTCAAATAATAGGTGCGATTTTCTTTGGTTTATTTGGCGGTTGGATTTTCTACAAAACAAATAGCCTGGGTCTGGTGATACTGCTCCATTTTTTGTCAAACTTGACAAGCATAACAATCCGGTTATTACTCGTTAAGAACTTCCAAAATTATTCAGATGTGATAACCGACCCAATAGTTATCGGAGTAATCATTTCTTCTGTGCTAATGTTAACAGTATGCATAGGACTTATTTTGAAAGAAGCCCAGGCACTCAAGTTAATTATAGCAAAGCCAATGAAATAAGGTATAAAACCAAACTAAATGCTACATCCTTTATGGTCAAAGGATATAACTTAATACCAGCTACAACTATACAGATAGCCAGAAGAATAAAGGAGAATTTTATAAAAAATGAAACACCTTTGGTAATTATTTACTGCTATTTACTTTATTTCCATTAAAAAACAATTTTTTAAAAGGAATTGAAGATGAATGAATAGTTACGCTAAAAACTCCTAAGAACATCCTGTCAAAAATGCAAAAAAACTTACCCTGGAGCAATGGTCTGGTAAAATCAAAGCTTAGTATTGGCACTGATATATCCATCGAAAAGTGAGAAGGTATCCATTAAAGCCCGAAGATTTAACTTCTCTGGCTGTGATAAACCTTTCAGGGCGCTTAGCTTATTGGACGTTTTTTCTTTATATGTAGAGGAACATGAATATCCGGATTTACACCTAATATTTTATCTATTGTAAGCGTTGGCAATTTCCGTTCTAAATCATCAACCATTTTTATATTTTGATCATCTTTCGAGAGCCGTTTCTTTCCCGCCTTTAACTTTTGGAAGGCCTTTTCCTTCCCTTCAATTAGAAACGTGATATACGACAAATCAGTAAGTGAAATGCCAGTAGGGCTTTTATTAAAAGTACTTAAGAAACGTTTATAAACTTGCTTGTAAATTTGCAACGCCTGATTTCTATCTCCAGTCTTTTCGATCATAACTGCCCTTTTAATTCTAGTAGCATCTAATGGCTGAATCTCCAACAGCAAATCAGCCACTTTTATACCGGATTTATAGTCTTTCAAGCTGATCAGGTTGGAAATTTTATTTTGGTAAGCTACAGGATATTTTGGATCTATCTTTATTGCGCTGTCAAGAATTTCATTTGCTTTCCGAAGCTTCTCTTGATAAATACCAGGTTTCATGATTTCCTTGACTGCTTTATTATTGAGATCAATTGCCTTTTGGTTATATGATGGTGTAGTTTGCGGAACACAATTCGCCGCTGAGAATATTAACAAGATGATAAATAGGTATTTCACAGGGGTTATAGCTTTTGTCAATGTCTAGTCCGATAAAAATAAATATACAAATGATTCTGTTGTTTTTACTGATGTAAGTGGATATTCCGGAGCAATATTAGCCGTTCGTATTGGAATTCCTGCGTTATGTATCAGCCAAAAGGCTTTATGTCCTAAAGATTTGGATTAATCGATTGTATAATTTTGAATGGGATGGGTCGGCGATTGGCTAGGTAGAACTGAAACCTACTCTAAACGCGTGGCCCGGTAGCCGAGCATTCTGTTATCCATAGCGGCATCATCTTCTGATTGCCACTCGATATGGATGATATAGGTTTTACCGGTATCACTGTAGCTGATGTCCTGCAAATTGCCATGCAGCTGTTTATGCAGCCGCTGCCCGGTTTCGCTGTATTCTAGCTCAGAAAGCAATGCTACCGCATTGCCCGTACCAATTTGCTGCAAGCTCTTCTTTTTGGTCGTAATGGAATACCTGGAAAACCAATTTGATTGGTTTTTCCACGGATTATAATGATCGAATTATTTGGGGCTAAGTTGGCTAAGAAATAATCTTCAATTTTGATGGTGTGGTTATTGTTGGAAATAATTGGTATTTTTGTATAATGTCACATGCATCATCAAATATTGCAAATAAGGGAGGAAATAAATTCCGTGTTAACCCTTTTATCAAAATGATTGAGGATAAGAAGCGCATTGCTGAAGCCATTCGCAATGGAAAAGATTTGTCTAAATTAAAAGACATTAACTTTGTCTCTCCACTATAATCTAATAGATAAAGGAAACGGCATATATTTTTTTACGACAGACTCTGGCATTCAATACACAGCATTTTTCACTTCTTACCAAATTTTTGACAAAGACGGCAATAGTCATATAATATATAGTTTTGGTTTTGATAGAAGCGGTAAATTTGACAGTAAGAAATTTCATCACGAGTATGATGAGAAAATTAAAAGAACTATAGTTCATATTGTTAAAGAATTTTTCAATAAATATGACCATAATGCACTGGTATATTTCTGTTACCCGGATGATGAATATTCCAGACATCGTAGTATTATGTTTAGCAAATGGTGCAGCGAGGAAATGATTGAGGATATTGAACACCTGAAAAGAATTTCTGTATTCAACAATGAAAAATTCTATGGGGGTATGTTAATATTAAAGTCAAATCCATTAAGAATACATCTTGTTAATGCTGTCTCTTATTTTATAGATGACCTGGCCAATCAAAAATATGGTTAATTATTAGGCGTGCTATCATCGCTGTAGTTCATCAAAGCCGTAATCCAGCTTTATATTACCTCGTATAAACACTGATAAAACTGCTTTAAACCACCAAAGCTCACTTTTGGAAAAACCAAATTGATTGATCCCCATCGGCCATTTTTAAAATTCAAGACAACAAATTGACCATCAATAACAAAAGAAGGATAGTTCAAAATGGCGAAGAAATCGTTATAGAATTTCCAGAACAGCATAATCTTCTCAGGATCCTACTTGATTGTATGCTATATACGTTAAAAAGTGCCCCACCTAAGTGGGACACAACCAAACTTCATTTTTGTCAATGGAATTGGGCAAACTCCGTGGCAAACATATCTAAACTGTGGTAAGCACTCAATTTTATTACGCGAAAGCATTAAAATCTTACGTGAACATCATTGAGTGATCAATTATTTACTCAAATTCAATCTCAGGTTCAGTTCAAAACTTCCGTTGGTATAACTGCTCAATGCCGAAGTCTGGGTGGTGTAGGTTCCGCTGATCAGGTATTTCTTTTTAAAATCCATACCCAAACCAAAAGTCCCGTTTTCAGTGCTATGGTACATGGCCAGCAAAAACACCTGCTTATTGGCAATACCAAACTGTGCACCTGCATCCCAGATGTTGTCAAAACCTTTCACACCTCTGTAAGCCACTTTAGGCTCTACATCCATCCCTTCGGCACCTTCGCTGATGTTAAACTTATAACTTGCCGCCGTGTAGAAAGTAGCCACATCAGCCAGTTTGATCACATCTTTTTTCAGTACACTTTTTAAATTTGGTATGGAGGCCTGAACACTCAGTTTATCTGAAGTATAAGCGACCCCGAAATCCCCATCCAGGTAAGTTTTACGGTCATTGTACTGCCCTACTGTCGGATCGTTCGGGTTGCCATAAATGTCTGCATTTTCTAAACGCTGGCTCATAAAACCCAGCGATACTCCGAAGTGTAATTGATGACCGGACTCGTTCAATTTCAAATGGTAGGCATAACTGCCCACTACCCTTGTTTGCCGTTGTAACCCTGCGCTTTCATTGTTTACGGTAAGCCCCAATCCAACTTTGTTAAAGCCATAATCGGCTGTAAGGTTCTGGGTTAAGGGTGAGCCTGGTACATTGCTCCAGAGCTTGCGGTAAGCACCGTTCAGTTTTAAACCTTGTCCTGCTCCCGCAAAAGCCGGGTTGATCAGA